>JBAYIO010000066.1:0-33326 GCA_041665605.1 Victivallaceae bacterium | reverse complement strand
ATTTCCCAAGTTTTTAATCGCTTCATCACCATGCCTGCCTCCCGGTATGTCGTTTTTAAGTTTACCGGGAATAATATACATCCGAGTTCAGCAAAAGTCAATTATTAGTAGATAAGCTCTAAGTAATTTATAATCCCCGGAAATGGATTTCAACGGAACAGTCGCGCTCCAAATCTTGCCATCCGAGCCGTCCTCCGCTTTCAACTGTACCGCCTGTTCGCCGTTGACGTTAAGTTGAGGCATGGTGTAGACATGATGGAAGCGCAGCGACACGTCTTCCGCCGGTTCTTTCAAACAGACTTTGAATGTCACATTGTCGCCCAATTCTATTTTCTGTTTTTTAGCCGCTGTGTCCGACTTCATTTCCACACAATAATCCGGCTTTTTCACCATTTTGATGTATTTAACATTTATTTTGGAATTATAAGCATAAATGGACAGGAAGCAGAGGTTTTCCTTAGTCACGCCGCCGCGGTCATTGATGTTTCTTACAAATATCCCGGTCGGAATATTTCCGGCAAACTCAGAAATTGGACCAACCATCATTGGCATGGCCAGTCCCAGGTATTTGCCCGGAATCGGCGCGATTGCGGTAATTTCCCACACCAGCCACGAATATTCCGGGGCCACTTTGACGTAACGTCCGGAGCTGCACTGTTTATCCGCATCGGAATTCGAGTCTATAATAAATCCTTCGCCTGCCGGATCAGGCAGCAGTTTTACGCCTGCCCGCCAGTCATCACCGGCATCCGCCGAGCCGTTTTTAATGTCCCTGCCGTTTTCAATCCACAGCGTGTTGTCGTCCGGATTTACGATCATCTCTGCGTTCACATCCGCACAAACTAACGCTGCAACTGCTGCCGCCAAACCAAAAAACTTTGAGTATTTCATATTTCTCCCTTTCAATTTATTTTGACCTTAATCCGTTAATCTTTCCCGATAACTTTTAATTCAACATTATCTCCGGACACAACTATTTTCACCGGCACGGCCTTATTCAGGCGCAACAGTTCCTTACCGTCTTTTGAAAATGAAACATAAACGATCCGGGATTTTTCCATTTTCCCGGAAACCATAATTCCTCTTTCTGCTCGAAGATTTTTGAAAGAAACATCTTTCCACTCAGTCGGTATCGCCGGAAAAGGATAGATAGTATCATCATACGATTGAAGCATCATGTTAAGGACGGCAAGCACGAAAGATGTATATCCTGTTGCAAAATATAAATACATATCATTATATGCCTCTCCCATTGCCACCCCGGATTCGTCAATGCGCCTGAACGCCGAATATCCGGAGAATTCATATGCCTTGTCTTTGCGTCCCAGGACTGCTTCAGTCAGAGCATAGTGGTTCACTGTCATCGTATTGAAGTTTCCTTCGCCAAGCCTGTTTCTCTGCTGGGTGGCGTCAAGCGTGCGAAACGCTTTCGCCTTGTCCAGCATTTTTAAATTTTCATAGAATGGAAATGCCAGGAGCGAGAAAGATCTTATGCAAAGATACGACCCTGTCGAGCGCTTTTCATCATCATTCAGATGGTCAAGGTATCTTTCCTGATTTTCCGGCCAGTAGAGTTTCTCTGCGACTGAGGCAGCCTCTTTGCCCATTTCTTCATCTATTCCAATTTCGCGGGTGTAATGCGAGAACATTTTAAGTTCCCAGGCACAGGCGAAGACGGAGGACGCGCTCGAAGTTTCAAATGCATATTCATCAATTCCCAGCGTAGGCGGAATCATATATGCTTTAAGTTTTTCATCCCAGTAAACGAATCTAAGCCAAAATTCAGCGCATCCTCTCAGCACTTGATAAGTCATGCTGTCCGGTGTTTTTTTAATTCCGGAAAGCTTGGTGATATTGTGAAAAACCGCCGGCATATAGCCGTCCAAATACCGTTGACGGCCATAGGAATAAGCGGTTTCAATTCCCCGCATATCCGCTTTGTGTGCGAAACAAAATGGTTCAACGGCGCTTTTGCGCCCGAAAAACGGATGCACTTTCCCGAGAGCAGTCAGATAATGTTGCGCATTAACTTTAAGCGCATCAACCATATAGAAATTATTCAGAATCTTCACCGCTCTCTCTTCGTGATTTAAAACCGCGAGGGCCATGGCGGACCATGAAGGCGTTCCAATCGAGAACGGCTGCATATTCCATGCCGGGTCGGAAAAATGACATTCGCCTTGCAGATATCTGTTCATTCCGGTCACACAGAACATATAATAAACAGATCTGTAAAAGACTTCAGCATATTGCCCCTGCGGTATTTCAATCTCAAATCTGTCCCAGTCCGCCCTCCATTTCTGAACATGCCGCTCTTTCAAAAAATCATATTTCTCTCTATTTTTTGACACTTGTCTGCCGATGGCTTCATAATCGGCACCGTCAAAACTGGTTGCAATACTGTTCAAAAGAACAAGTTTCTCGCCGGGTTTTAATCTGATCGATGCTGAATTCTCATTGAAAGATAGAAGCGGCATATTGGAGCATATGGTCCAGACCACTCTGCTGAATGGCAGCGACATGTAATCAGCCTTTGTTTCATACACAAGAGTCATTAAATTACTTTTTCCATTAAATTTCGCACTGACATGATTTTTCGCAAAATTGATTTCCCATTCGGCGCTTTTTTTGCTTGTATTGCTGAGCTGTATCACCATCAAATGGGGATTGTCTGCCGATAAGAACATTTCGCATTCGAAACCGTTTCCGCAGGAATCCACGCCGCCGGATTTTGTAAGCAGAACCCCGTCCCGCAGCGATAACGATTGCCGGTAATGACGCTGTGATAGCTGTTCAGAATTGTATTCAGGCGCAGACAGGTGAAAGCCGGCCAGAGAAGAGCGGCATGCCGGATCGCGCCAGTAATCGGAGAACCAGATTTCATCAACCCCCAATCCGTCATTTCTGGCAAGTCCGCCCATTTCGCCGTTGCCAAGCATAATTCCAATTTCTTTTTTAAACTCGGTGCGGTTGATATCGTACATTCCTGGATTCATCTATGCTGCTCCTTGAAAATTAGCGGCTTCTTTATGGTTAATATATCATATTTCAGTACATGTTTTTCAGTTTCTCTATGAACTGCAAAACTTGGCTAAGCAGTATTCACTAAACTTCTATAATGACATTTGCTTCCAGAAAAATAGTTTCTCTGTTTAATCAGGAGGAATTTCTCAATATCATTTTGATTACTTAACCAGGACAACAGGCTATTTATTCTTTAAAATACTTACTTAGAATTTTACTCCGCTGTTAGGATAACCGAATCCTGCTGTCAATCCGTATTCATATACATTTTTAGCGCCGGCGTCGTTAGGCATTTGGTACATTTGCGCCGCCGTGTTTTCCTGTACATGGCTATCAATAAATAACAGTTTGGCCTTGCCTCTTGTTGAAGCGCAAGAATAGGAACAGTCCGGCCGCTGGTCGGCAATATCGTGACGATAAGCAAAATGATCGTAAACACTGGCATGATAGCTGGTGTCATTTTTCGAGTCTCCTCCAAAAATCACTATGCCAGGGCGCTTTACAGATGAAAGTTTATGTGCCCACCATGTTGGATGTCCCACGCTTCCAAGCAAATAGGCGTTGACAGCATAGTGCGTATAGCCATATTTACCAGCGCCCGCCCCTATGGGTTTGGGTTCTGACGGGCAGACCATATTGCCACGAGTAGTAGTGTAGTTGCCGACATATTGAAGTCCATAACCTTCGGCAAATCTTACTCCGCCATCGGTAACACCGGAAAGCTTTTGAAACCACAGTCCTTTACCTACCCCCAGCCCATCACGCATTGGTACAATCCATTCCTGATAATCTACGGAATACATTGCCTGTGATGTCCCGATCTGTTTCATGTTATTGGAGCAAACGGCAGATTTGCCGCGTTCCCGCGCCTTGTTCAAAGCCGGCAGCAGCATTGAGGCTAAAATAGCAATTATAGCTATCACAACGAGCAATTCTATGAGTGTAAAATTTTCTTTCCGTTTTCTCATGGCTTTTTTCTCCTTTTGTTATTTTGGCTTTAGTGACGCCTGGTTCTTTTCAATTTCGATTTTATTACTCCTTTTGCTGATTTTGATTTATACTGAAACAAATAATGCCTTTTCGGAAAATGCTGAAGTTGATTCCCGCTCAATAAGTCTGCCGCTGATCATTTGCCTGCCCGGCGAAAAATCAGGAGACAGCAGATGCCGTGCCGCGATTCGCCCGATTTCCTCGTATGGAAACATCAGGCTGGTGAGCGGCGGAGTAACCCATTGATTATTGCCCGTATCATCAGATACCACTATTTTGATATTTTCAGCCAGACCGAGGTCCTGATATAAATTGTGCAGACGCAATCTGTGATCTATGATCAGACTGTCGAACCCTCCGGATTTCTTATAAAAATCTTTCAACCTGCTTTTCACTTTTTCCAGTTCCATATCTTCATCCGGAAGTTCATGCCAGGCGGCAAACTTCAGTCCGCTTTTTCTCAATCCGGAGCGGTAGCCCGTCATGACAGGATGTTCCGGTTCTGATATGTGATGATGAAATAATGCAATCCGGCGGCATCCCTGCCTGAACAGATGTTCAACCGCTGTTTCTATCGCACAGATGCGGTCTACACTTATTACAAACCAGTTTTTTAAATAACCGGCATGGACTTTGGAACAAAAAGTTTGACCGTCGAGCAATGCCACCCGGCATCTGCGTTCTTTAAAAAGCGGAAACAAATCATAATACCAGAAACTCGATATCACTACCAGGCTGTTCTTATCAACGAATTCCAATTGTTTCCAGTCAATATCGTGTATAAAGTTTGTCGGAGACACCGGAACCGTCTGCACCCGGCAGTTATGTTCAAACGCGACTTGCGATACTCCTTTAAGCATCTGGCGGGTATGCGACGAATTGGAAAACTGCGTGGTTTCGCTGATAAAATCAGCACACGGCAGCAAAAAAGTCAGCGGGGATTTTACTTTTTGGACATTGGCCGGACATATCCGGCGTCCTTTGCCTTTAAGCAATTCGACCAGTTTATCGTCTTCCAGCATTGCCAGCGTTGATCTTACCGTGTCGCGGGAATAACCATATTTTTCTGCCAATTCAAACTCATTCGGCAGAAATCCGCCGGACAGATAGACGCCGGATGAAATATCCGACTTCATCGCGTCATACAGTTTCAGTCTTTTAACCGGATCCCGCATATCATTCACCTGTAATTTTACTGCCTGTAATAACCATACATGGATGTATGATTAAAAGTCAATAGGCATCCGCAAAAAAAATCATTTTTTTAAAGTGATCCATGAAATTCGGTAAATTTGCAAAGTTTAATAAGGCATCTTATGCTTATGTCGATTACAGGCATAACAAGGCACACAAAGGCTGCTAATATGCTCTTTGCCGGAATTGGCTGACTGGGCCCGGTGCTGCCGCTTTGCGCAATTTTCAAGTTTCGTTTATTCTATCCGTATTGATGAGACATTATAAGTACGCTTGGTCCGGATGACCGATCAGCAGTTCAGCCGCTTTGCCGACCTCTTTCAACGGCATGCAATGCGTGATCCTTGTAACCGGCACCGGTCCTGGAGGTCGCCCGGATGTCCCGATTGCCGGAATAGGCACCGCTGCCGAGATTGATTTTGCAGCCGCCGACCAGGATGATCCTGCCCATGGCGTGGGTGTCGGCGGACACTTTCATACAGGATTTGACGGATTCAAACGCGGCAGTGGCTTCGCCGCCGAAAGCGAAAATCGCGAAGTCTGCACCGTAGGGAGCCGCATTTTTTTGATTTCTTCAACTGGATTCTGAGTTTTAAAATTGACAAAGCTCCTGATTTCACATTTTTTCGCAATTTTTATTCTGGAGGCAAAGCCTTCCCGGCCGATTACTCTGGCATCGCTGAGCTGCGCCAGTTGCGCCGCCAGATTGCCGACAATGCCCAGACCGAGCACTATGCCATATTCGCCAAGTTCCGGCACCGTCCGGCGGATGGCCTGCAAAGAAGTCGCGCCGAGGCAGGCATAACCGCCGAATCGTGTCAGGAGTCGTTTTTCTCTACTGAAAAGCACGTGACTTTCATGACACCCCATTATGCCGCGCGATTTTAAAATGTGACGTATAATATGGGTAATGGATTCCCGGCCATTACCGGGCGGAGACAGGACTGTTTTTTATAAACGGCTTATTTTATGTCAGGCGGAAGAACATATTTCACTTCTATTTCGCCACCTTTCGCTGGCAGCTCGAAATCCCATATTGGGAGATCGAGTTTTTCTCCAATCCGTTGTGCTATTCCTTTCATGAAAACAGACCAGTTGGAATTTTTTATTGCCAACTCGGAATTTCCGAATGGCTGGGCGGCAAAATATACTACAGTGCCATTTCCGACCTTACGTTCAAATGCGGACGGGCGGCCATCCGGGTATACCGCTATGACTGCGGCATTTTCCGGCGGAACAATTTCAAAGGCAAGAATATTGCCGCGGCCGGTTCTATTTGCTACAGGCATTAGAGGCAGTTCATCGCCTTTTTTCAATCCGTAGTAATCCACGGACGCTATTATATTTTTTGCGTTTACTGCTTTGCCCGGCATGCAGCCGATGAGTTCATTGCGGATTTTATCAAGACGTGTGCCATCAACATTCCAGGAGAAGGCTTCAGGGTCGAATATTACCAGTCGTCCACCAGCTTTTACATATTGCAGCAGTGTTTCCGCGGTCGCGGAGTCACAGTAATTCAATTGCGGGATATATACTAAATCATAATTCGCAAGAGCATCGAGTTTCAGTCTCAAGCTGCTGTCACTTATAAAGCGGAACCATGTTTTGAGATTTTCGCCCAGTATGGAATAAACCGTGTACCAGGGATGGGCGGCTTCATCAAAGTTGCCCAGGAAAGAGGAATTGGAAAAAAATATTGCCGTTCCAGTTTTCTGCGGGATATCAATTTTATTCATGCTATGGATTATATTGCCCAGTCTCAGCAATTCTCTGTATACATCAGGCAAAGCAACTCGTAATGGAATGTTGTTGGTTGAAACACAGAACCAGTTTAAAGTATTTGCGCCATTTTTAAGCGCCTGAGATGCCCATTCCCGCATGTCGGCCGGAGACGGGTTGCGTCCGCAATATGGAAACGCTTGAATAAAGCCGGAGGCCGGTTTGCCGCCGGATAAATCTTTAATCAATTTAAATGAAAATCCGGTGTGATACAGAGCTCGGCTTCTTCCAAAATTATACAACGCCGACGTCGGGTAGGGGTCGGCCGAAACATAATCCGTGGAAAGAGAGAGCAATGCAACATCCTCCTTCCCTATTCCTTTCACGCAGTTCATATTATGTGATATAAATGTTATATCAGGGGCGTATTCTTTAACCAGCGCTCTTTGAATTTTTGTGTTCTCCTGAAAGGAGTTGTTCCACCATTTCATGAACGCTATCATCTTAAAAGGAGCTGCCGCCTGGTCATTATTGCCTGCATAAGCGTCGTATAATCCAAATTTGCCAAAACCGAATTCCTTTTTTATCTTTTCGTCAAGCTTTGCAAGCGCATCCCTGTTCTTTGTATTTAAAGTCATGCTATAGGCTTCAGAGGTATTGTTCATCGGTTCATCTTTTCCAATTATAAAGGATATATACGGCAGTTTATCTTTGTTTTGGGGAAAATAATTTTTAATATAATTCTCAATTACTTTTTCATATTCAGGATCATTCGGGTCAACCGAAGCATTAGATACATACTTTGCGCCGTTTGAAATAGCTTCTTTATCCTGAGCTGAAGAAAACAGGGCAAACCAGTATTTCAGCTTATGTGCTTCATGTATTTTTTTAACCAGTTCCATTCCGCCTGCAACATAAGAGGGAAGCCACGGAAAAGGGGGGCCGACAATACCTGCCCGCCCATATTCGGCGAGGATATTCTCCTGTTCCCGGGCGAATGATTCAGCGGTGTATTTAGTTTTAAGTATTGGCGGGTAATATGCCAATACACATTCCGAAGCCCATACCGCTGTCATATAATTCCCTGGCGCTTTAGACAGTACCTCCTTATATTTCGGTGATACTCGCGTAATTTTCAATGGATCTTCGATTGCGGTTTCACTGCCGCGGGTAAGTCTGGCGGAATCTTCAGCAAAATTCAATGATGCAAATTTCGCAACATTATTAAAACTGTCCGCAACTCGATTGAAATGGCTTAATTCAGGATTGACCTTGCGTTCTCTTGCCAGATTGATGTGCCATTTGCCGCCATCTGTTATGCTCGCGTGAAAATTTGAAACTGGGATACATATCTCCGTCGTCCAGGAATCTTTTTGTTTAGAAGCTGCACTGGTCCATGTTCCGTTCCACTTTGCGTCAGAGGAGTAAGGGTCGCCGGGGACTTTTACGAAAATTTTTCCATCCCATCGCTCATTTATGCTGTTTATTATGAATTGATAAGTATTGCCGTCGGGCGCTGTTAAAAAGATTTCATTACAGTCATCTGTCCATACATCGCCATCCCGTTTTTTTACCTGGCTCATGATTTTATTCATTTCAGGTTCATCATTTTTAAATGCGATATAGAAATTATTGTCATCGTATGAAACGCAGACGGCGGTTGCAGTTTTTGCCGGAGACGCATTATTGTCCGGGCGGTAGAAATTTGTCAGCGGAACAGCCTTTTGCCAGCATTCATCATCCAGTATACCGTCAATTACAGGCGGAACTTTTGTTTTATAAACCGCGAAGACGTCATTAACTTCCTCAAGCTTAAAATCGCCGAACCATACAGTCCCCTTTATTTTAGATGCCTCAATGATTACAAACTGGCATGTTGAGGTCTCTGCCGGGCTTTGTATTTCTGTTGAAAAGGTTTGCCACTCATCCGGTTTATTCTCAAAATGCCATGGAATTTTTAAAGCGCCGGCGCTTCCGTTACTTCCGTTTTTCCTGTTGAAATTGAAGAGCATCCGCGGCTGGCTGCTGTCTGATATTTGAATATCTTTCAGCTTATAGGAAAAAGTAATTTTATAATTTCTTTTCTCTTTTATTACGACATTGGTATAAACTGAAAAACTCACAGACATATCAGAAATTATCAGTCTCCCGAAAGTCCTGCCGTCATCTGATATTTTATTATCTTCCTCAAATTTGACATTGACGCCTTTGGGATAAAGCGACCACCCCTGTCTGCTGAATTTTACATTGTCCGCTGCGCAAAGATTGACTCCGGCGCAGATAATGAAAAGCAACCTAAAGACGCCGAACCCTTTCTTTGTATGCAGCATACCCTTATTTCCTTATGTTAATTAACTGGTTTGCCGGGAAAAATATTTATGGCAGATTTGCGCCCCACCATAAAGAAGCATGCCATGTGCTTTCCGGAATCAGGGAAGTACGCTGGGCATTGCCATGCATATCGCCCCAGAGGATATTTTCTGACTGTGAATGACGCAATGAATACAATCCATTGGCGCGCCACTGGTATGGGGAATTGTAAGTTATTTGGAATTGGTGATTTACATCTATCGTTACAATGACCGTGGAAGGTTGTCTGACTAATCTGAAAGATTTTGTTCCACGGATGAACTGAGTATTGGCACCATAGGAATTCGGAAATGTCTGCGAATTACTGCTGTTGCACGGGGCAATGTTAGAAATCCCGCCAAGCATTATCGGATTCGTATCTGAAGGGCAGTGGAATACCTTATAATTGGGCAGTTCCCTAAGCAGAATCAGGTATGTTGGCCAGGTATTGATTCCTCCGCCGTTGGCCGGCATCGTGAAATCATTGGAGTCCGCCGTATAACTGATTAAGCCAACGCCAATATTTTTCAGATTATTCGTGCATTTAATCGCATAGCCTTTCTGGCGGGCTTTGTTAAGAGCCGGCAGCAGCATTGAGGCCAAAATCGCGATGATCGCGATCACCACGAGGAGTTCGATGAGCGTAAAATTGTTGTTTGGTTTTCTCATGATACTTTTCCTTTTCAGGTTATTAATTAAAGTTTATTTTGATTGTGTGCAGAAATTATCTGTCGGCCTTTCTAAACTGTTGTTAACAATGATAATCTTTCATTTTCATGCATGGTAGACTCGCGTTCAATGATCCGGGCGCTGAATATTTGCTGCCCCCCCCTGAAATTATCTTCCAGTAACCGCTGCGCGGCAACCCGGCCTATTTCCTCATACGGAAACTCCGTGCTTGAGAGTGAAGGGAACGCCTGTTGGTTGAAGCTGATTTCGTCAGTTGCCATGATTTTCACGTTTTCCGGCAGCCCGAGACATGAATTCAGTGAATACCGCGTTCGCAGTCTGAAAACCAGATGCGGGTCCAGCAGCAATGCGTCAAATTTATTCTTTTCATAGAAACCGGCGATGATTCCGGCGATAGTTTCATTATTGGCGGTAAATGTATCCAGCCAGGCAGCATAGCTGAGTCCGCATTTCGCCAGTCCGGATTCATAACCGCGCAGTACCGGATGGTCTTTTTCTGTAATGTCATCGTATGTCAGTGCAATCCGCCGGCAGCCGCGTTCCGCCAGCAGTTTTACGGCTGACTCGGTTGTGCTGATGCGGTCTATGGTTAGTACGTACCATTTCTTAAGGTAATCGGCATAAACATTAAAATCGTATGCCTGGTTTTCGATGAAGGATACCCGGCAGCCGCTTTTAGAAAGCAGCGGGAACAAGTCGCGGTACCAGTAGCCGATTACTACCAGCATACTGTCCGCATTGACAAAATCCAGCTTCCGCCAGTCAATTTCATGCGCATTATTGGTCGGAGACACCGCCACAGTCTCCAGCCGGTAATTATGGTCAAAAGCAATTTGTGACACCCCTTTGAGTATCCGGCGGGAAACCTGTGCGGCCACATGCGGAAATGTTTCGCTGATAAAATCGGCGCAGGGCAGCAGGAAGGTCAGCGGGACTTTGGCTTTTTCGACCTTGGCCGGACATAGCCGGCGTCTTTTGCCCTTGAGCAGCTCCACCAGTTTGTCATCTTCAAGCATGGCCAGCGTGGAGCGTACCGTACCGCGGGAATAGCCATACTTATCCGCCAGTTCAAACTCGTTCGGCAGAAACGCGCCGGGCGAGTAGACACCGGACGCAATATCCGATTTCATCGTTTCGTACAGTTTCAGCCTCTTGACCGGCTCCCGCATCGTATTCACCTGTAATTTTATGTACTGATATAATTGTACATGCTTGTATAATTAAAAGTCAATAGGCATCCGGAAAAAAGGAGCTTTTTTTATAAATGCCGGTTTGCGTTATCCGGTGTAAACTTCCATTCACCATTACCGCCTTGCTTGAACTTTGCGCAATTTTCAAGTTTCGTTTATTCTATCCGTGAAGTCATGCATTGATTTATCTCAATAAAACGTTAATATATATAAAGCAAGTTTTTTTAATTTAAAGACGTTATCAGCCGGCAGGAGGCAGGATGAACCAGCGCGGAGCGACAATCGTGGAATCAATGGTCTGTCTGCTGCTGCTTTGCCTGGTGCTGTTCGGACTGCTCCAGATTTTTCAATGGACTATGGCCAAGATGGTCTGCGAATATTCATCTTTTTACGCGGCCAAGGCCCGCGCGTATGGCTTTGCCGATACCATTATCGTCAACGCCGCCCGGGTTGCGGCGATAGCGGCCTCCGGCCAGGATACCGGTTCCGACAAGGAGCCGCTGCAGGACCAGTACCGGGGTGCGAACGGCAGCATTAATCTCGACGCTTACCGGAGACAGCTCGCCCTCCGTGCGCAAAACTACATGGTCAACTCCGATTCCACGATAAACTACGAATACTGGGTTTACGGCGCGGGCAGCACCACTCCGGTGCTGTATATCCCGCTGGGAAGCAACATGACTCCGACGATTACAGCCACGGTCAGCGTTCTCAACATGCCGCTGCTGGACCCTGCGGTTTCGGTTTTTGTCAATGATGTGAAAAAAGTGGATATTCCCGCCGGGACATCCGATATGTACAATCATTCGTTAAATTATTTGGACCGTTAATGAAACAGATCAATTCAGACAGTAAAGGTCAGGTAGTGGTGATAGCCGTAATTATCATGGTTATCCTGATGCTGGGTATTTTGTTCCTCTTCGATCTGCAAAACGTTATCCGTTCCAAAATAAAAATTGAGACGGCGAACCAGGCCGCCGCGCTTTCCGCGGCGCAGTGGCAGAAGGAAAGCCTGAACCTGATCGGCGAATTGAACTTGATCAAAGCCTGTAATGCGTTGCAGACCTATGTTCCGTCCGGTTCTTTGCAAACCAAGCTGCCGCCTGAACAAGCAGTGGATGCCTGTAAAATTATAACTCAAATGCAGACGAGAATGGCCTTTGCCGGCCCGGTTATCGCGTTCGGGGCCGCCCAGCAGGCGGCCAAGAACAACGGCGTGAACATTTATGATTATCAGAAACAGTCATCATCCGGGACCGGTTCCACGAACAATGTGCTCAAGCAGGTGCAGTTTGACACCCTTAACTATTATAATAATCTGGACATCAACACTCCCACGGGGCAATTGCGCTACGGTGACGCATACCGCAGCGGCATCGACGGCCGCTATCCGGGATGGTGGGATGATTACCGTGGCATGTTGAAGTCTGTAATCGATCAGGGGGTCGTGGTGCGGCCCAATGTCCGCATCGGCATTGAACGGGTCACGCCTTACGCGTTCAAGGACCGCGTGTTTTATAATGCGATATTAGGCGAGTGGTGGTGTTATATGCCGTTGCGCTCCCTGATCAAGCAGCCCGATTCCTACTGGTCCGGCAAGTGGTGGCAGAAGATTCAATACGACAACCCGAATTTTACCGGTCAAAGTGAAATATACACTCTTGGAATAGCCTTTGCCAAGGACGATGCGGACAGCGGCGTTGGTTCCTATTATAACCAGGCCGGACAGGCTACTTCCTGGGATTATTACTTGAATAAGGCATTTGGCAGCAATCCCGGTCAGGATTGGCTGAATGGTGATCTTACTCCAATCACCTGGTGCATTTATGACAGCAGTTGGGGTTCCGCCAGAATGGACTATATCGGCAGTTACTGGAACAGATCGAACGGCGGCTATCTGAGCGGCGACATTAAATCAAATGTAAATTATGACGGCGCGGTGGCTTATGCCGAATGCAGCCAGACCATTAATCTGGTCAATAGTTTCGAATCAAAAATGGATGCGCCGAAAAATGCCGGGGACGCGACGGCGGAGGCGACTGCCTCGCTGAAAGGCAGCGCCCCTTCTCCCGTCCGGACCAGAAGCGATACGATTATCAACAAAGGGGTTCCGGTGGGCAATGACTCCTCCCAGGACGGCTATCCAGCCGGGGTAGTCGCCAGGACTATCGGGGAGCTTGGAGCAAGCGGCAGTAAAATGAAGCCCACGGACGCGCAAATCGTCCTTCCGGCATTTAATAATGTTGCGCTGTTTCCGATCGCCATGTTTGCCGACAATGTCAATACGCTGCAAAACACTGACGACCCGTTAAGCGCCTTCATCATCTGGCTGAAAACCGCGGACGATCTTTACACGCCGTCGGTCGCGCCGCCGGCCGGGTCGGAATTATATCTTCAGGCAGTCCAGAAGCTTGACACCGAATCTTTCCGCAAAAAAGGGTACAATAACAACTATGTCATCGGCTCCGTCGCCAATAACGCCTATTTTGCTGACGCATATAAATACAGCGTCACCAATCCAAACGGGGCGGGATGGCTGCAGCAGGTCTATATCTTTAACGATCTGGCTTACACTTCGAACCTCAATAATCAGACCGTTGTGGACAAAATCAACCCCGCGTATTTAAGATACTACAACCTTAATTTTTACATTCTTACCGATAAAAGCGGCAAAGCACGGACTAATGAGCAGGAACGCTGCGGACCGGGATACGGCACTACCGGTTACCAGGGGCCTAAAGCCGGTCCGGGAAGAATATAAAGGAGGCGTGAGCTATGAAGAACAAACAACAGCAGCAGGGACAGGCCATCGTTGAGATGTGTGTCGGCCTGATTGCCATCATGGCGGTTTTTCTGGGGCTGGTCATTGTCGGCGGCATTGGCATTTCCAACATTCAAACTCTGCTCCGCAACAAATCCGCCACGGAAGCCGTTTCCAGAGCGGGTAATCAAGGCGGACAGGGCTATAACATATATGCCTGGGATTACGGCGACCAGGCCAATGCCAGTCCGGCGGCGGACGAATTCCAGGGGCACCGTCTGTCCGGTCAAACCAGCCGCCGCGATGAACTGGCATTCACTCCGGACGACAAGATGATTTACAATTCGACCGAGCCGGATCAGGCTTTTCAGACCCCGTTCAGCATCATGAGTCTTCTGCGCACAGATTTTTCCGAAGACAACAAATTAAGAGACATCCCCCTGGCAAGTTCAGGTTCAAATGCATTCTATTTCCTGGGTGCGGCCAACCTGATCAGCAGCCAGGGTACCGCCGACACCAATATATTCACCATGAGAAAATATCAGGACCAGGATACCGCGGACGGCATGAAACAGACCTTCGGGATGCTTTTCGGCATCAAAGCGAATATCAATTTGCAATATCCCGCCAATCAAGTCTATTATCCGGCCACCGGCAGTTCCGTGGCAGCACCTTAAACTTATTGCAGGAAATTAGCATAAATCCATGAATAAAAGTAAACATTCGCAGGCGGGCCAGGCAGTCATTGAGATGTGCGTCTGCATGATCGCCATTCTGGTTGTTTTCATGGGATTGATTTTTGTATGCGGGCTGGGAATATCCAACATGCAAAATTTAATCAAAGCTAAAACCAATGCTGAAACAAATACCCGTTCATCGGATAAATCATGGGACAGTGACGATATTTTCGCCTGGGATTACCGCAGCCAGCAACAGGAGCAGCGTCAAACCTCCGAGCCCGATTTTTTCCCGGGCAGCCATCTGTTCTATAATGGCCGCAGCGGAAATATCAATCCGTTCGCCGCAAGCGATCGGGGGATGACCGGCAATGCAAATGCCGGCAGTGCAGCTACGCAGAATACTCCTCCTCCGCCCGTTCCGTCCGACTTTCAAAGTTCGTTCCTACGGGAACTCAGTCCGGCAACCCAGGTAAAGAAAAGCGGATCTGCGGCAGGCAGTATTTCCCGTAATATTCCGCCGCTGTTTGTCGGCGCCGAGGAAGTGTCCGGCGGCAAGGAACCGGATGAAGCGGCAATTCCGGACATGATAGAAAATCAGGGAACCGAGGAAGCTGAACATTCCCCGCAAAATGTAAAATCCAAATCAGCGGTTAAACAATAGCATCTGTTTTACGGCTGAAAGAACTCTACTTTCCCGCTTTCCAGGTCTGCATAGGCCCCGGTAATTTTCAGTTTGCCGGTTGCCGCCATCTTTTTAAGCGGTTCGCTGCTTTGCAGAATTGCCCGGCAGACCTGCCGTACATGTTCCCTGGCAGCATCGTTAATCAGTTTTTCTTCGGAGATGTTGACGTCCTGTTTTCCGGCAATCAGCACTGCCGGTATCAAGTTGCAAACCAGGGAATTAATCGCGGGCGTCACGTTCTGCCCGGGCTGGCGCATAAGCCTTACCGCTTCCGTGACGGCGCCGCAGGACTGGTGCCCCATGACCACGATCAGCCGGCTGGTGGAAAACAGCGAAGCGTATTCCATGCTGCCGAGAGTGTCGGAGGATAACTGATTGCCGGCATTGCGCACGACAAACAGTTGTCCCAGGCCGGCGTCGAAAAATACTTCCGGCGGAAAACGTGAATCCGAACAGGAAAGAATCGTGGCGAAAGGGGCCTGGCCTTTCAGCAGTATCCTGCGCACGTCCCGGCTGACGCCCGGATCTTTCATCCGGTTTTCCGTCACATAGCGCCGGTTTCCGGCTTTCAACATTTCAAGGGCCTTTTCCGGCTGAATAACTACGGCGGTCTTGCCGTCTTTCTCCAGCAGCGACGCATCGGCGTCTTTATCATTTTTCTGCTGGTGGCTGAAATAAAGCGCCGCAAAGACAATAAGTCCGAGGATGGCTATAACTATGAAAAAAACTGCAAAATTTGATTTGCGCATAACCCCAAGCTCCTTTTTTGTTTCTGTCCGGGCTTATAATACTTGCAATAGCCTCAAAAAGCAATCCTGCATTGTGCTAATCCCGTTTCCCTTTGCGGAAATGCAGCGGCGGGGTTCCGATATATCGTTTGAATTGAGCGGAAAATTCATACGGCGAAGAGTAGCCCAGTTGCGCCGCGATTTCCGCGACCGGAAGATCCGGACGGCCCAGCATTCCGCAGGCCAGGTCCAGCCGCCGCCGCACCCGGTACTGCCACGGCGATATTCCGCAGCGCGCTTTGAACATTTTTCTGAAATACTCGTAACCGACTCCGTGTTTCCGGCAGAATTTATTCAGATCGCAGGGCTGGTCAAAATCGCTGCCCAGCACCCGGCAAGCCTCCTCAAACAGCAGCAGCCGGTCTTTCGCTTCAGGCGGCGCGTGCATCCGGCGGTGACATTCGCCCAGCAACCCCACACACTGTGAAACCAGCTCGGGCAGCTTCTCTTCATCCGCGGTTTTCAGCGCCTGGACGAAATCCCACACCTGCCATTTCAGTTCGTTGTCCACCGGCAGCGAGGAAACCGGCGAACCGGCGCGGATGATCAGCATGGAGCTCAATGCCTGATACAGCAGCGGCCCCGTTTCCAGATAAAACTCGTTCCATTCACTGTCCGGAGCGATGTAGTTGGAATGACTTTTCAGCGGGAGACGCTGAAAACAACTGCCCGGCCCCAGCGGATATTTCTCACCATGATCATCAACATAATATCCGCGGCCTTCCAGTACCACCACCAGCACATAACGCGGAAAACGCAGATTGACGTTGTCAACCGCCAAACCGCCTTTATACATGAATCCGGCGCCGATCCCTTCCCGCGAACCGGCTCCGCCCATGGACCGGTGCGCGGTTTCATTGCACTTTTTCAGAACAAATGGAATGTTTTTACCATTTAACATATCTTCATTACCATTAATAATATTTGTTTAACCGGAAAGTAACATTATATTTTAATAAATTCAAATACCATTTTTATAATCATACCCGGATATTATATGAAAAAGTTGACTTTTAAAGTAAAAGACGGGAAATTTCTGGTAAACGGCAAGCCGGAACAGATTATTTCCGGAGCCATCCATTATTTCCGCGTCCTGCCGGAGCTGTGGGAGGACCGCCTGCTCAAAGCCAGGCAATGCGGCCTGAACACGATTGAAACTTACATGTGCTGGAATCTGCACGAACCGCGGGAAGGCAAATTCGATTTCAGCGGGATGCTGGAATTTGAAAAATTCATTCAGACGGCGGGGAAGCTCGGCTTGATGGTGATTGTCCGCCCCGGTCCGTATATCTGCGCGGAATGGGATTTTGGCGGCATGCCCGCCTGGCTGCTGGAAAAGAACGGCATCAAATTCCGCTGTATGAATAAACCGTTCCTGAAAGCGGTTGACCGCTTTTACGGCGAAATTCTTCCCCGGCTGAAAAAACTGCAATGCACTGAAGGCGGCCCGGTCATCGCCATGCAGGTGGAAAATGAATACGGCAGTTTCGGCGAAGATAAAAACTATCTGGCGCATATCCGGGATCTGATGGTCAGTCACGGCATTGACGTCCAGCTTTTTACTTCCGACGGCCCCGGCGACCATTACCTTCAGGGCGGAACGCTGCCGGGTCTGCTGCAGACCGTCAATTTCGGCAGCAATCCGGCGCAGGCTTTTAAGAAATCCCGTGAATACCGTCCGGAAGGACCCGATTTCTGCATGGAATTCTGGAACGGATGGTTCGACCACTGGGGCAAAGAGCACCATACCAGAAATACAGCGGATGCGGCGAAAACACTCGATGAAATGCTGGCGGCAGGGGCATCGGTCAATTTTTATATGTTTCACGGCGGCACCAACTTCGGCTTCTGGAGCGGCGCCAATAATGTTGAAGAGAAACATATGGCTACCGTAACCAGTTACGACTATGACGCGCCGCTGGGCGAATGCGGCGATCCGACGGATAAATATTTTGCCTATCAGAAAATCATTGCCAAATATAATCCTGACGCAAAATTCGGCACGCCGGCCCCGTTAGTCAAAAAGGCCTACGGCAAAGTCAAGCTGACTGAATGCGTGTCACTGTTCGACTCGCTGAACCGCCTTTCCAGAAAACGCCTGACCCTGGAACCGGAGCCGATGGAGCATTTCGGGCAGAATTTCGGCTTCATTCACTATCGCACCCGGCTGAGCGGACCGGCCCCGGAAACGAACTTGATGTTCATGGGGATGCATGACCGCGGCCAGGTTTTCCTTGACGGCGGATTCATCGGCGTCGTCAGCCGCAACGATGCGAAACTGTCGCTGCCGGTATCCGTCCCGGCGGGCGGCGCGCAACTGGACGTCCTGGTCGAGAATATGGGCCGGATCAATTATTCGCCTGTGCTTAAATATGAGCATAAAGGCATCATCGGCGGAGTTTGCATCTGCCTTCAGCAGCAGTACGACTGGGAAACCTGGACACTGCCGCTGGATAATCTGGAAAAACTTAATTTCGGCAGGAATGAAATTCCCGAAAACCATCCGGGATTTTATAAAGGAACGTTTGAAGTTGACAATGCCGGTGATACTTTCCTGAAAGTTTCGGGCGGTCATAAAGGCGCATGCTGGATCAACGGTTTCAATCTGGGCCGCTATTGGGAAATCGGGCCGCAAAAGACATTGTACGTGCCCGCGCCGCTGCTCAAAAAAGGCATTAATGAGATAGTCGTTTTCGAACTGCACGGTCTGCGCGGAAAGCAGGTGGAATTCACCGATACGCCCGAACTGGGTTAAATATTATTATTTGGAGAAGTTAGTCATGAAAGATTTTACTCAACTGCGGGAACTGGTCTGGAGAAGCCCGGACTGTCCCGGAATTCACCGCCTGGCGCCCCGCGCCACACTGTTTCCGTTTTCCGATGAGAAAACCGCGCGCAAGGTAAAGAAAGAATTTTCGCCGTGGGTGCTGCCGCTGGACGGCGAATGGAAATTCAAATACACGACCACCCCGGAAAATCCGCCGGAAAATTTCTGTTCTCCCGATTTGAAAGACAACGCCTGGGACAATATCGCGGTTCCCGGCTGCTGGCAGATGCAGGGGTACGATTATCCGCATTACACCAACGTCCAGATGCCCTGGCCGAATCCGCCCCCGGATGTGCCGCGGGAAAATCCGACCGGCATTTACCGCCGCAGCTTTACCGTTCCGGCCGGCTGGGCGCAGCGCCGCACCGTGCTGCATTTTGACGGTGTGGAAGGACTGTTTTTCGTTTACGTCAACGGCCATGCGGCCGGCGCGAACAAGGACTCCCGGACCGCCACCGAATTTGATATCACCGCCAGGCTCGTTAAAGGGCGGAACCAGCTTACCGTCATGGTGGTCAAATGGTCGGATTCCAGTTTCGTTGAGGATCAGGACCACTGGTGGATGTCCGGCATTTCCCGCAGCGTTTATCTTTACAGCGCCGGCAGGGAATTTATCGGCGACGTGTTTGCCTCCTCCACGCTTGACGAAAAATGTCAGGATGGAGTTCTGAAGCTGAATCTGGCGGCGGGTTTTCCGCAAAAGCCGGAAAAAGGCTGGAAGTTCAGTTGCAGTCTCTATTCGCCGGATGGCAAACCCGTGCTGGAGAAACCGCTGGAGCAGGAAATCGGCGTCCAGAGAGACGGCGGCTGGTATCCGCTGACGTCCGATCCCGGCAGAATGAAAGTATTATTGGAAACTGTGATTCCCGCGCCGGTGCAATGGAGCGCGGAGAACCCGGCGCTGTATACCTTCACCGTGTCGCTGGTCGATCCGTCCGGCAAAACGGCGGAGGCCACCGCCTGCCGCCTCGGCTTCCGCCGGGTCGAAGTGAAAGACCGCGAACTGCTGATCAACGGCAAACCGGTGCTGATTAAGGGCGTCAACCGCCACGACCACGATGATAAGCAGGGCAAAACCGTTCCGCTGGAAATGTTGATCAGGGACCTCGAAACCATGAAGCGGTTCAATTTCAACGCCATCCGCACCAGCCACTATCCGAATGCCCCGGAATTTTATGATTTATGCGACGAATACGGCATGTACGTGATTGACGAAACCAACCTGGAACATCACGCTTTTTATCAGGATTTGTGCACGAATCCGCAGTGGGCCAATTCGTTTCTTGACCGTGCCGTCCGCATGGTCGAACGCGACAAAAACCACCCCTGCGTGATCGAATGGTCGCTGGGCAACGAATCCGGCGCCGGCGAAAACCACGCCGCGATGGCCGGCTGGATCCGGCATTTCGACCCGTCGCGCCCGGTTCATTATGAAGGCGCATGCCGCAATGCGTTTTACAGCGGAGAGGTTTGGAATGACAACTCGCATCTTACCGATATTATCTGCCCGATGTATCCGCATATCGATAAAATCATCGAATGGGCGGAGAACACCAAAGACCGCCGCCCGCTCATCATGTGCGAATATTCCCATGCCATGGGCAACAGCAACGGCAGTTTGAAGGATTACTTCGCCGCCTTTGACAAATACCACGGACTCCAGGGCGGATTCATCTGGGAATGGATCGATCACGGCATCAGACAGACAGACAAGAAGGGCCGCGAATACTGGGCTTACGGCGGCGATTTCGGCGACGAACCCAACGACCATAATTTCTGCGCAGACGGACTGGTCTGGCCGGACCGCACCCCGCATCCGGCCATGTATGAGTTCAAGAAACTCGCCCAGCCGGTAAAACTCGAAGCCGTTGACCTGAATTGCGGCAGAATCAAAGTCACCAATAAGGAATATTTCACCACACTGGAAAAATTCAACATTGCCTGGGAACTCCAGGTTGACGGCGTCACCGTCCAGCACGGCAGACTGCCGGCGCTGACCACCGCGCCGCGCAAATCGGAGGAAATCCGGATTCCGGTGCGGAAACCGGAAATGAAACCGGGACAGGAATGTTTTCTGAACGTCCGTTTCACGCTGGCGAAAAAGACCGTATGGGCCGCCGCCGGGCATGAAACCGCCTGGGAACAGTTCAGGATGCCCTATGCCGGAGCCGCCGCGAAACCCGCGCCGGTTAAAACGGCCGGACTGGAAGTTACGGATAGCGCCAGATATATCAATATCTCCAGTAACTCCGTCAGCATCGCCTTTGACAAAAAATCGGGTTCGCTCAGTTCTTTGAAATTCAAAGGCAGGGAAACGCTGCTGTCCGGCCCGCGCGTCAATCTCTGGCGCGCCCCGACTGACAACGACGGCATCAAGGCGTATATCGGCAAATCGCAGAAAGTCGTGGAAAAATGGCTCGCCGCCGGACTCAATGAAATGACGGTCACCACCCAGTCGGTGGAGGCAGCCGCCTGCGGGGATACGGTGCAGGTGGTCATTGCCCAGCGCTCCGAAAACAAAAAGACCGGGCGCGGAGTGAAGCACGTCCATTGCTACACGGTTACGCCGGACGGCAGAATCAAGGTGGACAATACCTTTGAAGTGGACAGGGAACTCGAAGACATCCCGCGCCTCGGCGTTACGCTGGAACTGCCGCTGGAGCTGCGCCGGATCGAATGGTTCGGCCGCGGTCCGCAGGAGAATTACTGCGACCGTGACGCCGGCTATCCGGTCGGACGCTATGCCGCCGATGTTGATGAATTATATGTGCCGTATGTCATGCCCCAGGAATGCGGCAACCATACCGCGGTCAGATGGGCGAACATCACCGGCAAAGGCGGCGGCGTGAAAATCACCGCCCCCGAGCTCATGGATTTCTCCGCGTCGAGGTTTTCGGAAGCCGACTTGTTCAAGGCGCTCCACACCAATGAACTGGAGCCGCGGAATAAAGTATTCGTGCATATCGATTACCGTCAGCGCGGCGTCGGCACCGCCACCTGCGGCGAAGACACCTATCCGGAATACCGCATAGGCGGCGGAACCTACCACTTCCAGTATTATCTCGAAGTGTTTTAGAAACCTTAATTTTAACGCAAAGGCGCAAAGTCGCCAAGGAAAACAAAATGGAAAAAACGTTTTTAAAATTTGGCGCCGCCAAACTTTAAAAAAGATTCTCTTCTTTGCGTCTTCGCGTCTTTGCGTTAAAATCTTCTTCCAAGCTTTTTATCAAATAAGAAACGAAAGACAAATTGAGAGATATAACATGCGGTATTATAAACAGACACAAGGGTTTTCCTGCGGTCCGGCCTGCGCCAGAATGATGCTCCATACCATGGGCATCGAGGAGACCGAAGAAAAACTTATTGCCATCATGGAGGCCGCCGCTCATCAGGGCACGCCGCGGGATAACTGGCACAAGTTGGCGGCACATTACCCTCTGGACATTATTGCCCGGGAACCAGGCTCGCTGGAAGAACTGATTGAACTTAAAGCGACGGGATGGCAGATCACGCTGCTGGTACTGGCCGACGTGCCGCATTATGTGGTCTTTCTCGGCGTCCGCGACGGGCGCGTCTATATGCATGATCCATGGAGCGGGCCGAACTACAGTCTGCTGATCCGTAATTTTCTCCGCAAGTGGGAGATTACGCCGGAAAAATGGCGGCATGACAGCATCTACAACTCGCACCGCTGGTTCGTGGCGCTGGCGCGAAAATCATAGGTCCGGACGAGTTGTCGTATATCCCTATTAAAGCCCGAGTCGCGACTTTCCTCTTTGCATAATATTTTTATTTGCTCTTGACTTATACACAAATATTGTGTATAATATCAATTATCGGAGTTCCTGTTTATTGGGAACTGTTATTCGTAATGAATAAATAACTTTTTTATTATGGAGGTTGATTTTGAACAGTCGTACCCTGATAGAGATGTTAGAAGAAAACGGTTTTGTATGGCAGAAAGGGCGCGGCAAAGGCGATCATCGGATTTATAAAAAAGGGGGGATAACGGTTTCCATCCCGCATCCGAAGAAGGATTTGCCACTAGGCACGGTGCATCAAATCCTGAAAATGGCTGGAATTACGTTAAGGAAAAAGTAAACCAAGCACTTACGAATCAATCACTAATAAAAAATTAAATAAATCAATAAAATCAATAAAATCAATAAAATCAATAAAATCAATAAAATCAATAAAATCAATAAAATCAATAAAAAATTAAATAAATCAATAATTAGTGTAGGTTATTATGAAAAAGCATTATTTTATTATCGTTGAAAAAGATAAGAATAGTTGCTATGGGGTTTACAGTCCGGATCTAAAGACAGTTATGGGCGCTGGCGATACGTTCGCGGAAGCGATTGAAAATATGCGACAGGGAATGGAGAATTATCTGGAGGAAGTTGATCACGTTCCTGAAGCATCCGGCATCGAGGCAATAGAAAAGTATATTATTGAGAACTATCCGCGCTCCAGCGTCAAGACCATCTTTGATTTGGCGGTTGAGTTGCCCAGGGCTCATGCGGTACGTCTCAATATTTCTATGCCTGAAGATATTCTTTACCGACTTGATCAGAAGTTGTCTGGTAAAACCAACCAGCGTTCCCGGTTCATTGCCTATGCCGTGGAAAAACAGTTACAAGAGGCCTGAGTTACCAAAAGCCCGGTCGTAAAAGCCGGGCTTTTCTTTGTCTTTATTAAGTGTTATCGGGGCAGACTTTGGCTTCGATGTTTGTGTGCAGTTATAATTGATTCCCAAGTCCACGTGAAAGGTTGCCACCGGTTTCTTCTCATCTCCGCCAGTTTGCAATTCTTAAATGATGAAATACAGTATATCTCCAGAGGAGAGGGATTAACCATTATCCGCTCATTTTATGCAGGAACCACTTTTAACGTCAAAAAGGAGCCGGTATGAGTACTTTGGGAGTTATCGCAATTATTGCATTTATCGTGGCAGTGATATTCTTTTTGTCGGGTATCAGAATCGTTCAGCCCACTTACCGGGGGGTAATCGAAAGACTCGGCAAATACAACCGTTTTCTTGGAGTCGGCTTTAACTGGATCATCCCGTTTATCGAGCACTCGAAATACCGGAACATCACGGAACGGATGACGAATATCGC
This sequence comes from Victivallaceae bacterium, assembly GCA_041665605.1. Classification (GTDB taxonomy): domain Bacteria; phylum Verrucomicrobiota; class Lentisphaeria; order Victivallales; family Victivallaceae; genus CAIPAT01. Next base: position 9,309 of record JBAYIO010000066.1, on the reverse strand, counting down.
GTCGCAGGAAATAATCACCAAAGACAACCTCAATGCCAAAGTGGAGCTGGTGGTGTATCATAAAGTGAAAAATGATGAAGACAGCGTGAAAAAGTCCTATTATGAAGTGGAGGATTACAAATCACAGATAATCATGCTCGCCCAGACTACCGCCAGAAATGTCATCGGCAATATGAAGTTCACGGAAGTCAACAGCCAGCGGGCCATGCTTAATAAACTGCTTGCTGAAACGATTGACAAGGAAATCGAAAACTGGGGTTTGAAAGTAGTCAGGGTTGAATTGAAAGACATCACTCCGCCGCAGGCTGTCCAGGAAACAATGAACAATATTATTCAGGCTCAGAATGCCAAAGATGCGGCGATAGATTTTGCCACCGCTGTGGAAACCAAAGCCGACGGCGCCAGGCGCGCGGCCATCAAGGAGGCCGACGGGGTAAAGCAGGCGAATATCCTGAGAGCCGAAGGCGAGGCGCAGGCGATACAATTAGTAAATGAAGCCGCGGAAAAGTTTTTTATCGGCAACGCCCAGAAACTCCGCCAGATAGAGATGGTGGAGAAATCCCTGAAGGATAACGCCAAAATAGTTATCACCAAAGACGGCATTAATCCCAATATCCTGATTGGCGATTTGCCCGTGGGAATCAAGCCGGAGAAGGTTTAGCTTAGCCGCTAGTGTTCTGTAAAGCTGGAAATTGCGTAATTTTAACGTAAACCCCATGCCCAAGTTTGGGCAGCAAGGAGATGGAAAAAATGAAAACAATAATTCTTGCGCTTGCGGCAATGACCATCATCGCCGCCGCCGCCAGGTCAGAAGAAGTCATCAAAGAAGGCGAGGGCTGGAACCATGTGCTGGTCAATGCTTCCGGCGAGGAAACCGCAAAACTGCTCAAAGGCCGGGATTATGTGATCGTAATACCGAATGTTGTTTTTAATTGTCTTGTCAACAAGGACGGGACGGTGACAGAGGTGCGCTTAAATAAAGATCAGGAACTCGGTGCGCCGCAGGCTGCCTGGCAGAACCCGGTGCAAGTCAATGCTCCCGGAGAGGAAGCGGCAAAACTGCTCAAAGGGCAGAATTACCTGATCGTGCTGCCGGATGCGAATGTGAATTGCTTAGTCTATGGGGACGGGAAAGTAAGAGAGGTGCGCTTTAATAAGGGATTTAATGGCGCAACCGGCAAAGGGATACGGATCGGTTCGACTGAACAGGAACTGATTGCCGCCTATGGCAACCCTGAACAGACCGTCACCAGGACCGCAACTTCGAAAAAACTGATTTATCCGTCAAAGCTGGGAATGCTGTTCTGGCTTGCCGACGGGCAAGTCATTCAGATCGTAGTCTACTCAGACAAAGGCCTCTTTACGGGGACGCCGCCGGCTCGTCGGCTTTAGGCTGTTTGAATATTTTTATTAACGCCGGTCAGACGATCCTCCATAGGCGGACAAGCCGGCGCTCCCGTGGTGGATTTTTCCGCCTCATCGACCGGAACTTCAGAAATAATTAGTTGCCGCAATATACCGGAGCTCAGGTTTGACTACAATTGCCCGGTTTTACGCTCTAACTAAAATTTTTATTTTCTTTGTTGAATTTTCTGTTGAAAAGTAATTTTTGCAGATTACTTTGATATAGATTTTACTATAGCGAAATAATAACAGAAGACCGAGAAAAACAGAGGAGAGAATAATGATTAAACGTCGTAACTGTTTCACTCTTATTGAGTTGCTGGTGGTCATAGCTATTATTGCAATTCTTGCCGGCATGTTGCTGCCCGCGCTGAATGCAGCGCGAGAAAAAGGTCGTGCCTCCGCGTGTCTTAGCAACGAAAAACAAATCGGGACTGGATTGACGATGTACAAGGATGACTGGAGAGGCTTATTCCCGGCGGCATACTTTTTTCTAAATGGTTTTAGCGGCGACGGCGGATATCTGCATTGGAGCGGAATGGCCCGTAATTACATTAAACAAAATAAAGTTTTTGCATGCCCGTCAATGGCGAATGGCGGCTGGGCTCCTTTCCATGTAGGAAGCGGAGGCTTGGGGCAGCAAGGGAAAAATTATTGGGGGGAACCAGTGAAATGTCCGCCGGATCAGCCATCACATGATGGTGTTGCGGTGTTAGACATGCAGGCTCCCAATATGAGCTATTGCACGAACGAACTTATCACGCCGCAAATGGGAACAATGACAGGCCCATATGCCAGGCCGTGGTTGAAACTGGTCAAGGATTCTGAACTTAGAGTGCCATCTCAGGAAATTTTTCTGGCGGAATATACTGATAATATAAACAGACTTGTCTATCCTCCCCTGCCTTCTGTTGGTTACTCTTACAGTCCTGCCAACGCGATATCCCCTAATGCGTCAGGGGCCTCCATGTATCAGGCGTCTACAGCCGTGGCATCGGCGTATCAGCTTTATGCTGTTACTGTAGCTTCCGCCAAAGAGGCCTCATTTGTGCATCCGGACTATCAAACCCCTCTTATCAAATATGTGCAATGGGACAGGCATAATAAACGCGCTAACTATCTGATGGCCGACGGACACGCGGCAGCCAAAACACTCGAAGAAACACTTGACCCGAATAATTTTCTATGGGGAAAAAGAGCTTACAGCATGGTGGGCGGATTGGCAATAAAGGACGAATCCGGCAATTACGTCCGTTAAGGAGTTGTAAAGGTTGTTTTTGAACGGCTCCTGACTGTTGATAATAAAAACTTGATTTAATTAATGACGGGGTGTATCAGAATTTGATACGGCCCGTCTCCTTTAAGGTATCTGGTGGAGATTAGCGCGCGGTACAATGAAAACTTTGTCTTCGGTATTTTTGTGCATTAATTCATTGTTTTTTGACTCTGCATGCACCGGAAAACTGCTCTTTAACGCCCAAAACTTTCCGCTTTGTTTCGGATTCAGAACTTTGATTTTTTAGTTCTTTTTCTCGTCCTGAACTTGCAGTTTCTCTTCACTGTCAGCATTGATGAAAGCCTGCACTCTGCGATGTTTAACCAACTTGCGAGTTGCAAAGAAAGAGCAGACGAGTGAAACAGGAAAGCCCAGTTTATGCATAAATATCCACGGAAGTTCGAAACCGTAAGATTTCGATATTACTGCTATTCCAATTATGATAAATCCAAAAATCCACTCAATAACATAAATCATAAATATGAATATAATGATACAGACCACATACTTTAACCATTTTTTAGTCATTGATTTTGCTGTTTGGGGAGACCGGATGGCCTTCGCTTTAAAATTATCAATTACTTCAATTCCAAGTATTGCGAGAAAATTACTGTAAATAAAAAGTACAATAAATTCCGGAATTATTATTAAAGGATATTGCTTCGTGATTTGGTCTATACCCATATTATAGTGATTCCGCATTAATAATATTCCATACAGTATGCAAATGGTTAATCTGCAGGAAATGATTACAGTTCTATTATTGCAGAACAGTCTAATTAACAAACCGGCGAAAAAAGGGAAAAAGAAGACTGTTCCCAAAATTATTATTATTAACAATACTGCCATTATCATTTTTTGCTTACCACTCCCCCGGCGCTTGTTTCCAAGTTCAATATAGCCGGACAGATAATATTATTCAAGCTCAGAAAATGCCGGCGCTAAAGCTTGCCCCGGTTTCCTCAGTCCAGCTTGCCGGGATAATCGGAGCCGTTCCGCCATTTTGACATAAAATTTCCGGGAATCCGGTTGTAACTTCTGATTAAGCATTCATTGTTATGCTTCGACTGATTCATTGTCTGCTCCTGCAAAGGCAGGGCAGCCGGAATGTGTCTTCAAATCTCAGTTACACAGCAGGATGACCGTGAAACCATTTTTGACATTTTTGCAGTATGAAAAGGCCGACTACGAACTGGTGGAGGCGCTGAGCGAGATTATCGGCGGCGCGCATCCGCAGAAACACCTGCGGCGTTTGTTCGAGCCGTATCTGCATCCGCGCGGGATCAAGGAACTGGCGGCGCGGAAGGAGATCCGGCTGGTTTACGCCATGCTCAAGCTGCTGGATTCGGCCGCGCCGGGCGCCGCGGCGGTGGATGACCGGATCAGCGCGCTGAAATCGCTGCGCGACGAAGTGGTGGAAGGCAATGCGAGTTCGCTGAAAATGAATACGGCGCGGGTGCTGCTGCAGATCATGAAGATGCTGATCCGTTCGAACGGGGATCATCCGCGGCAGCTCCGGCTGGCGCATGAACTGCGCATCGCGCTTATCGGGCAGCCGCGCTTCATCCGCCGCCAGTTGCAGCGCTATCATCTGCTGGAGATGCCGGAGGCATGGAATCAGACCACATTTGACGACCATGTGCATGACGCCAACACCAAAGGGCGCAAGACGCCGACGCATCTGATCATGGACGCCTGGATCAAGGGCATCCGCCAGTTGCAGGTGATTTATTACAGTTACGTGCCGCCGCTGGCGGCGCGCGAGTTATTGCAGGCGGCGGAGATCATGGGCATTGACATCCGCATCGGGGTGGAATATTCGACGGCCGGGCGCGGCAAATTTGTGGATATGATCTGGACTCCGCGCGGATTCTCGTCAACTGGAAATTTCCTGGCGTTTCTTGAAAAGCCGGAAGTGAAGGCGTTCTTCGCCGGGGCCGCCGCCGCCAGCGAGTGGCGGACCCGTCAGGTCATGGCGCAGTTCAAACATTTTAACGCCGCCGCCCGGCTGGAGATGAATGACTGTTTTCATGTCGCCTGCCCGGAGCTCAGCGAAGATGACTTCCTGAAATCGGTGGGCGCCGGACAGCCGTCAATGCTGCATTTGTCGGAATTCATCTACGGGGTGTATGCGCCGTTGCTGCGTCGCCGGCTGGAGGATTTTGACCTGCTGAACAGTTCCGCTGAAGAGCTGGCGCAAATCAAAGCACAGTCAGCCCTGCTGTCGCCGGAGTTCGTCAACGATCAATACCTGGCCGGCGGGACATGCGGCGCCATGCCGGAGAACATTTCAGAACTGCCGCCGGTGATGCGGCTCCCGCAGCGGGAACTGTCCGAACAACTGTATGCGCTGCCGTCGGCCTGCCGCCTCTGCCTGAATCTCAGCGGGCTGACATTGGAAGACGTGATCGAAGTGATTTATGATTGCGCCGGCCGGGTCACGCATCTCGAAATTTTCAATCTCAAGGATTTCAAAAGCGGCAACTGTCCGGATATCGCCGCCATCAACGCGCTGCGCCAGGCCATCAATCACGGCAATGTGGTCAGGCTGAAGCACATAATCCGCGAAACCATTGAGCGGGTTGGACACTCCGGTGATCCGCACCGGGAGGCGAGGCTGGAAAAACTGCATCTCATCCTGCGGAACATTCCGGCCCTGATTGAATTTTACGCCGGGGCGCCGCTGGGAACCCGGCTCGGCAGCGATTCCACCGGCCGCTACCGGCGGCTGCACGGGATGGGGATGATCATCACCGACTCGCTGCCGTGGCGTGAACGGCGGCGGATACTGAGCGGACGCGACCGCAACCGCGAAGTCATCCCGGTCGAAGCCAGAGTCACCCGCTGTTCCAAGTACACGAAATATGCCTCCGGCTGCAAATGGTTCAATGTGCTGAACTCGCTGTTCCGGCGCTTCAATTACCCGTTCGGGCTTGGCCTGTCCAGAAAAGACGAATGGCAGTTCGAGGACAGCGCCGCGCAAATCGGACAGCAGAGCAACATCGCCTCGCTCGGCGGATACTGGGACGAACCGGCCCATGAAGGGGTGTCCCTTTTTCATCCGTACTCGTTTGTGGACTACTGGAACTGCCTGAATTCCAATCTGCGGATCGCGATCAAGGTGCTGACGGGCTTCATCCCGGCGTTCCTCTCTTTTTACTTTACCAACGACTGGTGGCTGCTGGCCTACGGCGGCGCTTTCATCTGGCTGGGCATCACCGGGGTGCGCAACATCATCCAGGCGGTCCTGGGCGGCGGCGGCTGCCGGCGTTCCGACCTGCTCAAATGGAATGACTTCATCAGTTGGCAGCGCATCGCCGACTCGCTGATGTATACCGGCATTTCCGTGCCGCTGCTGGATTTGTGTGTGAAAACGCTGCTGCTGAACAAAGGCATGGGCCTGACCGCCGATAAAAATCCCATAGCGGTATATTCGGTGATCGCTCTCGTCAACGGCTGTTATATTTCCGGGCATAATCTGTTCCGCGGCCTGCCCAGAACCGCCGTTATCGGCAATCTCTTCCGTGCGGGTCCGGCCATTCTGCTGTCCATTCTGTTCAGCACGGCTTTGGCGGCATTCCTGGGCGTCTGCGGCGTCGCCAATGCGGCCGGCATCATCCAGCAGTGGGCGGCAGTCATCTCCAAAGCGGCCTCGGACTGCGTGGCCGCAGTCATCGAAGGCTACGCCGACCGCATGAAGAATATCCGCCTGCGGCTCAGCGACTACCGTGGCAAACTGGCGCAGCTTTTCGGCACTTACGCCAGGCTGGAAGTGCTGTTCCCGGAAGACGACGTTCTGGAAATGCTGAAATCGCCCAAAACTCTGGTCAAATCCATTGACAATCAGGATCTGGAACGCATCATGATAGTCAACGCCCTGGACTTGCTCTACTTCTGGATGTACCAGCCGCAGGCCGGCAATGCGCTGAGTATTATCATACATGAAATGTCACAGGAGGAACGCCGCATCCTGATCCGTTCACAATTCATCCTGAAGCGCGAAAAAGACATCAGCCAGATGCTGGTTGACGGCGTGATCGGCAAAAATTTTGCCGGAGCGCTGTCATTCTACCTGGACCGCCATCCCGCCTATCTCCGCCAGATAAAAAAGAAATGGGATGCCTGAAACTCTCAGAGCATTAGAGAATGAATATGAACTTATATATTTCTATTTTTTTTACGTTTTTGGGTATGTGCGTTGTTGTTACTTTCCTTATTATAGCTTCAAATGGAGCGCGAAACTATATTAGACGAAAAAGTAAAACTAAAGTTAAAACAACTAAAGATTTACCATTATATCTCTCTTATGATGCTTTATATGAAATCAATGCATGTAGCACCAATAATTACTTGTCTACTTCAGTTATAAATGAAAACGTTGTTTTATTATCTCCCAATAATCGTATTTTACATTTTATGGTTCCTCATGAATTAGATTTTGAAGTGAAGTTTGATAAATCCTCCGGAAAAGTTTTATTTTTTAGAGAGAATATGGATTTTTTTTCAATAAATATGAAAAATATTTTAGGATTACAAGTTTGCTTTCAAATCCGTGGTTTTGATTGCATTCCATTTGAACATAATATTATATATAAAGACAATGAAGCTATTCAGGGAATAAAAAGGAAAACCATAACAGTTCAAGGCGAACCACAATGGAAAATATTGGAATCATTATCCAATTTTCTAGATGTTCCAATTTACAATTGCCTTGATATACAATTGGAACAACATAAAGGGGATCTTCGGAAGTTATAAAAGCTGTTCAGGTTTTTCCTCCATTGCTTATCCATCCGGGTTCTTTTATTTATATAAAAAAGACAAAATTATTTTGATATCCATCTTGCTTTTTGTAACTCTACAGGTTACACTTATTCAGCAAATAAAGTTGATTTTAAGGATTAACAATGATAAAGAGTTTTAAGCATAAGGGTTTAAAGCTGTACTGGGAGCATGATGACTGGCGCGGAATTCAACATCAGCATGCGCGCAAATTGAAATTAATTCTGGATTTGCTTGACGCGGCGACAATTGTTGATGATGTTGATTTTCCAGGTTCCCGTCTGCATCTGCTGGAACCGAAAAAGGACAATATATGGTCGGTGACAGTATCCGGCAACTGGCGGATAGTGTTTAAATTTGAGAATAACAATGTTTATATTGTTGATTATAAAGACTATCACTAAATATATTTAAATGTCAATGGAGACAAATCTATGAATACGGCGAAAGAAAAAGTTTTGAATGCGACCATGCGCACTGCCTGCCCGTCGCATCCCGGAGAAATATTAAAGGAACTGTATTTATCCGGTTCGGCAATCAGCATTACTGATTTTGCCGGAGATATCGGAGTATCCCGCAAGGCGGTTTCTGCAATAATAAACTGCCACAAATCAGTGACTCCGGAAATGGCGATGCGTTTGTCAAAGGCGACGAAGACAACTCCCCAGTTGTGGATGAATCTCCAGGCTAACTATGATCTCTGGCATCTTGCGCACGAAAAACCGGAAGTTTTTTCCAGCATCAAGCCGCTTGCTTTCGCAATGGCATAATTAGCGGAATTTTTCCGGGGGCGCCGACGGCCCGTCGGCTTTGGGCTGTTTTCTGCTTTTTCCCTTTTGCAAACTCCTTCAAGCCGTTTTTTGAATATCCAATATCGAACACGGAATATCCAATATCCAAGTAAAAGCACATAAGCCGAACCGGCAAAACATCTCTGTTTCGGCATCTGCTGAATATCGGGACGGATGTATTTTCGGGGATGCCGACGGCCCGTCGGCTTTCGGCTGTTTTTGTCTGTCAGGCAAAGCCTGACTTTGGAGTGCGGCGACCCTGCGCCGCTTTGGTTCTGCTGTAGAACTTCCATATCCCGGCATCGGCTGAATATCCGCGACATACCCAATCCAAAGCGGCGCAGGCGTGCCGCACTCCGAAGATTGCTGTGCAATCATAATAAACCGTTCGGTTTTTTGCCGTAAAATCTGCCACTTTTAAAAACCGCATTTTTCGCGTTATTTGAACTCATCTGCGCCGTTTGCGTTGACAAATTTACTATATGTAGAGAAACGACGCCGGGACAAAGTTTAAAAATGGAGACCGAAAAATGTCAAAACTGAAATATGATGAAAGTTTTCCGGACAGGGCAGGGGAATACGCGGCTAAAGGGCTGAACAACAGGGAGATCGCGGTGCAACTGGGCATCTCCAATGACTCGTTTTACGTTTATCTGCGGCAGTTTCCGGAATTCGCCGCCGCCGTCGAGACCGGGCGGCTGGCGGTTGCAGACAAGGTGGACGGCAGCCTGATGGATTTGGCGATGGGCAACTGTTTTGTCACCACCGTCAGGCGCGGGAACAGCGGACACGAAATCAAAACCATCCGCCGGCGCGTTCCGGATGTGAATGCCGTCATCCGCTGGCTGGAGCGGAACACGCAATATGCCGGCGACGGCGATGTCCGGACAGCAGAACCGGTAAAAATAAACATTCCGGTAAACTCAAAGTATAATGAAAGTTTTCTGGAAGACGTCGAACGCCATGCCGCCGAAGGCTACACCGATTTGCAGATTGCCTGGCGGCTGGGGATTGCACTTTCATCATTCTATAATTATAAAAAGCAGTTTCCGGATT
>JBAYIO010000065.1:0-33557 GCA_041665605.1 Victivallaceae bacterium | reverse complement strand
TTCCGCCAGTTGGAAGACCAGTTGTGCGGTTACAATCCGGAGATGAACCAGTCCAGCCCCGACCGCATGGATGCCCTGGTCTGGGCGCTGACGGAGTTGAGCAGCGGTTCCGGCGCATGCCGCATGATCATGGCGTGACGGCGGGAAAGACAGATGGGGCCTATGGGTCTTATGGGTCCAATGGGGCCTATGGATGGGAGTTTCTGGAACTGGGAAAAATGGGAGAGCGATATATCCCAGAACTCCCAGTCTTCTCAGAACTCCCAGATTTCGAAAACCGTTGTGCAGGACGGGTGTCCAAAGTGTCGGAGTCGGCTGTCCAAAATGGTTTTGGTGTAGCGCCGTCCGTGCCGGACGGGGGATCGGAACCTCTCTCGCAGAGCGAGAGCACTGCACCGGAAAACATTCTGCACACAAGTGTCTGGAATGTCCAAAATGTTGTTTGAAAATCTTAAACCTTGAAATGCCTTATGTTCAAAGACACTCCAAAGTATCGGAATGGGCTGTCCCAAAATAGTTTTGGTGTAGTGCCGTCCGTGTCGGACGGGGGATCGGAACCTCTCTCGCAGGAGCGAGAACGCTACACCGAAATCATTATGCTCAAGAACACTCCAAAGTGTCGGAGTCGGCTGTCCAGAATGGAGGGTTGTGCTCCGTCACAACCGGGATCGGAAGACGGTTGCCACGACGGGCAACCCTCCAAGGCTGATGTCCAGAATGAGGTTATTGGCTGTCCAAAATGTCCAAAATGGGAAAGTCAGAATAAAAACCGGAAATTCAGAATTCAGCTCCAGCGGAGCGACATATTAATAGCAGGAGTCGGCTGTCCAAAAATGGTTTTGTTGTAGTGCCGTCCGTGTCGGACGGGGATCGGAACCTCTCTCGCAGAGCGAGAGCACTACACCGGAAAACATTCTGCACACAGGGGTCTCCCGCAGTCGCGGTATCCAAAATGTCGTTTGAAAATCTTATCACAATTTTTAGCGTCTTTATCATTCATATTCTTTGAATACAACATTCCTTTTCATCCAGGATGGAAATCTGGGGCAAACCTGAGCTTTGGTGTTTTCGTTGCTTGGTAAACTTCATTTCCTTGTGCTTGCCATGCTTCAATATCGAGTTCAATATGCTGCTCCGCTGGCGCTGTTACGGGTAAGAAATGATATGGAATTAAAGACTATTAATATACTGATACTGCGGAGCTAAAATTTACGGTCAGCATTCTGCGGAATGGGGGCTCTCCGGATTAGCCGGCCGGTTCGGAGTTGTCCGAGAGAACTGTGCTGCCATTGACTTTTTTTATCACCACAATGCCGTCTATCACTTTCCATTCCAGATTCAGCTTATATTCCTTATTAACGAAGGATATTATTGAATCCAGGACTTCGCCCATCGGTTTCTTTGCTCCGGCGTCATCGTTGACATCCACCGCGATGCCGGGCAAACTGTTTACCTCTGCCGTTAAAAAGATTTTGATGCCGGTCAGTTCTGAAAACGCACTTGCGCATTCTCTTAAAAGAGCCTGGTTCAGACAGCCTTTAACTTTTTTCTCCCGGAGCAGCCGGTAGGTTTCAGCGTTGATTTTATCATCCGGATTGGTTTGAGGGACTGCCCGGACTGAAAAGACCAATGTGCCCAATATTACCAGTGCAATCAGAACCTTAACATGCATTTTCATATTCATCTCTTACCTCCTGTATCATTATCTCCCTGCTGACTTTACGATGAAGAATAACAATGCCCGCGCCAACCAGTAAGCAAAATCCGGTATCGCAGTAAAACGGAAGCGGCGGCAGGCCAAGCCGCAAGCCGTGGACTCCGATGATACCCCCCTCAATGATACTCAGCCATCCCAGCCAAGGGATGAGCACCCGGTATTTTCCGGGATTATACGCAGCGGACGCAAACATGCAGCCAATCATAAAAAATCCGCCGCAGGCCATCCGGAACCAGTAGTTCAACATCGGGTCTGCACCAGGATTTCCGGCGCCGAGTTCCTGAAGATACTCAACGGCAAGGCTCCAAGGGAGAAATACGCCGACAATGCATATTCCCCAGCTCAACGCGCCAACCATAAGAAAAATTCTCAATAAACGCATATTAATGTTCCCCATACTAAAATATGCCCCGCGGCCGGGCGAAATGCAAATACATTTTTCGTTTGACCGGGGTCCGTCCGTCTGAAAAAACATTGGAAAATGATGCGGATGAACGGGAAAAAACATTGAAAAATGATGCGGGTGGAGTAAAATGATTGTTTCGATATTTAAAATGACAAACGGACGGGCAATAATTTGGAAGCGGCGGAAAAACTGACACTGGAGCAGCGGTCCGGGGCAAAGCGCGACTCGATAAAATCAGCATGTTACGGGGCCTTGTCTTCGGTTATGATCCAGGACAGCGCGATCATCATTCTGTTCGCGACGATCCTCGGTGCCGGCGACATGCTGTCCATGATTACCACCTCAACCCAGGGAATCGCCAGTTGCCTGCTGCTCGTGCCTGCGGCCTTCCTGTCGGGCAAGCTCGGCTACAAGAAGACCATTATGCAGTTCACCGCCATCGGAGCGGTCATGATTATGCTGCTGGCCGCCTGCCCCTGGTTTCACGGCTATGCCAAAGCAGTGCTGCTGCTTTCCATTATCATGTTTTCGGTCTGCATGACGGTGTATGCGGCGGCCTGGTTCCCGCTGCTGGACGGTTTTCTCGTAAAGTCTGACCGCAGCGATTTTTTCGGGGTAATGCGTTTCAGTTGGCAGACCTTTGCGGTAATATTCTGCTTCGTCTGCGGCCTGATCATCGGGAAAAATCCGGAAATCTGGATGCTTCAGGTCATCATCGCCGTTTCCGGGCTGGGGCTGCTGGGCAGAATGTATTATATCGGCCGAATCCCGGACGGACACCAGGAGAAGGAAAACATCTCGTTCACGGAAGGTATTTCCGAGGCAATCGCCAACAAATCGCTGGCCGGTTTTTCGGTATATATCTGCTGCCTCTATCTGGCGGCATACTCCACCCCGCCGCTCACGTTCATCTACATAAAAAAATCGCTGCTGGTCGCCGACAACATCATCATCATCATTTCCTCGATTGCCCTGGTCGGCACCCTGCTCGGCTTCCTTACCGCCGGCAAAATCATTGACAAGATCGGCATCAAGCGCATGCTGCTGTGCATTCATTTTTTCTTCGCGTTCGTCAATCTGACACTGTTTTTTATCGGAACTTACTCGGTCTTCAATTTAATCCTGATCACCGCCCTGCTGGCGACCTACGGATTTGCCGCCGCCTGCTCTTCAATCGCGATTTCAACAGAAATGATGGAACTGGCATCGCCAAACAACAAAGCCATGTCCATGGCCTTCTGCGGCAGTTGTTTCTCCGCCGGGACCGGCGGTTCGCGGCTGCTGGCGTCGCTGATTCTCGGCTCCGGCATGCTGGCGCCGGAATGGTTCATCGGCACGATGAAAATATCGCATTACCAGACGCTGTTTCTGGTTTACGGCTGCGCCATCCTGTTCGTCTGCCTGCTGCTGGTGCTGGTTCCCGCGATATTCCCGAAGGGCAATTACCGGTATATGCCGAGCAGTTAGTATAATCCGGGGCGGGAAAAAATCCGCAATCTTCCGCTTGCTTTTAGCCCGGTGTCCGGTATAATAATTGAAACAGCTAAACGGTGAGAGCAAATGGCCGCTGGAATCGAAGACTATTACAGTATTCTGGGAGTCGAGCGCAGCAGCAATTTCCAGGAATTAAAGAAGGCTTACTACAGGAAAGCCAAGGAATGCCATCCCGACCGCTTCAACAACTCGCCGCGGAAAACCGAAGAATTCAAAATCCTGGTCTCGGCGTTCGACGTGCTTTCAGACCCCGACAAACGCCGCCGGTACGACCAGCGCTTTTTCAATGACGAAGCCGCCGCCGGGGCGGCAGGCGGAGTTGCGCAGGAAGCGTCAATCATGGACGCCGTGGCCGACGATATCCTGGAAGAACTCATTGTCGGCAACACTTATCCGGAAAAGACCAGTCTGGCGACCCTGCTGATGGACCTTGCCAAAACGGAAGTTTTCATGACTTTCCGCGAAGGCAAGAACCTGTTTCACGAAAAGCGTGTGCGGGCGGCCAAACCGTTTCTGCAGAATGCCGTTTCGCTGTCGCCGCACAATATCATCTACCGGATTTATCTGGCCCGCTGTCTGGCGGTGCTTCACGAATACAGCGCCGCCAAGTTCCATTACCGCGCCGCCCTTGACATCGGCGGCAGGCGCACCCCGGTGCAGCATCTGTTCAGAATCAGGAACGAGCTGGAAATGGTAAGAAAGGCCCATCGCCCGTTCTGGTCCGCTTTCATGGGCATGTTCACGCCGCCTGAAGGCTCTTTTATCACCAACACCGACGAAGAGCTTATCGAGCAGACCAACAAAATGCTGACCAAGCTGGCATCGCAGCAGAATCTCGATGACAAAAGCAAGAAACTGCTGAAATAATAATTCTTTTATCGCATATTCTCAGATTTTTTTAAATGATTTCCGGCAAAGGTATTGACTTTTTCGCGAATCAATGTTATACTTTAATACAACAAAGGATTAGGAAGGGCAGTTTTTTAATGAATATTAGTCTGATAAATCAATTGCCGAAAGCGCTCAGGGTTAAAGAGGAACTGAAAAAGGATATTTTGTCCGGCAAATTCGGAACTGCGGGCGATTCTTTCATTTCCGTGCGGGCCATTGCCGATACCCGCGGCGTGTCGCTGAAGACAGCCCAGCGCATCATGATGCTACTTAAAGCAGACGGCATTGTTATACTAAAAGGCAACAAGCATATATTAACCGATGCCGCGTTATTTGCTCCTCAGCAGTCAAACATAAAAGATAATCTGATCGGGCTGGTGGTCACCAATCTGGAAAACCCGTTTTTTGCGATTTTAGCCAAGGAAGTGGAACTGGCTGCCGGGCGGGCCGGCTTTAAACTGATGATGGGCAGCAGCAATTACGATTTTCAACGGGAAAAAGAAATCATCGGAATGTTCCGGAATGCCGGCGTTGCCGGGATGATCATCTGCCCGGTTCAGGACGACCAGTCCGTGCAGTATTATGCATCGCTCCATACTCCGTATATTCTGGTCGGACGGCGTCCGGACGGTTCGGAGGCGGACGCGGTACTGGTGCATAACTTCAACGCCGGCAGAATGGTGGCAAATCATTTTGTCAACAACCACTACCGCAACTTCGGCTATTTCGGGCTGAATCAATTTCATCCCAACCCCAGATTTGACGGTTATATTACCGGACTCGCGGAGTCGGGCCACGGAGTTCCGGCGGAAAATATTATCAAAGCCGATCCCAAAGATTTTGACGATGCGACGTCGGCGCTGAAAATGATGCTGACAACTGTTGCCAAACCGGTTGCGGTATTTTGCTTTCATGATCTGCTGGCCGCCAAAATGGTGCGGGTCTGCCGCGAATTAAAGCTGAAAATTCCTGACGATGTGGGAATCTGCGGGTTCGACAATCTGCCGGTGGCCTCGGCAATGATGCCCTCGCTGACGACGGTGGCGTATCCAATTTCAGATATGGCCCAGATCGCGGTGGAACGCCTGAAGCGCAAAATCAGCGGCGGGGACAGCAGCAGCAAACAGTTCTCGTGTTTTCTCGAACCTAACCTGGTTATCCGGGAAAGCACGGAAGATATTGAGGCAAAGAAACATCCGGAATTCGCAACGCATGATTATGCATATCAACTAGTTTAAGTAAAAAGGATACAAGCATGGCTATAACACAAACTGCAATAAGTTACTACGGACTGAATTACGTGGAACATGCCGAGTCGGATTTCAGGGAAATGCTGGCGCATGGCTGCACCACGGTGATTCTGGCGGTAACGGAGTTTGATTTTGATTTCTGGCGTCCGAATATTCCGAAAATTGTGGATAAGGCGCATGAATTGGGACTGCGGGTGTTGATAGATCCGTGGGGCATCGGCAAATACTTCGGCGGCGAGCAGGTGAGCCTGTTCCTTCAGAACAATACTGAAAACCGCCAGGTGTCGGCCCTGACCGGCGAAAAGCTGGTAAATGCGTGCTTCAACACCAGTTCATTCCGCGATTACTTTCAGCGCTTCTGCCTGACGCTGGCCCAGGAAACCAGCGCCGACGGTTTTTTCTGGGACGAGCCGCACTATGCGCTGCCTAAATCTTACGCTTCGATCACCGGCGGGTGCGCGGACGACTGGTCATGCCGCTGTCCGGTATGCATGAAAAAATTCCAGGAATACTACGGCTATGAAATGCCCAAAATAATGTCTGACGATGTCAAGCAATTCCGCTGGCGCGAGGCCATGGTTATCCTGGAAAGCACGTCCCGGAAGTTAAAGGAATTAAAACCGGAACTGGAGATAACCTGCTGCGTCCACGCTACTTTGAACAGCTATTACGTTACAGAATATCGCGGTTATGACAACTGGGACATGGTCGGGGCATGTCCGTATTTCGATGTGTTTTCAACGACCATCATTGCCTGGGAACTGCCGGAATCATTCTTCGAGCATATTACGAAACGCACCGTTGACATTGCCCGGAAGTACGGCAAGAAATCCGAACGCTGGATTATGAATTATTACAAGCAGCCCAAAGATTTCGCCCAGATGGACCGCGTGGTGGATCTGTACGAAAGTCTTGGCGTGGACCGGCTGGCGGGCTGGACCTATCGCGGCGGCCACGGCACAGTCCTGGCGGCGCCGGACGCACTGAAGCTGTGGGACCGCCTGGGCGAGAATTATAAACGGGTTTTGAAAAAATAATTGTGATGCTGCCGCGGCATTGGCAGCGCTGGAGAGCAAGTATATGAAAAATAATTTGATGCTTTTTATCATTACAGCTTTCGTTCCGTTCATGCTTTTTGCCGAAGCGCGGAACGCCGTCAAAACATCGCAGGATGTTGTTTCCGGATTCCACGGATTCATGTGGCAGGACGGAGCCCGGAGTCTGCCTTATCGTCTTTTCATTCCGGCGAAACTGGAAGCCGGGCATAAATATCCGCTGGTTGTATTTTTTCACGGCATGGGAAGCATTGGCAATGACAATAAGAAACAATTATGGCTGGCAATGAATTTCACGAAGCCGGAAATTCAGCAGAGCAATCCATGCTTTGTGCTGGCGCCTCAATGTCCGGAAACCGGCAGATGGGTGGCAAGTTTTGAAACCGACAAAATGTCGGCGGAACCGACTCCGGAACTGGCCGCGGCGATCAGAATCATTGACCAGACAATCAAAGATTATCCGGTTGATACAAAAAGAGTATATGTCACCGGCACATCAATGGGCGGATACGCGACCTGGGATATTATCAGCAGAAAGCCTGATTTCTTTGCCGCGGCAGTGCCGGTATGCGGCGGCGGCGACGTCTCCAGCGCGGTCAGGATTTCCAGTACGCCAGTATGGGCGTTTCACGGCAGACTTGACCCGACAGTCAAGGTCGAGCGTTCCCGTGCAATGATTGAAGCTGTCAAGCAGGCAGGCGGCAGTCCGGTGTATACCGAATATCCGGAGGTTAAGCACAATGCCTGGGATTATTCATATAAAGATAAAGCACTCTATGAATGGATGTTTAAACAGATAAAAAAATAAATCGGCAACGGAGGATTCTATGCTGAACGATTTCGGATATGTGGAAAAAGCGTTTAAGAACATCATGCGGGTCAAGGAGGAACAGGCGGAAAACATTCAAGCCGCGGCCCGGCTGATGGCGGATGCCATTGCCGCGGACAAACTGATCAGCGTTTACGGCGGCGGCGGCCATACTACTCTGGTGATGGGGGAAATGTTTTTCCGGGCCGGCGGATTCAGCAACATCAATCCGATCATGGAAACCGGGTTGTCGGTATTCAATCAGGCGCTGAAATATCTTGAACTGGAACGCTGCGTCAACTACGGTCGCTCCATCATGAAATATTACGACTTGCAGCAGGATGATCTGCTGATTATTTTCCACAATATCGGGATCAACGCGGCGACGATCGACGCCGCGCTGGAAGCCAAGGAACGCGGAGTCAAAATCATCGCGGTCTCCAGTTCCTGCTGGCAGAACGAGATGCCGCCGGACCACTTCATCCGCCATCCGTCCAAAAAGAATCTGTTCGATATCGCGGATGTCTGCATTGATGATTACAATCCGGTAGGCGACGCGATCGTGAACGTTCCCGGATTCGCAACTCCCATCGCTCCGGTATCCAATATAGTGGACTTCACCATCGCGCATTTACTTGAAATCGAAACAGTCCGGTTGTGCGTGGAACGCGGAATCGCCGCTCCGGTATGGAACAGCGCCAATGCGCCGGGCGGCGATCAGAAGAACGCCGCTTATCTGAAAAAATACAAACCATTAGTAAAAAGTCTTTAAGGTCAATTATAATGAGCATTATACCTGAAATCAAAACCGTGTTCATGCCGCCGGACGATCCGCGCGCGGCATACAAGCTTCGTGTTTTTGAAGCATTGGGCATGAAATGCGGTGATTTGCCGGAAAACCCGGCGGACTGCCGGGGCGGACTGCTTGAACTTTCTTCATTGTCCGCATTTCCGGCAAACTGCGCGGCAATGATTAATGAAGCCCGGGCGGTGCTTGTTGCGCCGGAACTTGACGGCGGCATTATTGCCGGCCTGGATATCAAAAACAGCAATAAACTGATTCCGGCATTACCGATGCGCTACTGGGGAATGGTTGAAAGCGTCAGTGATTTCATCAAGAATAAAAACGGCGGCGATCTGGTGTCCTTCCGCATCTTCATGAACCTGCCGGAAGGCCGGAAGGGTATGTTCGGCGATTTCAGCAAATCGTTTTTGCCTCAGGTTATTGATATCGCGTGTTTAATCGCCAGCGACAAACCCGATAAGATCCGGCTGCAATTCACGCCCGGATTCAATTGCGTATTCGGAATTGTTCAATTCCCCGGCAATATTATTGCCGAGCTCGACGTGAACGAATGCCTTTCGGATTCGCTGGAACCGGTGCGCTTTATTCATGCTTATTGCAAGGAGGGGGCAATCTCCAATCTGCCGTTCAGCGGATACACCAATGTGGAAGGTGCGCTGCTGGCCACCGCCGCCGGCATTACGCGCCCGGTTTATGAACACAATTTATGGGACGGCGGCGATGAACTGGATAATTTTTATTTCCGTATGATATATAAAATACGGAACGGAGAAAGCCTATCTGTTCCTGGCGTTATATACGGACGGCTGGTGAAAGCAATTGCGGCGGCGGCTGGCTCCGGCGTTGCGGTTCTGAACGGAGGTGCGGCATGAAGAAAATGAAATTAGCTGTTTGCGGCACAGCCAATCCGCATGTCAGGCTCTACTACGGACAGTTTGCCACCGCGGACTTCATCGACCTGAAAGCGATTTGCGATCACGATGAAAAGCGGCTGCGGGACGCACAGGACTTTTTCAAGGCCCGTAACATGCCGGTCAAATATTATACTGATTCGAACGAGATGCTGCAAAAGCATCCTGAGATCGACGCGGTAATGGTCGGAAGCGATAATATTCATCATTGTGAACATACTCTGGCTGTTGCCGAACAGGGCAAACATGTATTCAGCATGAAAGTCATGTCCATGGATGAAAATGAGTGCCGGACCATGATAAAGGCCTGCCGTCAGCACAAAGTAATTCTTCAGATCGAGCTTGAACTGCATTTTCATCCTCAGATACTGAATTTGAAAAAGCTGATTGAAAGCGGCAGGCTGGGCAAGGTGCATACCATGTACATCAGCAACATTTCGCAAAGCCCGATCTGCTATTATCCCAACTGGGGCGTGCCGCTGCTGTCTTATGGCAAAATTGTGCCGATCCGTCCGGGCGAAAAAGTCTGCCGCGGCGGCGCGATTACCGACCACCCCCATCCGTTCGATCTGGCGCGGTGGCTTAATGGAGCGGAATTTGCGAAAGTCTATGCGGTATCAGCCCGGAATATGCGTGATTACCTGGAAGTTGAAGACCATGCGGCGATCAACGCCGAGATGACCAATGGCGCTAATGTCTTTATCAATCCATCATATGCACATCTGGAAGAACGCGCGGTTACCCGCCGGCTGTACTGGCCGAAATCGCTGGAATGCATGATTAAGGCAGTCGGGACCAAAGGCACATATATTACGGATTTCTGGAACAAGCCGCATTATATGCTGGGCTCCGGCTTGCAGTCTCCCAACCGGTTGTTGTTAGGCGGCGGCGGCGGATGTCCGGAATTTGGCGAAAGCCGGCTGGACAGTTTCTATCTGGCAGTTACCGGCCAGCGGAAAATTGAATCAAGCGGCGAGGACGGCCTGGCGGCAGTAAGAGTCATGAATGCGGCTTATGAGTCAATTTATTCAAATAAAACAGTAGTTTTTTAAACCCCAAAAAAGGGAGGAAACAAAATGAAAGAATGTCGTCAACAAGGGAATTTTACGCTCATCGAACTCCTGGTCGTGATCGCCATCATCGCCATTTTGGCAGCTATGCTGCTGCCGGCGCTGAACAAAGCCAGGGCAACAGCCATGCAGGCATCCTGCCAGAGTAATCTGAAACAACTTGGTTCAGCGCTTAGCATGTATCTCAATGATAATCAGGAATGGATTCCGGCCGGGCTGACTGCCGGCGGCAACAACCAACCGGAAGTTCTGCTCATGGCATATACAAACAGTCCGAACGTTGTCGGAGCTCGCGGTTACTGGGGACAAGGCAAGCAGCCCAAGAACATGGCATTTTTGTGTCCAAGTGATACCATGTTTGGACTGGGTGCATCATCAACATTTATGAGTTGGGAGTATTCTTATGCGGCCAATATATTCATCAACGACTGGTCCCAGCGAGGCAAAGCAGGCACCCGTCCGAAAGGTTCTCAATACACATCCACCTGGAAACTGTCTGAGTTTAGAAAACCCGACCAGTGCGCATATTTGACCGATGCGGGAGCCGGTTCCGCGGCCAATTTTGGAATAACAAAAAGTCCCCTGGTCTATGTTCTTTACGGCAGCGCTGCTCATCCGTCCGCCTGGATGACTGGCTATAACCGCCATAACAAAGGCGTGAACTTCCTGTTCGCCAGTGGACGGGTTAATTATATGCCGGTAAAAAGTCTTTACAGCTTGCCGATGTGCAACACCACTGAAGGGAAACTCTTCTGGCAGCCTGATGACAGGATATAATATCAAGCAGGCTTTCCAGTAATGGAACTGGTTGCGATAAGTCCATGCGGACTGCAGCGGCCAGATCCGTATTCATTCTTAATTATGTAATAACTCTTTTCCATGTGCAATTTTAAATAAGGATTCAGGCTCCATGAGAAAAATCTTGCAAGGCTGCCTTTTTACGTTTCTGATATTCGCTCTGACAGTGAATATTGCGGCAGATGAAATTATCGCCAACTGGAATTTCAATTCCACAGCCAATAAAACCATTGCCGACACGAGCGGCAAACACGACGCCGTCATTGCCGAAGGCAGTCAGGCGGAGCTTTATGCCGGTCCTGATGACAAAGCTTTGCTCTTTAACGGCGGCAACACTTCAGTTCAGGCGAAACATGCCGATGATCTGGCGCTTGAAGACGATTTTACGATTAAATGCATTATTAAGCCCGCAATGCTTAAAGATTTCCGCACTATTCTGTTCAAAGGTTATCGTAAATCCAAACCGGAATCAATCAATTACTGCTTTGACGCCAGAGACGGCAAAATAGAACTGAAGACTAAAACGGCCGATAACGAATGGCATGCATGGGTGTCGGAGCCATTGTTAAAGGAAAATGAATGGTTCTGGATTGTGCTGTCATATAAAAATAATATCGTTAAATTGTGGCTGAACGGCAAGGAGCACAAGGTGGCGCAAGCCCAACCGGTTCCCGGCGGCAAGATGATTAAAAATGATTACCCGCTGCACATCGGCCATGCGCTGGATAGTTTCAATGCCCAGAGTTACCCGTTCGTCGGGCTGATTGATGATATTAAAATCATCAATGGCGCCGCGGAGTCACTGCAGCAGAGTGAAATTGATGAATGGAATAAACGCATGAATGATTACACCCGGCGAGAGCTTGCTGAAAAGATTCAGCACATGAATGCGAAAATTGAAAAATACAGTGCGCAAACTTCGATGCCGGTCAATGCAATAAACGATATGAAAGAGAGATTATCAAAAATCGCGGCCATGCCGGCGGATAAAACAGAAGCAGGTTTTGCAGCGCTTGACTGCGAATTGAACGACATGCTGTTCAAAAGCTATTACAATAAATACTGCTCAAAACCTGATGGTTTTGTAGTTGCCGCGCTGGCAACGGCCAGACGAATTGAAAGACGTCCCGACTTTGTCACGCTGCTTCCTCCTGCGGCAGAAGAAATCCGGCTGCAGGCCGCCGGCAATGAATACGCAGGATTTCAGGCGCTGCTGATTGCAAATCCCGCTAAGAATGTCGATAATATGGAAATCAGCACTTCCGATCTGGTGCATGTTTCCGGCAGGCATGTCATCGACTCCAAACAAATAACGTTCGGACGCATTCAAGACATTGTAAGCACTCCGCCGGACATTCCCATTGATTTCACCGGTGCAATTCCTGATATGATTGAAGACGGCGTGCCGCCGCAGATGATTCCCAAAGCCGATTTCGTTCCTGTCTATTTCCGGGTTTATGTTCCGGCGGGAACTCAGTCCGGGATTTACAAGGGCAGCATCAGTTTCACCGGCAACGGGATTAAGAAAACGGTTGAACTGCAATTGCGGGTGTATGATTTTTCGCTGCCCGCCCGGTCTTCGCTAAAAATGGCATTTTCATTTTTTGAAAAAAATTACGCCGACTGGTATGGCTGCAAAACGCTTAACGAAAAACAGAGAATGTATATTTATGATTTTCTGCTGAATTATGGCATCTCCCCCAATAATATTTATCATACCAACGGCAGTTATCCCGCACAGGAATATCTCGAAAAACTAAAGGATAGAATAAATTTCCTGACGTTCTCGGCCGACGGACCTGCCGCGCCTGTTTCAGCGCAGGAGCTGGAGAAAATCATTGATCCCAAAGCTGCGGTTTATGAAAAAATCAAAGCCGCCGGGCTTGAAAAATATGCCTACTATTATGCTTACGACGAAATATCTGCCAATATGAAATATCTGCCGGCAGCCAGACAGGTACTTCCGGCAATGCGGAACAAAATCCCGGGACTGAAGGCGATGCAGACGTCATTTCCAATTCCCGAGATCAGGGATCTTTACAACGCCTGGTGTCCGCTTTTTTATCATTTCGGCGATAAAGATGAGCTGAAAGCATTGCAGGAACTTAAACAGCGCGGCGATGAAATCTGGTGGTATGCCGCAGACTCCCCAAGCAAACCTTATCCGAACTTTTTCCTGGATTATCCGGTGTTCGATTGCAGAATCATCGCCACTCTCAGCTTCATGTATAAAATTGACGGGGTATTGTACTGGAGCATCAATCGCGAATGGTCTACCAATCTTGACATTAAGGATCAATGGCCGAAAGCTCCCTGGAAAGCATATATCGTTAATATCTTTACCAAAAAACGGGTCAGCAAGAACGGCATGGGCAATCTGGTTTATCCGGGGCCGGACGGGCGGATATATCCATCGCTCCGCCTGGAAAATCTACGGGACGGTGTAGCTGATTATGAATACCTGACAATGCTGAAAAATCGCATTGAAATGTTGAAAAGCAGTAATCGCCAGGATAAGCAGGCGCTGCTGGACAGAGCATCGACCCTGCTGACAATTCCCGCAGATGTCGCGGTCGCGGTCAATAATTATTCAAATGATCCGGATAATTTAATGAAATACCGCATCAAGGTTGCAGAAATGATTGAAGAAATAAATGCGGCTTTAATCAAATGGAAATAGTGCGGAAATGTTGTACTTAATGGATTTTGACCATGATAGAAATTGCAAAAGGTTAAACAGCGCGTTCAGGTAAAACTCCTTGCGGCATGCGGATGCCGCAAGGTTTATGAATTAACGGATTCAAATAAATAGTTTTCTAAACCCCGAAACGAGAAGTATCTATAATGAAAAAATGCAGAGAACAAAGAAATTTTACACTCATCGAACTCCTGGTGGTGATTGCCATCATCGCAATTCTTGCGGCCATGCTGCTGCCTGCGCTCAACAAAGCCAGGGAAGTGGCGAGAAGCACCAGTTGCAAAAATAATTTTAAACAACTGGGACTGGCTATGCATAATTACCTCTCCAGTTACGATGACATGTTCTGTTCGGATAGCAATGTCGGCGTTGGTCCTTTCTGGACGGGAGTGTTTGTCAAGGCAAAATTCATCACAAAAAAACAGATGCTCTGTCCGTCCCGCCTGCGCATGCTCCCGAGTGGAAACACCACCTATTACAAGGATTTCTGGGACAATCCCGCCTCCGGGCTCAGCGATCTTACTATGGCTGAATGGCAATTCCCTGATTACGGATACAATCACAGATACCTGGCTTTTACCCGAACACCGCTTACAACCCCCAGTCCTGCACGACTGACACAATGCCGCCGTACATCGCAAACTGTTATGTTTGCGGAATCTGCCAGGGGGCCCCGCGCGGTTGGAGACATTACCCCGCTCGGAAACTATAGAGTAAACAGCTACTACGACATCCCGGGCAATGGCCCCATCATCTGGCCGGCGCACCAGGAGTATTCCGAATGCAATGCCGTTTATGTAGACGGGCATGTGGTAGGAGCCCGGTCAAAAGGTGCGAAAGGTGAAAATGCGGCACAGCAATTATTAAGCAATCCAAGCAGTCCGATTTACGGTCCGTCGGTATCCATGGCCTCGCCCAATGACAACAGCATGTGGGTCAGGCATGATGGAGTATTTTATTAACCGGACGTCCTGGCCGGGTTGTCAGTGCCGGTTCCATAGTATATGTTAAAAATATCGCCGCGGAATATGAGGATCGAAAAAGCAGAAATATTTAGAAGAAGGTTGACGTATGAGTACCGGAACTGAGAGAATAAATCTGGCATTTACCCATAAAGTACCTGACAGAACTCCGTTGTTTGAGATTTTTCAGCCGTTTCAGCCCATCCATTGGGACATCTGCGGCAAAACAGTGGCAACGCATCAGGCATCATGCTGGGATGCAATGGCCGACGGCATAAGCTGGGAAGAACTGGTTGAAGCCTCGGCTAAAGCTCAATTTGCCATCTGTAAATTTTTCAGTCTGGATATGGTGCGTCTCACGGGAGCGCCTGCTTCTCCGAACTATGAACGCCCGGTCAAGACAGGTGCGGAGTCATGGACTTTAAAGGGAATTGATTATGTTGTAAATCCCGGAACCCAAATGGTCGAATATGCTGATCCGGCTGATGCAATGTCCTATTCAAACCGGCTTACCGAAGAAGACCTGATCAAGAAGATTGAAGCCTGGAATGGTAATGCGGCGGAAGTTAACGTCAATAATTTCGCGGTCTACAATAGAGTGCGAAAGCTTGCTGAGCAGGAAGATATTGATTGGGTTTACATGGGAGAAATAGGTGCCGGTACCGGGGTTGCTTTTTATCCTCCTTTCATGCTGATGTGGATGTTGACAGAACCGGAACTTTATCGCCGCTGGCTGGAGATGAGTAAAGTTGATGCCTTTAGACAAACAGAAGCAATGCTGTCCAGAGGATTAAAAGTAATCGCGCTCGGCGGGGATGTCAGTTGCGACAAAGGTCCGTTCATTTCGCCGCAGTTGTATAGAGAATTTATTCTGCCCGTCATTCAGGAACATGTTGATCTTGTGCATAAACATGGCGGCAGAGCGGTTTACACTTCCGATGGCGATCACTGGGATATAAAGGATGACTTTTTCTTTAATTCCAATATTGACGGCTACAAGGAGGTTGATAAAGCCGCCGGCATGACTATGGAGAGGTTGATTGAAGCCGGCATAGACAGAAAAGTCTGCATCATTGGCAATATTGACGCACGCCATATACTTTGTCATGGAACTAAAGATGAAGTGCGGAATGAAGTCATTCAATGTCTAAAACTTGGACAGCTAAGTCCGGGCGGACATATTCTGCACGCCAGTCACTCTGTCCATGAAGATGTTATTCCCGGGAATTATTACACCGCGGTCAATACCTATCGTGAGTTTTTCGGTATGGAACCGCTTCAATATTAATATTCAATATCTTAATAACAACCAAGGAGATAAAAATGAGTGGAAATGCGGTCAAAGTCGTCTTGCTGGCTTGTACGGTCGCCTGTATGATTACAGCCTGCTATGCGGGAGAAGCAAAACGCTCTGTCAAGCTGGACGAAACTCAAATGCTGTCGCTGGCGGAAAATGGCCGTGCGCAGTTTGAAATAGTTGTGCCAGAAAGCTCAAGCAATGTGGCGAAGTATGCCGCTCAGGAATTGCAGACATTTCTGGAGAAAACTATCGGGGGTAAAATATCCGTTACCTCCTCGCTGACTCCGGGCAGAACCGCGTTGCTGATCGGAGATAATGAACTGACCCGCAAACTGGGCGTGAATGTAAAATCGCTGCCGCGCGACGGGTTCATCATTAAAAGCATCGGCGGCACAATTGTTATCGCCGGCAGGGACGATCCGGACAAAAAGCCGGACGAACAGTTTAAAACCGGCATCTGGGGACAATTACATGAACGCGGAACGCTGTTTGGCGCTTATGATTTTCTGGAACGCTTCGCCGGTGTCAGATTCTATTTCCCTGGCGATATGGGAACGATTGTACAGAAGAGCAGCAACTTGAAGATTCCGGCGATGGATATTGTGGAGCGCCCTGATTATACCGCGCGGAGTTATTCCACTTACGACGGTAAATGGCCTGGACAAAAGAGCAGCACGGATTATTATGATAAAAACCAAGCAGCCTGCCGTTACCGGATGCAGACTGAATATATTCCGAATTGTCACGGATTAAGGGACTTGGATTATCTAGATAGATTTGGCAAAACTCATCCGGAATATTTTGCGATGATGGACAACGGCGTCCGGCATTGCAATCCGTCGCTGACATTTCCCGGTCAATTGTGCTACAGCAGCGGGATTCGCGAAGAAATATATAAGGACGCGGAAGCATTCCTGACCGGCAAACCAGTGGAAAGCCGCATTCCCGGCAGAAAAGTCTGGCCGCCAAGCGGCTACCAGAAGGGCTATTTCAATACCATGCCGCAGGACGGATTGTATTTCTGCCGCTGTCCGGAATGCCAGAAACATTTCAGCGGCGGCGACCAGGCCACATCGGAGTTTCTATGGGAAACAACCATCGAAACTGCGCTTAAACTTAAACAGAATAAGATCCCCGGATACGTTACCATGATGGCTTATACTTTCTACGCTCCGGTGATCAAGCAGGATATTCCGGACAATGTTCTGGTGATGGTGGCGGAACTGGGCCCCTGGGGCGAAGCCTGCACCAGCACACAGAAAAGAGACAACCAGGAAATACAGAACTGGACGAAAAAGCTCGGACACAAAGTCTGGCTGTGGAATTATGCCGGCAAATTCGCGAGCCTGAACATTCCTGGAATTCCCACTTCAACCCCGCGCGCAGTCGGCAATTACTACAAATCGCTGTCGCCATATATTACCGGCGCTTTTCTTCAAACCAAAACAGACCTTTTCACTTTTAATCACTTGAACTACTATGTGTTCGGCAAAGTCTGCTGGGATAATTCAACCGATGTTGACAAGATACTCAATGAATACTATTTGTTGATGTACGGCCCCGCCGCCGACCCCATGAAAAAGTTTTTTGAGCGTATTGAATACCTGTGGATTAATAAGATCATTAAAAAGGTAATGAGCACTTCGGAAGGCCCGATAGTCGCGCCGCCGTCAGAATATGAAATATGGGAGCAAATCTACTCATCGCAGGAAATAGCGTCGCTGACCGCCCTCTTCGACCAGGCGGAAAAAATGGCGGCCCGGGACGCCGATGCATTGAAAAGAATTAAATATATGCGCAATGATTTTCTGGATACGCTGACGAAACAGGCGAAAGCCTATTCCGATGCCAAAAATGATATCGCCGGCCTGGTATGCAGCGTAAAAGACTTGCCTGCCGGCAGGAACATTAACATCGATGGAAAACTCGACGACCCGGCCTGGCAGACCGCCAATGAGATTTCCATGACGCCGTTCGGCACCGATAAAGATGCCGTCAAAACTACAGTAAAGGCGTTAATAAACAAAGATTATCTGTATCTGGGGTTCGATTGCAAAGAGCCGAAACTTGACCAGGCAATCGCGGTTATGAGAGAAAATGACGATAAAAAGGCGTACAGGGACTCTTCCGTGGAAATTTTTCTCAATCCATCCGGAGACCGGAAAAATTACTATCATCTGATGATTAATATGCCTGGATGTCTGTCTGACGTGAAAGTCAGCAAAATTGGTTCAGAGTCCATAAGCGACTGGAACTGGAACAGCGAAGCAATTGTTAAAACCGGCAAAGGTCGTGACGGCTGGACTGCGGAAATCGCGATTCCGTTGAAGAACCTGGAAGGGATGAATACCAAAGGCTTCCCCGCCAATTTTAATCGCAACCGCGTTCTCAGCAGCGGCAGTTCCAATTATACATGGAGCCCGTATCTGAAAAACGGGTTTCATGAAATTGATAACTTCGGGACACTCTTTTTCGGAGTATATAAGGACACTTCAATCGTGGACGGCAGCTTCAGCAAAGTGACACAAACTGGAAAGTCTTTCGGAAAATGGAATCTTCCGGTTACGCTTAAAGAAGGGCAGTTTATTACACTTGATGATTCAACCGCCCCGGAACCTGGCGGCAAAAGCATCAAACTGCAGAATAAAGGCGATGAGAGCCTGGCGCTGACCCAGGCGCTGCCAGCCTTGAAACCGAACACTAAATATAAACTGACCTTTGATGTCAGGATTGATGACATAAAGCCGGTCTCGCCGCGCGGCGGCGTAAGAGTGAACATATGGGATGATAAAAACTGCTGGTTCCCTGACAACTCGCTGACCGGCACGATCCCCTGGACCAAACAGGGATTCGAATTCATCACCGGACCGAAGACTAATAGCGGCAAAAACCAGTCATATCTCAAACTCCTGATTCTCAAAGCAGAGGGCAGCGCCTGGTTTGATAATATTAAACTGCGCGAAGTCCCGGCTCAATAAAATATTATAGAATCATTCAAAACCATGGTAAAAAGAGCGATCATATCGGCCGGAGAACTTTTTCTGGAATCTGTCAAAGTCAGCGCCATACTGTTTAAAGTAATGATTCCGGTAATTATAATTGTAAAGCTACTTGAGGAGCTTGGCTTAATCAGGTATCTTGCCGTTTGCGTTTCCCCGTTAATGAAGATAGCGGGGCTGCCGGGGGATTTAGGCATAGTATGGGGTACAACTCTTGTCACAAGCCTGTACGGCGGAATAGCGGTATTTCTCTCGCTGCCGCCGGAATCACCTCTGACAGTCGCCCAAGTAACGATTTTATCCTCAATGATGCTGATCGCGCACGGCATCCCGATGGAATTGGGCATCGCCAGAAAAGCGGGAGCCCGCTATTCAGTGATGTTTCTGATACGCTTCGGCGGGGCCTTGGTCTACGGGGCGATATTGAATCTTATTTGCGGTCATTTCAACCTTCTGCAATCCACAAATAATTTACTGTGGAAGCCGGCAGCGGTGAATAATTCTGCCGGCGGGTGGATTTATGCGCAAATACTCAATCTCATCATGGTTTTCGTCATCATCTTCGCTCTTATGATAATGATGAAAATTCTGAAGAAATTGAAGATTACAGAACTGTTTTCAAAAATTCTCACCCCGGTACTTGCGCCGGTCGGCATAGGAAGCAACGCAATAAATATTACTATAGTGGGAATGATACTTGGAATTATGTATGGCGCCGGACTAATTCTAAGCGAGGCAAAGCGAGGACATATTCACAAGAAAGATTTATTTTTTTCATTGTCCCTGATGGGACTTTGCCACAGCATTATTGAAGATACGCTGCTTATGATGCTGATCGGAGCCAATTTTACGGCCATTTTTGTCGGCAGATTTTTATTTTCTTTGATTTTTGTCTTTCTGCTTGTTAAGCTGGTTTCGCTTATTTCAGAGAAACAGTTCGATAAATTTTTCTTCAAACATGCCTGCCTGCCTTAATATTATTTATTGAAATTCCGGAAGATTGTGTCTGCCGCTTGACTCGGGTATTGTAGACGCATTATATTATCCGGATATAAAATTATTAAAACCTGTGCGCGACTGTAATTGGCTTTACTGCCGATAGGAACATTGATATGAGTTATTTGATTCTGCTGCTGAGCGGTTTCAGTTCATTGTACTATGAATTTTTGACCCTGAAATATACGGAGATCCATCTGGGGGTGTCCATTTTTGCGGTAAGCATCGTGCTGCTTACTTTCCTGACCGGCATCCTGTGCGGCAACATGCTGTCCAGATATTTCTTAAACAAAAGTTCCAATAAACGGCTGATCGCTGTTTTAATCATCACGGAAATATTAATTATTCCGGCGGCGCTGCTGACGCCGTGGCTGATTGAACTTACCAGCAGAATCTATGCGGCAAATGTTCCGGTGGAATGGCCGCTCGAATGGCGGCAGCTTATCAAATATCTGCTTTTTCTACCGGCCTTCCTGCCCTTGAGCACTTTGCTGGGGCTGCGTTTCCCGCTGTATTTAAAGGTGTTCAACACCGGCGGCAAAATCGGACTGCTGTACGGGATATCCTGCCTGGGTTCGGCGGCCGGGGCATTTGCCGGCGGGTTCTTCATGTTTGAATTTCTCAATCTTTACACCTCGCTGATTGCCTGCGTCGGCATCGCGGCGACGCTCAACATAATCTGCCTGGCAGTATATTACAAAACCCGTCTCCGCGGCAATGATGTCAAGGCGGTCGAACCCGATGCCGGCCGGATGCTTCCGCTGCTGAAAAATAACCGCATGGCGAGCCTGCTGTTCTTTCTGCTGGGGCTGATCACCATCGGCATGGAAGTATTATGGGTCAGAAGCCTGATGAGATATTTTCCCAACAACCGTTATGTTTTTTCAACCATCACCGTCGCGCTGCTGGCTGCCCTGTTTCTGGGATCGGTCTCCAACCGGTTTTTCAAATCAAATAAAAAGAACATCCTGAACGCCTGCCTGCTGCTGGCGCTGAGTTCGCAACTCTGCCTCGGCCTGCAGGAGTACTTTAACTTTTTCCAATATTTCGTCACCTCCGGGTCACTGCTGCTGTTCAGTCTGAAAGCGGCGCTGATTACTATGCTTATCGCCGGAATTCCCGGTTTTATCATGGGCCTGCTGTTCCCGATGCTGTTCAATTATTCGCTGAACAACAGGTCTGCCGGCAATGCTCAACTGGCATTTCTGAGCGTCACCACTAACAGCGCCGGCGCGATCTGCGGCGCACTGCTGTTCGGCCTGATCCTGCTGAACCTGGCCGGCTGCAACCTGCTGATCACCGGGGTCAATCTGCTTATTTTCGCGATTCCGCTCGTACTGCTGTTGAAAAACAAGCCGGGGAAAAAGATCATTCTCTACAGCTTCGCCATCATGCTGTTTGCCGCGGCGTCTTACCAGCTTTTTAAAACAGCGCCGTTTAAAAACTATTATTTGATCTCCCATATAACCGGCGCGGATGCCGATGTGGAAATATTTGAAGAAAAAGATTTTGACAACCCGAACCGGATTCTATGCCTCAACCGCACTTATATCTCCGGCGGCACCGGCTACATCGCGGAACGCAAACAGAAGAAACAGGGGCTGATTCCGGTTCTGCTGGCGCCGCGCAAGGAAAACGCGCTGGTCATTTCGCTCGCCACCGGGATTACCGCGTCCGCGTTCGCGGATGCCGAAGTCAGGTCCGTCGACTGCAT
This sequence comes from Victivallaceae bacterium, assembly GCA_041665605.1. Taxonomy (GTDB): domain Bacteria; phylum Verrucomicrobiota; class Lentisphaeria; order Victivallales; family Victivallaceae; genus CAIPAT01. The sequence goes on along the minus strand of JBAYIO010000065.1, from coordinate 11,683 downwards.
TGAACTGCTGCCGACCTCGGTAAAATTATCCTCCTATTTCCAGAAGGAAAACAATAACATTCTCGGGGACATAAACTTTAAGCTGTCCATTGACGACGCGCGGATGTTCATCAAAAGCGCCCCCCGCAAATACGACATCATTCTCTCGGATAATTACCAGTACAACTGCGCCGCCACGCCGATCATGTACAGCCTGGAGACTTTTTCCGATATCCGGAAGATCATGAGCGATAACGGAATATTTATTCAATGGCTGCCGGTCAGGCAGATTCCGCCTGAACATCTGGCTGTCATCATCAACACTTTCCGCCAGGTCTTCCCCGACGGCAGACTGTTTTTCAACGACCTCACCCGCGACTCCGCCTTTCTCGGCCTGGTCGCCTATAAAAATAGCGGCGTCACTTATCAGCAGGTCGCGCAAAACTATCAGGAAATTAAAAACGCCGCCTCAAAAAACCTGCTGGACAATGATATTGTCTGTTCCTATTATATCTGCACGGTTGCGGAATATTGCCGGATGTTCCCGGCGAATGAAATCAATACCTACGAGCACCCGGTGCTGGAAAGATATTTCACGCATAATGATTTCAACAAACAAAACATGGACGCCCTTACCGCCTTGTACAAACAGAGCAAACTCAACGAACTGATCCCGTTCAACCAGGCGCTGGCCGACTCCGTCCGCCGGAAATTGTTCATAGGAACTGAACCGGTTCTGTACTGCCAGGGCGGCAAGCAGTTGGCGCAGGCGCTGCAGGAACTGGACAATCTGCTGCAAAACGTTGAACTGTCCGGCGATATCAATACTTTTTATCCGGAAGTCAGTTTTCTGAAGGGGGAACTGTGCACCGCACTGTCCGTGCAGTCGCTCACCCAGGGGAATTTAAACTACGCCGATCTTTATTTGAACATGGCTGAAGCGACCATCTTCCGCAACTCGCTGTTCTACCGGATGAAAGGCATTCTGTCCGGCATCAAGGGAGACCTGATCGGCGCGGAAGTGGCATTCAACCGGGCGCTGCTGCTGGAGCCAAAAAACTGCTGGGTTTACGAAAGCATGGCGCTGACGTATCTGCATTACGGCAATAAAGAAAAAGCGCTGGACGCGCTGCACCGGGCGTTGATGATGCCGTATCAGGACCAGGCCATCCTGCGCACCGCCATGAATATTTATATGCGGCTCGACTGCCATACTGACTTTCTCGCCATCCTTGAGGAATACCTGACGCTGCCGGATGCCGATAAAAGAATGCTGTCGAACTGCCTGCCATATCTGAAGCAGAAAGGCGATACCGTCATGACACAGAAAGTTGAAAAGCTGCTGAGCACCAATAACCGGCAGTTGCAGGAGAAATAAATATGCAGGAGAAACTCAGAGTCGGCATTACCGGGCAGTCCGGATTTATCGGCACCAATCTGTATAATTTTCTGGGAATGCAGCGCAGTATCGTCAGAATCCCGTTTGAAAAGTTTTTTTTTCAGGATGCGGCGAAATTGCAGTCTTTCGCCACGCAATGCGATGTGATAATCCATCTGGCGGCCATCAGCCGCCACGCCGACGGACAGTTCATGTATGACACCAATATGCTGCTGGTCCGGCAGTTGATTGATGCAATGGATGCCGCCGGGGTAAAACCGCATGTCCTGTTCGCTTCGACCACGCATGAATCGCGCGACGGCCTGTACCATGCGTCCAAGCGGGACGGACGACGCCTGCTGGATGAACGGGCAGTACGCGCCGGCGGCAAATCCACCGGCATGCTCATCCCGAATACTTTCGGCCCGCTCGGCAAGCCGTTTTACAATTCCGTAGTTTCCACGTTCTGTTACAAAATCGCTCACGGCGAAACGCCGGAGATCATCGTTGACGCCCCGGTGCAGCTCATCCATGTCAAAGATCTCTGCCGTGAGATTTATCAGGTGATTATCGGCGAAATCACCGCCAATCCGTACAGTCCGGCGCACCGGGCGGAAAAAAAGGTATCGGAAATCCTCAAATTATTGCAATACTTCAGAACACTTCATCTGGAGCGGAAACCGCTTCCCTGCCCCGACGATAAATTTGAGTTCGACCTGTTCAACACCCTGATGGCATATTTCAATTATTGACTTCTCTCTTATTACTTTTTTGCCGAATCAGGTTGATTTTTCGCAGTTTAGAGGTAATTTTACGAATTGATAATTGATTATAAACTGCAGGAAAGATAATGGAAAAATCGGATGTAAAAGTATTGGTCATAACCGGATTCGGTTTGAATTGCGAAAAAGAGACCTCGGCGGCTTTCAGATATTGCGGCGCCACCCCCGAACTGGTTCATCTTAATGATATTTTGCACAGTAAACGTTCGCTCAGCGAATTTCATATCCTGGCCTTTATCGGCGGATTCTCTTTCGGCGACCATCTCGGCGCCGGAACCATTTTTGCCAACCGGGTCAAGTTCCAACTGCGCGATCAACTGGAAAAATTCATCGCCGACGGCAAGCTGGTCATCGGCATCTGCAACGGCTTCCAGACCCTGAGCCGCCTCGGCATGGTCCCCGCGCTCAACGGTCAGTATTTCACCCAGCAGGCCGCACTGGCGCACAATGACTGCGGTTCTTTCCGCGATGACTGGTGCTATCTGAAAGCCAATCCCGCCAGTCCCTGCATCTTCACGAAAGACATTGATCTGGTCCGTCTCCCGATCCGCCACGGCGAAGGCAAATTTGTCGCCGATGAAAAGACCATGGAAGAAATTGAAAAGAAAAATCTGGTAGTGCTGCGCTATGCCAACTCCGACGGCAGCATCGCCACTGAATTCCCTGCCCTGCCGAACGGTTCCCTGAACTCCATCGCCGGTATCTGCGACGAATCAGGACGCCTGTTCGGCCTGATGCCGCATCCGGAAGCTTTCCTGTCGCCGTTCAACTCCCCGACCTGGACGGCCGACAAGCTGAAAGGCAAACTGCCGGATGAAGGCGAAGGCGTGGTATTTTTCAGAAACGCGGTGAATTTCGCGGCAAAAAATCTTTAAGCGCACGTTTTAAACCCCGGAGGTTTAACATGGCATCCGGCGAGAACAAAAACAGCCTTTACGAGAAAATCAAAACCAGTCCCGATGACTGGATGAGAATGGCTTGCGCTGCCGCGGCGGATTCTGTCCGCGCGGGCGGCGGTCCGTTCGGTGCCGTGCTGGTTCATATCGACGATGAAACCGGTAAAGTCATCCGCCACTGGGTGGATTGCAACCATGTTGCCGAATGCTGTGATCCCACCGCTCATGCGGAAATATCCGTCATCCGCCAGGCCTGCAATGAACTCGGCGTATTCAACCTGAACAACATTTCGGATGAAGCCTCCAACCTGATGCAGCCCGCCCGTTCTTCACATTGCGAACTCTACAGCAGTTGCGAACCCTGCCCGATGTGTTACGGCGCGATCCGCTGGGCGCAGATTCCGGTGCTGACCTTCGCGCTGACCCGTTTTGATGCCTGTGACCACGGCTTCCTCGATATGGCAATCTACAATGAACTGGCGCAGCCCTTTGAACAGCGTCAACTGAAAGTCCGCAAAGCCGAATTCCCGGAAGCGCTTGAAGCCTTCAAACTCTGGCAAGCATCAGAAAATCCAAGATATTAAAGAGCTTCCGGTATCTTACCGCTAAGATTAAGAATGGCGACGCCCGATTTACTCGACGGGTACCTTATAACAAAAAATAATTTTGGGCACCAGTATTTGCTGTCATAGCTCTTTCTCGTTCTTTGCACCTTGTTAATTAGAAGCCTTCCGCTCCAGGGGTTAAACACTTTGTTCATTACTTCTTTACCTCAATATCTGTTACCCATAAATTCATAAATTCTTTTGAGAAATTTTGCCCAAAGCCCTCTTGACAAATACTTATTTCCCGGTTATAATGTTAGTGTAATCGATTCATCATAACGCAAACACTAGGAGATTACAAGTTGGATACGGCTGAAAAAACAACTTTAGGCGATGTAGCGCGGCACGCGAATGTCTCAATCGGAACAGCGTCGCGAGTTCTCAACGGTAATCCCAAAGTTTCGGTTACGGCCAGAGAGGCGGTACAAAGAGCAATCTTGCAACTCGAGTACTGTCCTGATTCGGTAGCGCGTTCGTTGCGAAAAAATCTAGACGGCGACAAAAAGGGAATATGGTCAGGCAATGTCGGTTTCATCATGCCGAATACCGAGAGCAGCATGTTGGAAGTACCGTTTGTAACGACTATGATCGCGGCGGTTCAGGCTGCCGTTGCGGAAAATGGTTATCATCTGCTGATCTCAAATATTACCGACAATGAAAACATCCCGAATCTGCTTTTGGACCGTAAAGTCGAAGGGGTGATTTTGTTCGGTTCTATCGACACTCAATTGTGCGCCAAAATCTCTTCATTGACTTCAGTGGTAGGCATCGGTTCGTATTATGACGGCATGTCGATTCCCACGGTAAACGTTGATAACCGGCAGGCCGTCATCAATGCGGTAAAAGAACTTTACGAACTGGGGCATCGTAAAATTGCTTTTGTCAATAAAGATCCGGATCATACAGATTTTACGGAACGCCGGGCTGCGTACAGGGAAGCATTGTTGCAGATGGGATTAGATTATGGCGCTGAATTTGAGTCTATAAAGGCATTGACGAAACCGGTGTCTACAGTCAAAAAGGCTGAAATAACGCCTCCGGTAATGGACGAGTTGCTTGATCCGCTATTCAATCGGCAGAATGTCCCGACTGCGCTGCTGGCCGCTAACGACTGGATGGCCATTGGCATCTACCGTTATTTACAGAAACGCGGCTTGCAAGTCGGCCGTGATGTTTCTGTGATTGGATTCGATAATGACATCCGGATTTGCGAATCGTTATTTCCCACACTTACCTCGTTGCAGTATCCGGCCAGAAGCTTAGGTAGAAAAGCTGTTAAAATACTTTTAAATATGTTAAAGAAAGGGGGTGAGGAGGACCCCCATTCCATTCTCTGCCCAGCCCTACTTGTTGTGCGTGATTCATGTTCGCAGATCAAACTAATAACTAATAATTAAAACTAGGGGAAATAAAAGTGAAACTTTTTACACTAATTGAACTCTTGGTAGTGATTGCAATTATAGCAATTCTTGCTTCATTATTATTACCTGCACTATCAAAGGCGCGGGACACCGCGAAACGAGGAGCCTGCTTAAATCAGCTCAGACAACACGGACAATCATTGCATATGTATGCAGGTGACTTCAAAGATCGATTTCCAGAGAGCTATTCTTGGGGCTATGCCCCATGGCTAAGCTGGCTGGCCCCGTGGGAACTGCCATCAAAAACATATATTGACCCGATGAAACAATATATTTCGCCACGGGCATATTTCTGCCCGGGAGATAACGCTTTCTGGTATCCTAAATACTGGAAATCATATTATGTTGATGCCGGTTTGGGCTCTGTCTCCTATACAACTTATTCCTATTTTGGAAGTATTGGCCGAGATGAATTCTTTAAGAATGGTGCCTTCTCTCCGAGACTCATCAGGAATAAAAACATATCCAAAGCTGTTTTGCTCAAAGACCGCGACTCATCAAATATGTATTCAATCAGTCACCTCAAAGGAATGAAGAATATTGTCTGGGGAGATGGTCATGCCAGTACCCTAAAGGCATCTGAATGTAAATTGAAGTTTGATGCAGGCAATCCGGTTAAAGAATCATGGTAGAGATAAAAAGAGTAACTTTATGAGAGATTATTACATGAAATATTTATTGAGAAAGATCAATTTCTGGCATTACGTGGCATTGACGATTATTGGATTATTGCTGGTAATTTCAGTCACTAGCTTTGCTGCCGACGCCCAAAATACTAAAACTGTTTCTTTAAATATCTGTGACTTAGAGAAAAAAGAGCCAAGCTTTTTCCAATATAGTAATGCCAAAGCAAAATTCACGGTAATTGGCAAATCAACGGAACAAAATCATAATGGGAGATTCAGCCTGAAACTGGGCTGGGATTTCGGCAATTCCCCTAATAATGGTGATTTTATCGCACTGGGAGTGAATTTTAGAACTCCTGGCTTTCCTCAAACATATGAGTTCTGGCTATACGCAGATAAACCTAACCTTAATCTGGGCATTCGTTTGCGGGATACCAGCGGCGAGATATTTCAACGCGACGTGTGCAAAATCGACTGGGACGGCTGGCGCAAAATAATCATTCCAGCAGAAGCCACTTCCATCCATTGGGGAGGTGATAAAAATGGGACACTGAATCTGCCGTTAACTCTGGATAGTATTGTTTTTTCATGGACTCCAGACGGAAAGGCTGCCGGAACAGCATATCTTGACGGTTTGAGTGTTAATACTGTTGTTGACGAAAACAATCCATCCAATGCCATATCGCTCAATTATTTAGGAAAGCGTTTCTTGCAAATCGGCAGTAATAGCGAATTCTCTTTTGCTGTAAAACAGATATACAAAACTAAATTCTCACTGTTAACCGCAGAGGCAAAAATATTTCAGCAGGGAAGTAAGATTCCATATGCTAAAATAGATAAAAAAATTAAAGCTGACACGGAAATTCTAAACTTCAGTCTGCCGACACCCAATATTGGTTCTGCTCGCCTTGAAATCCAACTGTCAACCCCTGACGGAAAATGCATTGAAACGATGATCATCAATGATTTGACCGTATTGCCTGATGTGTCGACCGGAAAATTCGATCCTGAAAGTATTTTCGGCATATGCCAGAAATCATCAAATTGCGACAGCATTGGTGCCTGTGGTATAAAGTGGATTAGGATTGATGTCAATTATGCTCCGCCTGAATGGTATCCTGATAAAAGTTTTGAACAAACAACATCCTCTTTCAAAAAAACCGTGGATAGTGCGTATGACAATAAAATTATGACGTTGGCAATTCTCAATCCCCGACGTTTTCTGCTTACCTGTCGGCTCGGCGGAACGTTGCCGTCCAAACTGAACAGCCTTGATTCTTTTGCGCACGGAAGTTATAAAACATTGAATTATAATGAAAAAGAGCCTTCATTATTGCAGTGGGGAGACTGGGTTTATCGAATGGTTTCCACGTTTAAGGACAAGGTGAAATACTGGGAAATAGCGAATGAACCGGATCTGGCGACTTCTCCGCAACAATATACAGCAATCAACAATATCGCCTATATTATGGCTAAAAAGGCGGATCCGAATTGCATGGTCGGCGGATTCAGTACTGCCGGAGTAGATTTGACTTTTATCGAAGAATGCTTGAAATCAGGAATGACAGATTACTTTGATTTTGTCAGCGTGCATCCATATCAGTGGTGTCATTCTTTCAGTCCCAAGGTGATGAAAAGTCAGCTTAACGGTTTGGAATCGCTGCTGAAAAAATATCGCTGCAATCGTCCTGTCTGGCTCACCGAATTTGGCTGGCCGACACAATCGCAGGGCGGAGTATCTCATATACTGCAGGCTGATTTGCTGAAACAGTTATTGTTAACGTGCGCAGCGTTGGAACAATACAAAATTTTCTGGTATTGCAATAGTGATTGGCAAGGTGCAACAACGGACCAGGAAGCTAATTTTGGTATTTTTGACGGAACAGGCAGGCCGAAACCATCGTTTTGGAGTTATTGCGGCATAGCCAGACTGCTGGCTGGTGCCCGCAGTCTTGGAGAATTAGAACTGACTCCAGGAGTACATGGATATCGCTATCTGCTTAAAGATGGAAAAACTGCGATAGGGCTATGGTCCGACCATATAGATACAAAAGTAAATCTCGAATTACCTGAGATAGACGGTTCCAGTGCAATGTTGCAAAAAGCGAACTCCAGTATGCAATCGCTTGTTGTGCAAAATAAAGAGTTGACGCTGAAAATAGATAGAAGTCCGGTTCTATTGATTTATTCATCATCAAAAATTCCAAAGGTATGCAACCTTCCGGCAATTGCAGAAATTCCGGCGATACGGCAGGAATTATTTATAGCCTGCCCCGCAATCCCCCAAGCTGTTCCTGGAGAAGAAATAACAATTCCATTCAGCATTATCAATAAGACTGGCACCGGAATAACAGCAAAACCTGCATTAACACTGCCGCCTGAATGGCGTGAGACTGTCAATGCGAATATTACGGCGTCCAGTGGGATGGAAACTATCGGAAAGATTGACATCAAAATTCCAGATAATGCAATCCCTGGCAAGCATTTGCTGGAATTACGATACGGAAACAGCAATCGAGTATTACTTAATTTGACTGTCAACACTCCATTGGTCTTTGATATTTTCCCTTGCGACAAACCATTACGTAAAGGGATACCTTTGATTTTGAATGTAACAAACTTAAGCGGCATTCGGCAGCATGGTCGCCTGGCAGTGAAATGCGGAACTGCCAGCAATATCCTAAATGTTGATGTGCCGCCGAGACAGCAGCAGCAAATGTCTGTAAAACTGCCAGATAATATAAACAGCCCAAATATTGAAGCTGAAATAATGCTTTCCGGACGCATCAACGGGAACGATTATAAAATAATCAATAGATTGGACTGTACTTACATTCCCCAAGCCGTTTCTCCTGTAATAATTGATGGAAACTGGGATAAATGGAATTCCATTCACGGTTTTCATCTTTGCAGAAGAAATCAGGCAAAACCGCTAGCAGTCTGGTGGCAAGGAGAAAACGATCTTTCAGGAGAAATCAAACTTCAATGGGATTCCCTGTATCTGTATTTAGCGGCCAGAGTCAAAGACAATGTCCATTTTCAACCATCGGTTGATGGCGGAACCTGGCTGGGCGATGGATTTCAGTTATCTTTCGGCATTAATAACGAATATGCTTTTGAATTGCTCTTGGCCGATACTTCGGTTGGGGGGCAGTTGTACATGCTGAAATCTCCAACTGGACATGTCGGGTTCCTGTCTGATGCTCGGGTATTGACTAAGTCTTCCGGCTGTTATACTCTCTATGAAGCCGCCATTCCCTGGAAATCAATTCCAGGCGTTTATAATGAAAAAGAAGCTAAAATAAGTTTTAATTTCATCCTAAACGACAATGACGGAGCTGGACGCAAAGGATGGCTGGAGTGCCGCCCCGGTATTGGCGAAAGCAAATCAGTCTCGGAAAATTATAAATGGGAATTAGGCCGGTAAACGGCTGACTCTTTTTGCATCCGGGCATTCCCGGATGCGATTCCTTTTTTTAACTGATGATTCGTTGAAAAATGAGTTTTACAGCAACTTCGTAAAAGATATTCAGTTGTCATAAAACTCAATATCATGAATGAGGCACCGTGTTGAATTTAAAAAGAGAAAAAAATGTTATCTTCAAAACAAATATCAGGAGAAACGGTTAACGGATTTTCGGCATGGACCCACCCTATGTCAAACGGGCAGGAATTGTTGTTGCGCTTGCATTGTCCGGAAACATATCCCCTGGTCGTTCATTTTCACGGCAAGGGAAGTTGCGAAAACGACAACCTGGCCCAACTGCGCTTTGCACAATTGCTTCTTGAACCTGAAATAAACCGGAAAAAATGCTTTATCTTTGCACCGCAATGTTCAACGGAAATGCTCTGGGTTAATACCGATTTCGGCACATTGCCGCATTCCCTGCCGTCGCAAGTTACGCCCGCGTGGAGTCCGCAATTGTTACACTCGACGACATCATTGCGGCAATACGCCGGGATGGATGAAAACCGCATTACACCGAATTTGCGGAAGTTGGTCACAACGCCAGAGATTACGCCTATACAAAAAAACTTCTTGAATGGCTATTCTCACAACGTAAAAATCAACCATAAATGGAAGGGGTACGACAGCGATTCGAGTATGAATATAGCAAAAAAGGGATGATATCATGAATAAAACAGCAAAAGAATTGGCGAGATTTCTTATGGAAGACGATCCGGAAATCGAATACCGGATCAATAACGGCATTGAAACTAACCGGAAGGGTTTCGGACAAATCGAACTGGTTGATCATACCGGGAAACCGGTAAAAGCATCTGAAATTCAACTCATTCAGAAAAACCATGAATTCCATTTCGGTTGTAATGCTTTCATGGTTGATCAGTTCTCTTCGGCAGAACAGAATGCCCGTTATGAGGAGGTTTTTGCCGACCTTTTTAATCTGGCGGTCGTTCCTTTTTATTGGTCCGACATGGAGCCGGAATATGGGAAACTGCGCTTTGACAAGAATGCAGCTCCAATCTATCGCCGTCCGCCACCTGATCGGGTACTGGGATTTTGTGATAAATACCGAATTATTCCCAAAGGCCATCCATTGTTGTGGCACAATTTTCGTCCTCAATGGCTAAGTCATAATGAACAGGAAATGATTCAACAGATCAATCGCCACTTCCGGGAAATTGCCGAACGTTATGCTGATAAAATAAAAATATGGGATGTCTGCAACGAGGCACAGACCATGCAACATGATGCTCCGCAAAGTCATATGCCAAATGATCATGTCGAACTGGCATTTGACTTGGCGCAAAAGTATTTTCCCGATTGTATAAAGACCTATAATGATGACAATATGTGGTTTCGCTATAGTTGTACTTATACCCCGGTCTATCTTCTGGTCAAGTCATTGCTGGAACGAGGATATAAAGTCAATGCTCTTGGTCTGCAATATCATATGTTTCAATCACTGTGGCAGTACGCCGATATCTTCATGAACCCGAAGGTGTTGTTTCAGTGCCTTGATCTTTACGGACGGCTAAATATTCCGATCAATTTTTCGGAAGTCAGCATTGTCAGCCGACGCGATCTTGGCGACGGCGATGAATTTCAGCGATTGGTGACGGAGAAACTGTACCGCATCTGGTTCAGCCATGTAGCGGTCAATGGTATTGTCTGGTGGAATATGGTTGACGGTACGGCTGCCTATGCTCCGATGGGCAGTGAAGAAGGTGAAAACAGTCTGAGAGCCGGTGTGGTAAACTATGATCTTACGCCCAAAAAAGCGTATAAGGCACTGCATCAGCTGATTAAAAAGGAATGGCAAACCAATGCGTCAATGAAATATATTGATGGCAAAGTTAACAAATTCCATGGCTTTTATGGCGATTACGAGATAACCGCCAAAACCAATGCGGGGACATTCCGTAATGTCATCAAGCTGACCAAGGGAGCGGTTAACCTCTTCAAACTGGAGTTAAAGTCACAGATATCCTAACAATTTAACGACTTCATAATTTGCAGTCTTCTCTTACCTAAAAGTTGATTCTAAAATGATTGCTGTTAAAAGTACCCCCTAAAATTGAATAGATGCTGTCCTAAAATGCGAATTCCATTTGTTCTGTATGAATATTGGGTTGCTTGGCGAATGGATTGTCAAGCCATTCGCGCAAGTTGCGGTACACAAATAGATTCCAGCGTAGGAATGCCACCAGCGTTGAAATGTGCCATTCTGCCTGCGACAAGAATTTCAGATATTTTACCAGCATCAATGAAATCAATGCTGTCCAGACTTGAATTTTGACTGCATTTTTGCTAGGAGCCTGTCGGACTGAGATTTTTATGATTCATAAAAGTAAAATTTTTTATTATTCAGCCCATAATTGCAATACATGAGCTTCAATTTGTATCATAGATCACATCTGTCCTAACAAAATAAAAAAGATGAAAGTGGAGCTCCTTTGTTCGTAACAGTATATTACGAAAGCCTAAAACCCAAAGGAGGGCTCCGTAATATGAATACACCAGTAAGTCTGTT
>JBAYIO010000064.1:0-33565 GCA_041665605.1 Victivallaceae bacterium | reverse complement strand
GGATGGTGATGCTGTAATCGCCCAGCGCCAGTTCCAGCAGACGGTTTTCCACCCGGTCGTCAACGGCCTCCCGGCCGGCCTCAATCGCCTCGGCAAACTCCGGATGCTGCTGTTTATAGTTGTAGAGCGATGAACGCGAGATGTCCATTCTGGACGCGATCTGACCGTCGGTCAGACCGTCGGCTGCAAAATTCATTGCCTGTTCCGGAAAACTTTCGTCGTACTTTGTTTCAGCCATGATACCTGTCTCCTTAATTTTTTATTGTTTTTCGCGTTATCGCCTGTCGCAACACGCGTATACCTATAGTAAATTTGTCAACATAAAGGGTGTAAATAAGCTCAAAAAATGGCATAAGATGCATTTTTGAAACTCATGGTTTTTTGTGGTAAAAAGCGGAATTTAAAAATACAAAAGGAAGCTGCCAACTGATAAAAGTCTTGCAGATTTAATATTCAATATTAAATTTGCAGGAATTTTGCTTGAAAAAGTTTTCCCTCCGTGTAATTTTAATATTCAAAGTTAAATTTACAAAGGAGGCGTATCGTGATTAAGCGTTTTCTTGCCGAGGCGTTAAAAAAAGCGGCGGCGCAATATCCGGTTATCGCTTTGACCGGTCCCAGGCAATCGGGCAAAACTACGCTTTGCCTTGATTTGTTTAGCGGTTACGCTTATGTGAATCTGGAAAAACCCGATGTCCGCAATTTTGCAATCGAAGATCCGAACGGTTTTCTTGCTCAGTTCAAAACCCCGGTCATTCTGGACGAAATCCAGCGCGCGCCTCAATTATTTTCCTATCTGATGCCAATTGTCGATGCGGAAAAAATTCCCGGACGCTTCATTCTCACCGGTTCTCAGAATTTTCTCCTTATGGAATCCGTTTCCCAGTCGCTGGCCGGACGTTGCGCAATATTTCATCTGCTGCCGTTTTCGCTGCGCGAACTTGCCGGATATCCCGGCCTGGACGTATTTTCTTTTGACGAACAGGAAACGATGAAAAAAACGTCCGGTTTCGAACTGAACCAGATCATGCAGCGCGGTTTTTATCCTCCCGTTCATGACCGCGGCTATTCCCCTTTTGACTGGCTGGGGCAATATACGCAGACCTACCTTGAACGGGATGTGCGCAACCTGATTAATATCGGCGACCTTGAGACTTTTGAGCGCTTTCTCCGGCTTTGCGCCGGGCGCTCCGGACAGATTCTGAATTATTCCTCCCTTGCCGCCGACTGCGGCGTTTCCATGGTTACGGCCAAGCGCTGGTTATCCGTGTTGAAAGCCAGCTTTATCGTTACGCTCTTGCAGCCATACTACCGGAATTTCAATAAGCGGATGATCAAAAGTCCCAAACTATACTTTATCGACACCGGACTGCTTTGCTATTTGCTTGGCGTCCGCACTCCGGAAGAACTGGTGAACCATAGCGGCAGAGGCGCGATTTTTGAGACTTTCGTGGTATCGGAACTGATCAAAGAATGCTTCAGCACGGGGACCGAGCCGCCGCTCTATTATTGGCGCGATTCATCCGGACACGAAATTGATGTTGTAATCGGAAACGGAGAAAAACTGTATCCGGTTGAAATCAAATCCGGCGCGACAATCGCCTCTGATATGTTCAGCGGGTTGAAATGGTGGCAGGAACTGACATCCTGCAAATCCGGGGCACTGGTTTACGGCGGCGATGACAATTATACCAGGCAAGGCTTTAAGGCGCTGCCGTGGTTCAACATCTGATCCGGCTCCTCTGTTGATTCATGGTTTTTACGGGGTAAATTAAAAAAAGTTTACGCGTATGTAAAGATTTTTTGGTAAGCACACTCATAGACGGAGACACAGGGGGAGCAATGAAAAGAATATTTGACATTATATTTTCAATAATTGCCTTGATAATTTTCTTGATTCCGATTTTAGTAATTTCACTTCTGTTAAAATTCAAAGAGAAACATCCAATAATATTCAAACAGAAGAGAATTGGTTTCAAAAAGAAAAGTTTTGACATATTGAAGTTTCAAACCATGGTGAATAATATTCCGACACAAACAGGGAATTTTCTTAGGAAAACTGGACTGGACGAGCTGCCTCAATTTATTAACGTGCTGAAAGGCGATATGAGTATTGCTGGCCCAAGAGCATTGACTGATTACGATGTTGAGAGATTAAACTGGAACAATGATTTTTATATTTCAAGATGGGATGTAAAACCCGGGATAACAGGCTTCGCCCAGATTTATGGGGGGCAAAATAAAAAAACATCATGGTTCTGGGATAAAAAGTATGTGGCTGCGGGAAATGTCTTTATTGATTTCACGCTGGTTATGGTGTCTTTCTCAATGAATCTTTTTGGTAAAACAAAAATCAGAAAGATGATTTGGGCCGAAAAGGATTTGAAATAGATGAAAGTCAAATTAATCCTGCCGTCATTGACTGAAGCGGCAAGTCCATTCTGGCGTCCAATCAAATATTCATTGTTTCCGCCGCTGGGACTCGCGACTTTAGCCGCTTACCTGTCGCCTGACGATGAAATAGATTTGCAGGACCAGCATGTTGAAAACCTGATTTTAAATGACATGCCCGACCTGGTAATTATCCAGGTGTATATTACCAATGCAAAAAGAGCATATGCAATCGCCGGACATTATAGAAGCAAAGGGGTATTTGTTGCATTAGGCGGTCTGCATGTGACATCACTGCCGGACGAAGCGGCGCAGTTTGCGGATTCAATATTTATCGGGCCGGCGGAACAGACTTTTCCCGGATTTTTGCAGGACTTTAAAAATAAGCGGACAAAAAAAAGATATTTGTCAACCACGGGCCGGACAATAACAGACCAGCCGCCCGTCAGAAGGGATTTAATTAAAAGGACAAAGTATCTTGTTCCAAATTCCTTAGTTATTTCCAGAGGCTGCCCCCATCATTGCGATTTCTGTTATAAAGATGCGTTCTTCAAAGGCGGGAAATCGTTTTATACGCAAAGAGTTGATGAGATTTTAACAGAAATAGACAGGCTGAAAGGCAGACATTTATATTTTCTGGACGATCATTTGCTGGGGAATCCGAAACTGGCCGAAGAGCTTTTTCATGCGATGCGCGGCATGGGGCGCGTTTTTCAAGGCGCGGCGACCGTGTCTTCAATACTGCAGGGAGACTTAATCGAAAAAGCCGCGCAAGCCGGACTGAGAAGTCTGTTTGTCGGGTTCGAAACTTTTTCACCGGAGAACCTGAAACAAAGCAATAAAAGCCAGAATTTGACGCAGAATTACGCGCTTGCCGCAAGGAGACTGCACTCGCTGGGCATCATGATTAACGGCAGCTTTGTTTACGGGCTGGATAATGATGACAAGGATGTTTTTAAACGTACAGTTGACTGGGGAATAGAAAATGCCATTACCACTGCAACATATCATATTTTAACTCCGTATCCGGGAACCCGGTTATTTGAGAGGATGGAGAACGACGGACGAATAACGACGAAAGACTGGGACTTGTATGATACCAGGCATGTGGTTTATCAAACAAAAGGCTTAACTGCCGGCGAACTGGAAAACGGATACTGGCGGTCATATAAAGAATTCTATAAATGGAGCAACGTGTTTAAAGCCTCATTTTCCCATGATACATATAAGCATCAAATGAAACATCTGTTCTACACCGGAGGGTGGAAGAAATTTGAAAGTATATGGAATTTAATAATAAATTTCGGGCGGTTAAAGAATATGCTGCCCTTGCTTGAACTATTATTGACAGAAGTGAGAACCGACGAAGAGCGACGCCGCATAACGCGCGATAAAAACCATTTGGCGGACAGTTCACTTTTCGATAATGAACCTGGTTGCGAGGTTGAAGTGAAAACGCAGTAGGCATCGAAAGGCTTTCTTAAATTTTGAAAGAGCTCAATTATGGATTCAGACAAGCTGACGAAAATTTTTGTTTACGGGACGCTGATGGACGGACAGGTTAATCATTATCTGCTGAAAGACATGCCGCGTCGCACGGCTTATGCCGAGGGTCTGGTATTGCATGACCTGGGCAGTTATCCCGCGGCGGTCAAAGGCGAAGGTACTGTTTACGGCGAAGTATATGAAGTTGATTCCGAAACGCTGGAGAGACTGGATGCATTGGAAAGCTCCCCGGAATTATATCATCGCGAAGCAATCCGGGTACACTACGGCGCCGGCGAAAGCGGCAGCGCGGAGGTGTATATCCTGCCCGAAGCGGCTCATTCCCCCGAAATACCGTCCGGGCGATGGGGCGAAGCGGGAGTCATTTAACAGAGATATACAGGATGAACAGGATTGTATAATAATTCATTTCTTATCCTGTCTATCCTGTATATCCCTGTTAAATTACAAATTTCCGTGCTATCGGCGTAAACACTTTTCAATAAAAGCAATCCGTGGATTTGCAATTGCGGGAAGTGGGATTATCTTAAAAGATTCTGAATTAATTATAATTCATAAATGTATGATTAAACCTTAATCCGTAACAGGATTTTTGCCCGGCTTGAACTTGAAGTTCAGTTTGGACATGCCCGCAAGGTTTGGACTCAGCATCCGGTCTCCGGCTGCCTGATCATCCTGCCGTTGCGACAGGTTGAATCAAGGAAAACTGGAAACATAAGGATGACCCTGATGTCAAACAACATCTGTATTTATTCGGGTTCCGCGAATCCGAAGCTGACCAAAGATATCGCTGAATATCTGGGAACCCCGCTGGGCAAAGTGAATTTGACCCGTTTTCCCGACGGCGAGATTTTCGTTCAGTTCGAAGAAAATATCCGCCGTGCCGACATCTTCATTATTCAACCCACTTGTGCGCCGCCGAATGAAAACCTGATGGAACTGCTGATCATGCTGGATGCCGCGAAGCGCGCCTCCGCCGCCAGGGTTACGGCAGTGCTGCCGTTTTACGGCTACGCCCGTCAGGACCGCAAAGACAAGCCGCGCGTTCCGATCACCGCCAAGCTGGTGGCCAATCTGCTGACCGTGGCCGGCGCCAACCGGATTATCGCCATGGACCTGCACTCGCAGCAGATTCAGGGATTTTTTGATATTCCCGTTGACCATCTGTACGCCCGTCCGGTGCTGGCCCCCTATCTGAAGAAGAAACTGGGCGAGGACGCGGTCGTGGTTTCGCCGGATTCCGGCAGCGTGAAGATGGCGATGGCGTATTCCAATATGCTTAACGCCGGCCTGGCGATTGTCGCCAAACGCCGGTTGAACGCCCACTCGGTGTCGCTGTCGCACCTGGTCGGCGAAGTCAAAGGCAAAATCTGCGCGATCACCGACGATTTGACCTCGACCGCCGGCACCATCTGCGCCGCGGCCGAGCTGCTTAAAAAGGAAGGCGCGGCCAAGATTTATGCGGCGGTTTCCCATTGCCTGCTCAATGAAGACGGCAAAAAGCGGATCCGGGAATGCGACGCGATTGAGGAGCTGATCACCACGGACGGCATTCCGGTCAGCGATGATCTGGGCGGCAAAATCAAGGTGCTGAGCGTGGCGCCGCTGCTCGGCGAAGCGATCAAGCGAATCCACGAAGGGAAGTCGGTATCTTCCCTTTTCAAATAATAACGAATCAATAAAAAAGCTGATAACCTTAAAATAAACGAAAGGGAAAGTATGAGCAAGAAGTATGAAATAAATGTAAAGTCGCGAGATGCATTCGGCAAATGCGCCTCACGCCGCGCCAGAAAAGCCGGCATGATTCCTGCGAACATTTACATGCACGGCGCGGACTGCCGCCCGGTGCTGGTTGATGTGAACGAATGGAAACCGCTGGCCAATCTGGACATTACTCTGATCAGCCTGAAAGAAGGCTCGACCACGGGTATGGCGCTGATCAAGGAAGTGCAGTTTGACACGTTGAGAAACGTCTTCCTGCATATTGACTTTCAGGCCGTCAGAATGGATGAAAAGATTCATGCCTCAGTTCCGATCCATCCGGCTTCCAATGCGGTGTCAATCGGGATTGCACATGGCGGCATCCTCGAACAGCCGATGCATGCAATCGAAGTAAGCGCACTGCCCGCGGCACTGCCGGAAGCGATCACCATTGACCTCAGCAACCTGGAAGTTGACCACAGCATCCACGTCAAAGATCTGGTAATGCCGGAAGGCGTCACCGCGATCAGCGATCCGGAAGCCGTGGTATTCCACATGATCAAGCCGTCCACTGCCGAGGCCGCGCCTGCCGCAACTGCCGCCGCTGCCGCGCCTGCCGCCGCCGCGAAAGCACCTGCCGCCAAAGCGCCCGCCGCCGGAGCCAAAGCACCCGCCGCCGGAGCCAAAGCGCCTGCCGCCGGAGCCAAGCCTGCCGCCGGAGCCAAGCCTGCCGCCGGAGCCAAAGCGCCTGCCGCAAAACCTGCTGCAAAAAAGAAATAAGTTCAGAATAAAAGACAGGCCAGGCTTTCAAAAGGATTTGTGCAGATGTCAGCAGCAGAACACCGGATTCAACTTGTGGTTGGACTTGGTAATCCCGGCAGGGGATATGAAAAGACCCGTCACAATGCCGGATTCGAAGCAATTGACGCCTTGTTGAAAATGCTGCCTGGAAACTATGACAAAAAGGAGGGGTTCAGCGGAATATACTGGGAAGGCAGATTCAAAGGTCAGAACTTGACGTTGCTCAAGCCGATGACGTTCATGAATCTGAGCGGGAAATCCGTGGCGGGGCTGGCGATGCGCAACGGGCTTCAGCCGGAAGAGATCATGCTGGTCTACGATGATGTTGATCTGCCGCTGGGCAGGATCAGATTAAGGAAAGACGGCAGCAGCGCGGGGCACAATGGAGTGGAGTCTGTCATCGGCAGTCTCGAATCACAAAAGTTTGCCCGGCTGCGGATCGGAGTCGGCGAGGCGGTGCGAGGACAGCAGATAGACCATGTGCTGTCGAAGTTCCCGGCCAGTAAACAACCGGTTTTTGACAAAGTTATCAAAGCGGCAGCCGATGCCGTGATAATGGCGGTTTCGCGAGGGATCGCAGCGGCCATGAACAGTTTCAACGGCATGGAAATTGGCGTTGAAAAGAATAAAGAAAATTCCGGCGACGCCGGAGAAAAAAACTAAAACCATGGAGGAAAAGGTTTTGAAAAAATACGAAGCAATATTTATTCTGGATGTCCGGAAAGTGGAAGACGAAGGCGAAGCCTTCACCAAGGAATTCGCGGCGCTTATCGGAGAGCTCGGCGGCAAAATGGAAGAGTCCGTTGCAATGGGCCGTCACCAGTTTGCCTGTGAAATCGAAAAACGCAAAGCCGGAGTTTACTGGAACTACATCTTCCAGACCAAACCCGAGAAGATTGATGTCATCCGCGACAAATTCCATCTGGATGAAAGAGTCGTCCGCAACATGATCATCAACTATGATCGTCCGGCAGTCGTCAAAAATATCCGGCTTGAATAGTTCCCGCCGGATTTGGGAGAAAAACAATGGCTTCTCTGAATAAAGTGATATTACTGGGCAATCTTACGCGTCAGCCTGAACTGCGTTACACCACCGGCGGAATGGCGATATGCGAATTCGGCCTGGCGATGAACCGCCGGTTCAGCGTCAACAGCCAGGATAGAGAAGAAGTCTGCTTTGTTGACGTTGTCGTCTGGGGCAAACAGGGTGAAAACTGCGGCAAATATCTGGAAAAAGGCTCACAGGTAATGCTTGAAGGACGTCTTCAGCTTGACCAGTGGAAGGACAAGGACACCGGCGCCAACCGATCCAAGTTGAGAGTGGTGGCGGAAATGATTCAATTCCTGAGCAAGTCCGACAGGGCCGGGGCCGAGGCCGGAGAATCCGGAGGCTACAGTGAAGAACCGCCGCAATATCAGCCGCCGCAGCCGCAGTACCAGCCGCCGCAGCCGCAGTACCAGCCGCCGCAACAGCCGCAGTACCAGCCGCAGCCGCAATATCAGCCGCCGCGCCAGCCGCAGCAGCAGAATCAGCCGCAGCAGCAGCCGCAGCAGAAAAGAAGCGTTCCTCCCATGCCGGACAATGCATTTAAAGTCGGCGATGAAGCCGAGGATGACATTCCGTTTTAGTCTTAAACGATTATTAATATATAAATAACAAACCAAAGGACCAGAAATATGGAAAAGAAGAATAACACAATAAGGCGCAAAAGGCGGGTTAACAAACCGAAAATCTGTCGTTTTTGCGAAGTCAGCGCCAACTATATTGATTTCAAAGATCCGGAAACCCTGAAAAAGTTCCAGACCGAAAAAGGCAAGATCCTTCCCCGCCGTATCACCGGCACCTGTCTGCTGCATCAGAAGATGCTCAGTGTCGCCATCAAGCGTGCCAGAATCATCAGTCTGGTATTATAAGCAGATTTAGCTAAGGAGTTATAAAGTCATGGCGTTAATAAAATTAATATTGCTCGAAGACGTTGAAAATCTGGGACTCGCCGGAGATGAAGTAAACGTTGCCCCCGGATATGCCAGAAATTTCCTGGTGCCGAAAGGCCTGGCCGCGAAAGCGACCTCAGGAACGTTGAGAGTCCTGGCTGCCAGAAAAGAAAAAATTGAAGCACACCGCAAACAGGAACTCGAAGCCGCGAAGACGCTTGCCGTCAAAATCGCGGAAGCCGACGTCACCATTCCCATGCAGGCTTCAGGCGACGACAAGCTGTTCGGTTCCGTCAGCGCCAGAAATATCGCTGATAAACTTGCGGAACTCGGGCTGCATGTTGATCATCTGAAACTCAAGATGGAAGAGCCCATCAAGCAGTTGGGCAAGTTTGAAATCGAAGTCAAGCTTCATCATGACGTCACCCCCAAACTGAAAGTCTGGGTTGTGCGTGCATAATCGGTGATGGCAGATAAAAAAGAAAATCTGAACAGAAAAAAGATTCCCGGGGTAATCGCTGAAGACCGGCCGCAGCCGCATAATCTGGAAGCGGAAAAAGCGGTGATCGCAGCGATGCTCAGGGAACCGCATCCATGTGTGGATATTGCAGTGGAACTCCTGCACAACGAGGAAGTATTCTACTCGCATATCCACCGTGAGATTTTCAAAGCCGTCAAGGATATTTACGACAATGCGGAAATGAGCGTCGATCTCATTTCCATTGCCCATCAACTGGCCAGAAGCGGCAAACTCGAAGATATCGGGGGCGAAGTTTTCCTGGCCGAACTCTACGGTTCGATCTCGACTACGGTCAATATCGAGACCTGGTGTGAAATCGTGCACGAATTCTCGGTGCTGCGGAACATGATCAATGTCTGCTCCGAATCGCTGCTGAAGTGTTACGATGTGGAATCCGACGTCAAAGCGCTGGTCGATGAGATCGAAAGCAAAATCTATGACGTCCGGAACAAGAACACCAAATCGGACATCATTGAAATCCGCCACAGCATTGAGGCTGAGTTCAAGAATGTGATGAAGGTAATTAATAAAGAAGTCGAAGTCGGCATTCCGTCCGGATTTCCCGATCTGGACAAGCTGGTGATCGGCTTCAAGCCCGGTGAAATGTTTGTCCTGGCGGCCCGCCCGTCCATCGGCAAAACCTCGCTGGCGCTGAATTTCATCCGGAACGTCGCGCTGCGCGGCAGCAGACAGCGTCCGGTGGCGTTTTTCAGCCTGGAAATGACCGCCGAGCAGATCACCCGGCGTCTGCTGTGCACCGAAGCCCAGATCTCTGAAACGCGCTTTTTTGACGGATCGTTCAAGAACCATGAGATGCCGAAGCTGACCCAGGCGGTGGGAGTCTATAAAAACGCGAAGATCTTCATCGATCCGACCGGCGGCCTGACGATTTCCGAACTGCGGGCCAAAGCCCGCCGCCTGAGAATGATGGAAAAAATCGAGCTGATCGTGATTGACTATCTGCAGTTGATGCATTCCGGCGATAAAACCGAAAGCCGCCAGCAGGAAGTCGCCGATATCTCCAGCGGCATCAAGCGCCTGGCAAAAGACCTTTCGATTCCGATCCTGGTGCTGGCGCAGTTGAACCGCGAAGTGGAAAAGACCGCGGGGCCGTCCGCCAGGCCGAAACTGAGCCATCTGCGCGAATCCGGAGCGATCGAACAGGATGCCGATATTGTCGCGTTCCTGCACCGCGACCGCGATGAGACCAAAAATAAAACGCTGAACAAGGAAGAGATGAAAAACGGGGTTGACGCCCTGCTGATAGTGGAGAAAAACCGTAACGGCCAGACCGGCACGGTTGATCTGTCGTTCTTTCCGCATCGTATGGAATTTGTCAATAAAAGCAAATTCGGCGATGATGACCGTCCACCTGAGAAATTTGAATAAATATAGCGAATAAGGAGCGGCGTAAGAGTGATATTCAGAAAAATAGTTTTAACAATAATCTTCACGGGCTTTTTGCTTGCTCCGGCGGTTTTCGGCGAAAAGATCAACAAACTGGAATTTATCCAGACTGGCGGATACCAGTTCCCGGGGAAAATGCTTTCATTCAACGTTCAGCAGAAAGCTGGTCAGGAATATGACGAGAATATTATGAATGCCGACATCAAGCGGCTTTATGAAACCGGCTATTTCTCGGATGTAGTTTCTGAAACTAAAAAAATTGGCGCGGACAAGGTTGATGTCATCATCAAAGTCAGCGTCAAACCCAGGATCAAAGCCATCCTGTTCAAAGGCAATCTCAAGTTCCAGACGGAAGATTTGAAGAAAGAGACAACCCTGGCCGGCGATATGCCGCTGAACGACAACAAGCTCCGGGAGAGCACCCAGAAACTCCGCGATTATTACAAGGGCAAAGGCTATAATGACGCCACGATCACTCCGGTGCTGGAATCCGTGCCGAATAAACCGGATGAAATCAACGTCGTTTTTGAAATCAAGGAAAATCTCCGGCTGAAGGTGGATAATGTCTCCTTTGAAGGCGCCACCGTCTATTCGCAATACGATCTGAAAAATGCGATCGCCAACCGTCACTCCTACTTGAGCCGTTTCCTGGAGTTCGGACTGTTCAACCGCGATGAACTGGAAAATGACAAGGCGCGCGTCCGCGAACTCTACTGGAACAAAGGGTATCTGGACTTTAAGGTGGAGAGCATCAGCGTCACGCAGCAAAAAGAAGATGCTGAATATGTTGACATCAAATTTAAAGTTTTTGAAGGCAAACCGTATACCGTCGGCAAAATATCGCTCGGCGGAAATATTGTCTTCCCGAAAGACCAGTTGATGAATCTGATCAAACTCCATTCCGGCAAAGTGTTTGACAACCAGTTGGAAACGGAATCAAAAAACAGCATTTCCAATCTCTATGAATCCATGGGCTATGCCGACTTTTTCTGCAAAGTCGTGCGGGTCCCTGACTTCAACACCCATATTGTGGACCTGGACTTCATCGTTACCGAAGGCAAAAAATATAAAGTCAAAGACGTGATCATTTCCGGCAATCTGCGCACCAAGGACAAAGTCATCCGCCGCGAACTGGCGATTCAGCCCGGCGACCCGCTGGATAAAAACCGCATTCAGGCCAGCAAGTCCCGCTTGATGGGAATGGGATATTTTGAAGACGTCAAAGCCGTCGCCGTCAGCACTGACGAAGTCGGACAGAAAAGCGTTCATTTTGACGTGAAAGAAAAAGAAACGTTTAAAGTCAAGGTCGGCGGCGGATTTTCCGATACCGACAGCCTGGTCGGTATGGTGGAAGTCGGCAACAGCAACTTCGACATCACTGACCCGATGAACTATTTCTATGGCGGCGGCCAGCGTTTCAGGGTGCAGGGAATGTTCGGTATCGAGCGCCAGGGCGTGAATATTGATTTTACCGAGCCCTGGCTGATGGACATGCCGCTGCGCCTGGATGTTTCCGGCTATGCTAACAAGGTCGAATACGATCACTGGGATGAGTCCAGGATCGGCGCTAAAACCTCTTTAACCCATAAAGTCTTTGATGATTTCACCAGCCTTACCGGCGGATATAAGTTTGAGCAGGTGAATGTTAACGATATTTCCAGCACCGCCTCTGATTATCTTAAATCTCAGGGCGGTCATCAATGGGTCAGCCAGTTTTCGCTGCTGGCCAACCGCGACACCCGCGACAGCCTTCTGGAGCCGACATCCGGTTATCTGACTAACGCCAGCGGCGCCGTCGCGTCCAAAGTCATCGGTTCAACCAATAACTTCTACCGCCTGGAAAGCAAGGACAGCTATTATTTCTCACTGCTCGAAAAAGCGCTTGTCTTCCATCTTGGCGGCAAGATCGGAACAATCTCGGATTTCGACCGTAATACCCAGGCTCCGATCTTCGAAAGATATTTCCTCGGCGGCGGCGACAGCTTGCGCGGTTTCCCGTACCGTCAGGTTTCTCCTGTAGACAAAAACGGCGACAATACCGGGGGCCAGACCATGCTGCTCCTGACCGCTGAAATGACCCACCCGATCTGGAGTTTCATCCGCGGCGCCATCTTTATTGACGCCGGCAACGCCTGGGAGAATTCATACAGCATGGGCATGAGCGGCATGAACTCCGGCGCCGGTTACGGGTTGCGCATCAAAGTCCCGTATTTGAATGCCCCGGTAAAACTCGACCTGGCTTATCCGATCCTGTCAAATCAGGATGACCTTTCAAGAAAGTTGCGCTTTCACTTCAATATGGGTTTCACCTGGTAGTCCCTGTTTAGCATAAAGGAAATTCAATCATGGCTGAAACGAAAAAACAGACTTCCAAGAAAGCCGGATGTCCGTGTCCTTATGTCAATTGCGCCCGGAACGGCAACTGCGCGAAATGTCAGGAATATCACCGCGGCACCGGCTCCAAAACCAGTTGCGGCAAATAAAATGATGAATCAGGAACTGAAATTTCCGGTTACATGGCATTATAAAATCATTACCGAAAAATCCGTGCCGGCGGCAAAAAGTGAAATTGAGAAAGTTTTGGCCGGAAACGGAATTGCCGGCAGACTGGAGGACGGTAACGAGTCTTCTGCCGGTAAATATTTTTCATACAAGATTTCCGTAACGTTTAATGACCGGGAAACAATGCGGCGCGTCAGCAGCGAGTTAGCCGCCGCGCCGGGGGTCAAATTCCTGATTTGATTGCATTGCATGTTCATATTTCATGGAAATATGGTTCTCAAGCAGAAAAATTGCATAAAAAATCGATTTTTGATTTGATGAAACGCCGTTATGGATTATTTTACTGTTCCTCGACATATTCATGTCCGGAGAGGTGGCTGAGTGGCCGAAAGCACAGGTTTGCTAAACCTGCGTTGGAGTAATCCAACCGAGGGTTCGAATCCCTCCCTCTCCGCCATTTTTCTGCCGTATGGTAAAAAACTCATCCGCGGAAAATGACGGCCCGTTAAAAGCTTTTCGTCATTTCGCAAGTCAAATATTCCAAGGAGTTTTTTCTCGTAACAGGCAAATTTTTTTAGCAGTTTTGTGACTTGCCATGAATTTTTTGCTTAAATTTGCATGACCAGACAATAAAAGTCCAGCCGGGAGCGAACCGGAACTGTCTGCGCTGTTCATCGGTAAACTTCAGTCGTTTGCCGGTTTCTTTGAGCTGACTTTTCAATACCTGATTTCCGGTTTTCAGATAATCAACTTCACGCGCAAGCTGTTCATTGATATCCAAATTCAAAATTTGCGCCAGAAGCAGCTTCGCTGCTCACCTGATCGAGTTTTTTACCCTGCGAGCCAGTATTTAAGCTCGGCAGCTTTTTTCCCAAGTTCAACAGAATAGTTGTCATTTCTCTTAAAAAATAATTGTCTGCCAAAAGTTCCAGCATAACGTTTTGCCAGAGTTGCAATTCTTTTTAGGTATAAAATACTCAGATTAATAAAGGTCAGATTACCCTTGCCGAACTTGTACTTTCCATACAACGCCATTTTTTGCGGATGAAAAAATAATCCTTTAAGAACAGTAGATTTACTATTATAAAAGTAATATCCCAGTTTAAATGCATTGCTGTTAATCTCAGAACTGTTCAAAAATAAAAACTCTTTTAAAACCGCCATTGTATTTTTCGAAATATTTTCCGGTTTGATTAATGCTAAAAAACGGCTGTCAATATTTACCTTCAATAATGTTCTGATTAACTCTAAAGCAACATAAAGACATTTTGAATTATTATATTCATCCTTGTATGTCAATAACTTCAAAATATTCCAGTTAATCTGTCCGTTTTTAATAATTAAAGAAATATCATATAATCCCAGCAAACTATTATCCAGGCATTCATGCTGAAGAAATTTATGGAGAGCAATATGTATAATCATGTCTTCATCTGACATCACTCTTGTTTTAAGGTTTCCTATATTTATTATTTTTGACCGGCTCCAGATTTCATCAAGATTTGTATTATAAGAGTGCGAAAAATAAGTATGCAGTTCAATAATTAGACAGCCGGTTTTTTTTAACTGGGGATAATGCTGATTAAAACCTTCTTTTAAAATATCTGCTTCTTCTGAAGATGCAATAATGCTTTTATATCCGTGTTTAATTAATAAATCAAAAGCTCTACTCCCATCCTTATCTTTAACCAGAATATCAAAGTCACACATCGTCCTGCAGATTGAATCTTCATAAACAGTACTTATCAGGGCTGCTCCTTTCAATAGAATATGTTCAATGCCGTTGTTATTAAAAAGTCTGATTATATATTTTAACTGTTTTTTTCTTTTAGCATCACTGGCGCATGCATTATAGCATACATTTTTCATTTTTTCAGTTATTCTTTCAGGCAGAGCAATTTTGTTTTTTTTCAGTATATCGTAAACAATGATGCTTAATCCCTGATGTTCTGCGAAATCAAAAAGATTATACCAGGTTTTATCATCAATATGCTTAAAATCAGAAATATCAATTTGTCCGGATAGTACTTCAGCAATTAAAATTTCCAGATTTGAGTCAATCATAATTTAAAGCGTCCTTCAGTTCGGATTTATCTGCATTATTCATCTTTCCTGACAGAGCAGGATGGTTTTCCCTTAATAGTATAAAGTTATCAGCCAGCTTTATTGCTTCAGGACTGTGTGCAATAATGAAAACAGTTTTATCGTGGAAATAGTTTTTCAGCATTTCACAAATTGAGTTTTCAGTAGTGTTGTCCAGAGAAGCTGTCGGTTCATCAAGAATAATTATATCTGCATCCTTTAATAAAGCCCTTGCAAGTGAAATCCGCTGTTTCTGCCCTTCTGAAAGATTTGCACCTCCTTCTTCAACTACTGTATCATACTTTTCAGGAAGGGACTCAATAAACTCATGTATCTGTGCTTTTTTCGCAATCCTGGTTATTTCTTTGATATCTGCTTCAGGATTGCCGTATCTTAAGTTATCCATAATACTTCCTGAAATTAACTGAATATTCTGGGATACATAGCCCATTCTCTGTCTCAGACATCTAACATTCATATCAGAAGCGTTTATGCCGTCAAACAGTATCTGTCCTTTCTGCGGGATATAAAAGCGCATAATAAGAGAAATAAGTGTTGTCTTTCCTATTCCGCTTTTACCGATAATAGACCAGTGTTCTCCATGGTTGATTTTGAGCGAAAATTTATTGATAACGGCTTTTTCTTCTGTATAATAAAAAGTAACATCTTTAAATTCAATGTCCCCGTTAAGTTTCTTTATTTTTCTGCCTTGATCTGAATTTTCCTCAGGTGTCATCTCAAAAATCGCAGCTATCCTGTCTAGATTAGCCCTTGCACTCTGGAACTGATTTATGTTCATTGAAAGATGGTTCACTGGATTATATACATAGGAAAGGTAGACCAGATACGCAATAAGCGTTCCAATCTCCCAGTGACCTGTTATTACCCAGTATGAACCCACTATTAAAACCAGTATTTTAGCAAGTGACGGCATAAGTCTGTTTATGATATTGCTTAAGGCATTAAGAATAGTATTTTCATAGAGAATATGAATATTTTCCAGCGCTTTATTCAGTATTTCTTTTACAGCTTTTTTCTCATTGCAGTATGATTTAATAAGCTGACTGTTCCCTACAGCTTCCAGACAGGATGCATTCAGCTCGGCACCAAGTTCACATGATTCATGTGAGACAGCATAACTCCTCCCCGCAAAAAATCTTGTCATCAGCAAAGAAAATGGAAGTGTTATAAGTACCGGCAGGGCTATTCTCCATTCGAGATAAAACAAGAATATAATTCCTCCTATAAGTTTAACCGCCTCAATGAACAACCTTGTGATTGTCCCTGATATGAAAAACTTTATTCCCTGTACATCACAAGAAATTCTGGAAAGGATATAACCTGAATGGTTTTTATCAAAAAAGGACATCGGGAGGCTGAATACTTTATTCAGCAGTTTCTCCCGCAGGTCAAGAACAGTTTCCTCTGTAAACTTTGAAACGAAGAACTTCTCCAGAAATTCCGCAATAATCATAAGCAGGCTCAGAAGTACTATTGCACCCACTACCGGCAAGATTAAATGTATCTGCTTCTTTGTAATTACATTATCGATGAGATATCTTAATATCATAGGCAGCGGCCATGAAAGAACTGAAGCCAAAACCAGCATTATTCCTGAAATAATACCGCTTTTCCAATGTTTACTGACAGAGGGTAAAAGATATTTTAAATTGGCAGGAAGTCCCTTGTACGCTATATCTTTATTTAAGCGGCTGTCAGGAAGCCTTCTTGTTAAAGCGCTTTTTAAATATTTCAGCATATCCTGTTTCTTATAATTTGTCAATTTCCTTATTAAGTGATTCAGCCCTGGCGTGGGCTATTTTACAGAAAACATCAACAGGTTCATCAAGTTTTCCTGTTTCAAGATAACAATGTGCCGGACACCACATGCAGAAGTTGATAATTGGACATTTCCGGCATTTTTCGAGAAATTCTCTGCTGCTGGAAGTCATGCTCCTGACTTTGGGAACAAAATAGTTCCATGCTTCAGTAAGCGAACCTGTCTTAAGGTCATAAATACAATCGGGATGCCAGAGTGAAGAACATAATCTGAAATATCCGTCATAACTTACACTGAAACTCCAGTTACCGGCGCCACAGTGAAAAAGGTGATTACAGTTGATATTGCGGAATTTCGGATTTATCAATTTGTCACAGTTTTTTTCAAGTGCTTGAAAACGCACAGTATCTGATTTTTCAAGTACTACTATTTCTTCAGGCGAAAGCCTTTCACCCTTTATTTCCTCATTCCCTTTTAAATTACCGTCAAACCTCAGATGCAGTTGCGGGTCAAAACGAAAATAATCTCTTGTTTTCCTCCTGCAGAATTCTGCTATTTCAGGCAGTTCATGGACATTTGAGCGAAGGGCCATTGCTTTAAAGCGTACCTTTATACCGCTGTTCAGCAGTAAATCCACTCCTCTCATAAATTTTTCAAAAGAACCGGGAATGCGGGTAACTTTTTCATAAGTTTCCTTTGTTACACCGTAAACGGATATTTCTATATCCCTCGGAGGATATTTTTTAAAGAGTTCTATATGCTTTTCTTTAGCAAGAACAGCATTTGTAAACACAGACAAAAGAAGCCCTCTTTTTTTCAAAGCAACATAAATATCTTCAAAATCCTCCCTAAGAAGAGGCTCTCCGCCGGTAATAAGGCACCAGAAGGCGCCTAGAGAAACAGCTTCATCTGCTATTTTCGTTATTTTATCGAAAGTAAGCTCTTTCTTGCCGGCTTCATTATCATTGACAGGGCGATTGATATAACAATGCCTGCAATTATTATTACATCTTGCAGTCAGTTCCAAATCAAAGGAAATAACATTTCTGTTTTTCCTCATTTTATCCCAGAGTGAAAACTCAGGCAATTGCTCAGATATTATGTATGAATCAGACATTTTATAATTCTTCTTAGTTTAAAGGGGATGACTTTCCATAATATAAAAACGGACGGTATAAACTTTATCCTGCTTAAAAAGGCAATAATATAACGCTCTTTTCTAAGCCCGAAACGGATTGTTCGGCAGCCTCTTTCCACTTTGGTTACTATACCCAGGATATTGCTTTCAGGCACCAGACCGTCAGAGCCTGCGCAGTTATCTCCTTTGATCAAATAACAGTTCCCCTGTTTTTTTACAATCCGGTGTACCGTCAGCCTTTTTCGTTTATCGCAGGTAAAAGCTGCAACTCTGCCTTTTCCCGGGGGAATTTTAGAAAGAGGAGAAAGAGTAATGATGTCTCCTCCCATAATAAAGGGAAACATACTGCAACCCAAAGCTTTCATTCTTGTTGAAGCTCCTTTCGCAAGGGTGGAGGAAATGATAACTACAAGCTCTTCATTGGGAAAGCCTATCTTATTTTCAGCGTTTTCAACCTTCAACAATTATTCTCCTTTTCAGAAGTTCTTTTATGATTCCTGTAACATCGTTTCTGATTTCTTCCGCCGAACCTTCAAATTCAGATGTAAGTTCACTAATTACTTCTTCCAGTTTCCTTTTACCGTCAAGTTTATCCCAGATAGCTTTGCCTGTTTCGTTCAGAGAGAATATTTCATCTTCAAGGTCGCCCACGCCCGATGAAATAGGGATAATAACAAATTCTCCGTGAAGCTCTCTTGCAACGACATCATCTTCAGCCGGGGTGTAAACCGCATTTAAATTAACTGTTGTTTCCATATAGTCCTCGTTTCGTTTTAAATGTTAATACTCTATAAAGCTGACTTCTGAATTCATGCAAGACTTGAGTTTTACAATTGGCTCCAGTAACTCCCTTCTTTAAGAATTCGTTTTATTTTTTACTTGAATATTGAATATTCCGTGTTGATTCTCGGATATTCAATTTGCAAATTTATTCATTCCTCAGCAAATCGTTCAATTCTTTCCCGCCATTTTTCCACAGTCCAGGCTTTTTCTCCTTTTTCCAGTAATCCCACGTATTCAGCCTGCGCATGCGCAATGTCACAGAAATATTCAACCGGAGCATCAAGCGTCCCATCCTCCATCCATGACTTGGCGGGACACTGTTCGCAAAGCCCTTTGAGAAAACATTTTGCGCAGCGTTCAAGGTATCGGGGATTTTTGGCCTTCATTTTCTGGATAGTTGTAAAACATTCTGTCATGATAGTTTTAAGAGACTGTTTTTTAAGGTCAAAAACGGTATCCGGATGCCTCAGCATCATACAAAGCTGAAGTTTCCCGTAGGCGTCTGCGCAGGCTCCGCCTTTTCCTGCTCCGCACGAAAAGAGCTTATCCCCCGGCGGCCTCGTAAATTTAGCACAAAACTGCTTCATCGCCTTTATATATTTTTCTTTGTCCATGGTCAGAATATTCAAACCATCCTCCGGCGTCAGTCTGATATTCCTTATCTGCGAGTTTCTTTTTTCAGAGTCTCTTCTGCATCTTAAATCAAAGAATATAGAATATTTCGGGGCTTTATCCATCCAGGAAACAGTTGAAGCAAAAGCTTCAAATTGTGCTATTTCCTTTTTGTTTGAAGGTAAAACAGCGCTTTTTACGATAAAGGGAATATTGTTCTCCAGAAGGAGATTAATTCCTTGCCATGCTTCTTCAAATGCGCCTTTGCATTGTGCTGCGGAGTCATAAGATTTATTTGTCATTCCATAGGCTGTTATTTCAATCTTTTCTTTAGGAGGCATCTTTGAAAACAGTTCTGCAAGGCGGGGCGTTATTAATCTTCCGTTTGTAAACAGCATCACCTTAAGCCCGAGTTTTCTTGTAAAAATATACAGCTCTTCAAAATCCTGCCTCAAAAGCGGTTCGCCTCCTGTAAAACGTACCACCATACAGCCAAGGTTCGCGGCTTCAACAAGTATGTTCTTCAGTTCTTGTGTGGAGAGTTCTTTATCTTTTGCTGTTTTGTCATGCTCAGGAAGGTTGTTGCAACAGTGAATACAGTTATTGTTGCATCTTTCTGTCAGTTCTATATCAAGTCTCCCAAGCAGAGACTTGGTATTTTTCCAGACTGAAGATTGATTCAGGCTTTTTGTTACAACGTAGGATGACTCATTTTGCATCATAAATCCCTTAGTAATTCCACTATCTCGTTACTTTTATCGCTCTTTAAAATATAACAGGGAATTTCTGTCGCTATGTTTTCAAGTATATCAAGTGTTTTGTTCCACCAGCCCTTGGTTACAAATGGTTTTATGATAGTTTCCAGAAGACGTCTGCTTATCTCCCTTTTATCTTTCAGGGGAATAATTTCGTTGGTCTTCGCCTTTTCAAGGAAAAGGATTGCTTTCAGGGAAACTGAACTGCCTGAAACTGCAGGAATATCTCCGTGGCACCACGTTCCGTATATCCTGTATCCTTCAGGCCTCTTCCGGACAATTATCCTGTCATCGCATAGTATTTCCGCCTTGCCCATGAATTTGGTGCACATGGTGGATTTGCCGGATTCGGAATGGCCGGCAAAAAGAAGGCCTTTGCCTTCAAAGTTAATTCCGCAGGAATGGAGATAACAGCCATCTCTTTCCGCAAGAAGATTCGCAATCAGTATCTGGTCTGACGGGAACATGGTTAATGAGCCTAAACCGCCTTTGAGGTAATAATCTTTTCGTATTGCGTCATTGTAGATTTTTACACTGGTATGGTCTTCATTAAAAACTGCAACTCTATGAATGCTTTTATCGTTCTCTGCTGGTGATATCCCTGTGTATATCCAGGAACTATTGTTCCTGTAAATCGCCCACGGAGCTTTTCTATAGAGTTCCTTCCCTAAATTTTTGCCTTCGCGATCAGGAAGTTCGAAATGATGCCTGATGTTTATATTATCTTCACCGGGACCATCAGTCTGAAAATGCCTGAATTTTGGGTGAAAGGTATTGTCTGTTATCGGCAGGTCCGAATCTACCTGTATTGTTATATCTGCTATATTGTAATAGCGCCTGTGATTCTTTTTCCACCCTTCCGCATATTTTTTGTTTTCTTCTGCAACTCTGCAGAGGTACTCTATTTTTGCTGAATATCTGCCGTATTCGAGATATGCGTAAACAGGGCACCAGCGGCAGTTATTTCTTAATTCACACGACCCGCAGTTTTCAAGATATTCTTTGCCGCCTCTTGCTTTATCTTTTAAAGAAGGAATAAAATTATCCCAGCAATCCTCAACTGTTCCCTTTCTTAAGTCATAACGAAGTTCTGAATCTTTTATAAAATTGCAGAAGCTCATCATTCCATAAGGGTCTACATGAAAATCACGTCTGTTCTCAATACAGGATGCAAAAAGGCAGTCATCTGTTTGAACGTGTTGATTTTCAGCGGCTGATTCTTTTTTTCTTTTTTCCTCGTACGTAATATCGGGTTTATCAAGTTCTATAACATCTTTCGGAGAGAGCCTCTGGCTTTTAATCTCTTCATTAATCTCGGGGGCTCCGCAGGATGAAAGATACAGCCAGGACACCCCTACGCGACAGTACCGGCTTAAGGATTGTGCAAGCTCAATCATTTTGGGAAATTCATGGTAGTTATCTTTCATCGGTATCAACTGCACAATGAAACCCGTTCCTGCTTCTTTTAAGTATCTGAATCCCGTCATTGCGGCTTCGTATGAACCCGGATTACGGGTGATATGGTCATGAACCTTTGCTGTTGCTCCGTAAAGAGCCACCATTTTCGTTCCTTTGCGCTTCATAAGCTGAGCAATTTTAGGCGTAATTAAAGTTCCGTTGGTATTGATGCTGTAGCTTCTTGCCTTCGAAGTTATATAATCAAATATTTCATAGAAGTCATTCCGAAGCATAGGCTCTCCGCCGGAAATAGCAAATGAACCAACACCCAGTTTGCGGGACTGGTTCACAATGTCTAGTAATTCTGTTGTTGATAATTCCTCTGATCGCTCTTTTGACCCCGGCGACAGTCTCAACCAGCAGTGCCGGCAGTCGTTATTGCAACGGTATGTCAGATCTATCAAACACTTGTTTGGAAAGTGAATTGTCTTTATGTTTGGCATGACTTTCTTCATTTCTTGCAGAAAGCAACTAACCCTATGAAAACAATTTCTGGTTCACAAATACCAGACTGCGCAGACAATGGGCCGAGCTCCGTTGTTTTCATAACAATTTTTCAGGGTAGCGGTTCATGTGATTTATAGGATACGCCGGACAGGCTCATCTGCGTCACGAGCTTGCAACCTCCTGGCAGTTTCCACAATCGGTGCTGCACATGGTCCATCCCTGTCCTGAAGAGGTAGGACTCATGCCGTCGTACTTGCACGCCGCCAAAACATTCTCCTGCGGATCCCTTTTAAGCACAGTTAAACAAGGCTTTATCCATTTTCCCTTCTTTTCCATACATCAGTTTTACCCATGACAACCAACATTAAGCTTTTATTAAAACAGCATCAGGCATGGGTAAATGACCTCCATTTTTGTTTTGATCCGTCAGCTGCTTAGTGTTGTAAACACTCTTAGTATCTTTGTTTTAAACTTCTATGTTTTTAGCGTTTGCAAATCTCGCGCATAATGCGAGCGCAGGAGCTTGTGCTCGAGAAATTCTTTATGGGTTGCGGGCAGAACCCGCCTTAAGTTTTATTTATTCCTGACATTTTGCGAATTATCGCAGAACTCTCAAAAAAATCCCGACAACGGATTTGGACTGCGGTGATATTTCAGGATTGTTTGTGCAAATCGCCTTTGGTCATATTGCGGTCGATCAACAATTTTCATAATTTTTTATCGCTTACTCCCATTGAAAAAAGACCTTTAAAACTCTTTAGTGAGACTTTTTGCTTATAACCACACGACTTGGAATAACATATTCCTCTATTTATAAAAAATCAAATTGATAATCCTGGAAAAATTAGTCGCGGAACAAAATGGAGACCTGCGCAATAAACCTGCTTGATAAAAAATCCCGTGTTACGACGAGAAAACCGGAAGCGGATTTAAAGGTGATTTCCTCTGAAAGAAAAATGGTTAACAATTTCTTCCAGTGCTAAAAAGAAGCTGAAAATCAATAAAACACATGTTTTCTATTAAACTCCGCCAGGCAATAGGAGCATTTATCGTTATTCCAGTAAAGTATTCAGAAACGTTGTTAAGTCGCCGGACATGAATCAATGATGAAAAAACTTTTCCTGCTCTACAGATACGAACGCCCGGTTCCAGATTTCAGCGCAATAACCGCAGCGGTGACAATTCTTGTCACACGCGCACACCCGGTCGAACCAGTCGTCCGGAATCAACGTGTTATCAAGAACTGATTGCGGGTAAAGGGAGCTGTAGTTCGGCTCAAGAATGTCGAGCAGATTGCCGCGGAATTTACCCCGGACGTAGGCATCGATGACCATGCGCGGGCTGGGGTTGCAGCGCGTCGCAAGTTTCACGTCTGTGAACCAGCGCTCGTAGTGGTGAACATTTTCGGGACGGATCCATGAATTACACAAGAAACGATGTGAATTTTCTCTTTTTGAAAGAAAATCCCAGCATGGAACCGGAAATTTTCGCGGTTGTGCCGGCAGGCCTTTCACGCCCGTTTCATGTGCGACAAGGTTGTCATGAAATGTCTGCGCGGAACATTCCCGGAGACAGCCGCTGTTGGCGAGCAGATAAAGCTTCTTGCCGTGCTCATCGCACCAGTGCTTCATGACTTCGATTTGCGCCAAGTCACGATTGTGCTCGCGTTTAAGGTAGTAGCCATCAAAGCAATAAGCCAGGTATTCCATGCCCGCCACAGAGCCGATACGCATGTTCACTGACGCCCGCGTTTCAAGTCCGCCGGCATGCGCTTTCACTATCCCGGCGACGAACGGCGAAGTTGTAGTAACGGCGGTGATGTGAAGACGCCCGCAAAGCCCGTCGAGCATTCCGCGGATACGATCGGCAAAGGCGTCAGAAATAGCCTCATCGCCATAACAAGCCGCATTCATGAGCAGCGTCAATGGAATCCCCGTCTCCGATATGGCCTTGAGTTCATCGAGCATGGCGGCGGCGGATGTCTGAAAGTCACTTGCCGCCGGTCCGCAAACCGGAGAGCGGCCGCTCGCATGGCCCGGCAAGGCAAAGTACACCTCGGAGATATTCCCGCGGTAATCCTCCACTATCGAGGCGAACGGCTCTTTGTCTTCGCCCCTGAACTGATACCCGACCGCGAAACGCATGGCTGTTATTCCCAATATTCTTTGGCACATTTCCCCGTACAGTCATTTTCCTGCGGCTTGATTCGCCACGGCGGAGTGGTGCGGAACTTGTTTTCAAACTTATTTTTCAACACCCCTTTGTCTTCGAGATGGATCATACAGGCGCGAATGCAGCCGCGCGCTCCCTCGACCACCGCCGAGCTGTTGAATCCGCTGTAACCCAGAACTTTGTCCAGCTCCGGATTGCCGGCATATTTATCCTTGAACTGTTCCGGTCTGGCGTCGGCATGCATGAACGGGTTATACTCCGGATTGCCGCCGCGGTAGGCGATCGAACACTTGATGTAATCGAATTTCCCCCATTCCACCCGGCGGCCGGCGATGGTTATCCCTTCGGTTTCTGTTGCCGAGATCGCATTGCCGGAACATTCGGAGACACAGCGTTTGCAGCGGTCGCAAATTTTGCCTTCAAACAGCGGATCTGGATCAAGCGGGGCGTCAGTCAGAATTGCCACCAGGCGTTGTCTCGGTCCGAATTCCGGAGTAAGGAACATCTTGCTCCAGCCAAATTCACCCAGGCCGGCGGCGAATGCCATTACGCGGAAATCCACCAGAATATCGGGGTGAGGTTTTTCGCCGTCAACCGACCGGCTGCGGTTCGGTTCGTCCTTCTGTGTTTTGAATAAAATCGATGACCCCGGATACATGTTGGGAACCGGCGCGGCCTCATAGCCGTTATCCTCGATGAAACAGCAGAGTTCGCGCATCACGATCGGCATATAAATTGCATTCAACGAGCCATAGCCCATCCCGCTGTAGGCGGCAAAATAAGTGCCCTCTTCAACACCCCGGAAATAACCGCGCGGAATTCTGAATCCAAGCACGATTGCCGACTTTGCCGCCGGAAAAATATACATTGGATACTGTTGTTTCGGCGCCCCTTCAAAACGATCCATCGATGCGATTCCGCACAGATCGGCGCCAAGAGATTTGGCCATCCTCTTTACATCATTTGCATTCATTTGTCAATCCCTCCAGGGGTTATTCATATGTGGTTCCGGCACAGAGCCAGCAATTCATTCCTGGCCTTTTTAAGAATTTTCGCCGCCTCTGACGGCGAAATACACAGCGTCCGGCTGTGGATTACAAGTGCTGACGGCAGATTATCGACTTCAAATTCGATGGCTGCGGCAAAGCGGTTTATGTGGATATTTTCAACATACAAGATACCATGTTTATCAAGACTTCCGGCGATAGCTTTCGATACTTTTGCCGATAATGCTTTACGACTGTTTCCGTCATCGTTTTTCCCAAGTTCATGGCGATAAAGCAGGAGCAGACCAAGGGCTGAATCCTTGACCGGGAAATCCGACCGTTCAACAAGCACAGGCGCGGCGTCAGGATTGCACAGGACTCGCGCGAAGTAGACGATCCGGTTTTCCCAAAGCATTCCAGCCGCCGCGCCGCATTCGGTGCCTGTACGCAGATCTGAACAGACTTTGACCGATGCGGGAACGATTGGAAACGACTCCATCGCGATTCCCGCCAGATGCAGTATTCCATAACCGACAGCAAAGCTTTGGAAAGTAGGTTTTCTCACAAGTCCCGCGGCGCGCAGGGACTTCAGAAGCCGCGAGGCCGAGCTCTGGTGGATTCCCAGTTCCGACGCGATCGCCAGCGAGCTCATCGCCCCCCGCGCCGCCAATAGTCTGAGCACTTCAAGCCCGCGCTCCAAAGATTGAATGCCGTCTGTTGTTTTTGTCATAGTATGCATATTATACATTGTTTAAAATATTCTGTCAAGCGCCTTTGATAAATTCTTTTCTGCTAATATGTGGCTTAGGCTTACCGGAGGCGGTTCAGCGCTCGACCCGCACGAGATACCACGGCGTCGGCATGCAATCTTTTGTGCGGAAAAGAAAACCTTCTTCAGTCTCCGTCAATCGAATGCCAATGCCGGGTTGTCCATTGCCGTCGAGTGGATATGCCGTCACGCACCGTGTACTGCTTAGTCCCCGCAGAATCACTGTTGCTTCAACCGGTTCGACACGCACGGGAGCATGTCCCCATTCGACCGGCCTGGTCCGGGAATCGTCCATCCAGGTTTGACCGGTGTTTGCGACGCGTGTACCGATAGCCAGCAGCAGTTGTCCGGCCAGTGCGACAGACCGGTCGTCAGCGCTGGCAAGTTGCAGCGCGGCAAATGGAGTAGTCAGCCGGAATATACAATTGCTGGTTGCATGTTCACCGGCACGGCCAATGATGATTTGGTGGCGGGGCGTGTCAATCAGTACTCGTCCGCCATCCGGAGATGTCCGCCATGTCAATTCGCCAGTATCGCTTATAATATCATTTTGCGCAACGCCAACCTCGCCTTCAGACGGCGCAATCCGGGAACCGTTAAGTTCAGTGATGCGGACGCGATGCTTCAACGCAGTACGCCCCGGCAGATACGGCAGCCAGTATGGATGTTCCCTGTCGCCGGCCTGGCGTATGCTTTCCAATAGCCACGCCGGCGTCATTTCCCGAGTAACGGTCTGGTAAGCACATTGAACATCACCACGCAGGAACATCAAGGCTCCGAGTGCGGTCTGTGTCATTTTTACCGGGTTGCCGGCCATATCAAACCAGGTGTGCTGCCGTTGATCAGTCCACGACTCCGCTTTTGAATATGAACCGCTCCACGTAAGATATTCATAGAAGAATATGCCATCCCAGTCCTGCAGTCGCGCGTACGCTGCGACAATCGGAATGAATTCAGCGGCGTAGTCATTGGGAAACGGCTCGTTAATTTCAGTGCAAAGATGCGGATAACCCTCGATAGCGCCGCGAGAAAGATGGGCGATAGCACTTCGGTCCGGCTCGTCGACCATGGGGGTATTCTTGACGGCGCCGTTGTCCGGATGCTGCCAGTAAAAATGACTGTCAGTAATATCAAGCAAGGTATTTGCCGCCACCACCGGCAGTGAACTCCACCCGTAATTGTGGTCGGAATTCCCGAGAATAAGTTGCCGTACACCAAGCTCTGTACGAAGGTATGATCGCATTTCATCGAAAAATGATCGTTCAATATCGGCGTAGAATGATGCTTCATCGGCAAACCGCTTCGCGTTTGCACCGGCAAAATCATCAGGACAGAGACGGTGGACTGTGCCGCAGACTGGATCTTCGTCCGGCTTTGCGTCGCCTTCCCACGCCGCCGTCATTGCGTCACGACTGGAATATTTCTTTCCCAGCCATTTATTCCATCGTTTGTCGAGATCTTCCGTATATGCAACGTGAACCGCGCCCCAGTTCGTCTTCTTTCCGGTAAATCCGCCTTTAAGATCGCCATTGCGCCATCGCTCGGTCAGGCTGTTTTCGTTGGTAATCTCTACCAGCGCGACTGCCGGCTCGTCAACGTAACGCAGATTCGTGAAAGGGTTTCGATGATGAAGCAGTCCGCGGGCATACTCTTTCTGGAGCATTATCAATTGCGGATCGAAATATATCTCGGGTTTGCCCCAGCCGACTGATTCGGCATGCTTGACCCCGTCGGCTTCGGAAAATGTGCGCGCCACATGCAGATTTAAATCAACATAGATACCCTGCTCTTTCAGGCAGGCAATCATCCAGTCAAGCCGTTCAAGTCCCTCTGCATCGAACGATTGGCCGCATTCGGTGTCGCGCATGAGAATGCCTTCAGGCCAATGAAGATCAATGGCATGCATCCGTACGCAGTTAATGCCGAACTTCGCCATCCGCCGGGCAATCACCGGCGCAAGATGTTTCGGCGGCAACGGTCCGGAATTGCACAAATGCTGGCCCCATATTCGAAAACGGCGTCCATCACTAAAGGCCAGATGTCCGTCAATCACCTTGACAAATCCGTACTGGCCCGCTGGCCGGTGCAGCAGATGTGATACATCTGCCGGCCCGGGCGTGTTGTCACTCCAGTTTAGAGTGTATGCCGGCCACGCGTTCGTATCGGGCATGGGGCGGTGAAGACTGTCTCTCATCGCAAATTCTCTCTTTCAGGGTATTCTCCCCATTATGATTATTATGAAATTATCCCTCAATGCACTCCTGGTCTTTTTGAATGCTGTTATGCCGCATGAGCATATTACTTACAGGAACGGGCCCGTACTTTTACGGCCGATCATTTATAAGAAAGAACATATTTTCATTTATCCGCAATCTCGAAGAATAATGCCGGACCTTTTTTCAGCGCCGCCGTATCAATCTCGATCTTCATAGTCCCGTTTCCGGAGCTCAATGGAATAACCTCCTCTTTGCGGCGCCCGTCCAGGTCAAGCGCCCAGATATTCTTTGAGTGAAGCAGCTTAACAATAGTTAAATCGGAAAATATTATATATATCAGGAAGACTTAGTTGTTTTGCGATAAACTGCTTTAGTAATAACTATGAAGTTGCCGCCAGTTCGAAGAACAAGGCGGGTCCGCCGGAAATCTTTGCTGTGTTGATGCTGATAATTGCTTCGCCGTCTTTAACCGTCAGCGGCAATTCGCAACGGCGGGTTCCATCGAGATCGAGTGCATAGAGTTTAAGCCGGGCTGCATTGGCGTTACGGATTTTTACCGTAAATTCTCCAACGGCTACCAGTGCAGGTCCCTTGCCGCCGATATCACGGAGAATGCGCCGTTCCGGGTCATCGAAAACCATGTTGGAATTCAGCGCATCAGTGGCATATACCAGCACCATGCGACTGGATTTTGCGATTGGTTTCAGTCCGTCAATGCTGACCACCGTAAGGTTGCCGCGGGCAGTGAGTTTTTCCACCTTGAAATCAGTCAGAGCGGCGGCAGTCCCCGCTTCCGCGCAAACCCCCTGGGAGCGCGGCGTATTGACGCTCATGAAATTGCGGCGGCAGTCCATGTAAAGTTCCCCGGTGGCGCTTTCAAAAATTTCGTTCAGCCCCCTGGTCCGGTTGTCCGCTGGAATCAGATTCTGTTTCTTCAATTCGCCCACCAGCGCATCAATATCGAATGGATTGGCTTGCGAGTCTATCACTCTGGTATATCCGGCAACATTGTTCATGACCATTGATCCGCCTGAAGAGGAGATTCCCATTTCCCGTTTGCGCATCGGCTCCTTTGAATCTACCGCGGTATTGAGTCCGGTAATCAGGGAAAGGCGCGATTGTCCGGAGTGTATGCCGGATGAACTGCTGCCGGAGGCAAGCACCTGTTTCGAGTCAAGATTTAGCCGGATGAAGGAGTCTGCCGGCCTTACATCGCCGCGTATAAAGAAATAAGCGGTCAGAAACTCGGAAGCTTTCATCATGGGGTCGATCATGCCGCTGAACGGGTTAATGTGATCGACCGGCACGACGGTGACCGGCTGGGCGAAAAAGGTAAGTCCGGAGTAGTTCTGCAGCGCCGCATACGCGCCGTTCACGAACGCCTGCTCATAGCGGTAGCGGTTCCAGAAAACATTGCAGTATTCGGTCACCGCTATCGGAGTATTCAGGAGTTTGGTGCTGTTCAGTCCGCGGAAAATCGCACTTGCGCTGGCAATTGAGCTGGTCTGATCAATGGTGGAGCCGGGCAGCATATAATTGGTGGGATGAGCATGATAGGCATGCATGAAAACGAGGCTGAACCCGTTTCTGACGATTGACTGCCGGAGCGACTGTCCCATGTCAAAGTTGGCAACCAGGCCTTTGAACCCGATTTCTCTCAGTTCTTTCTGATACCATGCATAGATACCGCGTTCAGTTTCGACAATAAATTCTGCAACATCAATACCGCGGATATCAGATCCGGAGGTATCAGCGATGCTGAAAACCTGGATTTGATTCCAGTTGGTCGCGGCGGTCGCGGCTTTTCCCCAGGCGGTTTTGAATTTCTCGACCGTCCCGTATTTCCGTTCCAGAAAACGCTGCCAGTAAGGCGCCATCAGCTCCCGGTTGGGTTCATCGTTGAAGAAGGCGAATTCCTGTTCATTGAATCCGGTCATCATCGCCAGCATCGGTTCATCAATCAGGCGGGTTTTAGTATAGGGATTGATGTGAGTCAGCAGTTTTTTCACTCCCTGCTTCCAGTTTTCCTTGACATGGTCGCTAAAATAGATGTCAAATTTAAAGCTGCGCTTTTTGGGGTCCGGAGACCACGGGTTGCCTGTTTCATATCCGAGGGGACTGCTCATGGCATCCATGTTCAGGTAAATATTGTTCTCTTTCAGACACTTGACAAAATAATCAAAACGGTCAAGCATCTCCGGATTGAACTCGAAATCCTGCTTGGCATCCTTCATCAATACCGCGTCCAGATAATGGGTTCGAGTGAGGTTGTAACCATGCAGCTTGAGTTGACGCGCGTATTCGGCGATATGTTCATGAGTACCGAACTGCGCGGGCGCCACTCCGCCGCGTCCCCAGAAGCTGTCGGTTGCTTCCACTCCAGAGAGAAAACGAACCGGACGGTCAGGACTGCCGGCAAAGGCCAGCAAGCCGTCGGCATTGACAATCACCCGTTCCTGCGTCTTTTCACTGTTCAGCCAGGAGCGG
The DNA here is from genome assembly GCA_041665605.1 of Victivallaceae bacterium. Lineage (GTDB taxonomy): Bacteria > Verrucomicrobiota > Lentisphaeria > Victivallales > Victivallaceae > CAIPAT01. Next base: position 3,117 of record JBAYIO010000064.1, on the reverse strand, counting down.
TCGAGCGCGGTTCCCGGACGAATGGCGGGGATGGACGGCCCAGGCAGCGCCTGCCAGGTCTGATCCGGTTTTACCAGCACCTTGACGCTGGCCGGAAAATCATACTTGTTATTGGAAATGGTCGCCGCCGCAATCAGCCAGACCGGACTCTTCCCGGAACTCCGGAAAGTGATTGAAGCGAAATTACCGAGTTCCGGATCAAGTTCGAAGCGTGAGGCGTAGAGAGCGACTGTTCCGCCCGCGCCGGTCGTCCATGTCGCGCCGGGATAACCGTTGGCAACTTTTTTCGCGCCCCACCAGTTTGTAACGTCACGTTCGCCAAACACTTCAATCGTCTTGCTTTTACCGTTAACCCCTTTCATTTCGATGGTTCCAACCGGAACCTTGGCGCCGCCGTAACACAGAGTATGGAACAAGTAGAGATATTTTCCGCTAATCGCGCCGCTTTTAAATTGAATTGCAGCTTCCTGCGGCCCGTTCTTGAATTGTGGCGAGCTCATGACCAGAATCGATTTGCCGTCATTATTCGCCGGATTGATGATGGAAAATGGAATGTTGGCAAAATCAGTCTTGTTCTGGTACTTGAAGTTGCGCGCGTCATTATCCGGTCCCTGATCCGACCAGCCGCCTTTGCCGTTGCCTGCGACATCATCGGCAAATCCCATATTTACAACTTTGGTTAGATCGACTACAATGTCCTTTTCAACGACTTTCAAATTCCGGAAGAAGAGTTTGCCGAAAGAATCCTGAAATCCTAACATCAGCCGGGCGCTCCTGAGATCGGCTGGCAGATCGGCAGTAAATTTAATTCTCTCCCATCCGAAGGTACCGCGTTTGACGATTGCCGACTGCCATATCTCCCTGCCGGAACCGGCAACGGCATGAAGGATAAATTTCCCGCCGTTCCATTCAATTTTCGCGGGAGCAACATTTTCTCCGCGGATATCCGCGGAAAATTCGACCCGCCGTCCAGCAAGTTGCGCGACATCCAGCGTAATATCAAGGCAAATTACATTGCCGCGTTCCGGTACGGCAATGCAAAGCGCACTACCGCCGCTGTCAGCCTCCGGGAGAATCCTGGCGTCGATGCCGCCCTGGTTATACTTTTTAAGATTATCGCCGTTCTGGAAAGGTTCACTGAAAATGATCCCGCTGTCGTTGACGGAACCGCCGACGGCAGCTCCGAAGGCAATTCCAAGCGCCGCCGCGATCACAAAAAACTTCAAATTAATCACAATGATTCCTTTGTTCAATATTTTAAGGTTAGAATAAACAACAGGCAGATTATGTTTTACCGGCAATCGCGGTTGCAAAAAACTTCATTTCCGAAAACCGGATAAGTCCGGATTCGGCAATATGTCCGTCAATAAATAAACGGGATATTACGACATCGCCTCAACGGAACATCTTTGAAAATAAGCCAGCTTTAATAATTGCCAATATTGATTACAAAGGATTACCAGGGACTGGGCGGGTTTGTCCCTGCCATGTTCATGATTTCGTAGGCATTCCATTGCATTCCCAGCCGATGGTAGGTCCAGTCATCATTAATCCAACTGATCTTGTTGTAATTTGTGCTGGTTGCGTGACCGTCAAAGAAAGCAATGTTTGCGACCGTGTTTCCGGTGTGACGATATGCAACGCATTCTATCGGGTTTGCTTGTCCGTCTATTGCCAGAGACTGAAATTCGCCATGATTCCGATACGAGGCTGGATCTGATCCGTAGTACGTGATGGTACCGGACGCTCTCCCGTCGGCGAAGACGATTTTTGAGCTGGGATGTTTAATTTTACCAAGCTTGTAATATACATTGTAGGTACCCCACGCGGCTGCCGGATTTATTTTATCGAGGGTGCCTTCACGGACCATTCCGTAACTGTACTCCGCCGGACCGAATTTACCATTAAAACTCTGACTGTAAGTTGCCAGCGGACATAGCATATTCACCGGCCAATTGTTAGGCGTCCAGAAGTCTTTCATCCCGACTCCGAGCTGGGCTATGAAATCTTTATTCAAGTACCAGCGGTCTGCGCCGCTGGTCTGCTGGTATGGCAGCCATACATCATTCCAGGTGTTTGCGTAAGACAGCCCGGCAGTTCCCATCTGTTTTAATGAACTGAGACACTTAAGGGTACGCCCTTTATCCCGGGCTTTATTCAATGCCGGAAGCAGCATTCCTGCCAAAATTGCGATGATCGCGATCACCACGAGGAGTTCGATGAGTGTGAATTTTGATTTTTTCATATTTAATCCTCCTTTAACGGGATTACATGATAGGATACTGCAAGTACTATTATACTTTAAGCAAAGCCGCTTGACAATAGTTAAATCAGGAAATATTATATACAAAACAGGAATATTGAGTTGTTTTGCGATAAGTCAGCGGGGATAGAGCATGAAAAACGTTCTGCCGATTTTCGAGTTTTACATTTCATCAATGTACCATCTGCTGCGCGGGGTGTCCGATTATGCCGGTGAACATGACTGGCATCTGGGAATCATCTCCACCCGCTTCGAGCTGCCGCGCCGCTGGTCCGGCGACGGCATCCTGACGCATCTTACGCGTTCTCCTCAATTGATGGAATTCCTTAAAGTTCATTCCGATGTCCCGATCGTAACTTTCAATCCGCCAATTAATCAGCAGTGCGATTTCCCTTATGCCCTGGTCAGTGATGATAACGAGGAGATCGGCCGGATCGCCGCCCGGTATTTTATGACGCTGGGCGACGTTCACTGCTGCTGGTATGGGGAGCATCACGTTCGTCATGCCGCCTTTGCCGCTGAACTGGCGAGAAACCATCGTCAGACACAAACCATTATTTCTCCTAAAAAGATGCACAATCTTCCGTGGGATGAAATCAGTTCCATGCTTGTAGCCCAATTGAAGAAACTCCCGTTGCCCTGCGCGGTTTTCTGCGAAAACGATTCCTGGGCGCGCGAACTGCTCGAAGCGGCATTGACAGGCGGTTTCCGGGTTCCGGAGGAAATCGCGGTCATGGGGGTGGATAACGAAACCCTGATCTGCAACAGTTCCAGCATACAGCTCTCAAGTATCGACAGCCGGCCCCGGAAGGTCGGTTATGAAGGGGCCGCGCTGCTTGACCGGCTGATGGCGG
>JBAYIO010000063.1:0-33791 GCA_041665605.1 Victivallaceae bacterium | reverse complement strand
GAAATAACTGACTGTATTGCCTAGTGTGTAATAGGTGTTGTCGACGGCGGTTTTACCTCCGTCCGCGGGGCTGATCTTGACGTAATACTCGCCTGCGAGCAGCGCCGGGCTGGTGATGCTTTCAGCGGCAGCGCCTTTGTTAGTCGAAGACTTCAGCACTTTGCCTTTGTTATCGAGCAGCGTCAGACTGGCGTCGCTGCTTAATCCGGTCAGATTGAGTGTCAGAGCGCCGTTTTTGTCCAATGTCAGTTTATAGTAGTCGGCGGGATCGGCAAATCCGACCCATTCATTGACGGAGCCGTCAACCGGTATTGCACCGGCCGTCGCCAGCGTATTGCCCGCGGTTTCCGTCGGGAAATCCTCCTGGGTTTTGCCCAGCACATAAGACGCATTATTCACGCCTTTAGCCGGAGCTACTTTGACATAATACGTTCCGCTGACCAGCAATTGATTGGCGATTGCCTCGTCGGCAGCTCCTTTATTGGCGGATGATTTCAACACTTTGCCGTTGGAATCCAGCAGCGAAAGATTGACGTCACTGCTCAAACCAGTCAGATTAAGTGTAAGTTTCGCGGCGTTGCTCAAAGTTATTTTATAACAATCGGCGGGATCATCAAGTCCGACCCAGTTATCCAGTATGGAAATATCCTTTGCCGCTTTGTAATCATTGGCAGCCAGATCAGTCGGGGTTGCAATGAACGAAGAGCTGCTGCTCCAGCCGCTCAAATTCCCGTAGTTGTCTTCCGCCTGTACTCTCCAATAGAAAGTGGTTAACGTCGTTAAGCCGGTAAGATCGAGGGTGAGCGCGCTGGCATTGCTGGTTGCCGCAGTCGCCACGGTAAACAGACTGTCCGTGGAATACTCTATATTGTATTGTTTTATTCCGGAATAGTTGTCCGCGGCATCTGACCAATCCAGCGCCGCGATGGCACCGGTGGCTTTTTGCGTCAGATCTGTCGGCACAGACGGCGCGATGAAATCACCGGATACTTCCGCCACCAGGTGGTCAATCGCGGAATCGGCAATACTGAGTGAAACGCTGTTGCCGTTAGTGAACGTATAAGTTGAACCGACCAGCAGGCTGGCGCTGATGTCGGCGCAATTAAGGGTGAACGTTTTACCGGCCATGCCGCTGAGGTCGGTAGCTTCAAGCAGCAGATAAGATCCCGCGCTGGCATTATTCAGATTCAGAGAGTAAGCTGTAAGTTCCGATCCCAAAGTTCCGGTATCGATTGTTATCAGGGAATCGTTGGCGCTCGTATCGGCAAGCATATATGTTACTTCTGTCACTTTCGATAAACTGTCGGTATTGCCCAGGTCAACATGCCCGCCGTCCACGGTTAATGTTCCTCCCAGCAGGCCGCCGTTGTCAACGGCCATGTCGCCGCCCGCGCCGATAAATATATTGTTCACGGCCCCGCCGGAGGAAACGTGCTGGCTGCCGCCGGAGTTAATAGCTGTATCGTTTGCCGTGCCGCGGTAGGCGATGTCCTGAAGACCGCCGGAATTGATGATGGTGTCATTCGCCGTGCCGCCTGAGGAAACATATTGAAGACCGGTATTCTGGACGGTGCAGTTGTTCGCCGTGCCGCCGCGCAGGATGTACTGACTGCCGCCGGAATTGATGACGGTACTGTCTGCGGTCTGGCCGGCTGAAACATATTGATAGCCGCCATATATATACAAATTGTAGCTGTAATTGCCGGTGCTGCTGGAAATAATCACGCTGCTGCTTGCGCTTTTGCTTGTGCCGCTGAGTACCGCATTAAAGTCCCAGCCCAGTATCCCCCCGGAGGAAATGGTGAAGCCGGTTGCGCTGCAGCCGGAGCCGACCATCAGCAGTCCGCCGCTTTTGACTGTTGATTTGCTGGCAAAGCCGCCGGATGAAACAAACTGGCCGCCGCCGGAACTGATGACGGTGGTGGTCGCCGTGCCGCCGGCAACAAACTGGGCGCCGCCGGAGGAAACCGTGGCGCCTACTGCCATGCCTGCAACCTTCTGGTCGCCGCCGGATGAAATACGGGTCATGCTCGTTACGCCGCCGGATGAGACAAATTGCTCGCCGCCGGAGGAAATAACAGTATAGAACGTCAGGCCGGAGGAAAAAACCTCCTGAATGCCGCCGGAGGAAATGAATGTGCTGGTTGCCGTGCCGCCGGAGGAAACATACTGAGAGCCATTGTCGTTGATAACAGTTTTGCTGGTCAAGCCGTTGTAGGAGACGGTTTGGAGACCGCCGGAATTGATAATGGTGCTGACCGCCGTGCCGTAGAAGTCAACCTGCTGACTGCCGCCGGAATTGATGGTGGTGCTGGTTGCCGTGCCGTCAACATACTGACTGCCGTTGAAATTGATCGTGGTATAAGTCGCCTTGCCGTCAACAAATTGACTGCCGCTGGAATTGATCGTGGTATAAGCTGCCGTGCCGTCAACATATTGACTGCCGCCGGAATTGACGTTAGTGACAATTGCCATCCCGCCGGAGGCAACATACTGTCTGCCTGAATTTCTGACGGTGGTGTTGCTGGTAATTCCGCCGGCACTTACATACTGCTCGCCGCCGGCAACCATTTCGCCGGTTATCACCGAGCCGGAAGATACGTTCGATGTAAAAGACATTGCTTATTTCTCCGGTATTTTATTGCATTGGCGGTTGTTTATAAACAGGTTTTTAAATTTCAGCGCTTTCATGTCGCAAACCAATGCTGTTCTTATTGTTAATATATTTTAAAATGCAATGAACATGATTAAGATACCACCAAAATCGCAAGTTTAAAGTATTTTTTCTCACTCTGCAATTTTTATGCTGACACCTTTTCCCGTAATTCATCTATCTATACTGTAGTGTCCCGGAAAAAACAAAAGGTTACATTGAATATCCCGGGAAGATGAAAAAGCATGATAAAGATTTAATTTAAGTGGCGTCGGTTTTACCGGCAGCCTAAAAGGATAAAAAGGAGACAGTACCTGACCCATATTCGGCTCAAACATTGCATGTAAATTACTTCTTGGACACTAGAATTTTGATACTTGTTTTGCATTATTTTCATACTTTATTTCATTATTTGCATATTAGCCTGTTGACTTTTGCATGCGTATCATGTATCCTTTAACCGTAAAGTAAAACAACTCGGACGGAATGATATGGCAAACATTGCATTAATCGCAGACAAGGCCGGCGTGTCAATGGCCACCGTGTCCAGGACTCTGCGCAATCCCCGTTCGCTGAAGACGCCGAATCAGCGGCGGGTCATTGAAGTGGCCAAAAATCTCGGATACGATTTTGAGTTCAGGGAGACTGATTCCGCCAGGTTGACCAGACAAATTGTCTTTCTGTCTTTCTCCAATACGCTATCGCCGGATACGCTGCATAGTTACGACACCTATATGCCGATCGTCAAAGGAATCAGCGGTGTGATCGACAGGCTTGGCTATAACCTGCTGGTGGCGAATGTGGATATCGACAATACCCCGCCGCCGTGCCTGCTGCGGGGGAATATTGACGGAATTATCTTCCATGGACGAGTGCCGGAAGAGTTTTATAATAATTACATCCGGAAATTTCCGCATGTGGGCATTCAGCATTACAATCCACGTTACGAATGCAACTGGGTCAGAATCGATAATGAAAACATCGCCTTCCAGGCGGTCAGGCATTTATATGAGCTGGGCCACCGCCGCATCGGATTTGTGACTGATTATATCGAGGGATTACAGCATATCGAAAGATATCAGGGATACAGGAAAGCGCTGGAACTTTTCGGCATTCAACCGGATATATCCTGGAGTGCCCTGTGGCAGCGGCCGCGCAAGAATGGTATCCTGCCCATGGAAAATACGATTCCGGATTATACGCAGCGCATCACGGAGTTGATGAACTATGCCACGCCGCCGACCGCTTTGATCTGTTGTGATACGGTCAAGAGCCAGGCCACCATGAATGCACTGCATTATCTTGGTTTGAGCGTGCCCGCGGATGTCAGCATTATCACGACCTGCAATGATTTTGCCATTCAACAGGATGATTTTATCTGGACGGCTGTTAATGACCGGTTCCATGACGTCTGTGCCCAGGCCACCAGGCTGCTGCTGGATATTATCGACGGAAAAATGGTTGACAACGTGACCATTCTAGTCCGTCCGAAGTTGCATGAAGGCGCAACGACAGCTCCGGCTGGCGAACGCTTAATTGAGGATGCCGGCAGAAACGGCAGGAAAAAGACTAAATAGCGATATCATGTATTTTGAAAACATAAATTTAAAAAGGTGGGAAAATGAAAAAGATGGAGAAAATGAACGGTCGGCATGAAAGGAATTTCACGCTTATCGAACTTCTGGTGGTGATCGCCATCATCGCGATTTTGGCCTCAATGCTGCTGCCGGCGCTGAGCAAGGCGCGGTCATCCGCGCGAAATATTAGCTGTGTTTCCAATCTCAGGCAGTGGAGTACAACATTCAGCCTTTACCTTTCCGACAGCGGTGATTTCTACCCGCCGTACTCGATGGGTATCGGCGGCAACTACACCTGGACTTATAACATGAGAAAATATCTGACTAATTATAGAATTTGTTATTGCCCGGATGAAGGGCTCATGCATGATTGGTACAGTCGCGCCGATTCTGCCATTACATTGGCCAATGCTCCGGCAGAGCGGAATAAGCCTACTTCCATTCCAGCTAAATTTATTGCTTACGGTTACAACTTTTTATATGTTGGCGGTAATGGCTGGAAAACAGGAGCCACCGGCACTGACTACGGGCAGACGATAAGTGAAAGTGTAAATTATCCCACGTTACGTGCTGCACGCGCAATAAATCCGTCACAAAAGATTCTGCTGGGCGACTCCAGAAGTACTTTAGGAGGTAAAGAAAATTATGGATTCTATACTATAGGACCAACGAACCGTGCCGGGAGCGGAATTTTGTTTGGTCGTCACGGCGCCCAAAGTATATATTCCAGCGGCTCCTGTAATTTGTTATTCCTTGACGGTCATGCCGCCGGATTTACCAAAATCAGGGAAAGGAATTTCTATACCATTGCCGGAGAGCAACTTGATAAGCCTGGTCATGAGTTCTGGAACGTCTATAACAAATAGTCATTAATAACGTAAATCGTCTTCGGGAATGGTCATATCAGTTTTATGCTGAAGATATAGCATGACCGGATTTATTTCTTTGCGGAGCAGACATAGATATTAGCTGCTTGCTGATTTAAAAAAAATCAATATTATAAAAATAATCAAGGGAATTTTTAGGGTATGAAAAAGCTGTTGTTAAGTATGTGGATAATCGGAATTACTTTTTGTCTGGTTGGCAATGAAATAAAACTGGAGAACTCAAAAGTCTCTTTTGTTTTCTCGCAGGACTTGAATTATGCGCTCACTGAAATTGTCAATAAAGAAACGAATAGAAGCATTGATTTTGATAAAAAATTACCCGCATTGCAATCAGGTTTATGGGAAATGATCTTTATCGATGACGATACGGAGTTTCCAATCACATGCGCAAAGAGCAACACAAAAAGCGAGATCGTCAGGAAAGAGAATGGCTCTGAACTTATTATCACATGGGATAAAATTAAAGTAAAAAACAGTTCTGGGAATGTCACTGCCGGTATATTTCTGCCGGATGACAATTCCATCGCGCAATGGTCTATAAAAGTTAATGTGACGGGAACTCAGGCTCCCTGGGTGAAAATTGTTAAATTTCCTTTGCTGCGCGGCATAAAATCGCTTGGCGACGATTACTTGTTAACCGGCGAATCTATTGGCCGGATAGTCCGCAATCCGGCAAAACGGCTGGAACAGCGATCAATAATCTGCCCCGGTAGCTGGTCAATGCAATTTGCGGCTTTTCATGGCAGCGCACAACTCAATGCCAATAATTTAGTGGATATGGCGGGCGAATTCAAAGTCAATGGATTTTACCGTGGGCCGGCGGATGACGAAACCGGCTTGTTTTATTCTGCCGCTGATGGCGCCGGATGGATTAAAAAACTAGAAATGTCCCGGCTGAAGGGGCAAAAAGATTCTTTTAATATGGAAATAGAACATTACCCGGCATTAGATTTCTGGCCCCCGTCAAAACAGGCACGGCTTGATACTTTCAGTTACAACCTGCCATACAAGGTCATGCTCGGTACGTTTTCCGGAGGAACCGGCAAGGCGTGTTCATTGTACCGCGAATGGGCGCTGAACCAGCCCTGGATGGAGCGCGGACCGTTGCGCAAGCCGCTGAATCCTGAAAAGAACAGCGTCTCCTCTAAAATGCTTGACTGTGCATTCTGGGGTAAATTTTATCACGATGCCGGCAAAGTGGTTCCTGAAGTTGCGGGGATGTACAAATATTTGCAAGTGCCGATGAATCTTCACTGGTACCGTTATTATATCAATAATTTTGACGACAAAAATCCTGAATACTTTCCGGTGCATCCTTATTACCGTGAAGGCGTCCGCGACCTTAAACAAATGTCCATCGGCGTAATGCCGTATGTCTGCTGCGCGATTTGGGATATAGATTTGAAATCCTGGGATAAATTCAACATCCAAAGCGCTGCGGCTATTTCAGAAGCCGGATCGCCATATATGTGGAATATATACAAACAGCGTCCCAACGCCTGGATGAATCCGGCATCTGAACTCTGGCAGGAAAAATTCAGCGATATAAACAGGAAAATGTTCCAGGACTGGGGCGTCGGCGGTGAATATCTGGATGTGCTGGCGATGGCGGTACTGCCGTGTTATAATGATAAGATCAACAAACCTAATGGTGGCACTTACTGGTCTGACGGAAACCGGAAACTGCTTGGAAATTTAAGAAAAGATATACGGAAAATCTCAAGGGAAACTTTTTTGACGACAGAAGGATTCTGTGAAAACTATATAGACTTGCTGGATGGATTTTTAACGCTTGATATCTACCGTTATGGCTGGAGGGAAAAACGCGGTTACGATAACTATCCTGCTTTTGCTATGGTTTATCATGATTACGCTATTCCATTCAGTACTGACTGTAATCAGCGCATGGCTCCGGAAATGCTGCGCTGGCAGATGGGGTTGTGCTTGATCTGGGGATTGCAGCTAGGATACAGCAGTTATGAAATTTTAAAACCTGAAACCGGAAATCCGGCAAATGATATGTATACCCGCGAAATTGTTCGTGCATGGCATCAGGCCGGAGGAAAATTCCTGACCGGCGGACGCGGCGTGGAAACGGCAATGGCGCCGGACCGCAAATTGGCGGGCAATGCCGCCGCCGCAATCATAAGCGCTCAAACATCGGTCCGTCTTAATAATGAGCTCACTTTCCCATGGCACGGTCCTTCGGTGCCTGGTTCCGGCTGGTTTGCCGCAGATGGTACTTTCGGCTTTGTCCTGACCAATATAACAGACAGGAGCGCTGACGCAGAGGTTATGCTGGACACTGTTAAACTGGGAATGAACGGCAAGGTGCTTTGGCGCTCATGGCCGCTGCCGGTACAGCGGATGGATAAAATCTCAGGCAAATACAGTATGCCGCTTAAAGTTCCTGCGGCATCAGTAATGATTTTCGAGTTGCGCGATGACACTCCGCCGCAAATCAAGCCGCTTGAAAATATCCCATGGGAATTCATAACTGCGGAAAAAGACTGCTCCTTCAAGCCGGTAAAAGTACAAAGCGGTAATTTGTGGGGATGTATTGATTCCGTCGTCGAAAATACTTCAACTGATAACGGAAACATTTTGACCCTTCGCTCGCTCCGCACCAGCGCCCCGCGTCATCTTGAAAAACTGGTGAAATGGGGAACTGCCGAAGGGTATGGCAAAGATCGTAAAATTGATGATAAACCATTTTATTTGCTGGAGCAATCGCCATTCAAACTCGATTGCACCGCCAATGCATCTGTCAGATTTAACGATAATGTAATTTTCGGCAGAATGGATGTTAAAAGCACCGGTTTCATCTCCGGGCCGCAAGGTTCTATAATAGTGCTTGCACAGGGAAGCAATCAGCCAGTATTTTACAGGGGAAAAGCTCCAGTGCAACCCGGCACTTATCGCTTTGCCGCCTGGACTGCGGATAATGACATTCCAGTTCCCGATGAGAAAGCCATGATGAAATCGCTGGCGGATATTTCCGTCGGCGCACTTGAAAAAGGCACGGCAAAATTGAGTGTGGAGAGAATTATCTCGGAAACAGAGAAAAAACTGGCAGATAAACTTTTATTCACCGGTAATGCGGCGGCATATGTTGCGATCGGCGCCGATTGTATGAATATGATGGAATACGACTGGATTTTACCATTAACAACATCAAAGATCGAATATAAAGTAAATCAGGGTATCGGGAATATTCAGAAAAATAACATTGTGAATCTGCGAAAGGATCTGTCTGATATTTTGTCATTAAAAAGCGGAAAAGATAATACTTTTTCAATCACGCCGGACAGCGATTCCGCTTCGGCAAATTTGGTACCGCTGCTCTTCAATTGCATGATTAAATCAGACGGCCTTATTTTTGCGGTGAACAATTTGAGTTATTTTGAAATAGACCATCCGTTAATGGCTGATTTGCCTCAGGAACCGGCAATCTGTGTCAATATTGCGCCTGGTTCAACCGTGCAAAGCTCCATCTTAATTAAAAATGTTTCTCCGTATGATTTGGATGTAAATTTATCGAATGTACTGCCGGACGGCTGGAATGTTGTGTTCAAAGGAACAATCAGCAAAATTCATGTGAATGCATTAAGTTCGATTAATCTGCCGTTTGAAATTAAGACATCAAAGAATACAGACAAAGAAGAATATAATATCCGTATTGGTCTTAATTATACAGAAAATGAAGAGTCCATGGTTATCAAGAAAATTAAAATAATCATGGCGCCCGCAGGTTTAACGCCCGTTAATGCCGGTGCGGCCCGAAATGAATTATACTGGTCGCCGCCGCAACGGTTCAACGGACAGCTCGTTGTATTTGCCGGTCCGGAAAAAGTATTGCGCTTCACCGCGAAAGCAGCTTATACGCCGTCTCAGCCTTTTACCTGGCAATTGACTGACAATATGCAGCAGCCTGTGGCATCAGGAGTTATTCCTAAAGAAAAACTTGGAGAATTTGTAACGGTCAATGTGCCGGAGGCCGGCCTTTACAATCTGCTTTACAGCAGTAACTTTTTCATGGTAAAAATAGAAAAACCGGCATTTTACGGTTATTGGTCCCAGGAATACAGGCCGCTGATTTTGTTCGGCGGTAAAACTAAATTGTATTTCTATGTTCCGGCAGATTCAAAGAAATTTGAAATATCAGGTATTAACGGAGGTCAGGATGAGCCGGCTAAAGTTACAATCATTGCGCCTGACGGCAAAATTGCTTTTGAACACGATGGTCAATGGCTGGAAAATAAATGGTACAATGTTCCAGTAGATAAAAATTATACCGGCAAAATATGGAGCATCAATATCAACGCGGTAGAGGATTTAAAATTTAAAATGCGCGGCGGTGTGGTGCCGTGTCTTTCACCTGATCCAGACGCGGTATTAATGAAACACTAAAGAGCAATATGGCAATCTCAAAACCATATTTCCCGATGCTGCTGGCCAATGGCGTTGACTCCATGCTGATTGACTGGAGCGGTTCAATCCGCGCCTGTGATAAAGGGCTCGAACACGTTGATCGCTGCTGGTTCAAGGCGGACCGCCGCAAGGGCGATGGCGATTCCGCCCTTTGCCCGCTGCTCTTCACCGGCTATATGTTGACGCTTGACGGCGAACAACACTTGATCCGGGATTTCGAACAGCGTTTCGATCCTTGTCGCGCCGTTCTGCATACCAGCGCCGAGGCCGCCGGGTTCAAGTTCAAAGTGACAACTTTTCTTACGGTCGATCATTTGCTGGTCGAGCATTTTGAATTTATTGCAGTTCCCGCGGGGGACGCTGCTGTCGAATTTGTCCTTTCCCGTCCCGAGGGAGACGAGCCGGAAGTTGAATATGAATTTGCCCGTGATGACTATAGCGGCATGACCGCCCGGTATGCATCCTCTGCCTGGAGCGGTATTGCCATGCTGTTGACTGATCCGCCGGCGACCGCCGGACAGATTGGCGCCGAGGGCGGTCGCCTGGCCTGGAGGGGTGGTCGCATCTCAGTACGCAATATTCGTCCGAAAATGCAGTTTACTCAATATCTGTTCGTCGGCGACACCCTTGATTATGACGAGCCTGCACGGGCTGCGGAGACTATCCGCAACAAGATAACCTCCATGAATTATGCCGGAATTCTCAGAGAGCACGCAACCGCCTGGAACTCTTATCAGCGCCGTTCCTCAATTCGCACCGGCAATCCGGATATCGACTATCTGTACACGGTCAGCAATTATCTGCTGAAAGCGCATCAGCATCCCGTTGACGGCTCCACGCCGACCGGCATGTATCCGTGGCTATGGCAGGGTAAAATTTTCTGGGACTCATTCTTCATGCACGAGGCTTTTCTGCGTAACAATAAAATGGCGGAAGCCGAAAAGCTAAGTCTGTTCAACTTGAAAATCCTGCCGCAGGCCCGCCGCAATGCCGAACTCTGGAAACAAAAATATGGACGCGGCGATGGCGCCCGTTACGGCTGGTGTACCGACCGTCAAGGCCGTTGCAATCATCTCCTCGAAATTGACGAATTCCACAATAACGCCGTTGTCGCTGTTGCCGCGTTCAACCAGTTCCGTTTTACCGGAGATCACGCACAATTGCAAACCCTCTTTCCGGTCATCAGGGATGCGGTGGATTTCATCGTTTCCTACGGCATTCGTGAGGATACTGACTCCGCCGTGATTGTCAATTGCGAAGGGGTGGACGAATCCACAAGGTGCAGACGCGGCAACGACACCTGGACCGCCGGGGCGACCATCAAAGCGTTAGGCTGCCTGATCGAGTCGGCGCAAATCCTCAATGTCGGGATATCCCCGCAGTATGAACGCATCCTGCGTAAAATGGAACTGGGACTGAAAGCAAATCATGATCCGGCCGGCCTGCTCCTTGCTGCTCAGGGCGCGAATTCATCAAGTTTCGGCTCCATGATCTTTCTGCTTAACCCGGAATACGAGTCCGCCCGGAGAACTATGACCGGATTGTGGCGGAACCGCGGGCGTTTCGTCGATGTCTGCCGTTGCGGATGTCCCCGTCAGGACGCTCGCAATGTTCCCTGGTTTCAGGCCTGGGCGGCGGCAATTTGGGCATCCTTGGGCGATCCCCGCAAAGCCTCCGCTTATTTGGATGCCTGTTGCAAAAACACCAATCGTCTGGGCGGACTTCCCGAGCAGGTGAGACCGGACGGCAGTTTGTATAAACACTGGATGGCGACGGCACACGCTTCTTTTCTGACCGCTCTGAGCCGGATGGCAGTCAATGTTTATGCCGATACTGTGCAGATAGGGGCGGGAATCCCGGACTCCTGGCCCGATTGCAGCGTCAGAAACTTGCGCGTTGAACAGGGACTGTCAATCTCGTACTCGCTGAAAAACAGCGTATTGAGACATCTGCGCATCGTTAATTCAGGATCAAAGGCATTGACCTTTAAATTAAGTTTCGGCAGAAATGTCAAACTTGAAGCATCGTTCAGGAAGCATTGTCCTAAAGACACATTGTTTCTGCTTCCTGGCAAATTTTTGCGCTATGACTTCTCCGAATAATAGATAAATTACCGCACGGCCTAATTCTGAAAGTAACTTTATTTTTTACTGTCGGACGGCTTCTGATTTTTTTCGAACCATTTCAGCAGTACCTTTTTGCGGTCGGTGTCCCGGGTGGATGGGGTGTTGTCATTCCAGACGTTGCTGTATTCGACGCTCCAGCCGGTCCATTCCCGGTATGCATGATAAGTCCAGTTCCAGTCGTGTTCTTCGAAAATCGAAATGCAGTCATCCAGGTATTGCGCGGCGCCGGGCGCCCAGCGGATGGCGGAGAATTCCCCGACGTAGATGCGCGCGCCGTATTTTTTCTGAAAGTCAATGACCGGCTGCAACACTTTGCGCAGAGTTTCACGGTTGTATTCGCTGCCGCTGATTAAACCGGGATAAGTGATTAATTTGCCTTTTGATGTTTCGCCCCAGTTATTGTTAACGCCCTGATGGGTGAATTCTCCGGGAACATACATGTGAACCTGGTAGATTACATCCTTCATGGGCAGCGGTCCGAGATATTTATAGGAGGCGGGGCTGTCCCATTCGTTTGATTCAATGATGACCGGGACGTCAGGGTCAATCTTCCGGATCGCGTTCGCCGCCATAATCTGAATCGTCAGATAGTCATATAAGGCCGGCATGCCCTGGACTGGCTCGTTGATCAGGTCGTAACCCCATACGGCTTCATGTCCCTTGAACTTCTTTGCAATGCGTTCCCATATTTCAATGAACTGCTGCGCGTATTTTTCTTCGTAGAGCATTGCCATACTGCGGTTTTCATAGCGTCCGCCCGGCGGTGAATGCAAGTCGATCACGACTTTGATCCCCAGCCGCCCGGCGTCCGCGAGCAGTTGGTCCAGTTCGGCGATTTTGCTGTCTATCCATTTGGAGTATTCAGCCTGGTCGCGGTCGGTTCCGGCTTTGCCCCAGGCGCGTACCAGTTGCCAGCGGATCAGGTTTGCCCCCCATTGGGCCAGGTCTTCCAAGTCACTCCTGCGGTATTGGGGCGGCGACATTACGCCGCGCAGACGGGGCATCCCGCTGACCCGTCCGGTGTATTCCGCTTTGAAATTTTCCGGCACGGGCGGCACCGGATAGAGCGACTGCAAATCAGCCGTCATGACTTTTAAATCTGAGAACTTTACGGTTCCGCTGCAATCCTGCAAGCCGAGCGACAGGGTTCCGCTTCGGGCGTCATTCGGCACCGGGAAGGAAAAGGAGTATTCCTTCCAGTCAAATGTTCCCCATACATTGTTAATATGCTGCCATGTTTCAAGTCCGCCGGTATGGAAATTAACCATGAACTTCACTCCGTTCCAGGACTGTTTGGGGACCGTAACCTGCCCGGCTTTGATCTTGCAGCTCAAAAATAAAATCTTGTTCCGGTATGGCGTCAGGTCGAATTTGCGGGTGGCGAAATTCTGTTTCCCGCCGCCGTCTTCCGGGCTGACGGTCATGCTGAGTATCGGGTTGCCATTAATTGTTTCAATGGTTGCGGACGAAGGTATATTCCAGTCTTTGAGCTGATCAGGTTTGAACTCGCATTGATATACGGTTGTTCCATGTACAGTAAGCAAAGACAGCATTCCAGCAATTATACCGGCGGCAAATTTCACAATATCAGCTCCTTGTTCAAGAGGTGAAGGATCATTAAAGTATACGTATCAATATAGACTTTTGACTGCCGAATACAAATCTTTTCGCGGTATGAAAATCTGCGGCATGGATTACTTTGCTTTGGTAGTTTCGAACTGTTCGATCAATTCGGCGATTTTGAGCCGCTCAGCCAGCAGGACTTCCGGAGTCGTGGAAAATACGGTCAGGCTGCTGACCACTTCCGGGTTCACGGTTAAAGCTGACTGCGCAGCTTTCAACCACGCATCAGGCATTTTTACCTTACCGGCTTCTGCCGACTGCACTGCGGCATTCAGCAGCAGCATATAGTGGTAATCTTCCAGACCGTCCCGCATGGCTTTCAGCCGCATGGATGGAATAGGGCCGTTTTCGCCGGGATAGACCAGTGTGCCGTCGCCGTTGTTATCCAGCCAGGATGCCCCCGCCCAGTCAGTCAGCGGCGCACCGCGCATGGGGTTTCTGCGCAGGGCATATTTCAGGCTGCCGTCCGGTTTCACCGTGATGTCCTGCCATAGAGCCATTGAGTAATATAAGAATCCGTCCGGCTTGCCTTTCCATGTCATGAAGCCCATCAGTTGTCGCCCGTCCAGGGGGGGGTATTCAATGTATAAATTGGCGTAAGGGCGATGCGGGCTGATGCAGACGTACCAGAAAACCTTGCGCCCGCGTTCTCTGGCCTGGGTGATGGACTCGCCCATGCGGTCATATTTTTCGGTGAGCGGTGTCCAGATATCCACGACTGAATCAAGTCCGGTGGCCGTGCCCAGGCTGAAATCGTAGGCAGTGGTGATAATCGGAATTCCCGGATAGCGCTGCCGGATTTCGCCCAGGATTTCCCTGATGGCCCGGAAACGGGCGTCCCCGGCTTCGTCGAACGCATAAATGACCGCCTTGTCCAGAATTCCGGCGGCGCGGTATTCGGGGATGGCTTTATCAAGTTTTTCAAGTATCTGTTTACGGCGCGCTTCAGGGAATTTGCCGTTCTCCAGCTCATTGTCGCGGCAGTTGACGTACATGATATTGAACATTTTGCCGCCGCGGTCAAGCCGGTATTTGACTGATTCCGCCGATGGCGGATTGGAATGATAGAGACTGTCCGGATTTATGCGGTGGCTCAGGTACAAGTCAACGCATTGCTGCTTGTAGGCCTTAACGGCTTCAGTACCGGCTGGAAAATTCTCCAGACGGGTTTCGCCGATTGAGACCGCCAGCGGATAAGGTTCGCCCTCGGGCAAATTGAAGTTGAACACCCTGACTTCCAATGGCAGTTTATGTTCCGTCAGACCGTCGGCTTTGACCACGACTTCGCCGTGATAAACCCCGGCGGCCTGCCGTTCGGGAATTTTGGCTTCCAGTAAATACCCCTGGTACAATTTGGCGGCAATATCTATCTTGTCTGCGTAATTCAGTACCGGGTCGGGCCAGTAGCCGGTACGTTTGACCGGATAAGCGCTCGGTTTGCCGCAAAGCACATAACCGACTGGAGTCACCATGAAATTCGCTTTAGCCAGTTTATCCCCGCGGGCATTGACCAGGTCTCCGGCGATTTCAACCTGTAATCCGGTCAGGTTCTGCCGGGCCTGCAACGCCAGTTGAATTCCTTCGGTTTCTCCGTGCGCGGCAGCGATCCGCCCGATGTTTTGCGGCGGCAGCGGAAACAGCGGATTCTCCCGCATGACCTGAGCCTGGGCGGGAACAAACCCCCAGCCGTATTCAGGGAAACAATTCTTGAGCATTACGGCTTCGGAGCGTGCGGTCAGCAGTGCCTCCTGCATTTTGCCGATCTTTTCAATGGCGGCAAATTCGGCGGCGGACGGGAATTTTAAATCCTGGTTCAATGCCTGGAGCAGTTGACGGCACTCGGTTAGCTGGTTGCGCGCCGCCGTTGCCGCCGCGCGCGGCAGCGAATCAAAATCAGCGGGATTCAGATACGTGTCCTGGCGGCGCAACACTGACAGGTCATCGGTGGCGTCAAGCATGCCTGCCCGGAGTTTTCCGAAAAAAAAAGTACTTTGTGCCGCGGGCATTTCCTGAAAGAAATGGATATCCAGCAGTTGCGGCTGCTGGATGTCCGCGAAGTAATAGCGCGGGATCGTAACCGTATTGCGTCCGGATTTAAGTATGACCGGGAAAAATTTCTGGATGACTTTGCCGTTGCCGGGAAAGCTGAGGCGTATCGAGAAGCTGCCGGGGGCGGGGGCAAAAGCGTCGAATTGCAGTTCCTTGACTCCGCGCAGATCGTTAAATACCAGTTGCTTTTCTTCAATTACGGCGGCCGGCCAGCGGTTGGGGCCGTCCTTATACGGCAAAAACGTCAATTTGCCGCAATAACCGCCCACGCCGTCAGGCCAGGCGGTTACGGCAAACTCAGTGCCGGGACGGACATTGAATTTGGCGGTATCGCCGGATTGTTCAAAATCGAATAAGGGAATCTGGCCGCCGCCTGCTGCTGACACGGGTGAACGCAGCGGCGGCATGACTTCAGCAGAAACGGCAATCGTTGTTACGGCGGCGGCATCCCCCAGTCGCAGATTGCCGAAACAAAAGTTGATTCCGGAAGATGGACATTCCGCGAAAAAATGTATTTCAGACAGACTGCCTTTAGCATCCTGAAAAACGGAGCGGGGAACCGCGACCTGTTGAAATCCTTTATTCAATTTGAATTGATGGTAAAGTTTTTGCGGTTTGTCCCTGCCGGTAAAAACCAGAAGCAGGGAAAGTGTTGCCGGAGCAGGCGCATAAGCATCAAAGACAAGTGCTCCGGCTTTACTCAAATCTTTATTGCGCAGTGATTCCGCCGGTAAAATAACGCCGGGCCACTGGTCGCCGCCGGGACGGTAGGCCGGCAATGTAACCTGAGCACAAAAGCCGGGATGATTTTCAGGCCAGGAACAGACGGTCATTTGGGTCCCCGGCTTGGATTGTACCTTGATGGCGTCAAGTGTCGAGGCAAACTTTAAAATGTTTTTGCCGTCGTCCTTTTCCGGCAGCACTATGCGCAGATTGCGTAAATATACCACTGTATCGGTTTTCGGATCCTCCTGAAAGAAATGCATATCCTCCAGTTTGTGCACCGGGGCCTGGTTCAGGACGGAGCCGGGAACGACCATCTGGTTCAGACCTTTCTTCAACTTCAAATCCTGATAAAGCGTAACCGTTTTGCCGGAACCGGTGAAGGTCAGGCGTAACTTTAACACGGTATCCTGCGGTGCATAGGCTTCAAAACAGATCGCTTCCGCGTCGTTCAAATCACTGCGTTGCAGCGCGGCGGCGGGAAACACCACCGCCGGCCAGTGTGTACCGCTGCCGTCATAGCGGCGGATGGTGATTTTTCCCCAGTTGCCATCTGCGGCTTCCGGCGGTGCGGCAAGCTCGCAGGTCGCGCCAGCAGTCTGCAACTTTTTCAAATCCGTTGTCGGAGAAAAATCATAGATGGCTTCTTCGGCAGCAGCCGCGCAGAAAACACCAAGTATACACCCGGCAGATAACGTCAGTAAAAATTTATTCATAAAGAAGGTTCTTTCTTAAAAGCTGGTTGTGCCTCTGTCCAAATTGATGCCGACCATCATGGCCGCATTATTGTCCGGGGATTTGTCCTGACGGTAAAGCTGTTCGAATTTTTTGGAACCCACATGACCATCCATATAAACCAGATTGGTCTTGCCTTTAGATGGTGAAAGCGGCGGTATCAGGCTGGCGCTGGGAAGTGCCGGTCGCGCATCTTCTCCGCCGTGCCGGAATGCGAAGAAATAAACATTGTATGCAGACCATCCATCAATCACTTTATTGTCGCCGCACAGCAGAGCCTGCGAAGCCTGTGTGATGGAGGAGGTTTTGCGGTACATGTATTGATGGGAAACTGACGCCCCGGTCCGCCAGTCGTTGAAAGTACCCTGATTGGGTCTGGCGGCAGTCAGAAAATTGTTGACTGCCACATGCAGGTAGGCGTACTGTTTGTCTGAGGCAAGGCCAAACGGCACCTGTTCGCTTGGACATGCGAAAGTCCCTTTGGTAAATTTCGGCGCCATCCATCCATAATAAGTGACGCCGCAATTCGCTCCCTGCCGGGTGCCGTCGTTTTTAACGCCGGAAAGGAAGTTCCAGAACATGTCGTCAGCCCACTTTCCGGTAAATGACGGCACGATCCAGTCCTGATTGTCCTGCGAATAAATCGCCTGCGCAGTACCGATGGTTTTAAAATTGTTGGCGCAGCTTGACGAACGGGCCAAATCCCGGGCTTTGGCGAGGGCCGGCAGCAGCATGGAAGCCAAAATCGCGATGATGGCGATCACAACCAGCAATTCAATGAGCGTGAAAAAACTTCTTGTCTGTTTCATTTTTTGATCCTCCTTACCCTTTGTTGTTTATTATGGATAGTCCTGTTTTTTGTCCATTAACGCGGAAAAACTTTCTATTTGCTTCATTCTCTGAAACTATCTGCTTTTGTTGTTTATTAATAGATAATGCTGATTCCTGCAAATTACGTTTGGGCGAAGCGGTTGATTGTCCGAGATGCAGTGACAGCGGCACGTACACCGTCTGTTCGACATTTTCGCCGCTCATGACCCGGTGCAGCAGTTGCCAGGTTTCATCAGCCATGATTTCAGTGGAATTGACGATGGTAGTCGGTTCCGGACGCAGTTTGTCGATGCCGTAATTTTCAAAGCCGATGATCGAAATATCCGCGCCTATCCGGAGCTTGCGGCGGTTGAAATACTGGTAAACCGCCGCCATCATGACATCGGGTACCGCGATTGCGGTCGGCGGTTCGGAGATACTGAACATTCCGTCAAGGCGGCGGCATAATTCTTTTTCGTCGTAGGAAAGATTGATTACCCATTCCGGACGGACCCGGCATCCGCGTTCCGCCATCATCCGGTAATAAGCTTCGCGTCTGCGCTGAAATATCGGCGGATGAATCTCTTCTTCAGGGATATCCGCTGAAATATAGCCGATGCGGCGGTGTCCAATGGCGAAAAGATGTTCCATTTGCATCGGAACCATTTCCGGGGAGTCTTCCAGTACCGCGCCGTTCAGCGGTTGTGCATTCGGAAACAATACTACCCGGCGGACACAGGCATTGTCAAATATCTTGATAATAACATCATTGTGCGGTTTGATAAGGACGGCATTGTGAATTTTATATTTTTCGATCAACTCCGCGTAATGCTCCACCGGTTCATTCAGTTTTACCCGGTGTGTCCGGCCGCTGCATCCGCATTGAGTGAATTTATGCAAAAGCTTCTGGGCCAGATTAGACAGAAATTCGCCCGGGCGCAAATAACCGATTTCCGAGCAGGCGATAATGTCTATAATGGTGGAATTAACAGAATTCTCCAGTTTATCTGTCCGGAAAATCCCCTGCCGCGCCCGGCGTTCCAGCCAGCCGTCATTTTCCAGTTCAGAGATCGCCCGCTCAGTCACAACCCTGCCGCAGCCAGTCTGCTGCATCATGGTCCGCAGCGGCGGCAGCGCTTCTCCGCTGCGCAAGGCCATAATCTGCTGCCGGATGGCTCCGGAAACACGTCTGCGCTTTGCATCTCTGATTCCTTTAATCATATCTGCCCCGTAAACATTGCTGTGTTGCTTGTGTGTTGGTTGTTGTGTAGATTATAACTTTAATTCGCGAAAAAAGCAATACTTGATTCATAATAAACTTTAAAAAAATCAAATTAAATTTTATGCGATGACGTGTGAGAAAATAAAAAACTCTATCTGGGCGGCCAGTTCTTGCCGCCGAATTTGCCGGATCTGCCGGGTTCCAATATCGTTGCGGTCAGATACATGTTCATCACTTGACTGATATCTTTGCTTTTGAAGAAGTCGTGGCCGAAGATATTACTGTATTCCCTGCTTTTGCCGGAGAGAATCCCGCCGATATTAACTCTGGCTCCGTCCTGGACAGTAACCCTGGTTGACAGGCTTTCGACTTTCACCGACTGCCGTTTGCCTTTGCCTGCAAGATAGCTGATTTCCGGATATACTTCCACTTCGATCAGGCCGTTGTCGAGCTGTCTGGGCAGCACCATCAGCGAGGTGCCT
Organism: Victivallaceae bacterium; assembly: GCA_041665605.1. Taxonomy (GTDB): domain Bacteria; phylum Verrucomicrobiota; class Lentisphaeria; order Victivallales; family Victivallaceae; genus CAIPAT01. Next base: position 14,473 of record JBAYIO010000063.1, on the reverse strand, counting down.
ACCGCGGTCCATGGCGGATCATCCGGCGTGCCGTCAGTTTTAACGATAATATTGCCGTTGGCTGTGATGATCGCCGGATTCATTTGCTGGTTGCGGAACCAGGTTGGATCGACCATCGTCACACCCGACCACAGCGAGGCGGCGCAGCCGCTTTTAGTCACAATGAACTGTCTGGAATTATTGGATTCATAGGCTCTGCTGCTGCTGAGATCTATTTTCTGCGCCGGCGGTTGATTCAACGTAATCTTTTTGCCGTTTTGATATATCACGACCGGCTGCCGGCTGACTCCAAAATTGCTGCTGCCGGTTTGTGTGCCGCCGGTTTTGTCAAGATCAATCCGGATATTGACGGCTTCCCGGTCATTGTCGCGGATAAAAGCTTCAATTTTATTGACAATATATTCAGTATCATAAACCAGCACGGAATTGCGTTTATCCTCATTTACCAGTCTGCCGTCTTTGGATAACCACGGCGAACAAACGGTTTCAACAGTTTTAAATTCCAGCGTGGTGAGCGGAATCAGCTTGTAGATTTTCTTTTCCTCAACATCTCCCCGGATAATCACCCGTTTCGGCCGGGGCGGAGCTTCGCCGGCGGTTTCCTGGGCGGTTAAATCCAGAAAATGGACGAAAATCGCGATGAACAGCATATAATGCAATGAATTCATTTTTTTTATGCTCCTGTTCAACATGTGCTGTAATATCCGGCTTGTATTTAATATATAGACGTTTATTAATATAGCAAAGCATTACGAAACAAGGACGGACAAATGAAAAGAACCAGAATTATTGCCACGGTCGGGCCGACTTGCGCCGATTATAAGATTTTGAAATCGCTCATCAGCGCCGGCGTCAATGTGTGCCGCTTGAATTTCTCTTTCGGCGATCATGAATATCATCGCAGGAACATCGAACAGATCCGGCAGATCAGCCGCGAACTCCGGAGAAGCGTGGCGATCATGCTGGACTTGCAGGGACCGAAAATACGGCTCGGAAAATTGAACGCTCCGGTGACGCTGCACAAAGGCGGCAAGGTGGTGCTGTCCGGAAATGCAGTCCATAAAGAGGAATTTTATCTGCCGACTACCTACCGCAATATTGCCGCCGACACTCAATCCGGCAAGACTATCCTGCTGGCGGACGGACGGATTATTCTTACCGTGGAGTCCGTGAACCAGGCACGCCGTGAAGTGCACTGCCGGGTGGCTGCCGGCGGCACCGTGCTTACCGGCAAAGGCATCAATCTGCCTTATACCAGAATATCCATGCCCGCGCTGACGCCGAAGGATGTCCAGGATGCGCTGTTCGGGATAGAGCAGGGGGTGGACTTCATGGCGCTTTCCTTCGTGCGTTCCGCCAAAGATGTCGTCAAATTGAAAAATCTGATAAAAAGCAATAATGCCGATATTCCGGTCATCGCCAAGCTGGAAAAACCGGAGGCGCTGGATAATCTGGAAGAAATCCTGGATGTGGTTGACGGCGTCATGGTGGCGCGCGGCGACCTGGCCGATGAAATCTCTTTTGAACATGTGCCGACTGCGCAGAAACATATTATCCGCCGGGCCAATGAGCGCGGCAGACTGTCCATTGTGGCTACGGAAATGCTCAGTTCGATGACGGAAAATCCGCTGCCCAGCCGGGCGGAAGTCAGCGATGTCGCCAACGCCGTGCTTGACGGCACTGATATGATTATGCTGTCGAATGAAACCGCTTCCGGCAAATACCCGCTGAAGGCCGTTCAGGCGATGAGCAAGATCGCGCTTGAAGCCGAAAAAATGATTAACGGCAATAATTATTGCGGCAACTGGAGCAAGTCTGACCAGCAGCTTGAAGTTCCGCAGGCATTGTGCCTGGCCGCGTCTTTTCTTTCTCATGAACTGAATGAACATGCCATGCTCGTGCTGACATCCAGTGGCGGGACCGCCAGAATTCTGGCCAAATGCCGTCCTGACAGTGTGATTTATGCCGCCACCTGCTGCGAAAAAATCTACCGCCGGATGGCGGCTTATCACAACGTTTATCCGCTGCTGCTGAATAATCCCGAATCCCCCGCCGGAAAGCAGGCCGCAATTTCGCTGGAGTCGCTGAAGCAGAAATTGCTGGAGGAAAAACTGGCCGGACGCGGCGACCGGCTGATTCTGCTGGCAGGGGCGACCGGCACCAACAATAAATGGAGCCTGAATGGCATTCAAACCATCACGGTATGAAGATGCTCAGGCGGAATCTCTGATACAGAGTTGCGGTTTGATGATTGCCGATTGCGGATTTCTGCCGCTTTTTAAGCGTTTCATAATCAGCTCCAGCGCTTTCCCGGCGCAGTTGGCGGCCATCTGGTCGAAAGTTGTCAACGGGACTCTGCAATATTCTGCAAGTTCGATATTGTCGGCTCCGGTGACCAGGATGTCATCCGGCACTCTAAGTCCGGCGGCCAGCAGACCTTTGATAAGTCCGATTGCCAGCCGGTCATTGCCGCAGATTACTGCGTCCGGCCGTTTGCGGATTACCTGTGCGGCGACTCTTTCTCCGTCCTCCACGTACATGCCGCCGGGGATTACTTGCTTATTGCCGCCGGATACCGCGTCGCAGAATGCCTTTTGGCGGCGTTCACAGCAGTCGCCGCGGCAGACGGAAATGAAGGCAAAACTCTTTGCTCCGCGCGCTTTGCAGTGACTGATCATCTGCTGTATGCCGTATGCGTCATCGCAGGAGACGGACAGATGATTTTTATAGCGGTTGGTCAGCAGGACAAAAGGCAGTTCCTTCGCGGCAAGTTCATCAACCCATGTCGCGTTATCGGCCACCCCCCAGATCATCAGCGCATCTATTTCTTTTCTCCGGAAAAGACGGAGATATTCCTTGCCGGACACAAATTCGCTGTTCATTGCCAGCGGCAGCATCCTGTAGCCCAGACCGGGCAGGCTGGCATAAACTGTGCTCATTACCCGTGCCAGATTATCGTCTTCAAGTTTTTCCCCGGCAGGAGTCATAAACCCGACGGTGCCGGATTTGTTTGAGAAAAAACGGCTGGCGTGGATGCTGGGTTCGTAATCCTGCTCCCGGCAGACCTCCAGTATTTTATCCCTGGTTTCCGCGCTGATCTGAATGCTGCTGTTTTTCCCGGCAAGCACCCGGGATACGGTTGACGGCGAACAGCCTGCCAGTTCCGCGATATTCCTGATATTCATCGATTGAGTCCTGAGTTGGTGATTTTTTCAAAACATTAAAATCTACACGATTAGTGTTGACAAGTCAAATGTTGCCGGTTATAATATACTGCAACAGTTGCGGTATACTGTTGCTTATGTGAAAATATTCCTTAAAAATACAGGAGATTGAATAATGGACAAAGTTGAATTTCGCAAAAAGGTAATCGGCTGCTGGCTGGGCAAAGCCGTCGGCGGCACTCTTGGACAACCCTACGAAGGCACTCAAGGTCCGCTTAACCTCTCTTTTTATGACCCTGTTCCGACAGATATGATTCCGAATGACGATCTTGATCTTCAGGTGCTCTGGGCCTGCGTCATGGATAAAATGGACAAGCCGCGCGTTGACCGCCAGGTTTTTGCCGATGCCTGGCTGGCGCATGTGAATTTCCCCTGGGATGAATACGGGCTGGCAATCCGGAATATCCGCAACGGAATCAGGCCGCCGTATTCCGGCAGTTATGACAACTTTTTTGTCAACGGTCTTGGCGCGGCAATCCGCAGCGAACTCTGGGCCTGCCTTGCGCCGGGCAATCCGCAACTGGCGGCGGCTTACGCTTACGAAGACGCCTGTGTTGATCATGACGGCGAGGGGATGTATGCGGAAATGTTTTTTGCCGCGCTGGAAAGCCAGGCGTTTGTCGAAAGTTCAATTCCCGAATTGATTAAAGCCGGACTCGGCGTAATTCCGGAGAACAGCCGGTTGCGCCAGGTGATTCAGGACACCTGCGACTGGTGGCGGCATCTGAAAAACTGGACTGCCGTCCGTGAAAGAATACTTGCCGTTTACGGCAGCGATAATTTTACCGACGTGATCATGAATATTCCATTTACCATATTGGGACTGCTGGCCGGAAAAGGCGATTTCAGCCAGACTATCTGCATTGCTGCAAACTGCGGACAGGACGTTGACTGCACTGCCGCCAGCGCCGGCGCCATCCTGGGCATTATCAATCCGGAATCTATCGGCGAGGCATGGCTGCGCCCGATTGGCCGGAAACTTATCCTGAATGCGGGGATTGTCGGAATCAATCCGCCGCCAACACTTGACGGTTTCACTGATATGATTATCGCGCTGAAAGACCGTCTCCCGGTTTTTGCCAAAGAAGCGTCCGTGCGGGAACCGGACTGGAACAAGCATAAAATCCATGCCGAAATGAAGCTTTTTAAAGGCTGGATGGCAATGGACGAGAACAAATCCAATCCGGTATTTACCGGGCAGGGCGAGCCCGTGGAATTCCCCGGACATATCTGCCGCCTGCCGGCATCGAAAGTCCCGCCGGATTCGATTATGCTGATCCGCTATAAATTTGAGCTGGACACCAGACGCACGGTCAGGGTCATGTGCAATTCCAGCTCAAACCTTCGCGCCTGGGTTGACGGCCTCTATGCTTTCGGCCGTGAGTGCGGACGGATGCTTCCATCATTCCACCGCCTCCCGATCAACCAGTACAAAGATATGGAACTGTCCGCCGGAACCCATGAATTAGTTATCGGTATTCATCCCAATAAAAATGAACGGGAAATGCTATGGGTGGTCGGGATCGGCGACAGAACTGACTTCCAATGGATACCCCGCGCATTCTTGAAGTGAATGAATTAAAGTGTTAATCCAGTCTTTTCTCGATTGAGAAGCAGACTTAAATTTCCATTCCGGACTTGTCCGGGATAAAAGCAGGGGAACTTCAATATGAAAGAATGGGTAAAAGAGAAGCTTTCTATTGTTGATGGCCTGTATCCGGCTGACAGGATTGACGCCAGCAAAAAACGCTGGCAGTGGATATGGAACGGAGTCGGGAAAATTGACCGGAGGCCATTTGTTTATTCGCCGGCAACTGTAAACTATTATGACGACAATCATACTCCGGAGGAAAGGCTAAGAGTGCTTCTCGACGAGTTCATAGCGCGAGGAAGGATGAACGATGACTTCATCCCTTCGTTTTTTCCCGGCTGCAAGCAGTCCACCATTCCAAATATGTTCGGCGCAAAAGAAGTTGTCCACGGCAAAGATTACACGGTGGACAGGTTAATTGAGAAGATCGGGGATATTGACAAACTGCCCGCTGCTTCCATCCGCAAGGGAAGTGTCGCTGATTCGTGGCTGGAGATGCAGAAATTCTTAGTGTATGAAACCGAAGGCAGGATTCCGGTCCATGTGACGGACATGCAGGGACCGGCGGATGTTTGCGGACAACTGCTTGGCTATGAAGAGTTTTTTCTGAGTCCTTACACTCATCCGGAACTTTTTCATAGACTCATGGATGCTGTTACGGGCGCTTTCATCATGTTCTGGCAAAAACAAAAGGATTTATTGGGCGGGCTTTTTGTCGGCACCCATCTGTTCGGCTGGGACTGGGTTCCTGAAAATTGCGGAGCATCGCTTTCCGCGGACAGCCTTGTCATGATTTCTCCGGACTACTATGATGAATTCTATAAACCGTATCTCGTCAGAATAGGCGAGGAATTCGGCGGACTTTCCGTTCACTCCTGCGGTGATTTTTCGGGTGTCATGAAAAATCTCTGCAAGACGCCTTTTCTCAAAGCTGTCAACGCCGGACAGATGACTGTGCCGGATATGCTGAAGGCGGGAATGAGCAATGAATTTGTGATAATTGCCAGAGCTGAGCCTGGCGATATGCCGGCGCTGGCGAAATTGGCACGGGAGAATAATTTGAAATTAGATTTGTCAATAGCGATATGGCCTTCGGATGATCCATTGGCAATGAGTTCAAAAGAGTGGGAAGTTTTGAAAACGATCGAGAATCAGATTATAGACCTGATGAGATTTTGAGACATGAAGAAGTTCAATTATATTCAGGGTATGCGGTCAAACAAGTTTAACTTCTAAGAATGGAGAATAAATCATGCAGAAATTAATTGATGAAATTAAAAAGACCAGCGGCGCCAGGCAAACTCTGAGTGATATTCAATTGCGCGCCATTGCCGCAAATTTTATATGCCCGCTGGACGAAACGATTTTGGGTGGTTAACCTGTTTTTGCCGGATAATTGATAAATTTATTGGAGGTTTAGCTGTGAAACAAAAGTTTTTCCCGTTAATTGCTGTGTTCATATTGTGCGTATCGTCCCTTTTCGCGCAGAAGCCAGTGGAAATGGCCCGCATCAACGTTGACGGAACCGCGGATGGCATCACCATTACAGACGCCGCTGTATGTGAAGGCGGCAGGCTGGAGCCATGCTCCTGGGGACCGGAGGAGAAACGCAGACAGATAATGACGTTTATACTTCCATCCTCCGCCGCAAACTGGAAAAGTTCATGGCTGCGGTTCACGCCTGACAAAGACGGCCAGGTGAATGTGTCGCTTCTCGGTCCGTATGTGCTGGAGAATAAAAAGCCTCTAAGGATTGACGTACTGTTCGATAACATCACTATTGAAGGAAGTTCACTGCGGAATGGCGATTTTGAGTCGGTCGCGAAACCCGGCGGCGGGCCGCAGGCGTGGGTGCTCGGCAAAACCCCGGATGGTGACTACCCGCGGTATCTTGCCGGCAATCGGAAACGCGGAGTCAATGGAACGGCAGCGGTCATGGTCTGGACCGGCGGCATGGCTTATCAGCTCATTACCGTTAAAAAGGACGTGCCGGTCACCATTACGGCGATGACGAGAATGGCCAATGCTGATGATGTGGCCGCGGCGATGACGGACAGCGCGTTCGTGGAGACAGAGAATGATAAGAAATATAAGAATCTGCCCGCGCATTTCGTCGATCTCACCTCCGTGGCCAACATGGGGTTCTCCGATGAGAAAGCCGGGGACGGCATCGGCGGCTGGTCGGATCAGGGGCCGGATAATGATTTTCGCACCTTTGATTGTCATCAGACCGATTTTGGCGGCATGGAGTTCAAAATAGCCGATCCCGCCATGAACGGCGGCCGCGCGGTCATCACCTTCTTCAACGGAATGTTTACCGCGAAAATCGAAACCGCAGCGAAACCGACGGCCAGGTTCTTATATCTGCTGCATACAACCACCTATAATTCAGAAAAAAAAGGTTCACGCATCGGCACGGTCAAAATCACGCTTGCCGACGGAAAGACCGTTGTTCGCGAAGTGCTCGCGGGTGTCGATGTTATGGACTGGTGGAATCCGGGTTATCTGGATAATGCCTCAGTGGTGGTCAAAAAAGTCAACCCGAATTCCACCGTCGGGATTTATCTTTCAAAATTCGACATCAGCGATATTCCGGCGGAGGTTTCCGCCATCGAATTCCAGTCATCAGGAAAGGCGGTCTGGATAATTGCCGGAGCGACACTTTCATCGCGCAATATGCCGCTGCCGACGCCACCCAGGATCGTGTACAAGGCAGACGCGCAGTGGAAGCCGATTGACATGTCGAATGTGCAGATTGTCGCAGGCAGCGCGCTTGATTTCAGCAGTATGTCAGGGGCCGGTCCGGCGGGCCGGTACGGCCGGGCGGTCAGCAACGATAAAGGGCAGGTAGTTTTTGAAAAACAGCCGGATAAAGCAGTGCATTTCCTTGCTTTCAATCAGGTACCGTCCTGGCTGATGAATTATCCGGAAATGATGCTCGCCGGGGCGAATGATAAACAGACCCAAAGCAATATCGAGCAATGGGCGGCGCTCATCAAGCGGCAGGGCTACTCGATGGTACGTTTTCAGAATATCGATCAGTTTCTGATGGGCAGATCGAAAGCGCTGGCGGAGTTTGACCCGGTTGCGATGGACCGGTTCGACTATATTATTGCCAGCCTGAAACGCAACGGCATCTACACTTTTATCGACATCATGTCATACTACGGATTTGAAAATGGCGGACTCCCGTGGGATGTGTCTGAACAGCGCCGCTGGAAAGAAAGAATATTTTTCGATCAGGCAGTGCGGGAGATGTGGAAAGCCGGCATGATTAAAATCATGAAGCATGTGAACCCGTACACCGGCATGGCGCTTGCCGAAGACCCTGCGCTGGTGGGCGTCACATTCTTCAATGAGCAGGATATTCCAGTTGAAACAAAACTATTTAAAGACGATCCATCCATCACGCCGGAAATGACGAAACGCTGGCAGCAGTTCCTGCAAAAGAAATATGGAACAATTGCCGCATTGGAAAAGGCGTGGAATACGGATAAAAAGCGTCTGCCTCAGGTGCTTTCATTCGATCAGGCGCCGTTTCTTGAACAGGAACAGCGCTGGGAGCTCGGGCCGCGCGGCAACGATGCCGGGACCTTTCTGATTGAACTGCAGACGGAAATGCTGGGATGGTATGAAAAAGCGATCCGTGAAACCGGGTTTAAAGGTTTCACCACGCAATACGATGTGATGGGTTATTTCCGCAGCCATGCTTTGCGCAACCTGAACCAGGCTGTCGCCATGCATTCTTATGGCAATCACCCCAGTAAATATTCCGACCCCGGTTCGGTGATGCCCCAGGACAGCATTATGACGTCCTATGCGCGCTATTTCCGGACTAACTCGGATGCCCGCTATCTCAACCGTCCGCTGTTCAACCTGGAATACGCCTGCGTGTTCTGGGGGAAATACCGCCATGAAGAAGGGCTGCTCTTTCCGGCTTATGCCGCGCTGCAGCAGTTCAGCGCCATCACCCTGGCGCATCAGCCGGTCATCATGCGCACCGCCCAGCCGATGCTCAGTTTCTATCACGGGCGCGACCCCGTCGCGCGGGCGGGACAGGTGCTTGCCGCCATGCTCTATCAGCGCGGCGATGTGGCGCCTTCCCCTCATACAACCGCGATGGTGATCAACGACCGCTACATCTTCAGCAACGGCAACATGAACCGCACCATGAACAGCGAGCAGAGCAAGATTGCCCTCCTGTCCGGTTTCGGTCTCAAATATGAAGGCGCTATACCGAAGGGGTTGCCGCCTTACCGCAAAGCGGATATGGTCGTGTTGCCGGCGGACGGTGGCGGAACTGTGGATGTTTCGCAGTGGGCTGCGTCAGTGGTTGAAAGCGGCAGCGGCAAGGCGATAGATCCCGTAATCGCCAGAATGAAATCACTCGGTATCCTGTCGGCGGATAATATTTCCAGCGGCACCGATGGAATACTTCAGAGCGATACACGCGAGATCACCCTGTATGCCAGGCAGAGACGTCTGACGGTTATCACTCCCAGAACGGAAGGGGTTGCTCTGATGGCTGGAGAAAAAGCAGCGCTAAAGAATATGACAGTGGAGAATTCCACGATAGCGGCTACTGTGGCCCTTGCGTCTCTTGACGGCGCGATACTGCCGGAGAGCAGGCGGATGCTGCTGATTTATTCCACCGACGCGGTCAATACCGGCCTGGAGACATCAGGAGACCGTACAACCCTGTTCAATATCGGCAGGCTGCCGATTCTGGTGGAAACTGGAAAACTCGTGCTTGCCATTACGACAAAGGCTCCTGCTTCGAAAAAAATATGGGCGCTAGGCCTGGACGGGAGCAGAAAAGAGGAAGTTATTCCGTTGAGTTCCGAAAATGGAAAAATGCTGATATCGATTGATACGGCGGCGCTGAAAAATGGTCCGGCATTCTTCTTCGAGATCGCTGATAAGTAAAAAAAAAGACGTATTTCCTGGAATATCAATTGCCGCATCCGGCAATCAAAAGTTTATATTTGCGCGAAGCCTTTACAATGATCGTTTAAGAAAAATGGCAATGAAAAAGGCTGAACGCAAATTTATTTTAAGGGGGATACGGCCCGATGCTCAATTACGGCACAGTTCCGTAATTTACACGGGGAGGGCAGATCATCTGACCGGCATTTTTCATGCTTGATATGTCGCTCCGCTGAAGCTGTATTATGAATTTTCGGTTTCCATGACTTCTCGCTTCAGCAGTTTCCGTCAGAACAGTTTGAACTCGCGGTACCGGCCTTCAGCGGCGGGGATCTGGCCTGACGCCAGATACAATTTGTTATTCCTGTAATCAAAAATCACGCTGTAGATATTGCAGCTCAGCATCACGCTTTTATGCCGCAGGATAGTCTTCAAATCCTCGACTTTGTCCGGATTGACTTTTCTGGCGGTATCGTCCAGGATGCATCTTGCCTGCATTTTGACGCCGTACCATAGACTGTTATCCGCGGTCAGAATTCCGTCATTGGCATTCCGGCGCTTAATGTCGGTTTTGCCGTCCCGCTCAAAAATAGCCGCCTGTCCGGTTTTGGCATCGCTCAGGCCGATGCAGAACGGCATGCCCTGCGGCATCGTCATGATTTCTTTTCTCGCTTCTTCAAAGGTGGCGCATTTTTCCGCGATCTCCCGCATTTTTATGAAAACCGGCATTTCGCATTTGTCGCGGGCAAAACCCACCTGGTTAAAACTCAAGGCAATGCCTTTCTCATTGATTATATCCAGCGCCCCGATCATGCCGGGAAATCCGATGTGGACGGTTGACAAGCGGTCTTTGCCGCCCTCTGTCCGGAAAATTGTGATCAGGTAATTGCCGATCCCGCCCAGATTGTCCCAGTCGAGATTGTGCGCATGGAGCAGCATGGTTTCATCAAAAACAATCAGCATCCGGCAGCCGGCGCTGCTGATCCCGATGTCCAGAAAAGTATTTCCCAGCATGAGCGCATCCGCATCAGTGCCGGAAGCTTCCGCCACAGCCTTGATTTCCTGCGTCCAGCGCGGATTAATCTTGGCAAAGATCTGCCTGGCTTTCGCGCAATAATCATTCAGCCGGTCTTTATTATTACCGCAGATGATTAGTTTGATGTATATTTTCTCCAGCAGTTTAAGCGAATATTTAAACGAGCTTCCGTGAACTTCCCCCATTTCTTCAGGAGTTCCTGACAGCTTTATAACCGTCGGGGAGGGGGCAGGCAGCAGCGACGTCACGCCGCGCTGGAAAGTCTCGCGTCCATGTGGAATGACGCAGATGATTGCCAGTATCAGAATTATAGTCAAATATATTATCATCCGGCGCTTGCTGCCGAAAGTCTTATTGAACCATGTTTTCGGCTCTGTCGTCATTGTATTTTCTTTTACATGTTCTTCTGAATTTCCGTCTTCCATTCTCGCTCCTGTTTTCATTATGCTGAAATATGCCCTTGATAAATGAAAATACAAATCCCCCCGGGAGCGCCGGTCGCCTGACCGGCATTTTATCACAATATTCAAGCATGGAAAACACAGAGATATACTTTGATATCTTGTCTATTGATTTTTAATACTTTCCGAAGTATATAATCATTTTTGGCTTTTCTTTTTGTAGACTATGAGTTAATTTTAAATAGCTTAAGTTCGTTTTATTTCGCAAAGGTTACTATTTTACTTTGGATAGATTAATAAAATACTATTAACGAAGAAGTTAAGCGGCAGGGAAATACACAATGATCCAACTTTACAGTGGATGTGGTTCTACCGAGGTTCAGCTAGCAGGGAAGCCAATATTGACCCCAAATTGGGCGGATAATCGACGCGTGGCTTGTCAACTTCTTCGCGCCATGGAGAAGGATGATGCCGCGCAATTGTTAGAATCAATTTCTTTTGACTTGTATGAAGGAACCAATTCTTTTGGTGATGAGTTTTTCTTGCTATATTTAAATGCTGCTGTTAACCAATATGTTGAACTCGCCAACCAAAAAGAAAATCCTCAAACTCGAGCGGTTTTTCGGCAAATAGCTGAAACTCTTTCTGAAATTGGAACATATATCCGTTTTATTGTTGTTGAACTCGATGCTAAATCTTCCATTCCTATAGCAAGTCCTTCGCTTGCAATTACATCAGATGTTGTCGAAAGAGCTCTGGCGGACTGCGAACAACTAATCCATAGTCGCGGCGCGACTAGTGGAGTTGACCGGGTTCATACAGCATTTCATGGATATCTTCGTGCCGTATGTACTAAAAACCGCATAGACTTACCGGATAGTGCAGGGATTACCCAACTGTTTAAGGCCATCCGTAAACAGCATCCGAGTTTTATTATACATGGATCCCAAGCCCATGATATAGACAGAATAACTTCTTCTCTGGCAACGATTATTGATTCATTGAATCCACTTCGCAATCAAGCAACTCTTGCGCATCCCAATGATGTAGTTTTAGAAGAAGCTGAAGCTATGCTGGTTATAAATACTGTGCGAACGATGCTTAATTACTTCAATGCGAAAATGGGATAGATTTATGGTTATGAAGAAATGATGATGGATAAAACATATAAAGAACATCAAGTTTTTACAAATTTAGCAGAATATGCTGATTTCTACAAAAGTCTTTCAACACTTGTGTTTAGTTTTGCTACTCAAGGAACAAAATCTTTGGTTAACATCGATTCCTATGTATATTCATCTATGCAAGGTACTCTTGAATCAATAAACGATATTTTGATTAAAGGGCGCATTGGCGATTCATATGCATTATTACGTAAATATTATGATTCCGTAGTAATCAATGTTTATTCCAATTTGTATCTTAAAGACGCCCGTAGTCGTCTTGAGGAAAAACTTACCCGCCTTGATACGCTTACCCTTGAAGATTTTGTTGTTAAAAAGATTGATAATTGGCTAAACGGAAAAGAACAACTTCCAGAATATCGTGTTATGTCAAGCTACATTAGAAAATCACAAAAGCTGTTAGAACTAAATGATTTGTTATATAAAGATGATATATATAAAAAAATAAGAAACCGTTGTAATGATTATACTCACTATAATTTCTTTTATAATGTTCTTTTTAATGACAATGGAATTTATTTAAAAAGCAGATTGAAAGTCTTAAATATATTTCTTAAAGATTTAGAGAACATTTTTATATTGCATTTTTCATGTATTTTCTATCTGAATGAGCATTATATGATGTCAAGCGATTATTTGGATTGCTTAGAGTGTGGGGTAACGCCAGAAGAAGACCATCAATATTTAGTTGCACCATTTATTCAAGAAATATTTGATACTGTTATTAAAAAAAATAGAATGGATTTAGCAGAGAAAATTTTGAAAAATACATCAATGAAACTTGAATAAAATCTGCCTTTTATTTTTCGAAAGCCCGGACTTCGCAATCAGGGACAAATTGCGCCAGGATGCCGGTGACGGTTTTCAGTTGTTCAGGACTGACTTCAATCATTATGCGCTTCCAGTTGTCGCAGCAGAGCTTCGGCGTCAGCGGCAAATTCCGTGGCGGCCTTGAATACCTCATCCGCGGTTTTCGCATTATAGGTGTGGCTGGTCATATTGCGGGCACGGTGATGATCCATCCATTTCTGGACGTCGTCTATCAATTTATTTTCGGCGGCATAGCGGAATAGTTCCTGCCGCGTAATGCCGTCAACATAAGTTGAACCGATATTATGTTCCAGCCAGCGTTTCATGAATTTCCAGCAAAGCTCATAAGTAAATTCAAAATTCAGTATGGTTCCGGCTTTCAAACCGTTTTGCACGACCGCATCAAAGGAACTCATTAATTTGCGGTCTTGAACCCGCGTTATAATTTCGTCAAGCGACGCGGTCGCTTTCTTCAAACTGTCAAGTTCCAGTACCATGATGCATTTTCTTTATTTTTCGTAGTTATCCTTGCAGACAACCCCGTATATTTTCATCCCTGAATTTCTCCATTTAAGAATGTACTGCTGACTATTTAAGGTTCAATCCTTTATTAGCAGCATTTTTCCGTCTTTATGTAATATTTGTTGTCATTGAAGATTTTTGCCGTAGAATAATGAGTTTGAAAATTCATTATTCAGCGTTATTTGAACTTGTCTTCGCGGTTTCAGTTGACAAATTTACTATATGTATAAAGACAAATGCGGAAGTTGAAAGCAAGAAAAGCGAGAAAAGTTGAAAGTTGGGAGCCAGGAAAAACATGAGGCAAATCTATGGAACAAAGAAAAACATCATGATGCAGGAGTGTCCGGAATATGCAGGGCGGGTGTCCAGAATGTGCAAAATAGAACAGGCGAGAAAATGTTATCAGTTAATGAAAATCTTAACCGGTTGTCGAAAAGGCGGTCTGGAATGCTCCTGATTTTTGAAAAAGCTTGTGCTCGACATCTCTCCAAAGTCTCCGGAATGTTGGACAATCAGCAAGTACCTCCTGCTCAACAGGTGTCCAAAATGACCAAAATGTCAAAACGCACAAAATTGTTATCAGTCAATGAGAATCTAAACTAGGCGTCAAAAACATTGTTTGAAATCTTATCAGACATTGAAAAGCTTGTGCTCGACATCACTCCAAAGTCTCCGGAATGTTGGACAATCAGCAAGTACCTCCTGCTCAACAGGTGTCCAAAATGACCAAAATGTCAAAACGCACAAAATTGTTATCAGTCAATGAGAATCTAAACCTG
>JBAYIO010000062.1:0-33843 GCA_041665605.1 Victivallaceae bacterium | reverse complement strand
GAGTACAACGCGGTCAGCCGCAAAATCGTGCTTACCGGAGATCTGTCCGGGATGGTTTATCAGGTGACGCTGAAATGCGGGATCGACGGCATTAAGAATATCCGGGGGGCGAGCCTGGTCAATCCCCGCGCTGATGAATATAAAGATGAAATCGCCTACGCTTTCGGCGACGGTATTCTCGTCAATCCGGAAATCTATACGCCGACGTCAACCGTCGGCCCGGTGCAGATGCCGCAGAACAATTCAAAATGCGATTTAAGCGTGGACAAGGTCTGGTGGGACAAGCCGCCGGTGGCCGGGCAGCCGCTGACGGTTAAATACCGGATCAGCAATGTCGGAACCGCTAAAACCAATGTCGCGGCGGGAGACCTGGTGGCGAAGGTTTATTTGAACAACATCAAAATGGACATGGTGACATTCGGCAATCTGGCACCTAAAGCGTCGGTCACGCTGAGCTCCACCATCAATGGCGGGTTCATCACCGCCGGGAAGCAGACCACCATCATGGTCTGGGCGGACGCCAAAAGCAAACTGCTCGAAACCCGCGAAGGCAATAATATCAACTCAGCGACGTTTTTCCTGGATAACCGTCCGGACCTGAAAGTGACTGCAATCACGCTGTCTTCAACCAAAGCGGGGAAAGTGACGGTGAACTTCACCATCGCCAATGCCGGGGTCGGGCCGACCGGGGCCGGCGCCGGCGCGCAGACTGCGGCGGTTTATGTCAACGGCAGTCCTGCCGGTACCGTAAACTACGATGATCTGGCGAAAGGCGCGACTGTTGCATTGAAATTGAACAACGTCACCACCACCGCCGGAACCTGCAAGGTAAGGGTGGTCGCCGACAGCACTGGCAAGGTCACGGAAGCAAACGAAAACAACAACATTCTGGAAAAGGTTTTCGTCATTGCAAAATAATGAGGAACTGCATATACATGGGATATAAAGTAAAAATTCAAAAGGGTCAGCGGCCGACCAACCGCGCGTTCAAGGTGGTGATGCCCACCGCCATTGCGGAGGCCATCAAAATGGAAAAGGGCGAGGATTTCGAGTGGCTTATCGAAGACAAAAACACCTTGATTCTGGCAAGGTGCAATGAACTGCAACCGTTTGCGGGAATTACTTTATCACAAAATAGCTTACTAAATGTTGCTTCAGGAAATTATATTATTGAAAGGATTTTATCAAATGAGTGAAACTTTATCCATCATGCGGCGGCATCCGTCAAACCCGATTATCACACCGGCAGATTACCCCGGAGTACGGGAGGTGTTCAATCCCAGCCCGGTCGAGTATAACGGCAAAACTATTTTATTGCTCTCAATGATTTTCAAGCAGAACACCTGCGGGGGGGAGACCCGGGTGGCGGAAAGCGACGATGGCATCCATTTCACCATTGCCGACGAACCGTTTATCAAGCTGCGGGGGCTTCCGTTTCCTTTTAATTATTATTACAAGCACATCATTGACAACCGGATAACTAAAATTGACGACACTTACTATATCCTGACTCCGGTCGGCAACGATGTTTTCAGCGCGCCCGCCACCGTGATGGGCAAGACCAAAGATTTTAAGTCATACGAAGTAATGGACATTGTCACGCTGCCGGTCAATCGCGGGGCATCGTTGTTCCCGGAAAAAATCGGAGGTAAATATTGCAAGCTGGACCGGCCCGGCGGCGGGAGCAATGCGACATTTCCGCTTGGCGGCGATATCTGGTTCAGTTCGTCGCCGGATTTGCTGCACTGGGGGTGCTGCCGTCCTGTTGTTCAGGCCACATTCAGTTGGGGCAGTCAGAAAATCGGGCCGACTCCTCCGATTAAAACTCCGCAGGGGTGGCTGGTGATTATTCACGGAGTGGTCCCGGTCGGCGGTGATGTCGGCACCTACCATATCGGTGCGATGCTGCTGGATCTGGAGGAGCCGTGGAAAGTGCTTGGCGTCACTAAAAAACCATTGCTTTCGCCGGAAATGCCATACGAAAAATACGGTCATGTTTCCGAGGTGGTATTTCCCTGCGGGGCTATTGCGGATTTCAAGACCGATACCTTGAAATTATACTACGGCGGCGCGGACACCAACATCTGTCTGGCCACCGGTTCCATTCAGGCAATTGTTGATGCCTGCCTGGGGCTCGTTCCGGAAGATAAATTGGCTCCTGAACTGGAACTCTGCATTCAGTAGTTGTCACAAATAAAGATTCAAACCGGAATTCATGACTGCATATTGAAGTCATGAATTCCGTTAAAATATTCGTATTCAAGAATAATCGTTAAAAATTAAAGTGGAGGTAAGATTTTATGACTGTCTGCAGTCAGGCGCTGTAAAGCATATTTGATTCATCTTGTGAATTATTAGGGCTTGATAATGTTATTACAATAATATTCCACTATATGAATCTTATTCCGGATCGCCGGATATGTTTTACGCTCTTGTCATGAGGAAAAACAAATAATATCAAAGAGGGGGAATCATGAGAAATTTACATTTTGCTTCATTGCTGACTGTGTTGTTTATCTTTTCCGGCCTTTGCTTCCCATGCCTGGCCGACATCCAGAATGGCACGTTTCAATCCTGGACCGGCGGCAATCCCAGCAACTGGAGCTGCGGCGTCTGGGCCGGCACGGAATCCAATACCTGGAGCGCCGACCAGACCAATTATCAGTGGACCGGCAATATCGCGTTAAAAATAACCCACGCCAATACCAATACTTACACTGTCGTTTATCAGACTGTCACTGTTGACCCGCATTGCTACTACACGATTTCCTGTAACGCCAAAGTGGCTAATATTGTTCCCCAGTCCAACTACAGCGGACGGGCGCGTTTGTTTCTGGACAACAGCGGCGGTTATGTCGAGGTCAATAACACTTCCTGGAAAAAAGCGTCCATCAATTTTTACTCCGGCGAACGCACATCCTATATTCTGTACTGCTATTTGAATCAAGCCAGCGGCACTGCCTGGTTTGATGATGTGACTATTACCAAAACCGGTTTGACCAATCCTAATTTCGAATTGAAAAACGCCAACGGCACCCCGCAGAACTGGAGCTCGTTTGTCATGTACACAAGTGAAACCGGCACTCATACCTGTGATTCTGATATCGCATGGCAGGGGGCCTGTTCGTTACGGATAAAACATGCGCTGGCGGACACCTACACCGCCGTGTACCAGAATTATACTGTCCAGCCTTATACATGGTACAAGGTCTCGTGCATGGCAAAGACCAAATGCCAGAAGAAAGATCAATATTCAGGCGGCGCCAGATTGTTTGTTGCTCCTCAAAACGGCACTGCCCTCGCGGCCAACATTCCTGATTCGCAGCCGGTCTGGCAGGAAGCGTCAGTTTCTGTTTATTCCGGTAATTCCACTTATCTGTCCGTTTATACTTATCTGCACAAGGCTTCCGGGTCCGCCTGGTTTGACAATATCAAGGTGGAGCAGGCTTCGTTCAGGAATCCCAATTTTGAGATAGATGACGGAACCGGCAAACCGCTCAACTGGCCGGTGAAAACCTGGACTCCGCCGGCTTGCGGCGTTGTCTCGCTGGACACCGCGGAAAAGCATGAAGGCAGCAGCTCGGTAAAGCTGGTCAACAGTGCGGCTGACCAGTATTCTTATGTTACCCAGACGTTTCCGATTGAGCGGCAGGCCTATTACAACTTCTCCGCATACGGGAAAACGCAGAACCTCGCCGGCAGCGGCGCGGCGCAGATCAGTTTCTCATTCCTGGGAGCAATAGGTTTCACCAGCACCGCCTGGACACAGGGGGTGTATAACTTTTACAGCGATGATAATGAGAATATGGAGATGTTTGCCATGCTGTACCAGAAAAGCGGTACGGTCTGGTTTGATGAAATATCCGTTTCGCGGGACATACACCCGGCATCGCTTCAGTTGAGCGGCGTCACGCTGCCGGCTTATGTTGACGACTCGACCAAACGCAATCTCAAGGTGGACGGCGGCAACTATTTCCCGATGGGCTTTTTCAACACCAATACGATTGCCCAGCTTGACGAAATTGCGGCGGCCGGATTTAATATGGCAATCATCAGCGATCAGAATGTCACCGCCGCTTACCTGGACCATGCCGCCAGTATCGGCGTCAAGGTTATAATCGTTATCTGGAATGCCCATATTGACAGCGCACTGACGGCTACGGTCAACGCGTATAAAAATCATTCGGCGGTGATCGGCTGGTATTACTATGACGAGCCGGTCTATAACCGCAAGACTCCCGCTGAAATGTTCTCCAGGTACAGTCTCATAAAATCGCTTGATACCAATAATTTCGCCACCAGCAGTTTTTGCGGGACAAAGGATTTCCAGTATCATCAGCACTGCGTGGACGTCGCTCAAAGCGATGATAATTATTTCATAACAGGAAGCACGGTCAATCTCGGAAAGATTTTCGACAATGCGCTGCTGGCGAAATATTCCATCCTGTATGACACGAACAAAACGCATTTCGAGACTTTGCAGGCTTATACCTCGGGCAGTCAGGTGTTGCCGACATACGCCCAGTTCCGCGCTCAGAATTTTCTGGCGGTCACCGGCGACGCCAAGGGCATCATGTACTGGGTATATGACAACTGCAACGGCAACGGCGTCTCCTTCAAGAACGCCGTCAGCTACTGGTCAAGCATCAGCACGATGAATGCCGAAATCAATCTGGTGCGGAACATTATCCAGGAAACGACCGTCCAGACCGACAAGAAAGGCGATATCTGTTATATCCTGAAGGAAAACGCCGGGCATACCAGACAGTGGCTGATTGCCGTTAATGCTTCAGCAGACACTAAAGCGCTCAGCATCACTCTCGGCACATCGCCGTACAAGAGCATCAGTTCCATCATTCCGACTCCCGGCACCTTCTCTTTCGGCAGCAACATCCTGAGTGACACGCTGCCGGGATATGATGTCAGGGTTTATGAAATCACGTTGAACAATACTCCGCTGAATTACGGCGGCGAAGGCGGTGTCTGGTTCTGATGCCGGGTCAAGCCTCCGGCTCTGCCGGAGGCGCCTGATAATTGAATTACTGGAAAAGCTCGGGCTGCGCGGAATCTGATTTTGATTTGCGATGGTGTACCGGGGGAAGCCCGAGTTTTTCTCTTGCTTTGTTGGTTGCCACGCGTCCCTGCGGGGTGCGCATCAGATACCCTTCCTGAATCAGGAACGGCTCATAGACATCCTCAATCGTGCCTTCATCTTCACTTACCGCCACGGAAATTGTTTTAATGCCGACCGGGCCGCCGTTGTAATTCTGGATAATGACTTCCAGTATCCGGTTATCCATCTCGTCCAGGCCTTCATTGTCGATATCGAGCATCGTCAGCGCGGCGGACGCGGTCGGGCCGGTGATGGCGCTGTCCGCCCGGACCTGGGCATAGTCTCTGGCCCAGCACAGCAGATTGTTGGCGATGCGCGGAGTGCCGCGGCAGCGGCGGGCGATTTCGTGCGCGCCTTCCTGGTCTATTTGAATGCCGAGGATGCCGGCCGAGCGGCAGATGATGGTTTCCAGATCTTCCACTTTATAATAATCCAGACGGCAGGCGAGGGCGAAGCGTGAACGCAGCGGCGCGGACAGCATGCCCTGGCGGGTTGTTGCGCCAAGCAGGGTGAAGCGGGGAACGTTCAGCCGCACCGAACGCGCACCCGGCCCCTGGTCAATCATGATGTCAATGAAGAAATCCTCCATTGCGCTGTAAAGATATTCTTCCACGGTAGTGTTCAAGCGGTGGATTTCGTCAATGAACAGGATGTCGCCTTCTTCAAGCGAAGTCAGGAGTCCGGCCAGGTCGCCGGGCTTTTCAATTACCGGTCCGCTGGAGGATTTGATATTGGCGCCTTTTTCGTGCGCGATGATATAGGCGAGGGTGGTTTTGCCGAGTCCCGGCGGTCCGCTGAGCAGCAGATGACCGAGCGGTTCATTTCTCTGCTTGGCGGCTTCGACATAGAGTTCGACCCGCTCTTTTACTTTTACCTGGCCGGGAAAGTCGGCAAACTTCAGCGGCCTGAGCGTATTGTCCCGGGTTGCGTCTTTTTTGTTGAGTGTGGATGTAATGAACCGTTCCGCCATTTGCGTATATGAACCTTTTTTAGTTGTTGCTGTAATATCAGAGACGTCCGGGCATCGCATTTGCCTTTCAGTTTTCCATGAATCCGGACGATTTACAATTTGTAAATGCGTCCTAATGAAATTATCTTAATAAGTTAAAATTTCCAATCAGATTCAATAAAAAGAAAGGATGTTTAGAAGATGATAGACTTGCAATTGTCAAAACTGGCGGCGAATACGATTCGCGTACTGTCCGCTGAAGCTGTTCAGAAGGCTAAATCCGGCCACCCCGGCATGCCGATGGGATGCGCCGATTTCGCGTTCACATTGTGGTTCAAATACATGAAGCACAATCCGAAGAACCCAAAATGGCTGGGACGCGACAGATTCATTCTCTCCGCCGGACATGGTTCCATGCTGGAATATTCACTGCTTCACCTGTTCGACTACGGCCTGACGATGGATGAACTCAAGCTGTTCAGACAGTGGGGCAGCAAGACTCCCGGACATCCGGAATATAATCATACCGCCGGCGCCGATATCACTACCGGTCCGCTCGGCAGCGGTTTCGCCTCCGCGGTCGGCATGTCCATGGCGAACAAGTATTTCGCCGCGAAAACCGGCCTGGACAAAACCGGCCTGGTTGACAATAAGATATTCATCATGTGCGGTGACGGCTGCATGATGGAAGGCGTCACTTCCGAAGCCGCTTCGCTGGCCGGACACCAGAAACTGGATAACCTCATCTGTTTCTATGACGACAACTCAATCACCATCGAAGGTTCGACCAACCTCGCGTTCTCTGAAAACGTCGGCGCCAGATTCACCGCCTACGAATGGCGCGTGATCAATGTCGCCAACGCCAATGATATTGAACAGTGCGACAAGGCGCTGGCCGAAGCGGTTGTTTCCGACGGCCGCCCGACCCTGATCATCGGCGAAACCAAAATCGGTTTCGGTTCGCCCAGTAAGCAGGGCAAATCTTCAGCGCACGGCGAACCGCTCGGCGCGGAAGAAGTCGAAGCCACCAAGAAAAACCTCGGCATGCCGGCCGAACCGTTCTTTGTCATGCCGGAAGTCAAAGCATACATCGACAAGCGCGTTGAAGCTCTCATCACCGAAGCCGCCGGCTGGGACAAGCAGTTCCAGGCGTATATCAATGGCAACCCGGACAAAGCGGAACTCATTTCCAAAATGCTCAACCGCACGGTTCCGGAAAATATCCTGGAAGAGCTGCTGAAAGTAACTCCGGTAAGCAAACCGATTGCCAGCCGCGCCTCCGGCGGTGAAGTCCTACAGCGCGCCGCCGCGCTCGTGCCGTCGCTCATCGGCGGCGCCGCCGACCTCGCGCCGTCCACCAAGACCGACATCAAAGGCGCTCCGGATTTCAATCCGGCAAACCGCGGCGGCTGCAATTTCCACTTCGGCGTGCGCGAACTGGCGATGGGCATGGCCGGCAACGGTATGGCCCTGTACGAAACGATTATTCCGTACACCTCCACTTTCTTCGTGTTCTCTGATTACATGAAGCCGGCAATCCGTCTGGCGTCAATTCAGGGACTGCATGAAATCTATGTGTTCACCCATGACTCGTTCTATGTCGGCGAAGACGGCCCGACTCACGAACCGATTGAACAGATGGCAATGCTGCGTTCGATTCCCGGCGTCACCCTGCTGCGTCCGGCGGAAGCCCATGAAGTCGCTCATGCCTGGGCTGCGGCATTGCAGGCCAAAGGCCCGGTCGCCATTCTGCTCACCCGCCAGGACCTCGCGCCGTTCACCCCGGAACAGGCCGCCAGAGTCAATGTCGCCAAAGGCGCTTATGTCCTCAGCGATGATGAAGATTTCGACATGATCATGATTGCCACCGGTTCCGAAGTCAATCTGGCGCTGAAAGCCGCCGATTTGATCCGCGCCAAAGGCGTCAAGGTCAGAGTGGTCTCCATGCCCTCACAGGAACTCTTCATGCAGCAGGATGTGGACTATCAGGAAGAAGTTCTGCCGAGTTACTGCGTGAACCGCGTTTCGATTGAAGCAGGCAGCACTTTCGGCTGGCACCGCTTCGTCGGCAGAGACGGACTGGCGATCGGCATGGATAAATTCGGCGCTTCCGCTCCGTATGCCGTGCTTGCTGAAAAATTCGGTTTCACCCCTGAACTGGTTGTTGAAACCATCAAGAAATTTTTCGGTTGCGGCTGCAATTGCGGCGGCGGTTGCTGTAACGGCTGACCGGATAATTAGCAAAAATCAAAAACTCCCGGCGCTGAAAAGTTCCGGGAGTTTTTTATGCCATTAATGATGAAGATTTCTCCGCGAACTCCGCGCCACCGCGTGAGACTATCAGCTCCGGCGGCGCGGCATATTGAACTCAATATTGAAGCATGGGAAGCACAAGAAATAGTAGTTTCCCAAGCAACGAAAAAAAGCTTAACCACGATGAATTATTTCAAGAATTCGTCGCAAGAAAGATTTCTTCCATAAATTCTTATATCCTTAATGTCGCCATTGAAATATTGGTATGGTTGCCAATACTGACGGCATTTACCTCCAATGATAATAGTATTCAGCAATTCATGACCGCGCATAGCCATAATGTTCTGCTCAACTTGAAATATGCCGTTAAGATATAAAGACAATTTCTTAAGATCGTAAACGACCGCAACACGATTCCATTTTTCAAACGAAACAGGTGTTTGGGATTGCAGGAAGACTGATATTTTTCTTTCAGTCTTCAGTCCGCCTTCACCTTCAACCACAGATGAACGTTCAACTATAACGTGTCCTTCTGAATCCAAGCTCAATTGTATCTGGTTATTCCCGGCCCCCATTATTCCCATTTCGCGTCCTGTCTTTTGGGGTTTTATTGCTATTTCATATGTGGAAGCATATGGGAAAGCAGTACCGCCTTGAATAGTTATATGTTGCTCCCCGTTAAATCTGTAAAATCCGCCTTGCAAATTATCATTGATAAACTCAGGAGAATTGTTTTCTTTGTTTTTTTTGAGTCCGTCAAGGTGCTCGTGATGATAAGCTGTACGATCAAGGTGTCCTCCGCCATAACCTGAACCTCCAAGGAAACCATTATGCTGATAGCCGGAGTAATCAAGTAATAAAGGGCCGGAATCAAATTTACAAGGGTAATAAAAGTACGGTATTCGATCAGCATTAATAGTTATTTCGACTATTTTGTTTTCTGCAGAGACAACAGGTAATTTTATCTTTTGACCGTAGCGTTCTCCAGATACCCATATTGGACGAGAAAGATAACGGCACCCTTCGCTGTTGACTAATTCCAGGCTGTACCAATCTAGAGAACCGATGGGATTCGGTAAAATTAGCGAGTGAGTCATATCAAGTGACCAGTTGGAGATTTTTTGAAATTCTCTTCCATTGCGCATAATTCTGACTGTACCCCCGCCCTGATTTCTCCCTCCGTTAGAATTTGAGTAGGCATCACATTGAATTACAGCCAAACCATAGTCTGGATATTTCGTAATAGTACCATTAATAATATTATTTAGACTCCAGGTTTTCTCGCCTTTATTAATGACCAGCATATTTTTCAATGACCTCGCCCACCAGAGCAAATGCGATCTCATTCCGGCAACCAACATAGTTGGCGGGAAAATAACTGAAATCTGGGTAAAATCTTTACTTTGAATTTTGAGTCTTGGGAAAAGAGCAAGTTCATCAGAAAATTGTAAAGACGGCAACTCGAACACTTCTCTATTGATAGTGTTTAACCCAATATTCCGTGGGGCAAAAGAGTGAAGTGTTTTTCCTTTTGCATCACATATTTCTAAAGTTACACTAGCCTGAGTATTCGATTTTGTGGATGGGAAAGAAATTACTTCAAATTGAGCTGTCTGTCCCAGCAGCACATTGGTGAAATTGGTAACATAAATATCAGGCGCAGTTTCTTTTGATATCTGGTTGCCCCTCCATTCTTCAAGATAATACTTGGCGGTACGTAATAAAATATCATCAAGCTCGTACGATGGCAATGTTCTGGAATTTTCGTATATATCGAAAAAATTAGTCATTACAATAGCATCCGGCCTTGATTCAATGGTATTATTCCACGATTTGAAATATTTTTCCATCAAATTCGGTACAATTCCGCCATATGAAAAATGGACCGTGTAAGTGTTGTGGACAGATGCTTCAAATATTTTTTGTGGAAATTCTTTATGCATAATATCTGTAACCATAGCATGAAATTCGCGTTGACCGGCATCTGTCCAATTTGCATATGCTGTAATACCATCAAATACGTTAAGATATTCTCTAAGAACTTTAGGCGTATTCCTTAGTTCTCCATCCCAGGCATTGGCTAGTATTATTATTTTCCCATATTTCTTTTCCACATTATAGATTATTCTGTGCCATGTTTCCGGCGAATATATTGATGGAGTATAAATAATAATTACAGGTGCACCGTTTAATCTGTATACTGCCGGGTGTTCTTTTAGAGTAGGCCAAACTTTTTCAAATAGTTTATCCATTTGCTCAATGGCCGTTTCTTCACTGGCGACCTTATGAACAGATAAAAATAAGGATGTCTTAAACCCATTGCCGGCAGACTGAAAACCATCAGCAACTTTTTTTAAGCTTTGCCACCAATCAATCATTCCGTTACTCTTGAGAGTAATCTCCAATTGCAATCCTGTCATCCCGTAAAGGTTACAGATTTCAGCAACTTTTTTCCACATTAAAACTTCATCTTCCGGATAGCTGTGCCACGCATAATCTGGCCCGCCTTTACCATTAAGACATGACCGATTTGGCAACCACCAGGGATTGGCCTGACTCCAGCATGTTTTCAAGTATGGCTTTTTGTCAAATTCAGGGCGGCTATCCATCTGTTTGGCGGACACCGATGCTATAATTGTCGAACAGCAAATTAATGTCATAACTGTTTTTCGCATTTTCTTTCCAATTATTTTGGAGTGATTATTTATAATATTTACATTTGAAATTTTCAACGCATTCGGACTTGATGGTTATTCCAATAATAGCATCTATTAATTAATTTTCTACGGCATCAATACTTTTAAACACGCGATTACCAGTCCCGTTAATTTTTCTTGAACTTCCAGAAATTAAATGGATAAATTGTGTCAGCCCATTTCATGGCTTTTACATGCCCGTCAGCGAATACCCAGTTATTCTGTTTAGAATGATATCCTGCCTTAGCGGGATCGGTAAAAAAATTCCCATTTTGGATAGAGTACTCATAAGTATATCCCGGGTTATAACAGACTCCATTTTTAACGCTATAACGCATGCCATTATCTGTATTACTATTCTCTGTGAGGATGACGGTATTGGACGGTTGCTGTATACTCGGAAGCTTGCGTCCTCCCTGGAATCCGTCTGCATTTCCGTCCGCCCCATAAATGTCCATTATTTCAAGATTTGAGCTATAGCTTATTTTGGCCCAATGATTACCGCTAATTAGCCAGCTTGCAGCTTCAGTTGTATCTGACGGACAAGCAAAAATTTTAAACTTTGCAGGAAACCAGCCGCCTGTTTTGGGTAAAGTTATTCCAACTGCTTGTGCCACTTTGCATTGCCAATTATTTTGTGCATCTGCTTGCAAACGGCAATACGGCAAATAGTCCGCATTGTCCCCAACATAGAACAAGCAACCATTGGACATGGTTTTCATGTTATTGCTACAAGAAATCGCCTTAGCCTTCTCTCTTGCTTTATTCAGGGCTGGCAGTAGCAAACTAGATAAAATTGATATAATAGCTATAACTATTAAGAGCTCTACTAGTGTGAAGCTTGCTTTCCCGATTCGATTGTCTGGATGTCTTTTCATTTTTTCTTCTTTTGTTAGTGGTTTGTGACACAACTGCATTTAATAATTTACATCATGCTTCCATTCATTATTATCTACTCTTTGATTCTCATGTATTAAGTCAAATTTGACAATATGTCAAAAGCAGTTGCAGTTGCGTGTTCCCCATCAATTTTTCCGGTGGCTATCTTTTCAAATAAATCTTTTAGTCCATATGAAATATAGTCAATTTGATATTTAGAGACCTTTGCTTCTATTCCGCATGAAATTTTGATGCGATTGAAATACTTGTCAATAATTTCAGAAGTGCTGTTTAATTGTGCATACAGTCCAGGCATTGCCGATTTTACGAATGGCTTTGTAAAGAGCATCTTCGTTGTAAGTGATTGAATTTCATGAGAAAGCATGAAATTAAGAAATTTACAGGCTACTTTTTTGTTTTGTGATAACGTTGAAATAGCCAGACTGCTTGCTTCAAATAGAATTGTTTCTTGAATAGGAAATATTGCAGTTTCATAGTTGAACTCGATGTGATTTTTTAGCGGCATAAACATTGTACTGCTTAACATGAAATCCATAAAATGCAGACCGGCAAGGAATTTCCCCTTAATCGGATAGTTCCTGAAATATAGGGGGAATACTCTTTCATGATCGCCTTTTACCTTGTTAATCTCACGGCAAAGCGGAATAAAAAACCGTTTCAGGCTGTCACTATTTATTTCACTTAGATGCTCAGGATGTCCCCAGAAGCGCATAAGGGTTGGCATTGGTCCGCAGATTTTTATATTTAATGGAAGTTTTTCGGCTGCATGACATGCCAATTCAATCACAGAACCATGTTCCAGTTTTTTTCTGATGTCGGTAATCTCATATTTTTCTCCCATGTCCTTATTCCATAAACAAATAGGAACTGAAGTATATATTGGAACTATTCTTTCGAGAAGATATTCTCCGCCAGCTTCCAGCGTTTCATGGAAAAATTTTGAACTTGTCATAAACGCCCTTATTTCGTCGGGAAGCGGAGTAAATAAATCATATAAAGATTTATCTAATGGGCACTGAATCAAGTCTGGTATTTTCCCAATTGATTTAAAGTAGTTTTCAAATCCATGCTTCTCTCTTATACTAATTTCTTTTGGTAGCCATTCTATTACCGCCTTAGTTTCGGGATGACGAGAATTGAATTTTTTAACTATTTCTTCCCAGTATTTTTTTTGAAAAGGCATATTTTCATATAGAGTCAATGTCAGAGTATTGCCTTTTGCTGGTTCTTGAAACATCATCAAATCATAATATGCCTGTGGATGTATTTCTTCGAGACTAACAGGTTCTTCGACTAATGTTTTACTATTTAACGCGGTAAAGGTACCTTTACGACGTTGCCGAACAATTAACCCCTTATCAAAATAATATTCCAAAGCTTTGCGT
This sequence comes from Victivallaceae bacterium, assembly GCA_041665605.1. Taxonomy (GTDB): domain Bacteria; phylum Verrucomicrobiota; class Lentisphaeria; order Victivallales; family Victivallaceae; genus CAIPAT01. The sequence continues at coordinate 20,547 of JBAYIO010000062.1, read as the reverse complement.
AATGAATTACGGCTGACATTCAAAAGCGCGGCTAATTCCCGCTCAGGCGGAACTCTAGTCTCCGGAGGATTGCTGCTAATAAATTCCTCAAAATACTTTATCAATTGCTGATATACTGGAACAGAACTTTCTTTGCGAATTGTATCTTTATTAAACATAAAAAATATCAACCATTAAATTTATACCAATTAGAACCATTAGCTACCATTATAATGCGGAGATGAGCGTTTGTCAACAGGATGAACAAAAAAACAGCAAAAAAGAATGAAACTAAAATTTAAAAATTGAAGAAGTCCAACAGCCGTCGCGTCACCAGTTGCTCGATGAATAATCACCGGGCCATGCAGGGGCAGACCCTATTATCTAATATATTTAAGTATAAATATGGATAATAATCCGGTATAAAACTAGGCTTAAAGCTATTTTTTTAGGCTGTTTTCTTCATTTCCTTGATGCTATTCATGGTGTGCCGCATTTCCCGTTTTTGCTTTCTCTGCGCCTCCGCGTCTCCGCGTGAGACCTGTTTTTGTTCTGCCGCCGCAGGCTGGTGTTCGTGCAGGGTTGTTCGTGCAGGGTCGGACCCTGTTATCTAATATATTTAAGTATAAATATAGATAATAATCCGGTATATATCCATTCTTAAAGCTATTTTTTAAGGCTGTTTTCTTGATTTAAGCTTTTTTATCTTCATTTTCTTGATGTCATTCATGTGCGCCGCATTTCCCGCTTTCGCTTTCTCTGCGCCTCCGCGTCTCCGCGTGAGACCTGTTTTTGTTCTGCCGCCGCAGGCTGGCAATTTTTTGCAAAAAAATGACACATTTAAACGCTTTATTTTAAACGATTTACACCGCCATTGAGTGACAAATATCCTATATGTATACGCGTGTTGCGACAGGGTGGTCACGCAAAAATTAATAAAAAAGCAAGGAGACTGGTATCATGCCGAAATTAAAGTATGACGAAAGTTTGCCGGGAAGGGCAGGGGAATACGCCGCCGGCGGTTGGCTGTCCAAAATGGCTTTGGTGTAGTGCCGTCCGTGTCGGACGTGGCTGTCTCCCGCGAATGCAGGAAGAAATGAGGTGTCCAGAATGTCTGTAAAATTGAAGACCGTTGTGCTCAACGGCACTCCAAAGTCTTGGAATGGGCTGTCCAGAATGGGAGGGTTACGCTCCGTCGTAACCGGGATCGGATACGGTTGCCGCAGAGGGCAACCCTCCAAGTCTAGTGTCCAAAATGAGGGTATTGGCTGTCCAAAATGTCCAAAATGGGAAAGTCAGAATGAAAACCGGAAATTCAGAATTCAGCTCCAGCGGAGCGACATATTAATAGCAGGAATCGGCTGTCCAGAATGGAGGGTTGCGCTCCGTCGTAACCGGGATCGGAAGACGGTTGCCACGGCGGGCAACTCTCCAAGGCTGATGTCCAGAATGAGGTTATTGGCTGTCCAAAATGTCCAAAATGGGAAAGTCAGAATGAAAACCGGAAATTCAGAATTCAGCTCCAGCGGAGCGACATATTAATAGCAGGAGTCGGCTGTCCAAAATGGGTTTTATTGTAGTGCCGTCCGTGTCGGACGGGGATCGGGACCTCTCTCGCAAAGCGAGAGCACTACACCGGCCATTGTCCAGAATGTTTGTAAAACAGAAAATGGTTGTGTTCAAGAACACTCCAAAGTATCGGAATGGGAAAGCCCGCGAATGCGGGAGTGTGCCCCGCTTGCGGGTCCCGCGAATGCGGGAGAGAAAAGCGAGAAAAGCAAGAAAAGTGGAAAGCGAGAAAAGCGAGAAAAGCGAGAAAAGCGAGAAAAGTGGAAAGCGAGAAAAGTGGAAAGCGAGAAAAGTGGAAAGCGAGAAAAGTGGAAAGCGAGAAAAGCGAGAAAAGTATTAAACCGTTATGCTCAACGACACTCCAATGTCTCCGGAATGGGAAAGCCCGCTAGTGCGGGAGTGAAAAGTTGAAAGCAGGAAAAGTTATGAAAGCGGAATGCATGGGGTCCAAAATGTGTAAAATTGCAGAAGCAATGAAGTCTTGCTTTTTGTTTTTAAGGGCGTATAATAGACCGGAAGAGAAAATGTACCGCAGTGTGCATCGCTATATAAAGCATAAGGGGAAAATGTGATGAATCCAAAGCAGACGTTCACAGCCTTGCCGCCATATACTATCGACTCGGAAAAGGCGGAGAAAATGGGAATGGATGAAGTATATTCATTCGTCAAAAGTTCTGACCAGGGCCTGACCGCCGCGGAGGCGGCATCCAGATTGCAGACATGCGGGGTTAACGCGATTGTTGAAGAAAAGAAAAATCCGCTGAAGGAATTGCTTAAATTTTTCTGGGGGCCGATTCCGTGGATGATTGAATCCGCCGCCGTGCTCTCCCTGATCGCCGAAGATTCCAGAGACTTTGCCATTATCATGTTCATGCTGATTTTCAACGCGCTGCTCGGTTTCTGGGAAGAGCGCAAAGCCGGCAACGCCCTGGACGCCCTGAAGAAAGGGCTGGCATTGAAGGCGCGGGTGCTGCGCGACGGCAAATGGAGCGAAATCGAGGCGGCGCTGCTGGTTCCCGGCGATGTGGTGCGCATCCGGCTGGGCGATGTGATTCCCGCGGACGGCAAACTGATTGAAGGCGAATACCTGAGCGTCGATCAGTCCGCGCTGACCGGGGAATCCCTGCCGGTAAGCAGGAAGACCGGCGATGTCGTCTATTCCAGTTCCGTCGCCAAGCAGGGGGAAATGCTGGCGGCAGTCACCGCCACCGGGAGCAATACGTTTTTCGGGCGTACCGCCCAACTGGTCGCCGGGGCGGGCAATATTTCCCACTTCCAGCAGGCGGTGATGCGGGTCGGCAACTTTCTGATTGTCATTGCGCTGACGCTCTGTCTGATACTCAGCGCGGTGGTGCTTTACCGCGACCATGTCGCCACGGGTTACATTGATGTAGTGGAAGTGCTGCGTCTGGTGAAATTTGTGCTGCTGCTGGCGATTGCGTCGATTCCGATTGCCATGCCGGCGGTACTGTCGGTGACGATGGCGCTCGGCGCGCTGGCCATGTCCAAAAAGCAGGCGATTGTCTCCCGGCTCCAGTGCATCGAGGAAATGGCCGGGGTGGATATTCTCTGTTCCGACAAGACCGGAACTCTGACCAAAAATCAACTGACCCTGGATGTGCCGGTGCTGTTCGAAGCGGCCACCGCGGAGGAATGCATTCTCGGCGGCGCACTGGCCAGCAAAGAAGAGGATAATGACGCGATTGACCTGGCGGTCATCGGCGGACTCACGGACAAATCTGTTCTGAAGAATTACATCCAGACTAAATTTGTGCCGTTCGATCCGGTATCGAAACGCACCGAGGCCTCGGTCAAAATGCCGGACGGTTCCACGATGCGCTTTACCAAAGGGGCGCCCCAGGTCATTGTCAGCATGAGCGACATGAGCGACGGGCAGAAGAGCAAGGCGGACGGCGTGGTCAAGGAACTGGCCTCGCGCGGCTATCGCGCGCTCGGCGTGGCGAAGTCGGCGGATGACGGCAGGACCTGGAAGTTTTCAGGCATAATTCCGATGTTCGACCCGCCGCGCGATGATTCCGCGGACACCATCCGTCAGGCCCGCGAACACGGACTGGCGGTCAAAATGGTCACCGGCGACGACATCGCCATCGCTTCGGAGATTTCCGGCAAACTCGGCATGGGAACCCATATTCAGTCCGCAACGGCGCTGTTTGAAGGCAATTCCCCCGACCATCTGCCGGCGGCGGCATGTGAATGCATTGAGAAAGCCGATGGTTTCGGCAGGGTGTTCCCTGAGCATAAATACGGCATTGTCAAGGCTTTGCAGTCCAGCGGACACATTGTGGCGATGACCGGGGACGGCGTCAATGACGCGCCGGCGCTGAAGCAGTCCGATGTCGGGATTGCGGTCTCCGGCGCCACCGATGCCGCGCGGGCCGCCGCCGCGCTTATTCTGACCGCGCCCGGCCTGAGCGTCATCATCACCGCGATTGAGACCGCCCGCCAGATTTTCGAGCGGATGCTGAGTTACACGATCTACCGGATCGCCATGACGATGGACCTGATGGTGTTTGTGGTGCTGGCAATGCTGGTGTTTCCGGTGGTGGAGGGGGGCGACGGCGTCATGGAGGCGTTCAAACCGCTGACCGCCACGATGATTATTATCCTGGCGCTGCTGGATGATATTCCGATCATGACGATAGCCTACGACAATACCAGGATTGATCCGCAGCCGGTTCACTGGCAGATGGGCAGGGTGCTGTCGATTTCCACCGTGCTGGGCATCATGTCGGTAGTTGAGACTTTCGGGCTGCTTTTCATCGGGATGTATTTTCTGAATGAAGAACTGTTCGGCGTGGTAATTGATCCGTCCCATCTGCAGACCATGGTTTTTCTGCAACTTGTGGTCGGCGGGCATCTGCTGCTGTTTGTGACCAGAACCTCCAACCGGTTCTTTGTGAAGCCGTTCCCCAGCGCGAAACTGTTCTGGGCGATTATCGGCACTCAGTTATTTGCGGCGCTGATGTGCGGCTTCGGCTGGGCGGTTCCGCAACTGCCGTGGACGCTTATCGCCGTGGTGTGGCTGTATAATGTGATATGGATGTTTGTGCTGGACATCGTCAAGGATATTACCTATAAGTTGCTGGATTACAAGGCTGAACATCAGGCGAAATTCCTGAAGCGTCTGTCCGAATCCATGATTCACCGTTAAAAAGCAGGAACCTGTAAGCTTTATCGGGCCTGCAGGTTCTTTATAAGTTGTGTTGTTATACCGCTTTCAGCATGGTCAGCAGCATTTTGAATTTGGTTACGGCCTTTACGGCGTGCGGGATATTGGCTGGCATGATGATCAGATCACCGGCCCGCAGGTAGTGGGATTGCCCGTTGATTTTGATATCAGCTTCGCCGTCAATGACTTGTACAATGGCGTCAAACGGGGCGGAGTGTTCACTTAACCCCTGGCCCTCATCGAACGCAAAAACAGTTAAAGTGCCGCTGGCGTTTTCCACGATAGTCCGGCTGACGATGGCGTTTTCGCCGTATTCCGTGAGTCCGGCCAGCGTCAGTTTGACGCCTTTTTCAGAGTTGTCCTTGTTGCATCCGCATTTCATGATTCATCTCCCTGTTCAGTTTTTTATTGTTCCATCCACACCGATAATAATTTCCTTGAACTCGATATCTTTGCCGGAGGCTTCCAGCGCCAGTTCCGCCAGCCGGACGATGCCGCCGCAGCAGGGTACTTCCATTCTGGCCGCGGTCAGGCTCCTGATATCATTCTCCCGGAGTATGTCCGTCAGTTTCTCCAGATAATTCCCCGTGTCGTCCAGTTTCGGACAGGCAATGATAACTTTCCTGCCCTTCAGCAGCTTTTCCTGGAAATCCGCATAAGCAACTGATACACAATCAGCCGCCAGCAGCAGGTCAGCACCGTTCCAGTATGGCGCCTGGACGGGGACCAGGTGCAATTGAACCGGCCATTGTCTCAATTCAGAGGGGGTAGGGGAGGGGTGGCCGGAACTTTTGGCGCTGCTGCCGGCAGCCTTTTCATTTATTGAGAAAGCAGCCATCCCCGGACAGCCATGATGCTGTTGCTTCGGCGGCGACTGCCGTTCAGTAAGATGCCTTTTAACGGCGGCTTCATCGAATCCCGCCGCGTCACGCTCTTCAATCGCAATGGCTCCCTGCGGACATTCACCCAGACAGGCGCCCAGGCCGTCGCAGTAAGAATCGGTAATCAACTCCGCCTTGCCGTTTATCAGCTTGATTGCACCCTCGGCGCACGCGCTGACGCACAGTCCGCAGCCATTGCATTTATCCGGATCAATTTTAACGATATTTCTTTTCATTGCGCTCATTTCCCTTTCATCAAGTTAGCCAGAGTTTTAGTTTTAAAGAATATTTTAACCTGGTCATTTATGTTTTCTATGAAATTGCCCAGCAGGCACTTTTTCCCGTTACAGGCTTGATGATCGAACAGGCAGTTGCTGCACTGGAACACTCCGTCCACCGCTTCGTAAATATCCAGCATCTTAACATCTTCAGGTTTGACGTTCATCACAAAACCTCCTCCAGGACCTCGCACCGAATTAACGATTCCGGCTTTGACCAGACGCTGCATCACCTTGGATAAATGGGCTTCCGATGCCTTTAAAGCGCTGGCGATTGAAGTAGTGGTTGTCTTGCTCTCCGCTTTCTTACTGGCAATAATCACACAAGCATGAATCGCCAGCGCCACGGCCTCCGATATTTTTAAAATACTGCTCATCATCAAACTCCGCTGTTATAATTTAGTATTATGGTACTATAATACCATAATTAATGCGGAATGTCAAGACCTTATTCAGGAAAATCAAGAAAAAAGGATAAAATATTTGTGAGAGTACCGGGAATAATGGAGTTCCGGTCACAATTCAGCCTTGCTTAAACTGGTGGCTCATTTATTGTTTTTTTTGATTATCAGCTTGATTTATTATTTTACACAGCAAATTTATTGGTACAGTCGTTATCTGTTCCCCTTTAGCGTGGTTAAATATATGCTTCCGTGGAATTAAATAGGAGTCCATCATGGCAGTAAGGAAAAAAGAGAAAACTACCGCATCGGAATTGACGCACGATGCCAAAAATATCAAATCACCGGAGACTGCGGCGAATAACACCATCGGGTTTCCTGTCGTCGGCATCGGCGCTTCGGCCGGCGGACTGGCGGCGTTTGAAGCGTTCTTTTCCGGTATGCCGGCCGATATCGACCCCGACATGGCCTTTGTGCTGGTGCAGCACCTGGCGCCGGACCATAAGAGCATCCTCGCCGACATCATCCGGCGCTATACCCGCATGCAGGTCTTCGAGGTCGAGGACGGGATGAGGGTCAGGCCAAACTGCGCCTATATTATCCCGCCCAACCGCGACATGGCATTTCTGAATGGCACGCTCCAATTGCTGGAACCATCCGCACCGCGCGGCCAGCGTCTGCCGATTGACTTCTTCTTCCGGTCTCTGGCCCAGGATCAGCACGAGCGGGCCATCTGCATCGTACTTTCCGGCACCGGCAGCGACGGTACTTTGGGTGTGCGGGCCATCAAGGGCGAGGGTGGCATGGTCATGGTCCAGAACCCGTGTTCCACCGAGTACGACGGCATGCCGCGCAGCGCCATTAACACCGGTCTGGTGGATTTCGAATTGCCGCCGGCCGAGATGCCGTCCCAGCTCATTGCCTACGTCGCTCATGCCTTCGGCAAGGCTCCAATGAACTCCAAGGTTCATGAACCCAGGGCCGAGAACGCGCTGAAGAAAATCTTCATCCTGATGCGTGCTCAGACCGGCCACGACTTTTCCCAGTATAAACCGAGCACCATTCTCCGGCGCATTGAACGGCGCATGGCTGTCCATCAGATCGAAGCGGTAGACGGATACGTCAAGTATTTGCAGCAGACTCCGGCCGAAGTGGAAGCACTGTTTCGGGACCTGTTGATTGGCGTGACTAATTTTTTCCGTGATCCGGAGGCTTTCAAGGCGCTTGAGGAACAGGTCATTCCGAAGCTATTTGCCGGCAAATCTGCGGGTTCAATAATCCGCGTCTGGTCGCCTGGCTGTTCCACCGGTGAGGAACCCTATTCCATCGCCATCCTGCTGCAGGAGCGCCTGGAGACGATGAAGCAGAGTTTCAAAGTACAGGTATTCGCCACCGATATTGACAGCCGGGCGATTGCCACGGCCCGCGCCGGCCTCTATCCGTCCAGTATTGCCGCTGACATCTCGCCGGAACGGCTGAAGCGTTTTTTTGCGGCGGAACCGGATGGCTCCGCGTACCGCATTCACAAGGGCATCCGCGACATGCTGGTCTTTTCCGAGCAGGACGTAATCAAAGATCCGCCATTCTCCAAACTTGATCTCATCAGTTGCCGCAATCTTATGATCTATATGGGCGCTGATTTGCAGAAGAAGCTGATTCCACTGTTCCACTACGCACTGAATCCGGGCGGCATGCTCTTTCTGGGTACTTCCGAAACCGCCGGCGAGTTTAACGATCTGTTTATCACCCTGGACCGCAAATCGAAACTTTATCAGCGCAAAGATGATTTTCACGGCGCACAGCGAGCAGCCCTGAGCCGGTTTCTCCCGCCCATGAAGGCTATGAATACGGCGCCCCCGCTGACTGCCGGGAAAACCGCATCCCCGGCGAAACTGCCTTTGCGCGAACTTACTGAACATGCGCTCCTGCAGCAGGTTGTCCAGGCAGGCGCACTTGTCAACGATCATGGCGACATACTGTATCTGCACGGCCGCACCGGGATGTATCTGGAACCGGCTCCGGGCGAAGCCGGAATTAACAATATTCTGAAGATGGCCCGCGAAGGGCTGCGGCGCGAACTGACCACCGCACTGCACAAAGCTGCTGGAATAAAAGAGATCGTGTACTGTCCGGGCCTGCGTGTCAAAACCAACGGCCATTTCACCACTGTAAATCTTACCGTCCGTCCGGTTGCGACCGGACCGAACGCGACTCCTGAAACACCTCTGTTTCTGGTCATACTGGAGGAAGCACTTGAACAGACTAGGCAGATTGCTCTGCATGCTGTCACAGAAACCGGCGGTTCCGAAACTTCAAAACCTGCCGGCAATTCCACAGACAAGCGCATCGCTGCTCTCAAGCAGGAATTGCTAGCCAAAGAGGAGTATCTGCAGACTGCTAATGAGGAATTGGAGACTTCCAACGAAGAACTTAAATCCTCCAACGAGGAAATGCAGTCGGTGAACGAGGAATTGCAATCCACCAATGAGGAACTGGAGACGTCCAAGGAGGAGCTGCAATCGGTCAACGAAGAACTCGCCACGGTCAATACCGAACTGCAAACCAAGGTAAATGATCTGTCGCGGACCAACAATGACATGAACAATCTGCTGGCCGGCACCGGCATCGGCACTGTTTTTGTGGACCATCAACTGCGCATCCAGCGCTTCACTCCGGCCGTCACCCGGATTATCAATTTGATTTTGAGCGACGTGGGACGGCCCGTCCGCCACATCGTCTCCAATCTGGTCGGCTACGACAGCCTGGCGGCGGATGCGCAGGCCGTGCTGGACACGCTGATTTCGAAAGAGGTGGAGGTGCAGACAACGGAAGGCAAGTGGTACAAGATGCACATCCAGCCTTACCGTACTCTCGACAATGTGATCGAAGGGGCGGTAATTACCTTTTTTGACATTACTGAGATTGTACAGACGCGGGACGCGTTGCAGAAAGCCAATGAACTGCTTAACATGGCAGCGGTAGTGCGCGATGCGCGCGATGCCATCATCGTGCAGGACTTGAACGGCCGTATTCTGGCCTGGAACCCGGAAGCGGTAAAAAGGTATGGCTGGACTGAAGCCGAAGCACTGAAAATGAACATCCGCGACTTGATTCCCGAGGCGCTGCGCGAGAAAGCGCTGGCCAGGGTGCATCAGCTTAGTCTGTCTGAAATTATGGAGTCTTACCATACACAGAGAATCACAAAAGATGGTATTGTTCTTGAGGTCACGATTACACCCGCTGCTTTATTGAATGAAGCAGGAAAGATGTATGCAATTGCGACAACGGAACGGGTGAAAAAGTAAAGAGGTGTGCCAATGGACAGCACGAACAACCGGTCAGAACAAGCCGCCGAACTGCGCAAACTGGCAGAAGATATTGCACAGAAAAGCGCCGCCCGGTTGCCGGAGACAATCTCGCCTGAAGAAGTGCGCCGGATATTCCACGAGCTGTCCGTACATCAGATTGAACTCGAGATGCAGAATGAGGAGTTGCGCCGGTCCCAGGCGGAACTGGATGCCGGGAGGGTGCGTTATTCCGACCTCTATAACCAGGCTCCTGTAGGCTATTGCACCATCAACGAACAGGGGCTGATCCTGGAGGCCAATTTCACCGCCGCCGCTCTGTTTGGCTTGCCCCTGAACTCAATGTTCAAGCAGCCGGTCAGCCGGTTCATCCTCGGAGATGACCAGGACATCTACTATCTGTTCCACAAACAGCTCGTTAAAAGCGGCGAAGCTAAAACTTGCGAACTGCGGATGGTGAAAATGGACGGGACGGCATTCTGGGGACAGATGGTGGCCGCCATCGCGCAGGACACTGACGGAACTAAGGTGTGCCGCACCGTGCTGAGCGACATCTCCGAACGAAAGCAGGCCGAAGTTGAACTGCGCAATAGTGAAACCCATCTGCGTACGCTGATGCAAACAATCCCTGACCTGATCTGGTTGAAAAATACGGAAGGGGTGTATCTCACATGCAATACCATGTTCGAGCGTTTTTTCGGCGCCCGGGAAGCTGATATCGTCGGGAAAACCGATTACGACTTTGTAGACCGGGAACTTGCTGACTCTTTCCGCGAGCATGATCGTAAGGCCATGGCCGCGGGAGAGCCAGCCAGCAACGAAGAATGGATCACCTTCGCCGACGATGGCCGTCGCGCCTATCTGGAAACTATCAAAACTCCAATGCACGATTCCAGGGGAACGCTCATCGGCGTATTGGGTATCGGGCGCGATATCACTGAACGTAAGCAGGCGGAGGAGGCATTACTGGCGCTTTCCACCCGCCATGAAGCTACTCTGGCGGCCGTTCCCGAAATCATCATGGAAGTGGACTGCAATAAAGTCTATACGTGGGCTAATCAGGGCGGCATTGAGTTCTTCGGGGAGGATGTGATCGGCAGGAATGCCGCCTTCTACTTCGAGGGAGAACAGCAAGTCTACGATGCCATCCAGCCGTTGTTTAATGGCGATGAACATGTAATTTACGTGGAAAGCTGGCAGCGGCGCAAGGATGGCGAGAAACGGCTGCTTGCCTGGTGGTGCCGGATGCTCAAAGATGTGAATGGCCATGTGACCGGCGCACTCTCAACGGCACGCGACATCACTGCGCTGAAACAGACGGAAGAGGCGCTGCAATCAAAGACCGCGTTGCTTGAGGCACAGATGAATGCTTCGCTCGACGGAATTTTAGTAGTCGACGAAAATCAGAAAGTGATACTGGTCAACCGGCGATTCGCGGAGCTGTTAAATGTTCCTCAGAATATTCTTCCCACCCCCCGGCATGTTCTATATAATGGGGATGATGCCGCGCTGCTTGAACATGTTGCAAGCTTAACCCGATATCCTGCACAATTCATTGAAAAGGTTATGTATCTCTATGATCACGTTGACGAGACCAGCCATGACGAGGTCGAATTCAAAAGCGGGATGGTTCTGGACAGATACTCCGCGCCGGTTTTGGATAAAGACGGGAAATACTATGGACGTATCTGGACGTTTAGCGACATCACCGAACGGAAGCGGACGGAAGATATCTTGACAGCTTCGGAAACCAGCTATCGCCGCCTTTTTGAATCGGCGAAAGACGGGATTCTTATTCTTGATGCGGAAACCGGAAAAATTACGAATGTCAATCCATTTTTGATCGAGATGCTTGGCTACTCAAAAGAACAATTCATTGAAAAAGAAATATGGGAAATCGGCTTCTTTAAAGATATAGTTGCAAATCAAGATAAATTTCTAGAATTGCAGCAGAAGGAATATGTCCGTTATGAAGATTTGCCGCTGGAAACGTCTGACGGGCGAAAGATGAATGTTGAGTTTGTCAGCAATGTGTATCCGGTAAATAATCATAAGGTGATTCAATGCAACATAAGGGATATCACCCAGCGCAAGCTGGCGGAGAAGGAACTTATCAAGGCCAAAGAGAAAGCTGAAGAAAGCGACCGTTTGAAATCAGCGTTCCTCACCAATATGAGCCATGAGATAAGAACGCCCATGAACGGTATTCTGGGCTTTACTGAACTGCTTAAAGAACCGCATTTAACCGGCGAGGAGCAGCAGACGTATATAAGTATAATCGAACAAAGCGGTGTCCGCATGCTCAATACGATCAATGACATCATCAGTATCTCGAAAATTGAATCCGGACAAATGGACGTTTCCATTTCAGCAACAAATATAAATGAGCAGATCGAATACATTTATAATTTCTTTAAACCGGAGATAGAGCAAAAAGGCATGCAGATATCCTTTAAAAACACCTTGCCTGCAAAAGAAGCTGTTATTAAAACAGACCGGGAAAAAATCTATGGCATTCTTACCAACCTGGTTAAAAATGCCATTAAGTTCACATTTGCCGGCTCCATTGAATTCGGCTATGAAAAAAAGGGTGGATTCCTGGAATTTTTCGTAAAAGACACTGGTATCGGGATTGCCAAAGACAGACAGAATGCTGTTTTTGAACGTTTTATCCGGATCAACATTGACGACAATAGAGCTTTTCAAGGATCAGGTTTGGGATTATCTATTTCGAAAGCTTATGTGGAAATGCTGGGCGGCGGGATTCGGATGGAAAGTGAAGAGGGCAAAGGTTCAGTATTTTATTTCACCATTCCGTATAATCCTGCGCAGGAAGAAAAAAATGTGATTAAAAATATTGTTTCATCAGATGAAAAAGATGATCAGATTAAGCCTCTGAAAATATTAATTGCCGAAGATGACGAAAGATCAGAAATGCTGATAACGATAATAGTCAATAAATTCAGCAGAGAAGTTTTAAAAGCAAGAACCGGGGTTGAAGCGGTTGCTGCCTGCCGTAATAACCCTGATCTCGATTTAGTGCTGCTGGATATTGCAATGCCAGAAATGAACGGCTATGAAGCCGCCAGGCAGATCCGGCAGTTCAATAAAGATGTAGTCATTATTGCGCAAACCGCCTTTGCGCTTTCAGGGGAAAGAGAAAAAATAATAGCGGCCGGGTGTAATGATTATATATCAAAGCCTTTCAGTAAAACATCTTTGACTGCGTTGCTGAAAAAGCATTTTTAAAGGAAAATCAGCACAGTATTTCCATGATTTATCCAGTTTTTTCATTCTCCCTTGATCTGCGGACAAGGGAGGAATATAGTTTTTTGAGATTTCATCTTGAAATATTTATATTGCAAAGCTATTATATTTAAATATTTAACCAATAATTACTATTAGCCCGGTTATCAGTTCGCATATCGGATGAATGAATTGTCTATGGAATCAACGATAGAGGTGTGCAATGGAGAATGACGGTAACCGGTCCGGACAAGCTGCCAAATTGCGCAAACATGCAGAAAAGATCATCCAGAAGAAATCCGTCCAGTTGCAAGAACCAGCCTCGCCCGAAGAAATACGGCAGATGCTTCATGAACTGAGAGTGCACCAGATCGAACTGGAGATGCAGAATGAGGAGTTGCGCCGGACCCAGTTGGAATTGGCTGCCTCCCGTGCTCACTATTTCGACTTCTACAATCTGGCACCGGTAGGCTATTGCACCATCAGTGAACAGGGGCTGATTCTTGAAGCCAACCTTTATGCTGCCACACTGCTGGGCGTTGTTCCTGATGCGTTATCCAGGCATCCGGTCAGCCGGTTTATCCATAAAGAAGATCAGGACATTTATTATCTGTTTCGAAAGAAACTTGTTAAAAACGGAGAGCCGCAGACATGTGAACTGCGGATGGTGAAGGAAAATGGCACGTCGTTCCGGGCGCATCTGACGGCCACTGGCGCTCAAGATGTTAATGGCAATCTCGTATGCCGCATTGTGTTCAGTGACATTTCCGACCGCAAACGTGCTGAACATGCACTGCTGGAGAGCCGGGCGCAGTATCTGAATCTGGTGGAAGGAACCCCCGATCTCATCACCAGAGTAGATGCAGACGGGCGTTTTTTATTTGTGAATCATACAGCGCTGGAATTTTGCGGATTAGCTCCGGAAGAGTGTATTGGACGCCTTGCCTTTGATATCATCCACCCTGAAGATCGAGCTGCAACCGCGAATGCCTTCAAAAACTGGCTGAAAAGCGGCATTGAAGTTTTTACACATGAAAACCGGCTTGCCGGTATTGATGGACGCGTGTATCACATGGCATGGTCAATCCGTGCCGAGTATGACGAAAGCGGCCATGTCTGCGGATTTGCCAGTACTGCTAGAGACATCTCCAAACGCAAGCAGGCCGAACTGGAAATAAAACTTAAAAATGATGAACTTTTAAAACTCATTGCAGAGAAAGACAAGTTTTTTTCCATTATTGCCCATGATCTGCGCAGCCCTTTAAGCGCCTTTTTGGGACTGACACAAAGTATGGCAAAAGCGCTACCTGGTCTGCAAATGGCTGAAATACAAAAAATTGCAGTTAATATGCGAAACTCGTCCGCCAATCTTTTCCGGCTGCTTGAAAATCTGCTGGATTGGGCAAGAATGCAGCAAGGATTAATTCCTTTTAAGCCGGAAGAGGTAAGATTGCTTCCAATTTTAAAGGAAAGTTTGACAATGGTGCTGGAGCCGGCACAAAATAAGCAAATTGATATGGCTTATGAAATTCCGGACGGGATGGAGGTTTTTGCTGACAGCAATATGCTTAAAACCGTAATCCGGAACCTTGTTTCAAACGCTGTGAAATTTACTCCGAAAGGCGGGAAAATAAGTATTTCGGCTAACGTCGCCGATGACAAGACCATTGAAATATCCGTTAAAGATTCCGGCATTGGGATGAACAGCGCAATCATGGATAATTTATTCCGGCTCGATGTTAGAACAAACAGGATGGGAACAGAAGGCGAACTCAGCACGGGAATTGGCTTGTTGCTGTGCAAAGAATTCGTGGAAAAGCATGGCGGCGGAATTTGGGTGAAAAGTAAGGAAGACAAGGGAGCCGTATTTTATTTCACGATACCCAGCCATGCTCAAACTGCTATGGCACAGTCCGGCTATTCCTGATTATGAAAAATCATTGCAGGGTTGTCCTGCGGCAGGCGAGCCGGGTATATTGAATTTTATAAAACCGGAGATATACTTTACATGGAAGTTGTTGTAATGAGCAATTTTAACAAGGAGACAGGCCAATGCGTAACTTACTGAGAATCGTTCCGTTGCTGCTGCTGGGAATTGCCGCCGGATGTACCATTTATTCGATCAATCCGTTCTGCACAAGGGGCAAAGTAGTGGAATTGAAAGAAGTCAGCGGCTACTGGAAACTGAATGTCTCTATTGGAGAAGATGTCTCCAGAAATGATATAACACCGTGGAAAATTACGGATAATACGCTGATCACTTACGACAAAAATGATAAGCGGTCTGATTTGAATATTACCTTTTTCAAGCTTAAAGACCAGTTGTTTGCGGATGTCGGCGGTAAATCATCGCAGAACAATGAGTACTGGAATATTACGGTGCTGCCGATGCATGTTCTGCTGAAAGTTGAGCTCAAAGGTGATAGCCTGACGCTTATTCCGCTCAATTTGGAGTGGTTCAACAAGGCCGATAATGAAAAGGTCAAGGTTTTGAAAAGTCTGGCTTATGACGGTAACGACAAAACGAGAATTTATACCAGTTCATCCGGGGAATGGGAAAGTTTTCTGGAAAGCAACCTGAATATCCCGGAAATGTTCAATGAAAAACAGAAAGTTGTTCTGCAAAAGATAGCTGCCGTGCCGCCAGTCACCGAGGAGAGGAAGTAAGTCAGTTCAGGCCGGGGCAGAAGGCGCTTTTGATGCCTTTTACCAGCATTTCAATGGCCAGCGCGGTAAGCAGCAGTCCCATCAGCGATTCCGAGGCATCGAGTATTTTGTGCCCCAAAAGGCGGGAAATCGTCTTTGAGAACATCAGGATGATGGTTGACATGCACCATGCGACGGCCAGTGCGATAAAGCAGTCCAGCAATGAAGTATCTGTCCTGCCTCTGACCAGGATGATTGTCGCGGCGGCGGACGGCCCGGCAATCATCGGCACTGCCAGCGGAACTATAAACGGCTCTTCCCGTTTTTTGTCTTCATGGTCGTTTGCCGGACTGAAAATAGGCAGACAGAAGATCATTTGCAGGGCAATCAGAAAAAGGATGATTCCGCCGGCGATGCCCAGTGACGCCTGTGAAATCTGCAATATTCCGAGTATATTTTTCCCGACCAGCATAAATATCGTCAGTACAACCAGCGCGATGACAGATTCCCTGAACACGATTTTCAGGTATCGCTCCGGAGGCATATTTTTTAACGAACTGATGAAAAACGGCAGATTGCCCAGCGGGTCCATCACCAGGAAAAGCAGCAATGCGGTTGAAAAGATAAATTCCATTTAGCGCTCCAGTACGAGTTCACTTTGAATATAATATAGCCATGTTTCGAAGATAATAAAGCAAAAAGTTACTGCGACAGCGAATTAATCCAGGCTTCGGTGTTCAATACCTGGCTGAAGCGCATGGCCTGGGTCACCAGAATCGCCCGGTGCAGCTCTTCGGCGGTGACCTGTCCGGCGGAATTGGAAAAGTCCCGGGTGCCGGTGGCGTCGGCAAGAAATTCCACCTTGAATCCGAGATGAAACGCCTGCCGGGCTGTAGTGTCGCAGCACATCTGGGTCATATAACCGCAGATGGTGATGGTATCAATGGCGTGTTCCAGCAGATACTTTTCCAGAATTGTGCCGGTAAAGCTGCCGGGATAGTTCTTCTCCAGCAGCAGATTGAATTTGCGGCGGGTAATTTCCGGATGCAGCTCCCAGGTGTTGCTGTTTTTGACGAAAAGTTTGGCGTCCGGCTGCAAAACGGTGTGCTGGATGCAGATTGTTTGAATCGAGTTTGCCGCCGCATCAATGGCCTGCAGAATGTTTTGAAAGCTGTTTGCCGGATGAGTAACCGGCAGTTTACCGGTGAAATATTCATTTTGAGGGTCAATTACCAATAAAGCTCTTTTCATAAGATACCTCTCATTATGTATGTTGAGGGAATATAAACCGCTTCCGGGGATATGACAAATAATCATTGCAATATTTAACTGTTCAAACGGATTGAATTTTATGCCGGTTGATGTACCATATAAGCACAGACTGGAGTTTAAAATGCAGATAAAAGAATTGACCATGGAACATTACGATGAAGTATATCGTTTGTGGCAGAGCTGCGAGGGCGTCGGGCTCAGCCGGGCGGATTCAAAGGACAGCATCGCCAGGTATCTGGAACGCAACCCCGGTCTGAGTTTTGTCGCGCTGGAAGACGGCAAAGTGGCGGGGGCGATACTTTGCGGGCATGACGGCAGACGCGCCAGCCTCAATCATCTGGCGGTATATCCGGATTCCCGGAAGCGCGGCATTGCAACGGCCCTGGTGGAAAAATGCCTGTCCGCATTGTCGGCGGAAGGTATTCAGAAGTGCCATATTTTTGTTTATGAAAACAACCGCGAAGGAATTGCCTTCTGGAAGAAACTGGGCTGGCGGAAGCGCACCGACATCGGATTGATGTCATTCGATATCTTATACGGCAAAGATTGCTGTTAAATATTCCAGTAAATTGCAGCCGCTTTGAACTTTTTGATTGGGCGGTTGTGAAAGACAGTTTATCTGATATATTAAAACGGGGATGAGTGATAATCATTTACACAGGAATTCAGGAGATTAGTTTATGAAGCAGGCAATATTCTTAATACAATGCCAGGACCGCAAGGGGCTTTTGTCGGAGATTACAACTTTTTTCTATTCCCAGGGATTCAATATTCTGCACTGTCAGCAGTATACCGATATTGTTGAAAATAAATATTTCATGCGGATAAAGCTGGACATGACCGGCGTGGTCACGACCAGAAAGAAACTGGAAACGGATTTTGACGAATTCAGCCGTCCATACAGCCTGAACTGGGAGGCATATTATTCGGATTGCGTTCAGAAAGTGGCGGTGCTGGTCTCCAAAACTTCACATTGTCTTTATGATATGCTGGTGCATCGCAACGAAGGCGATCTGCATTGCGAAATTCCGCTGATTATCAGCAATCATCCTGATCTGGAATATGTGGCGGATAAATTCAGGGTCCCGTTCTACTGTTTTCCGATTGACAAGGAGAACAAAAACGGACAGGAGGAACTGGTGCGCGATTTGCTGGAGAAGCATCACATTGACCTGGTCGTGCTGGCGCGCTACATGCAGATATTGTCAACGGATTTCATAGAGCACTTTCACGGACGGATAATCAATATTCACCATGCGTTTCTGCCGGGGTTCAAAGGCGGAGATCCTTATCGCCGCGCCTGGGAGCGCGGCGTGAAGATGATCGGCGCCACCGCCCATTACGCCACTGCGGACCTGGATGAAGGCCCGATAATCGAGCAGGATGTGGAGCGGATCACGCATGAGGATGACCCGGACGAGTTGAAACGGATCGGCAAGGATATCGAACGCAGGGTATTGACCCGCGCCGTAAAAGCCCATCTGGAGCACCGGATCATCAATGCCGGCTGCCGGACGATTGTATTTTCCAAGTGATGTGCTTTTTTGCGGCGCAGGGAAAAAGAATTGACGCATTTTTGTGTTAATAATTATGCATATTCTTTATTAAGTGCTATTTTAAATTCTGTCGGAAGTTTCATATTGCGGTATAAATATTGCATCGGTCAGGTTATCTATGGCAGAGCAAACGTCAAAAAAAGCGATAATCGTCGGGGCATCATCCGGAATCGGATGGGCGCTGGCGTATGTGCTGGCGCGCGAGGGCTATACTGTGGGGCTTTGCGCAAGACGGCTGGCCCGGCTGGCGCAACTGCAATCTGACCTGTCTAAAAACAGCTTTATTTCGCTGAAAGATATTACCAGCAAAGACGCATTTGATGATTTTGAGAGTTTCCTTCAGTCGCAAGGCCAGGTTGATCTGATCGTGATCAGCGCCGGAACCGGACATATCAATCCTGAACTGGAATGGAATATGGAAAAGGACACCGTTGAGGTGAACGTCAAAGGTTTTACCGCGATAGCAGATGCGTCAATGCGTTTTTTCATGAAACAGGGATACGGGCATCTTGTCGGGATTTCTTCAATGGCGAAGTTCCGCGGCAACGCGGATACTCCGGCCTATAACGCCTCCAAAGCTTATGTTTCCAACTATCTTGAAGGACTGCGGATGATCGCGGCTAAAAAACGGCTTCCGATTGACGTTACCGATATCCGCCCTGGTTTTGTGCTGACGGATATGGCTAAGGGGAAGCAGATATTCTGGGCGGCAACCCCGGAAAAAGCTGCTTTGCAGATGTATGCCGACATCCGCAAACGCAGAAAAGTGGCATATATTACCCGCCGCTGGCGTTTTGTTTCATGGGCGCTCCGGATCCTGCCGGAATGCATTTACTGCCGTTTCTGACTTCATATCACCTCTTGTTTTTATGTATGACTCCGCCCTGATTGATGATATTTTCAGGATGGCGTTTGAATTCAATTCCGCTTCGAATATATTATCCCGTTAATGTGTTTACAACTCGCAAGAAAATACTGGGGGAAATGATGTCCGGAAGTTTAAAATTTGTTTTAATCGGTTTGATGGCTTTTTTATGCAATATTGTTCCGGCAGGCGACAGCGCGGACGATAATGTCGATCAATTTGACGGTATCTTTTATCTGGGATTTGATAAAGAAGGCAAATTTGTCTCGATTCCAACTCGTACCGGCAGCTATATTGGCCTGGTGGCGGGGGCGGTGCCGGCGGCGCTGGTTTCCGGCGGTTTTCACCTTTTCGGCGCTCAGCCTGATGTGACGATGGAAGCCGGGCGGAAAACGCTTAAATGTTTCTGTTATCCATGCGGATTCGCGTTCGGCGCGCCATTTCTCACTCTGAAATATGCATTCTGGAATGCTCCTTTGTACATTGCCGCAGGTTTTATGGGAGATGACAGGCCGGCGATGCCGGTCAAGGAAAGTATCAAAAACAGCAACTGAGCGTTCTGCAATTGAAAAGTCAGCGTCCGCATTTTCCAGTTATTGATGCCTGTCCGATGATTTTATCTCCAAGCAATTGCAAAAGCTGTTTTTCAGTGAGAAAACTTTTAACTGCTTTGACTTCACTCACATTTAAAGCGTAGATCGTAAATACATAATCGTGGATGCCGGTTCCTGTGGGCGGATTCGGTCCGCCGTAGCCCATGACGCCGTAGCTGTTTTTCAACTCAACCGCTTTTGTCGTGATTTTTTGCAACGATACTTTTTCCGGCAGCGTGGTTATGCCGGCGGGGATATTGATTATCACCCAATGCACCCAGTTCTTCGCTACAGGATGGGGGTCAATGCAGGTGATGACAAATGATTTGGTTCCCGCAGGAGCATTTTCCCAGCTCAATTGCGGGGAGATATTAATATTATCGTCGATCATGGTATATTGGGCCGGAATTTTACCATTGGCGTCAAAACTCGTGGACGTGATAGTAAATTTCTGTTCCGCCTGGCAGAATGGCATCATACAGGATAAGGCGAACACTGCAAAAATAAATTTAGAATACATCATTTTCCGTCTCCTCTGTTTGCATATAAAAACTAACACACTATCCGGGTAATTCAAATTAAATGTAATCCCGGCCCGGATTTACGGCGGCCGCAAGCACGGAAATTAGGTTGACTGGCTGTAAAATCAAAACCACCAGTTGAACTGGTGGTATGCACCAGCCCTAGAAGGGCATATTACCGGCAGCCCCATCAGGGGCTCTGAACGGTTCGCCAGCCGCATCTATTTCACTGGCCGCCGCTAAAG
>JBAYIO010000061.1:0-33889 GCA_041665605.1 Victivallaceae bacterium | reverse complement strand
TTTAACAATAGATTGCGAAGATTTTGAGAATTGGTTCGTATTCTGAAAGGCTGCCGATACCGGGGTATCGAAGGCCTCGAAGAGTGCGAATCCAAACTCAAAAGATCGCAACCGCTTTGCGGCGAATGTCTTGCGGCTGTATTTTTCCGTTCCTATTTCAGGCGATATTCATATCGCCAATCAGTCGGATCGAAAAAATCCAATCCACAATCCTACTCGTTTATTTTTAAAATTTCAGCCGTGCAGAGTATAATGCAGGCTTCACGGATTTACCGCGCGGCGAATATGCGCCGGATACCAGCTTGTAAAGCATACCGTCCCGAGGAGCACGGCATAGGTAATTACCTCGTATGCCGGGGCGGACAATATGAAATGTTCCATCTTCCCCCAGGCCAGAATGGTGTTGAACGTGAAGGCCAGCCCCCAGACTGCGGTTATGACCGTGTTCGTCCGGATAAACAGCGGACTGTCCCAGAGCGACGGGTCGGTATGCGACCGGGCGTAATCCATGGTGAATGGTTTCCTGAGAATAATGGACAGCCAGGTGGCGGCAGCCATTGCCCCGTTGGCCATTATGCCCATGTGTTTCGCGGTCCACATGCTGTTGAATCCCCCCACCGCCAGCATCGCGCAACTGAAGAAGACTAGCCCCACCCACAGAATGATCCCCCGGTGCAGCCGGGTAATCCCCATAACCACACATAAAACCAGCCCCGCCGCCAGCCCGAGTTTCAGGCGGAACAGTCCGCCGCCGCCGGCAATGAACAGAAACGCCAGCCACGGGGAAAACGCCAATAGCAGTTTGAAAAACATATTCCTGTCCTTTTACGCAATTAACATCCAGACCGAGATTTATCAGGTATTTCATAATAATAGTTCATCCGGTGCTGAATATCAATTACCCGGCACAGAGAAATATTTTCTTTTCACCATGAAGCAACTGAAGGAAATGAAGATAATAAGCTTAAATCAAAAAAAGCGTCTTTAAAATAGCTTTAAGCATGTTTTTCAATCGCTTTTTAGCTGTTTTATACTTAAAATTTGGTCAGACCCTGCTAGGCCCCCCGCAGCAAACCCCGCACGGGTATATCAAAAATCTCCGAAAGAGAGTTTAAAAACCATAGAAATAGAATAAACCGCTGGGCTTTTTATCTTAAGGCCCGTCCATCTGTTCCTTTTGGAATTGCTGGGACATTCTCATCTTCGTTATCGTGCTCTATCTCAAAAATTGCCAAATACCCTTGCGGGACTTTATTATGATCCTGGTAAATAGAGAAATACTGTTCTAACTCTTGGTAATTTCCAATTCTATCTGTTAAATATGGATATAATTTACGCGAAGGCACTACCAAGACCCCGGCAATCCATTTCTGATTTATCATTCCTAGCATTAATCTGTTTATGGATCTGTGGCTCGACGATATATTACCTGTTTCCCATTCCACTGCAACGTTTTGATTATTATCGTCTAAGTAAACAGCGTCAGCGTTAGAATGTTCCAGTTTCCAGCCTTTTTCTTTTAAATGAGCTATAAATAATTCTTTAATCGGTTTTACCCCATTAGCCTTTTTCTCTGGCTTAATAGTGAAAACAGAAGAGCCAGCGGGATAAACGACTAATTTGATCGCAGATTCAATTTCACTTAGCCTTGCATTCACAAAATTTATTTGTTGCGCATTAAGTCTATTTATCAGAATTTCTTTTCTCAATAATTTCATGATATTTCTTTTCGGTAAGTTTTACAAGCGTTGATGGGGATAAGTTCAATACGACTGCAATCTGAAAAAGGGTTGTTAGGGAAGGCTGACGCTTTCCCCGTTCAAGCAGTGAAATATATGTCCTATCTAAGAGGCTCTTTTCTGCGAGTTTTTCTTGCGTGAATCCATTAGCATCTCGAGCGTCTTTTAAAACCTCGCCAAAAGCCTTTGCATAATAATCTTTTGACATCCATATTACCTATTTTATAGTGAATATCATACTATTGCTCTTGAAAACCTAAAAGCCACGGACTATAGTCTGCACGAATAATTTAATTTTTCGCTGAAGAATAGAGGTTATAACATGGATGGATCTTTTTTTAAAGTAATCGGCATATCAAATACAGATATGGATATTAAAAGTTTTGCAAAAAAGAGTGGCGTTTCATCGGCCTGTTTAAAATATTTTAATGAAAATGAAATTATTCCTTCAGGGAAACAACTCGATAAAATTTTGGATACGGCAAAATTATCTTATCCAGAGTTTTTGCTAAGATATAAAAAAGTTAATGCTGAGATTTTGGATGCCTTATGTAAACACTCACGAGAGATTTACAACATTATAAAACATGATATTGCTGTTAATAAGGAAAAATGCAAAAAGCCGGAGATTGCTTTGCAAACGGAATATGGACAACTTTATCATGGAGATTGTTTAAATTTGCTTGATAATATACCCTCAGAATCGGTCGATCTAGTCTTTGCTGATCCTCCCTTTAATCTTGACAAAATATATCCGTCCGGGATAGATGACAATTTAAAGCATAAAGAATACATAGATTGGTGCAAAGCCTGGCTAGGCGAGTGTGTTAGGATTTTGAAAGATGGCGGCAGCCTTTTCCTTTGGAACTTGCCCAAATGGAATTCTTATTTAGCTAGTTTCTTAAATGAGCGATTAAGTTTCAGACACTGGATCGCTG
Source organism: Victivallaceae bacterium (assembly GCA_041665605.1). Classification (GTDB taxonomy): domain Bacteria; phylum Verrucomicrobiota; class Lentisphaeria; order Victivallales; family Victivallaceae; genus CAIPAT01. Next base: position 31,212 of record JBAYIO010000061.1, on the reverse strand, counting down.
TTGATATTAAAAACGGGTTGCCTATCTCCGGAAGATTATATCCTTCACATTATTCTTTATTATATTATTCTAAAGGAGATAAACCCAATACTTTTCATCCAGACAGATTGTCTATGGACACCTGTCCAAAGTGCTATGGAGATTTAAAAGATTATGGTGGGTATAAAGACAAAATGAACCCTCTTGGAATTAATATTACTGACGTATGGTATGACATACCTCCCGTAAGACACCAAAAATATAAGCGAAGAAAAGGAGCCAATGAATTATCTATCAAGCTTCTTGATCGAATAATCGAAATGGCATCTAACGAAAATGATGTCGTTTTTGACCCATTTGGTGGGTCTGGAACTACCTACATCGTTTCAGAAATAAAAAAGCGAAAATGGATAGGAATCGACATTGGAGGAATTGACTGTATTATAGAACGGTTTAATAACGTATCCATAGAAAGGGAGTTGCTGAATTCGATGAGGCAAAAGTTTAATTGCTTATTTACTGAAGAAGTAAAACGTAAGAGAAAACAAAAAGATTTATGGACTTGCGACTCTTTTGCGGAAAAATTATAAAAATTTTTGTACTTTTGGCTATAGATTTCTTCTGCTAAACTTCAGCTCTCATCCTGTATATCCTGTGTATCCACGCCTACAGCGGGCAAGCCCTGTTAAAATCTAAAGCCGGTCATACGACCGGCGCTCCCGGGGTGATCTGTAGAAATAATGCAGTTTCAGAACCGGGTGAGAACTAGGCGGAAACCGCAGTAGCGGGACGGATCGAAACTGATGAAGCGGATTCGCGATTGCAGACTGACGGGCAAGTTATTGCCCCAGGATGCGCCGCGCCACGAGTCATACGATAAATCCGATGTCGTTTTCACGGTGCATTCCCAGGCATTGCCGCCGACGCCGTACAACCCCCAGTCATTTCTGCCGCTCTGCTCCACCGGACAGGATACCGGGAAACCATCATTGTAACCGGCGATCCTGGCCCATTCCCCGCCCGCTTCGCGTCCGGCATAATTGCCATACGCCGGCGGCACCTCATTCCCCCACGGATATAAACGTCCGTCGCCGCACTGGCAGAATGTCATCCATTCATCCCGGGTTGGCAGACGGTAGCGGCAGCCTTCCGGCAACCGTCCGGCCTGCTGTTCCAGCGCGGTCAGCCATTTGGCGTATTCGACGGCATCGTCAAAGGAAATAAATACTACCGGCTGGCGGTCGCCGTTCAGTGAATGATTCAGATAGCTTTGGCTGTCGTGATCCGGCTTGAATTTCCGGTATTCCCCGTTCGTCACTTCATACTTTCCCACCCAGCTCTCCAGCGCCTTGATCCAGACGAATTCCATGCCGACAGCCGGGACCTTCCAGTCGGCGCCCGCAACCGGCAGTTCCTTCTCCGCCGCCGGCAGCGTCAAGCCCGGCATAGACATCAACACCAGCACGAACAGTTTTAACAAGATTATTTTCATTTATGCTCCCTGCATGCGACAAGATCACGAAAAAAGACATACAATGGAAAATATTATCATTGATTTCTTCCGATACAATCGGCGGCGGCGAAATTTGCAGAGTTTTCAAGGAGGGATTAACCACAGAGGCACAGAGAAAACTTTTTTGGGTCTTTTATCTTTTGCCTTCAGGCATCATTCTGTTTCCTGGCTTCTCTATTAATATGTCGCTCCGCTGGAGCTTAATTTTTTATGGTATTTTAAGCTATTAATATGTCGCGCCGCTGGAGCTTTTAATGCGGGGATGACGGAATTTTTAACAGGGATGGATAGGCTGGACAGGATTTAAAGTATTTACGAATTCAAAAGCAGGGGATGCTTGTGGTACTCTCTTATCCTGTACCGTGTTAAAGCTTAAAGCCGGTCAGACGACCGGCGCTCCCGGGAGGAAATGGTGATCTTTTATAATCTTAATCGCGGCGGGACGGTCGAGCTTGCCGAAGATTTTGCCGTTGATGCTCATGGCCGGGGCCAGCGGGCAGCAGCCGAGACAGCCGGTGGTTTCCAGGGAGAATAAGCCTTTTTCATCGGTTTCGCCACTTTTGATGCCCAGTTCGGCGGCAATCCAGTTGAGAAGTTGCGGAGCGCCTTTGACATGACAGGCGGTGCCGTCGCAGACGGCAATGCGGAATCTGGCCGGTCTGCTCCGGCGGAACTGCGCGTAAAAAGACAGCACGTCTGCAACGTCGGCTTCGGGCATGGAAAAATATTCGGCCACGGCGGCAATGCTCTGTTTTGAAACAAAACCCTCGTGAGCCTGGACGGCCTGCAAGCCCTGGATCAGATTGCAGGCGTCCTTGTCTATTTTATTCAAATAGTCGTAGTGCTTTTCATCCATTTTCCATAAACCTTATATCCAGCGGGGATATGAAAACATTTGGGAAAGCCGGTCAGGCGACCGGCGCTCCCGGGGAATATATCAATTCGCGTTCAGTTCTTTCAAGACCGCCTGCAGGGTTTCCTTGGCGTCGCCGAACAACATGCGGGTGTTTTCCATGACGAAAAGCGGATTGCCGACGCCGGCATAACCGGAGGCCATACTGCGTTTCATGGCAATCGTGGTCCGGCTTTTCCAGACCTCAAGCACCGGCATTCCGGCAATCGGGCTGGTGGGGTCATTCATGGCGGAGGGATTGACAATGTCATTCGCGCCGATTACAATGGAAACGTCAACTTTGGGGAAATCCTCGTTGATTTCGTCCATTTCAAACACGATGTCGTAAGGGACTTTCGCTTCCGCCAGCAGCACATTCATGTGTCCCGGCATGCGTCCGGCGACCGGATGGATGCCGAAGCGGACAGTCTTGCCCTTGCCGCGCAGCAGTTTGGTGATTTCATTTACCGCGTGCTGCGCCTGCGCGACCGCCATGCCGTAGCCCGGAACAATCACGATATTTTTAGCTTCCAGCAGCAGCTTCGCGGTTTCGGCGGCGCTGACAGGAGTGACGTCGCCTTCAATCACCGCGGCGGTGCCGCCAGCGGAAGCGCCGCCGCCGAATCCTCCGGCAATGACGCTGATGAAATTCCGGTTCATCGCCCGGCACATGATATAGCTAAGAATGGCCCCGCTGCTGCCGACCAGCGCGCCGGTGACAATCAGCAGGTCGTTGCTCAGCATGAAACCGGTGGCCGCGGCCGCCCAGCCGGAGTAGCTGTTCAGCATGGAGACGACCACCGGCATATCCGCGCCGCCGATCGCCATCACCATGTGCACGCCGAAAATCAGCGCGATCACGGTCATAATCAGCAGCGGCAGGAGTCCGCCGATGCAACTGCAGGAGCAGTTTTCAGACGGATTCAGGAACATGTACCCCAGCACGATCACACCGATGAGCATGCACAAATTAAGCCAGTGGCGTGCGGGCAGCAGCATGGGCTTGCCGCCGATCCTGCCGCTGAGTTTGCCGAAGGCGATGACCGAGCCGGAGAACGTGACCGCGCCGATCAAAACGCCGAGATAGATTTCGATTTCATGGATTGTTTTTTCAGATCCGGCCAGCGGGTTCGAATGGTCCATGAAACTGGCATAGCCGACGAGCACCGCCGCGATACCGACGAGACTGTGCATGACGGCGACCAGTTCCGGCATCTGGGTCATTTCCACCTTGAAGGCGGCGGTCGCGCCAATCAATCCGCCGACCGCCAGCGCGCCGATCAAGAGGGCGATAACCACAGGACTCAGCACGACGGCGGGACTAAACACGGCGGCCAGAATGGCAATCGCCATCCCGATCATGCCGTAATAGTTGCCGCGCCGGGAAGTTTCCTGGTTGCTCAAGCCGCTGAGGCTGAGGATAAACAGTATTGCCGCCGCAATATAAGCCATTGAAATTAAACTTGGTGACATATTTTTCTATCCTATCGTTATTTTTTAAACATTTCAAGCATACGGCGGGTAACTAAGAATCCCCCGACAATATTGATCGAAGCAGCCAGCAGCGCCAGTCCGGCAAGAATTACAACCAGATGGTCTCCGGCTGAAATCTGCACCACCGCGCCGATAATAATGATCCCGCTGATCGCATTCGTCACGCTCATCAGCGGCGTGTGCAGCGACGCGGTGACATTCCAGATCACCTGGTAGCCGATAAAACAGGCCAGCACAAACACGGTGAAGTGCGACATGAACGACGCCGGCGCGACCGCGCCGACGGCGAACATCGCCAGACCGCCGATCAGCAGCGGCAGCATCTGCTTAATCGCCCTGCTGCCGGCTTTTTCCTGCTTTTTCTCAATCGCTGCCGTTTCCGCCGGAGCGGGGGCCGGAGCCTTGGGGGCCGCGGACAAAGTCGGAGCCGGCGGCGGCCAGGTGATGTTTCCCGCTTTCACCACAGTCGCGCCGCGAATGACTTCATCTTCCATATTGACATTAATCACGCCATCCTTGGCGGGACACAATTCAAAAAGCAGATGCCGGATATTGCTGGCATACAACTGGCTGGACTGATTGGCCAGACGGCTGGGCAGATTGGTGTAACCGATAATGGTTACGCCATGCTTGACCACCACTTTATCCTTTTCGGTCAGCGCGCAGTTGCCGCCCTGTTCCGCCGCCAGGTCAACGATCACGCTGCCCGGTTTCATGGATTCGACCATTCCCTTGGTGATCAGTTCCGGCGCGGGTTTGCCGGGGATCAGCGCGGTGGTGACGATAATATCCACTTCCATCGCCTGCCTGGCGAACAATGCCATTTCAGCTTCAATAAATTCTTTGGACATGGTTTTGGCGTAACCGCCGGCACCGGCGCCGTCTTCTTTGAAGTCCAGCAGCAGGAATTCGGCGTCCATGCTCTCAATCTGCTCTTTAACCTGGGGCCGGGTGTCGAATGCCCGGACAATCGCGCCCATTGATTTGGCGACGCCGATGGCGGCCAGACCGGCAACGCCGGCGCCGATCACCAGGACTTTCGCCGGCGGGATTTTGCCTGCCGCCGTGATCTGTCCGGTAAAGAAACGGCCGAAGTGCTGAGCGGCCTCAATAATGGCGCGGTAGCCGGCGATATTGGCCATGGAGCTCAACGCGTCCAGTTTCTGCGCACGCGAGATCCGCGGCACGCTGTCCATTGCCAGTACCGTGACTTTTCTGTCCGCCAGTTTTTTCATTAAATCCGCATTCTGCGCGGGCCAGATAAAGCTGATCAGATTTGCGCCTTCCTCCAGCATTTCGATTTCATCGGTCGCCAGTTCCGGATGACGCTCCGGCGCTCTGACCTTGACGATGATGTCGGAATTTTTCCACAGGGCTTTGACATCGCTGACGATTTCCACGCCGACTTCCCGGTATGCCTCATCAGAGATATTAGCGCCGGCGCCGGCGCCGCTTTCAATCGCCATGGAAAATCCAAGCTTGATTATCTGTTCGGCGGCTTCCGGAGTTGCCGCAACCCGTTTTTCACCTTCGTGAATTTCTTTTGGAATACCAATTTTCATAAAGTTTCCCTTTGCTGTTAAACCAGTCCCCTTTATAACATCCTGATTTTGCATTAATCCCGTTCCCGTTTTAAAATACAAACATTTAATATAGCTCCATTTATTTATATTTTCTATTTTTCATTTAAAAATCTTCAATTGCGGGTTGAATTAGAGCATTGTGAAATCATATTTCCCCTGTTTGTTCAATCTTAAATTTGGGATATCTATGAATTTGCACTCTGTTATTTTAACGGCGCTGACGGTGCTGTGCGCCGCAGGTTTGAACGGCGCCGAAAACAAAGCCCCGGAAGCTAAACCGTCCGGCACGAAACTGCTCGACGCGTATAATAAAATCGAAGCCGGCCTGGTCATCGCCAATGCCGCCGGCGAATCCGAGCTTATCCAGCAGATCGCCATGGCCGCCGCCAAGTCCGACCCCGGACTGGTGGTGACCGTGGAGAAGCTTTCCCGCGAAGACGCGATTAAACGCTTCACATCCGGCAAAGCCGGACTGCTGCTGCTGCGCCGCGAGCCGTCCCCGCAGGAGCAGCAGGCGCTGTCCGGCGCGGCCATGATTCCTTACGCGATGGAACCGACGCTGATTGCGGTAAATTCCGCCAATGAGCTTTCCGGGATCAAAACCGAAATGTTAAAGAAGATTTTTTCCGGCGAGGTCGCCTCGTGGAAACCGCTGGGAGTCAGCGATTATATGATCCACCTGTTCGGCACGGAGAAAAATTATCCTGGCACCGGCCCTTTAAATGATAAAATCCTGAACGGCGGCAAACTGACTTCAAAAATATTTTCCGTCTCCTCTTCGCCGGAAGTGCTGCAACTGGTCAGCACCAATGCCCACGCGCTGGGATTCTGCGGCTTCGTCGAGGACGTGCCGGAGACGGTGAAACTGCTGCAAGTTGACGGCATCGCCCCCGCGGAAAGCAATATTTTAACCGGGAAATACAGTCTGGTGAATACGTACTATGCGTGTTTTAAAAGCGGCAATGAAACCGCGCGTTCATTTGCCGAAACATTGCGCAGCCCCGAAATCGGAGCCATACTCAAAAGCCGCGGACTCATTTCCAGAACAGGTAAATAATTACAAATCGAGGATAGAAAAAAATGAACGACATTAGAAAACTGGCGCTGGACAGGATACTGGTGGCGCCGTCAATTCTGGCGGCGGATTTTGCCCGGCTGGGCGAGGACATCAAACGGGTCACCGATGCCGGATGCGACCTGCTGCATCTGGATGTGATGGACGGCCATTTCGTGCCTAATCTGACCATCGGGCCGCCGCTGATAAGCAGCATCCGCAAAATCAGCAATCTGGTTTTCGACACCCATCTGATGATCTCCGATCCGCTGAAATACGCCCCGGTCTTCATCAGCGCCGGCGCGGACCACATTACGTTCCACCTGGAATCGGACAATGATCCCGGCGCGGTGATTGACGCGATCCGGGCTGCCGGCGCGACCGTCGGGATTTCCCTGAAGCCGAAAACTCCGGCGGAAAAACTTTTCCCGTATCTGGATAAAATAGATCTGGTGCTGATCATGACGGTGGAGCCCGGTTTCGGCGGTCAGAGTTTCATGGCGGACATGATGCCCAAAGTGAAAGCTGTCCATGAACGGATTTGTCAGATTGGCCGTCCGGTCCATCTGGAAGTCGACGGCGGGATTGACGGCAGAAACGTGGCGGAAGCCGCCGGGGCGGGCGCCAATATGATGGTTGCCGGAACCTCTGTTTTCAGAAACCCGGCCGGCGCGGCCAGCGCCATAAAAGAGCTCCACGCCGCCGCGCGGCATCTGCCGCCGCGCAGCTAGCAGGCTGCCGGGGAATTTACAATTCAACCTGGATGCCGAATTCAGTCACCTGATTCGGGGGCAGGCCGTAATAGGCGGTAATGTCGTAGGCGTTTCTGGACATGGCATAGAAGATTTTCTTTTTCCAGGTCCACATTTTCTCCCTGCTTTTGGAAAAGACCATGGATTCCTTGCCCAGAAAATATGAAATGCCGATTTTTTTGCTTAAATCCAATTCCGGCGAGCGGATCAGCGTCAAAGCCTCCGGAACGTTCAGATTCTCGCAATAGCCGTAGTTTAAAGTTACCCCGTATAATCCGAGAGCGGCATCATACACGCTGAATTCGGCTCTTTCCTCGGTGGAAATGAACGGGACTTCATGGGTGACGATTTTCAGGATTATGGTTTTTTCATGCAGAACTTTGTTGTGCTTCAAATTATGCAATAAAACTCTCGGCACACCGTCGTTGCCGCTGAAAAAGATGGCCAGTCCGCGAACCCGCAGCGGCAGCTCCAGACGAAGACTGTCAATGAACACTGGCATCGGAACCGTCTGCTGAACAATGTTTTCCCGCATTAATGCGCGTCCCTGCCGCCATACCAGCGCCAGCATGCAGATAAACAGGCCCATCGTCAGCGGAATCCAGCCGCCATGTGTGATTTTGTAGGAATTGGCCAGGAAAAACGCCGCATCAACTGAGAGAAAGATGCCAAGCACGATGAAAATAAAGAAGCGGCTGATTTTCGAACGCCAGAGCTGCGGAACAGAAAAAACCGCAATTACCGAGGTAAGCAGCATAGTGCCGGACACTGCGGAACCGTAGGCGCCGGCCAGACTTCCGGAATCCTTAAAGAACAATACCAGCCCGACGGTGCCGGCAAACAAGACCCAGTTGATGCCGGGCATGTAAATCTGTCCGATCTTGTCCTTTGATGTATAGGCGATGGCCATGCGCGGCCAGAACCCGAGCTGGATCGCCTGGCTGGTCAGCGAATACATTCCGGAAATGACCGCCTGCGCCGCAATCACCGTTGCCAGCGTGGCAAGGCCCACCAGCGGATATAATAAACATTCCGGAGCCAGCCGGTAGAACAAATTTTCAACCTGGTCAGGCGACCGCAGCAGAAACGCGCCCTGCCCGAAGTAATTTAAGATGAGCGCGGGGAATACCAGGAAATACCAGTTCAACCGGATGGGGCGTTTGCCGAAATGCCCCATATCGGCATACAAAACCTCGCCGCCGGTAACTGCCAGGAACACCGTGCCCAGAATGAAGATCGAGCGGTGAAACGATTCCGTCAACATCCTGAATGCGTAATATGGATTTACCGCGGCCAGCACTTCGGGAGTCTTAATGATGGAACAGACGCCAAGCACCGACATCGTCAAAAACCAGAAAATCATGACAAAGCCGAATACCGAGCCGATTTTTGCAGTACCGTTTTTCTGCACTAAAAACAGAAAAAACAGCACGGTAATGGTTATCGGAACAATATATGGTTGAAAATATGTCGTGCCGACATTGACCCCTTCAATCGCGCTGAGCACCGAGATCGCCGGCGTGATGATGGCATCGCCATAAAGCAGGCCCGCCCCGAAAATACCAAGCGGGATAATGAAACTCCACCGGGACGTGATCAAAGTGACCAGCGCCAGGATGCCGCCTTCCCCGCGATTATCCACTTTAAACAGAAACACCAGATATTTCATGGACACCACAATGAACAGCGACCACAGAATCATGGAAAGGGAGCCCAGGACATTCGGCGTTGTGACAGCAATGGAATCTCCGGCAAAGCATTCCCGCAATGCATAAAGCGGACTGGTGCCGATATCGCCGAAAACAATGCCCAGAGCGGCAACGCAGAGTAAGGCTATTTTAGAATTTTTAGGCGTTTCTGGAGATGGTGAATTCATGATTTACAACATGCGCCATTCATGCCCGTTTCCGTCACAGGCATAAGTCCGGCGGCATTATCAGCGCCTCCATGCTTTGTCTTATATTCGCCGGCCCGCGCAACCATGGCGCAACCCGCGTTAACTGAAATCGGACGTGACGAGACCATTGCCGCTCTCCGGTTTTATACAAATGACAGTTTAAATCTTTATGACAAGCTTATACAATAATATCGAAACCGGCATTATTCAAATATCCCGTCATGGCGGAAGCAATGAAGAATCATTCTTTTATTTACGCAACTTCAAAAAGCCGGAATTTCAGTTCAATAGACATTCCGCCATTTTATGTTATAATAATCCGCTGTTCAGTAATTCCCTTCCCTGCGCCAGACGTCAAGCAGCAGTTCATAACGCTCCAGGCGCATGCCGGTGTAGACGCAGTTGCTGGTGGAAAAAATGTAGCCCCCGCCGGGCATGCCGTGCTTCAGGGCATAACGCGCGGATTCAATGACCTGCTCGTCGGTTCCCGTATCAATCAGCCCGCAGTTGACGTTGCCGATCAGGCATACTTTACTGCCGTAACGCCGTTTTAATTCGGCGATATCCACGCCGCCCTGGGGATCAAGCGAATGCAGCGCATGCGGTTCACATTCAATCAACTGGTCGATTATCGGCATGATGTTGCCGTCGGTATGTTTGATCGTGTAGAATCCCATATCGCGGTAAGCGCGGATCAGCCGCTTGAGATAAGGCGTGACAAACTCCGCGAACTGGTCCGGCGAAATGAACGGATTGTCGTTCATGCAGTAATCCGCACACAGCGCAAATCCGTCCAGACCGCCGGGAACACGGAATTTTTCCGCTTTTTCAATTGCGCGGCTGACCATGCCGTCGGCATCGGCTTTAACTTTTTCCGGTTCGTCGGCCAGACGGTAGATTAATTCCAGAAAGGCGTCGCCGCCGGGAATGCCGTATGTGGCGTCACCGTGCATCATAATGAAATATTTATCCCCGGACTTCTCCCGGATAAGTTCAATCAGGCGAGTGGTCTCGTCAAAAGTTCCGGGATTCGGATGAATGAAAATCGCACTGTGTTCAAAACGTTCGGCGGTGTCGATATAAAGCTGCGCGATTTCATTGCGGTGCAGTTTGCGTTCCGTCTCCGTCATCTGATCCCACTGGCCGTAATTCCGCTGGGATGGGTGCAGCTTGCCGAAAGCTTCCATAGTAAGAAAAAAGACCAGTTCAAAGTGCGGAACCCGTCCGGTTAACGGTTTGCGACCGAGCGCCGCGATAAACCGTTCGCGCGGCTTCATTGCTGCGGTTTGCGTCATAATTGTCCTTCCAGTTGATTAATGGTAAAAAAACAATAGTTCATTTTAAAGATAAAATTTGCCTGCAAATTGATTACACCATATATTATAACATGAATAAAGCTTTACAGCTATTGTACAGATTTTTTTAAATGTGGTATGAATTATATGAAAAATAAACGGATTGGCAATCATGAATTCTGCTGGGAACTGCACTGCCTGCCGGAAATTATCCGCGCAAACCGCTATTTTCTGAAAGACAGGAATTTTAAAACGGTTTACCGCTCTTCCGCACACCATGCTTTACACATGTATGACTACGGCGGAGAAATGTATATCGGTGACCGCCTGGTAAAACTTTCCCGCGGCGATATCACGATCTCGCCTTGCGGGGTTGAAACCTCATATCATCTGGCGGAAGACGGCGGCTGGCATTATTGCACCCACTTTGCCGCAGGCAATCTCGAAACCGCCGCGGAAGACATCAAATTCAAAATGCCGCTGCATTTTCCAGCCGGAGAGAATTATACGGAAAATGCGGCAAGGTTTCAGGAAATAATCACGCTGTTCGCGCTGACGCAAAAATCTGAACTTGCCGGGTTCGGAGCGGCAAACGCGCTTCGCCAATTTCTCCTGTGGCTTGCCGTCAAAGCCCAGGGTGTTTCCTCCGGCATTGCAGGCTCTTCGATGCTTGAACAGAAAATCAAATCGGCGCAAAATTATATCGACATGGCGCTGGATCAGCCTGTCAGCATCGTCCGCCTTGCCGGAAAATGTGAAATCAGCCAGAATTATCTGACGCAGATGTTCAGGAAAAAACACGGCATGACTATCCAGCGCTACATTCTCCAGCGCCGGATTGACAAGGCAAAATTTCTGCTGGAAACCACTCTTATGTCCGTCAAGGAAATCGGAGCCGCAGTAGGCTTCCCCGATCCCCAGCATTTCAACAAGCGTTTCCGGCTTGCCGCAGGCTGTTCGCCCTCGGAGTTCCGCCGGAAAAAATAATCTCCGCAAAATAAATATGCATGTGCCGGTTAAAACATACACCCTCTAAAAAGAGAAGCTTGAAAAATTGCATCTCTGGAATAGTTTAGTACTTTGCAACTTAATCAGGGAGTGCGGAAAATGCTGAGTATCACGACCGACTATGTCAAGGACACAGGCTGCCCCGCGCCGTTTTTGGAGAAAATAGCTGCGGCAGGCTTTACCCATGTTCACTGGTGCCACCATTGGAACACGGATTTTATTTACTCGCGGCATGAAATTTCGCAGATTAAAAAATGGCTTGGCGACTTCGGCCTGAAACTGCTCGATCTGCACGCCTCGGCCGGCGTGGAGAAAAACTGGGGCTCACTGGTGGAATATGAGCGCTTAAGCGGGGTCGAACTCGTACTGAACCGCCTGGAGATGACTGCCGCGCTTGGCGGCGGCGCAATTGTGATTCATTTGCCGAACCTGGAGCAAAACAGCCCGCACCGCAAACCGCTGTACAAGTCTCTGGACGTTCTGCTTTCCGCCGCAAAAGCGTTGAAGGTGAAAATAGCAGTTGAAAACGGTTCATTTGACGCGATAGAATCCGTTTTCAATGATTATCCCGATGACTGCCTGGGGCTTTGCTATGACTCCGGGCATGGAAACATGGGCGCGGGCCTCGGACTGAAAGACCTGGACCGGCTGAAAAGCCGGCTTATTGCGGTTCATCTGCATGACAACGACGGAGTGTCCGACCTGCACCGCCCGATGTTCACCGGAACGGTTGACTGGAATGAACTGGCAGGGATTATCGCGGAGTCCGCCTATGACAAATGTCCCAGCACAGAGGCGAACATGCGCCGTGGTCCAGAAGGCGAGACCGAAGAGACATTTCTGTCTGAGTGTTTTCAAGCCTGCCTGAATTTTTCCGCAATGATTGCCGCTTTCAAACACGAAAAAAATTAAAGCAGAACGTATATTACAATGTCATTGTTCAATTGCAGTTTACAGGTTTAGCGGTTATGAAAATATTAGTATTGAATACGGCAAAAATTTCAGCGCATACCACCGGCTATCATTGCCATGAGTACTGGCAACTGGACCATTATTTCGACACCGAGACTAAATTGAAAGTCTGTCTCGACGGTAAAATTGATTATATAGACAACTCGCGCGCGGTGCTGATTCCGCCGGGATACATGCACAGCATCGAGTCATTTACGCCGTCCAGAATCAATGCAGTGAAATTTATGCCCGAGGACGACAGTGCACTGTACCGCGGACTGAAGCCGGGCATAATCCAGGTCGCGGATTACAAAGATATATTCGATGCAATTTTCACGGGGGACGCTCTGGACGACAATGTGGAGACCGAAATCAAAAAACACTATCTCCATATCCTTATTTTGCGTTACCGCCAGGAACAGGACGGCTCCGGGCGCAGATTCAGCCAGGCGCAAGACCCCAGAATAAACGAAGCAATTTTTTACATTAATAAAAACCTTGCATCAGGGGATATTTCGGTGAACAAGCTGGCGGCGGCGGCAGGCATGTCAGTAAACCACTTTATCCGGATCTTTCAGCATGAACAGGGAACGACCCCGATGAAATTCGTCCGCCGCCTGGTTATCAATAAAGCCATTAATCTGCTGGCATATTCCAGCTTAAGCTTACTCCAGATCTCGGAAATGTTAAATTTTCCAGACCAGCATACTTTCTCCCGCAGTTTCAAACGCGAAACCGGTCTGGCTCCGGGACATTACCGCAGGAAAAACAAAGAACCGGCATTCCGGCATCAGGAGGTCACGGAAAAACGGTAAACGGTGAAACTGTGATATTTTTCTCCAGGCCTGAGCTCGGTTGACGGGAAATGCGGTTGATTCGGGGAATCCGGGAAATGTTGTGTCTCCAGACACAGCGCCGCTCTTTTCGGGTATTTCCTGCCGTTCTTGCCGGGCGGGACATCGCCAACAGTCAGCAGTTCCGATGAGTAGACCTGCATTCCCGGTTCCGAAGTGAAAACTTCCATCATGATGCCGGATTCGGCAGAATAAAGCCATGCGGCAGCTTCTCTTTCAGGGGTGGTGCGGCGGTTAAGCACATAATTAAAGTCGTAGCCGCCCGGCAGCGCTTGAATTTTCGAACTGATCAGCGCGGGGGCGGTATAATCCAGCGCGGGAGTCCGTTTTACCGACAGGACTTCGCCGGTCATGAAACGATTTTCAGACGGGGTGTAAAATCCGGCGCCGATCCACAACTCGTGGTCCTCAATTAATCCGCTGCTCTCGCCGTTCAGATTGAAATAGCTGTGGTTCGTCAGATTTATGACTGTCGGCTGGTCGGTTTCCGCGGTATAATCTATCCGCAGAAAATTATCCCAGGTCAGAGTATAAAGTACGGACACCGTCAGTTGGCCGGGAAAACCTTCTTCACCGTCCTGGCTGACATATTGCAGCCGCAGCGCCGGCCCCAGGGAATTTTCCATCGGCGTTGCTTTCCAGATCACTTTATGGAATCCGGTTTTGCCGCCATGCACACAGTTGTCCTCTCTCGCCGAGACTGGAATATTATATGTCTTGCCTTCAAGCACGAAACGGCCTTTCGCGATCCGGTTGGCATAACGGCCGACTGTGCTGCCGAAGTACGGCGGATTCTGCAGATAGTCTTCGCGTTTTATAAACCCGAGAACGACATCCCGCGTTTTGCCTTTCCGGTCCGGCACATTCAGAGAAACGACTGTTGCGCCGTAGTCAATAATCGAGACACTGCCGCCTTCACCATTGTCCAGCGTGAAAAGCGTGATATTTCTGCCGTCGGCAGTCTTAATAAAATGTTCCTGTTTGATTCTGCCTTGTCTTTTAACCATTTTCCAGCATTGCCTCCCTGCCGGGCCTTACGTATCCCGGCAATACTTTTTCCAGGGTTTTAAAATGAAGTTTCGCATATTTTCCCAGCTCGCCCGCGCCGTGCCTGGCAACTAACTCTCTGGCAACAGTTTCGACGGCGGGGCTCGCGCCGCGCGGCAGTTCCAAATGCAGCGCGGAGCCTAATTTGTCCATTTGATTCAGGAACATGTCCCGCGCCAGGATCGACGCCGCCGCCACTGCCACATCGCTTTCAGCTTTGGTGCGCTGTTCAAGCTTGACATTGCGTCCGTTTTTCAGCAGGGCATTGCGAATCAGATGCTCGGAGCCGAATTTATCGGACAGCATCCGCGGACATTCCGGCGCTTTTTCCAGCAGATTCTCGATTGCTCTGGCATGACCCCAGGCAAGCAGCCGGTTAAGGTTGCCGATCTTATCGTACAGGCGATTATAAGATTCCGGTCCGATTGTCACCACGACAAACTTTCCGCCGGAAGCGTTTCTGATCGCGTTCGCCATCTCTTTTATTTTTTTGCCGCTCTTAATCGTTTTTGAATCGCGGACTCCGATTTCACGGTATTTTTTCTGAGTGACGTCATCGGCAAAAACGGCGGCGATAACCAGCGGGCCGAAAAAATCGCCCTTGCCGCTTTCGTCAATCCCCCCGTGAGGGGTAAACGGTTCTTCCGGTTCGGGCTCCGCCTTGACGCTGTCGTCCGCGGCGCCAAGCAGCTCTTCATATCCGAATCCGGCGCTTTTCAATATTTCCGGTTCAATCAGGTACAAAACCAGTTCTTCAAGGTTCTTCCCCTGCACTGTCGTTTTGCCGCTGAGATAGGCGGTGACGCTGGTTTTATCAAGCGCCGCCTGCCAGTGGGCATAGGGAACTTCCTTGAATACCCAGCAGCGCTCCTTTAAAATAGACTCCAACTGCTTTATCTGCTCTGCGGACAACTCGCATACATAGAATGATTTTTTGTTGTTTGCCATATTTATTTTGTCGTGGACTTCAGCCATGCTTCAACGAAACGGTCGAGGTCGCCGTCCAGCACCGCCGCGGTATTGCCGGTTTCAACATCAGTCCGCAGATCTTTCACCATCTGATATGGATGCAGCACATAGGAACGGATCTGGTTGCCCCAGCTATTTTCGGTTTTAACTCCGCGAATCTGGTCGGCCTCTTTGCGCCGTTCCTCTTCCTGACGCTCATACAGCCGCGCTTTCAGCATTTTCATGGCGGTGGCGCGGTTTTTGTGCTGTGAACGTTCCGCCTGGCACGCCACAATGATATTGGTGGGAATATGCGTAATGCGGATGGCGCTGTCGGTGGTGTTGACGTGCTGGCCGCCGGCGCCGCTGGAGCGGTAAGTGTCCACGCGCAGATCTTTTTCATCAATTTCAACTTCGACATCGTCGCTGATTTCAGGAAAAACGTCAACCGAAGCAAATGAAGTATGGCGGCGGGCGTTGCTGTCAAACGGCGAAATGCGCACCAGCCGGTGCACGCCGTTTTCCGCTCTGGAATAGCCGTAGGCGAATTCGCCTTCAACCCGCAATGTCACGCTTTTGATGCCGGCTTCGTCGCCCTGCTGAATATCAATGATCTCGTCTTTCCAGCCGCGGCGCTCAAACCACCGCCGGTACATGCGCATGAGCATTGAAGCCCAGTCGCAGGATTCAGTTCCGCCGGCTCCGGCATGAATCGAAAAGTAGGCGTTGTTGCCGTCAAATTTGCCGGACAGGAAACTCAGGAGTTCAACCTGCTCCAGCTCGACGGAAAGTTTTCCCCAGGCGGCGGAAGCTTCCTCGCACATTTCCGGGTCCTCTTTGGCGAATTCGCACTGTACCGCAAAATCCTCCACCTGTCTGGCCAGACGGTTGTAGGGGTTGCACACATTCTTGCAAATGCTGAGCGCCCCCATAAGCTGCTGGGCTTCTTCGCGCTTGTCCCAGAAGTCAGGCGCAAGCATTTTTTCCTCAATCTCTCTGGTCTGCTGGATTTTTTCGTCTATTTTTAAAAAGGCCCCGAGATGTTTTATCCGGGCCAGGGCTTCTCTGCCAATTATTGCCAGTTCATCGGGCGTCATGTATATCTCCAATTTTTTTCCTCATAATAAACCTCCTGAAACACCAAATTTCAACCGCGTTAATGAAACCACAGGAATGATTTTCCGGCGGGAGGCGGCTGATCAAACAATCGCTCATTTACCGGCAATGCCGGCGATTTGATCCGTGAAGGCCTGCTGGAATTCAGAAACTTTGGCTTTTTTCTCGCCCGGAGTTTTTTCCAGGTAAGTCCCGCCGATATAAAAACAGGCAAAACCGCCGGAAGCACAGCCCCATGAACAGGCTTCAATAATATCCATGCTGCCCTCTTTGCCGTCATAGAACTGTTTCGCGGCGGATGCCAGCACGCCGCCGGCAAAATTATCGCCGCATCCGGTGGTGTCGCCGCGTAATTCCGGATTCTTTTTTATGCGTTCGCCGACCAGCCGGCAGACCGGCAGCGCGATCAGTTCCTGTTTCTTGAAGAATGAGCCGTCAGACCACACATGAAAATCTTCCGCGCCGTGCGTGATGATAAATGAGCGCAAACCGTTGGCAATGAAAAATTTCACCGCATCGTCGAGATTCTTTTTCCCGCTCAGTTTCATCGCCTCCTCCCAGTCCACGATGAGCAAATCAATCAGGCGGTAGGATTCATCGCTTTCGCCCAAAGGCCATTTTCCGCCGGAATTTTTCTTTTCATTTCTGAAATCAAAAACCGTGGTGACAATATTGGCGCAACCCTTCTCCCGGCCTTTCTTTAACAGCGCGGTCAAGTGATCATGAATCAGCGGGACCAGCGCAGTAGCGCCGAAAAAGACGATGTCCGCATCAAAGAACCGCTCATCCAGCATTTCAGGCGTATATGTCCAGGCGGACCCGATATTGTTGACAAATGAGCGTTCGCCTTTGCCGTCGTGATAGCCGGGATCGGAAAAAACATCGGTGAACGGGGAAAATCCCGGTTTCTGAATATAATTGCCAATATTGACCGGGGTCTGTTTCAGTATGGAGAGAATTTTTTCCGCAGTATCATCCTGCCCGAGCGCGCCGTAAAAATCGAATTCAATGTTTTGGTCGTAAAGCAACTGAGCGGCATTGATCAGGGCAACTATCGCCGGGCCGCCGATGTTGAAGGCGTCAGGCTTGACCCCGCCGGTTATTTCATCTCTGATTTGCGCAAACGGCTTTCCGGCAAATTTTTCCAGGTCTTCGGCAAACACCAGATGCCCCGGATTCAAGCCGCCGTCACCGTCGGATTTCGACATATATTTTTTAAATGCATCGCGGTTGAAATCAACGTTGGCGTAAACAAAATCGGCCAGGGAACAGCCGACGCATGATACTTTCATTTTCTTCATATTTTTAGTTCCTGATTATATATTCAAACATAACGCTCTTAACAAATAGCTCAATATCACCATATTGCCAATGCCGACAGCCAGACACGTATAAATTTTTAACAAAAGTCCGGCAAATATATGTCCACCGGATTTCAATTTAACTGCCGGGCACCGGCAAAACAGATTTAAGTTGTTAATCTGCAACATTATAACTATATATTAACAAAATCATTTTACAAGTTTATTTCATTTCTAATTGCGTCCTAACAAAATCCTAACAAACGAGGAGTAGCTTTATGTTGACAGTTAACTATAAAATTAATCAGGAGAGAACAAATGAACTGGATCAAAAAAACAGCAGGGCTTTCAATTGCCGCCGGTCTGGCGGTATCGGGATTTTGCGCGGAAACCATTAACGGCGCCGGCGCCTCTTTTCCGGAGCCTGTTTACCGGGTCTGGACTTACAACTACCAGAAAGCGAACGGCACCAGAATAAACTATCAGTCGGTCGGTTCTGGCGCAGGGATCAATCAGATTAAATCCAAAACAGTGGATTTCGGAGCTTCCGACAATCCGCTGAAACTGGAAGAACTGGAAAAAGACGGTTTGATGCAGTTTCCGATGCTGATGGGCGGCGTAGTCGTCATTGTCAATGTGCCCGGCATAAAGACCAACCAGCTTAAACTTGACGGCGAAACTGTCGCCAATTTATTCCTCGGCAATATCAAAAAATGGAACGACAAGGCCATCGCCGATCTCAATCCCGGCATGAAGCTTCCTGACCTTAAGGTGAATGTTGTACATCGTTCCGACAGCTCCGGCACTACCTGGATATTTACGGACTATCTCGCAAAAGTTTCCGCCGAATGGAAAAAGGATGTCGGTTGCGACAAGTCCGTTAAATGGCCGCTGGGCATTGGCGGGCAGAAGAACCCAGGCGTCTGCAATAATGTACAGAAAATCGAAGGGGCCATCGGATATGTGGAATATACTTATGCGCTTGAATCAAAAATGCCGACTGTTATGCTGAAGAATCGTGACGGCAATTTCGTCAAACCTGAAATCAGCACTTTCCAGGCCGCCGGCGCCAACGCCGACTGGCAGAACGCTCCCGCGTTCTATATGGAACTGAACGACCAGCCCGGCAAAGATTCATGGCCGATTACCGGCGCCACCTTTATTCTGATTTATAAAAATCAGGCGAACAAAGCCAAAGCCGAAGCCATGCTCAAATATTTTAAATGGTGTTTCACTGAAGGCGCTCAAAGCGCGACCAATCTGAAATACGTTCCCATCCCGGAGAACGTTTTCAATCTGATAAGGTCATCCTGGGATAAATCAGTGGTTGCCGACGGCAAACCGGTTAATTACAAATCAGAAGAATAAGTAAGAAGATTTAATGGAAAATTCGAAAAAACAACTGATCTCGCCGGATGTGTCGGATCAGCTTTTCAAAGTCATCACCGCTGTCTGCGCATTGCTGGCAGTGGCGGTGATGGCCGGCTTCTTTATCCAGTTGTCCTGGAGTTCGATTCCGGCAATCAGGACGTTTGGTCTGAATTTCCTGATTTCCAGCGAATGGGACCCGGTTAAGAATCTGTACGGCGCAATGCCCGCCATCGCCGGAACGCTGGTGACAACGGGGATCGCGGTGATTATTGCCGTCCCGCTCAGTTTTATCGTTGCCATGTTTCTGGTCGAAACCGCGCCTCCGGCCTTGAGTCATACGCTGAGCCATGCGATCGATCTGCTTGCGGCGATCCCCAGCATCATCTACGGCATGTGGGGCCTGTTTATTTTTGTTCCGTTCATGCAGAACCATGTCCAGCCGTTTCTGGCGGACACGCTTCATCTGGGCGCAACTCCGCTTTTTGCCGGGGAAGGCAACGGGTTCGGCTTTCTGACTTCAGGAATAATCCTGGCGATAATGATTCTGCCGTTCATCTGCGCGGTCATGCGCGATGTGTTCAGGATGGTGCCGCCGGTACTCAAGGAATCAGCATTCGGCGCCGGCGCCACTTCCTGGGAAGTCACCCTTGATATTACCATGCGCTACGGAGCACGCGGACTGCTCGGAGCAATTTTTCTCGGGCTTGGACGCGCGGTGGGAGAGACTATGGCCGTGCTGTTCGTCATCGGCAATGTCCAGAAAATGCCGACTTCGCTTTATCAGGCAGGCACCACTATTTCCGCCACGCTGGCCAATAATTTTGCCGAAGCCCAGGGCGTGTTCAGAAGCGCGCTGTTTGAACTGGGATTAATTCTGCTGGCAATTTCTTTCCTGATTCAGGTGCTTGCCCAGTTCTGGCTCAACCGGGTAAGCAGACAAATGGGAGAGAAATAATGAAGAAACGCGGACTTTTTTTCAGAAAGAATCTCAACCTGGCAGTTACCGCCGCTTCAATTTTTACCGTGGGGCTCGCCCTGATATTCATGGGCTGGATTTTATATACCGTTTTCGATAACGGCTTCCGCAGTTTTTCCTGGGCGTTCTTCACCGAACCGACCAAACCGTACGGCATTCCGGACGGCGGAGTGGCCAATGCCGTTCTCGGCACCATCTTTATTACCCTGGGCGCTGTAGTAGTCGGCGTCCCGCCCGGACTGCTCGGGGGGATTTATCTGGCGGAATTCGCCAAAGGCAGTAAACTCGGCAATGTCATCAGATTTTCCGCAAATGTAATGATGGGAATCCCTTCAATCATCGTCGGTCTGTTCGTTTATGCGCTGATGGTTTATACCACAAAGAATTTTTCCGGACTGGCAGGTTCCGTCGCATTGTCCATCATCATGTTCCCAGTGGTTCTGCGCACAACCGAAGATATGCTGCTGATGGTTCCGGACGCGCTGCGCGAATCCGCGCTGGCGCTCGGGGCGCCACGCTGGAAAGCCACGTTGAACATTATCTGCCGCGCCGCCAGAACCGGCCTGATGACGGGCGTGCTGCTGGCGATTGCCAGAGTAAGCGGCGAGACCGCGCCGCTGCTTTTCACTGCGCTTTGCAGCGATAGCTGGCCGTTCGGGTATTTTACTCAACCGACTTCAAATCTGACCATTACGATTACTGAATACGCCACGAATTCGCCGTTTCCCGAGATGCACACCCGTGCCTGGGGCGCGGCGCTGGTTATCACCGCGGCGATATTGATTTTAAACATTTCATGCAGATTTTTATTCAAGGACGGCAGACATGGAAAATAACGGCATCAGCAACAATCACGCAGCGGGAGCGAAAAGTACCAAAATATCGGTCCGTAATCTGAATTTTTATTACGGGACGCATCAGGCGCTTTTTGACAATAATATTGACATCCTGGAAAAGCAGGTCACCGCAATCATCGGCCCGTCCGGCTGCGGCAAATCCACCCTGCTCCGGACGTTCAACCGCATTTATCAACTCTATCGCGAACAGCGCGCCGACGGACAAATCATACTGGACGGGCAGAACATTCTCGACAATTCAGTGGACATCCTGGAACTGCGCCGCAAAGTCGGCATGATTTTCCAGAAACCCACCCCGTTTCCAATGTCCGTTTTCGACAATGTCGCCTATCCGTTGAAACTGCACTTTGCGCTGTCCAGAAGTGAAATCGTTGAACGCGTGGAAAAGGCGCTGCGCGGAGCGTCCCTGTGGGATGAAGTTAAAGACAAGCTGAAGAAGAGCGGGATGGCCCTGTCAGGCGGACAGCAGCAGCGGCTCTGCATCGCCCGCGCGATCGCCGCCGAACCGGAAATCCTGCTGATGGACGAGCCGACTTCCGCAATCGACCCGGTCGGCACGCTCAAAGTGGAGGATCTGATTGAAGAACTGAAACAGGAGTTCACCATTGTCATAGTCACCCATAATATGCAGCAGGCGGCCAGGATCTCCGATTATACGGCATTTTATTATCAGGGGAGAATAATCGAATTTGATATTACTGAAAAAATCTTTACCAGCCCGGCAAACAAACAAACCGAAGATTATATTACCGGAAGATTCGGTTGATTTAACATTTATAAAAAACAGGAGCCGAAAATGAATATTCATCTGAACAACGCCATCGCCAATCTGAAAAAAGATATCCTGATCCTGTGCTCGATGGTGGAGAATGCGGTCCGGAGCGCCGTTGACGCCGCCGTTGAAAACGATGCAGAGAAGGCGCTGCAAGTGATAGATAATGACGAAACCATTGACAAGAAGGAAATCGCCATTGAAGAGGAATGTCTGAAAATTCTGGCGCTATACCAGCCGGTAGCCAGCGACTTGCGCTATGTCGTTGCCTGTCTGAAAGTCAACAACGACCTGGAACGCATTGGCGACCACGGCGCCAACATCGCAAAACGCGCCAAAGCCATCGCCGAGGGTAAAAAGTGCAAAGGTGAAATCGATTTCAAGCCGATGATGGATATAACCAGAAGCATGCTCAAAGGCGCGCTGGATTCATTAATTTATATGAATGAAGTGCTGGCGCTCGAAGTTATCGAAAAAGACGAGATTGTGGATGAATATAACAGCCGGATGTTCAAAGATGTAAAAACATTAATCCAGAAGCATCCGGAGAACGTTGATTACTATCTGAACATGCTCAGCGTATCGCGCGATCTGGAACGCATTGCGGATTTAACCACCAATATTTGCGAAGACATCATCTATATGAACCGTGGCGACATTGTCCGCCACGGCGGTATCCCCAGCATCAGGAAAATAATCCAGAACTGACTACCAGCCCATGCCTTTCAGCCAGGTCAGGCAGAGTTCCGGCCAGACCGCGATATTCGGCTGTTCAGGCGCCAGTCCGAGCCCGTGACGGCCTTGCGGAAATACATGCAGTTCGAACGGGATTTCATGTTCCCGGAGCGCCAGGCTGAACATCAGGCTGTTTTCCACCGGCACGCCGCCGTCATCGGCAGTATGCCAGAGAAACGCCGGAGGAGTATTTCTGCTGACAAGTTTCTCCAGAGAATATTTTTCTTTGTGTTCGGGGGCGACTTCCGGCCCGAGCAGATTAGCAAAAGAGCCTTGATGGCCTTTCTCGCCGCTGCTGATTACCGGGTAGCACAGGATCAGCGCATCCGGACGGCTGGAAAAGCTGTCGGCCTTGTCGCCTGCATCGGCTTTGACTTTATCGAAAAAGATTCCGGTGGAGGCCGTGAGATGTCCGCCGGCGGAGAATCCGCAGATCGCGATTTTATCCGGTTTGACTTTCCATTCCGCGGCGCGGGAACGGATGATTTTTATCGCCCTCAACGCGTCTTCCTGCGGGGCCGGAAAGCGATACGGGGCAACCCGGTACTGCACGACAAAGGCGTGGAGTCCCAGCGCATTGAATTTTTCGGCAATGGTAACGCCTTCATGGGCCGCCCGTCCGCCATAACCGCCTCCGGGGCAGATCACGACCGCGCCCAGCGGATTTTCTGTTTTCAGCAGATGGACTTCCATAAACGGCTGAAAGTCATCCTGTTCCCTGCCGGTTCCGGCGCTCCTGCGGTCATGCCATAACATGATGGTGTTCTCTTTATTGCTCATGATATTTTATCCTTGCAAAGCATTATTAAGATCAATTTAGGTTGTTATGAATAAACCAAATCCGGATATTTTCAAGTAAAAATGCAAAAATATTGCAAGGGAAAGCCACTCCGTCGTCCGTAACAGAAGCATGCTTGATAACTGTGAAATAATAAACTGAATTG
This sequence comes from Victivallaceae bacterium, assembly GCA_041665605.1. Classification (GTDB taxonomy): domain Bacteria; phylum Verrucomicrobiota; class Lentisphaeria; order Victivallales; family Victivallaceae; genus CAIPAT01. The sequence continues at coordinate 7,873 of JBAYIO010000061.1, read as the reverse complement.
TTTTTTACTGTTTTTGTTGTATAGTTATTGAATCTGATTTTTATAAATTTGAAGGTATTGAAATATGGTTATTCCTCTTGTCAATCTACAACGTAATTATCAAAAATATCAGGACGACTATAACCGCTTGTTAGTGACAACAGCTTCATCCTGTCAATTCGTTATGGGGAAAGCATTGAACGAATTTGAAGATAATTTTGCCCAATATCTCGGGGTAAAACATGTTATTGGCGTAGGCTCCGGAACAGATGCCCTTACTTTGCTGCTTAAAGCTTATGCCGTTAAAGGCAAGACGGTGCTGACTCAGAATAATACCTTTATCGCTACCGCATTGGCCATTGCCAATGCGGGGGGCACGATCGCTTTATGTGATATTGACGAAAATACTTATCAGATGGATGTTGACAAATATAACGGGCCGGCGCCGGAAGTGGTATTGCCGGTTCACCTTTACGGCTACCCTTACGACATTTCCGCCATTAAGCGTAAATTCGGCGCAAAAACAGTGATAGTGGAAGATGCCTGCCAGGCGCACGGCAGTGTCTGTCTGGGAGCAAAATGCGGCAGTATGGGCATTGGTTCAGGATTCAGTTTTTACCCCGGCAAAAATCTGGGCGCGTTTGGTGACGGCGGAGCTGTGGCGACTAATGATGAGGCTCTCGCTGAAGAAATCCGGGCGTTGCGCAACTGGGGAGGAAAAGTAAAATATGTACATGACCGCGAAGGCGGCAATTCCAGACTTGATACCGTCCAGGCGGCAATTCTTGATTTCAAACTTAAGCATCTTGATGAATGGAATCATGCGCGCAACCAGCTTGCCGGTCAATATCGCAGATTGCTCGGTGACTGCGAAGCTATTGCATTGCCGCCGGAGGCTCCGTCGGGAAGCTTCCAGAATTATCACCTTTTTGTAATCAGGATTAAAGACCGGAACCGCGACGAGTTATTATTGAAACTGAATGAAGCCGGCATATTCGCCGGTATTCATTATCCGGTTACTGTGCATAAGCAGAAAGTATACGCGGATATGGATTTTGCCAGAGAGTCATTTCCCGTTTCTACGAAAGTAGCGGGACAAATTATTTCTCTGCCGATGTTTCCGGAAATGACCGGCGAAGAAGTGTCGGCAGTATGCAATACGCTGCTTGAACTGTTAAAATAGACAGGAATACTGCCATGCGGGCTTTATGTATAATGCCGGTTTACAATCAGATGGAGCAGCTTCCGGAACTTCTGGAACGATGCAAAAAGGCGATGGCTGCCGATGTCTTTATCATTGTTGACAACGGCAGTACCGATGGTTCAGCCGAAATTATTGACCGGTCAGGTTTTGAATGTATCCGTCTGGATAAAAATTACGGTATCGGGTACGCGTTGAAAATTGGCGTGGAAGAGGCATTAAAGCGAAACTGCGAGATAGTTGTCAATATAGCCGGCAACGGCAAGATGATACCTGAACAGATGCAACGGGTTATCAACCCCATTAAAGACGGCGCGGCTGACTATGTTACCGGATCTCGTTTCCTGGAGGGCGGGAATTCACCCAATCTGCCGCTGTTCAGAAAAATATCCATTCCCTGGGTGGTAAATACCATGATCCGGCTGCTTTTCTTTAAGAAGCTGACTGATGCGACTTGCGGTTATCGTGCATTTAAAACGGATATTGTGAATAATAAAGCTGTAAAATGGCAGGAGGATTGGCTTTGGCATTATCAGTTTGAATATTATATATATGCCAAAGCGCTGAAGCTTAAGTACCGGTGCATCGAGGTGCCAATCAGTATGATCTATCCTGCGGCAAAAAAGAATTATTCTAAAATAAAACCATTTGTCGGCTGGTGGGAAATGCTGGAGCCATGGATAAAAGTCGGGGTCGGATTGAAATAACTTAATGCAACAGTTGCCGGGGGAGTTTTAATGGATTCTGAAATAACCAGATATCAGTGCCGGATTGTTAATGTAAAACACGGCAGTAATTTTAAAGTTGTTGAGCCGGTGAATCTTTATTCATGTACGTTTGGAGATGATTGCTTTGTCGGACCTTTTGTTGAAATTCAGTGTAATGTAAAAATTGGCAGCAGGACTAGAATACAGTCGCATTCTTTCATTTGCGATAAGGTTTCAATCGGGGAAGACTGTTTTATTGCTCATGGCGTAATGTTCATCAATGACTTGTTTAAGGGAGGAATGCCGTCCAGAGAAGATAAAGACTGGCTTCCTACTGTTATCGGCAACAAAGTGAATATCGGTTCAAACTCCACGATTCTCCCGGTAAAAATTTGTGACAATGTAGTGATTGGAGCAGGAAGTGTTGTGGTAAAGAACATTATTGTTTCCGGGGTTTATGCGGGAAATCCGGCACGGCTGTTAAGAATATTATAATTTAAGCATGGAGTCAAAATGTTAAAAGTAGGCATGATCGGCCTGGGACATTGGGGACCTAATCTGTTTCGAAATTTTTACGAAAATCCTGATGTTTCTCTTGAAATAATTTGCGACAAGTCGCCGGAGAAACAGCGCAAGCTGAACAGGTATAAAGTCCCGTTTACCACTGATTATACTGAAGTGGTCGCGCCGGGAAACGGGCTGGATGCGGTGATTGTTGCCACCCCCCTGGGGTCTCATTACGAAATTGCCCTGGCGGCGCTACAGGCAGGCAAGCATCTCTTCATTGAAAAACCGATAGCGCCTTCTGCTCAACAAGTCCGTGAACTGATGGCAGTGGCAGAACAAAAAAAATTGTGCTTTATGGTAGGCCACGTGTTCCTTTACAATTCGGGCATTCGTTATGCCAAAGAGCAGATAGAGAGCGGCGAATTGGGAAAAATACTTTTTATTCACGGACAGCGCACTAATTTAGGCCCGGTCAGGAATGATGCCAATGCGCTTTGGGATTTGGCCGCGCACGATATATCAATCTTTAATTACTGGCTCAATGACCGCCCTTCAGAGGTTACTGCAACTGGAAGCTGCCTGCTGGAACCCAAAATAGAAGATGTTGTCTCTGCCACTTTCAGCTACAGCAACGGAGTAAAATGCAACATTTTAGCATCCTGGCTGCATCCGTGCAAAGTTCGTCAGATTACTGTGGTCGGAGATAAAAAAATGCTGGTATGGGACGATATGTCTTCCGGAGAGCCTATCAGGATATTTGACAAATCAATCACTCGCGCGGAATACCGCGAACAGGTTGAGGGCACGCTTGCAGAGTTCCAGTTCAGCATCCAGGACGGGCAGGTATTAATACCGCGAATAGGACTAAGTGAGCCTTTGAGAAGTGAATGCAATCATTTTATAGATTGTGTGATTAATAAGAAAAAGCCTCTGACTGACGGCATGAATGGTTATGAGGTGGTGGCGGCTCTTGAAGCCGCTACTGCATCTATTAAGAATAATTCCATATCTATGCCGGTTAAATATTGAACCCTGTGATTGCGGTTAATTGTCCAGTGTAACTGCAAAAAATTTTATCTGCCGATGACTTTTTTGTTCTATGTCAAGCAGTTCTTCCACGGGAATGGTCTGTGATAAAGCTTGATGAATCAAAACAATCGCGGAAAAGTTATCAGATTTCATAATAAATGGAACATAAAGCCAGCAATTGAGCATAAACCATTCCCCGTTGTACCGGTCTCTCAAATAATTTACCGCATCATTAGTGATTTTCATTGAATTGAATGGAATAACAGCCAATATGGCTTTATTGCGAATATTCATTTTTTTAGATACTCTTGTCAACGGATATTCAAATAATTCAAGCTTATCGAATTTAACTTCTTTGCCATTGGCTCCAAGCGGAATATTTATTTCCCCCTGATTGCTGTTTAAAACACTGATCTGGCCATTCGCGGTTCCCAACGTCAACAGTTTGCTGCCATCGCCGCAATTGTTGATTCTGGAGAAATTATCCTTGTAAACAGCAGGTTTATTGTTAAACGCAAGCGGCAGGGTGTAACAGGCCGGGTAAGCAAGCAGATAATTTGCCGGAATTGTGGATATAGTCGCGAAATCTTCCTTACAGTCAGGTTCTGCCCACTTGTCAGTATCCGGCCCGGCGGTCAGTGCACATATTACGAATCCCGCGAGCAGGCTGAGCTGCTTTATTATTAGGCTGTATCTGTTTTTTAAGAATAGTTTCAAAATAATGTAGAAACCGCAACCGCTGGCGATACAGAGAAACGGAACCAGCGGCAAATATGCCCTGACCGGACCGCCTTTTGTTAAAAATGCGAAAGACAATACCGTCAGGCCAAGCATTATCAGCAATATTATCACGGATCTGAAACGTTGTTTAAATATTGCGAAAAAGACAGGAATCAATATCCAGCAGGGAAGAAGGCTGGCAAATAAAGTTTTGACAAATAAAACGAAACTTAGAAAAGAGTCAACGACAATACCGCCGGCGGCAGGAACCGCACTTACGAATTTATGATAATTGACGACATATAATAAAACGGCAAATGACGTGATGAAAAGCCAGGCGAAAATCAACTCCAGATTGTCCAGGAGTAATTTGATTATTTTGTGACGGATAGTTCCCTTCCGGCGGAAATATTTTAAAATGAGCACATATAAATGATAAACCATTATTGAAGCAATAAATAAAATTGCGGTGCATAATGTAATGCATGCCGTAATCATCGAAATTACCATTCCCAATGCTATTCCACAGCGCTTAATCCGGCTTAATTTGTCCGCGCTGCTGATCCAGAGAACAGTAAGAAGACAAAACACCGTCACAAGAAAGGTCTCAAGAGAATATCCGCGGGCAACCTGGGAGTAATAAATCAGGCCGCCATGGGCCGCCGCAAAAATTGAAGATAAAAGCGCGATATATTTGTTTTTTGTCCAAACAATTGCAAGCATGTAGACAACAGGAATCAGCAAAACTCCGGCAATAAAGTCATGAAAGCGTATGGCGAAGTAATTCAGTCCAAAAAACATGTTTCCATACTTCATGCAGACAGTATTAAGCGGGTGATTGTTCTGATAATCCAGCATATTTAAAATTGTCCAGTCGCTGGTTTTCATCCATGAAGTCAGTCCCCATATCTCATCATAGATCCATCCGCGACAAAGGCCGCAGAGACGAATGAATAAAGCAAAAACGACTATACTTGCAAATAAAAGATGAAAAAAAACTATCTTGGACTTCGTGTGTTTCTGCATAACATCTTTTCCTGTAATCCGTGAAATAATCCTCTTTGCATTTATAGTTTATGCCATTTCTTTTAAAAGGATCAGCTTAAAGGCTTCCCGTCAATATAAACTTTTGATTGCCGAATGCAACCTTGTATGCTTCCTCGCGGAATGAATTTTTAATTTGACTTATAACTGTACTACCGACTGCTCATGTACCCTTTTATAATCCGGATAATTTATTTTTTTAAGCGGTATACAGTTTTTCGCAACAGGATAGTGTGAGATGTCTGTCGATATAGCTTTTTTTTGATTTTTCCGGTTTGCAGGATTGACGGACTGGATTTATTTTAACCTGATACATGCAGTCATTGAAATATGTCAAGAATAGAAGATTCATAATTTTTTTAACTGATAACAGAAAAGGTGAACAATGAAAGAGAAGCTGGACCACAAAAATCTGCCCGACAAAAATGGCTTTTTCGGCGAATACGGCGGCCAGTTGATTCCGGAGTATCTGATCAAAATAATGAACGAGATCAATGATGCTTATCTGGAAATCAAAGACAGCAAAAAATTTCAGGATGAACTGAATTATCTTTACAAATACTATGTCGGCCGGCCCAGCCCGGTATATCACGCCAGGCGGCTGAGCGAATCTGCCGGCGGCGCGCAGATATACCTTAAACGCGAAGATTTGAACCATACCGGCGCGCATAAAATCAATCATTGCCTGGGCGAAGCGCTGCTGGCTAAATTCATGAAGAAGACCAAAGTCATCGCCGAAACCGGCGCCGGCCAGCACGGCGTCGCGCTGGCGACGGCCTGCGCCCTGCTCGGGCTCAAATGCGAAATCCACATGGGTGAAGTCGATATTAAAAAGGAACATCCCAACGTTGTCAAAATGAAGATTCTCGGCGCCACGGTAGTGCCGGTCAGCCGCGGCACCGCCACGCTGAAGGACGCAGTTGACAGCGCGTTCGAGGAATTGCTCAAGGACCCGCAGAATTTCTTCTACGCCATCGGCTCCGTCGTCGGGCCGCATCCGTTTCCGATGATAGTCCGCGATTTCCAGAGCATCGTCGGGCGGGAAGCCAGAGCGCAGTTCCTGGAAATGACCGGAAAGCTGCCGGATTACGCGATTGCGTGCGTCGGCGGCGGCAGCAACGCCATGGGCCTCTTCACCGCGTTCCTGCATGACCTGGACGTAAAGCTGATCGGCGTCGAACCGGCCGGGCTGGGCCTTCATACCAATGATCATGCCGCCACCCTGACCAAAGGCTCCAAAGGCAGCATTCACGGCTTTAAATGCTATGTGCTGCAAGACGAAAAAGGCGATCCGCTTCCGGTTTATTCAATCGCTTCCGGGCTGGATTATCCCGGCGTCGGTCCGCAGCACTGCCTGCTGAAAGATATTAAGCGCGCCGAATATGTGTCCTGCACCGATGACGAATGTCTGGATATGTTCATGAAGCTGTCGCGGCTTGAGGGGATTATCCCGGCGCTGGAAAGTTCCCATGCCGTGGCGTATGCCGCCAAACTCGCCGGCACTCTCGGCAAAGATGTCAATATTCTGGTTAATTTGAGCGGCAGAGGCGACAAGGACGCCGATTTTGTTGCCAGAAGACTCAAGATACATTGAGCATAATTGATAACGCGGTGGCGAAATACCGTTTCCCGCGTTATTTTATTGCACGTTGAAATGCGGTATCTAAACAAGAGGTTGTTGTATGAGCAGAAAAGATTATATCAGCGACGGACTGATTCACATCAGAGACCGTCTGAAGACTTATGAAAAAGGCAATGACCACGACACTTCAACCCTTCCGCAGATATCCGACGAGCAGATCGCCCAGACTGAAAGAGGCGAAACGGTAAAGTCAACGGAGCCGGACCGGAAATTTATCCGCGCAATGAGAAAACGGCATGACGAATACCTGAAATCCAGAAAAGATCTGCACAATAAGATTATTGAAACGATGGCGGTACTGCCGGAAGAGCAGAAGAAATTCAAGTTCTACGAGGAAGAGACCGCCGGACTGCATGAACTCTGTCAGAAAATGTCGGTGGAAATTAATGAACTCGCGGAAAAGGACGGGCAGAGCGAAAACGACACCGCCCTGCTGGCCGACGCCTGCCGGAAAATCGAAAATTCCCGGCTGGAGTTTATCCGCCAGACCGCCAGGTATAAGAAACTGATGCCGCATGAAGGCCACTCCGGCGGCGGCAGTTCAAAGAGTTCATTGCTGCCGGACATCAATTCCATGACTTTTTTGCAGATATTCCGCCTGGGATTTGTCTTCAGCCTGCCGGCGGCAATCGCGATTTTTCTGGGAGCCCTGATCATAAGCGCCGTTATTTACTTCTCAATGGGCGCGGGCGGATCTTGAAATGACTTTGCACACACACACTTCTAAACGCCACAGCCGGAAAAATCTGCTCCGCTATATTCACACCCAGAGCTATTCCCGGATTTCCGGCTTCAAAGGCGTGAAAGCCCAGGAAGGCACCGCCCGCAAACGCGTTCTGACTGTACTGACCGCTCTTGCCCTGATGGCCGTGGGACTGATCTTCGTTTTCATCTGATTCTGTCTAAAATTATACTCTATAAGAGGTAATTTCAAAAGTTTGAATTAAGACTTTGAAAAATGCGGAAAAAAGTTCATTTTATACTCAAACACAACTAAGAGGTAAAAATGAATAATCTCCGCAGTACATATATTACCATAGAACG
>JBAYIO010000060.1:0-34636 GCA_041665605.1 Victivallaceae bacterium | reverse complement strand
TACGAAAGCCGGTCGTCTTTCCGGCTTATACCCTTCAATTCCATAATGACGGTTGCTATGGCATTTCGCCGTTGAAGCAAAATGGATTTTGCAGCTCCGGAGGCGCGATCCATGTTGTAGCAATGGACTTTAGTCCGTTGTAGACGGCCCCCCAAGACCCGAGTTCCATAGGAACGGCCCATATTGTAGCAATGGACTTTAGTCCGTTGAATTCATAGGAACGGCGCAGAGGTTTTCACCGTTTGCGCCTCCGCCAATTTTTTTGGCTTGCATTTCGCGGAACATAAAGCATGTTAAAGCGAGGCGGTTGCAGTAAGCAAGCCGGACTGATTAAAGGGAGTATCGATTAAAAAACAGGCGATAAATCAATGAATTATTGCACGAAAACACAAACGCTGATTCTGCTGAAAAAACAGCAATTTTTCCTTTTTCAGTAATTTTAAGTGACCGTTTTTAGCACAAGTAATATGTGATATCGCGCATAACGGCGACTTTTTCAGCAGAATCAAACGCTAAAGTTTAACCCCGATGTAATAAAATTTGACCCCGATGTAAATGGAAAAAAAAACTGGATGCAGTAACGTATATTTATCGTTGTAAACATTAGGGACACAAAATTTATGTATTACAAAGAAGAAAATGAGCTTTTCAAGCGAAAGACTTCGATCAGCTACTACGATGTGATGGCGGCAAATTCTTACGAAACCCTTTTGACCTCAATCCAATTTTTCAAATCCAAACAGGATTTTGTCTATCGCAAGCATTGTCATCCGTCCTATGAAATCGTCATCCCGAAGATAGGCGACTACAAATGTCTGCTGAATGGACAGGAGGTGTCGGTGCATGTTGGTGAGGTGCTGATGATACAGGAAGGCGACTGGCATCAGGATATTCTGCATGTCGGAACCGAATACATGGTCATTGCGTTTGTTCTGAAAGGCCATGACAAATTAAAAAAACAACGGTTATTCCGGGATAATATTGACATTGCAAAACAAAAAATTGCGTTTCCCGCCGAAAGATTCATTAACACCATATTTAATCTGCTGACCGAGGCCGGCTCCGCCGAGGAAAGCAACGTCGCGGATGCGCCGGATGCCAATCTGCCATCTGACATATATTATGACTCTACATTGAAACCGCTGGTCAAGACGGGGTCTGCCGAACACGATTATGGACTGTATTATGTGCTGGACGGCCTTTTTCAGGCGTTTTTCTGGGAAATTGTTTTCCAGTTTCCCCAGGAGCGGCTGTCGCCGCTGTTCACCAGGAATTTAAGTGACGAGGCATTAAAAAACACATTGTTCTCGCTGTTTGAAAGAAATATACATGGCAAGTTGAATGTTCCTAAAATTGCCGCCGATATGAATATGAGTGAAAGTTCGCTGGCGCATAAATGTAAACAATTTCTCGGCGAATCTCCTGCCCGGTCATTTATGCGTTACAAACTGGAGCAAGCGGAAACATACATAAACAACCAGCGGTTGACAATCAAGGAAATCAGCGACATGTTCGGTTTTGAAGACCAGTTTCATTTTTCCAAAACATTTAAGCGGTTCTATGGCTGCAGTCCCGCCGCCTACCGGAAAAAGCGCTGACCGGGCCCTGGCCGCGCGACTTTTCGACGGCATCAGCAGTTTTGCAGAAACAGACATACATTTACATTTTTGAACATTCCATTTTAACTCCGCCGGTGTTATTATCTATAAGTAACAAAGAATAACTTATGGAGCGGATTAAAATGAGACGACAGCAAAATTTTACACTCATCGAACTCCTCGTGGTGATCGCCATCATCGCAATCCTCGCCGGAATGCTGCTGCCGGCGCTTAACAAAGCCCGTGATAAAGCCAGAACCATCCAGTGTGCCGGCAATCTGAAACAAATCAATACCGCCGGATTGTTATACGCAAGTTCCGAGCGGGATTATTTTGTGCCGGTGCATAACGGCAGCGCCGGCTGGTACGCCAATCCCCAGTACATGCCTTATCTGAAAGTTAAAAACTACGGTGTCTGGCCGGAATCGCTTTATTGCCCCAAGGCCACATATGCATTTGCCACTAAAAACGTAGTGTATTCCTACGGCATGAATTATCAGGAACTCATCTCAACCTGGGGCACCGGTTTCAGAGGATATTTTATACCCAAGATCAAACGTCCGTCCGGCAAGCTGGTGTTTCTTGACGCATTCGACTGGATGATATCGTATACAGCCGCGGATCCGAACTACACCGGCAAAGCCTACTGGCGCTTCCTGGAAACTCCAGACGCCACCCGTGTCACCAACGGCACCAATTATCGTCACAATGAAAAGAGTTCCGCCAATGTCGCCTTTTTTGACGGTCACGTCGAGAACAAACGCTGGAGTACCGTTTACGGGGCCGCTGATTCATATAACATGTGGATGCCATTGACGAAGCCGTAGATAGAATCCAGGCTTATGGCAAATCCGGCTTGAGGACAGGAATATACCGGTTATATTTTCATGATCTATTCCTGGCAGTATGCCGGCTTGCCGAAGACGCTGCGTTTACCACGGAGATTGCCGCCAATTAAGTTTGGCGAAACTGAGCGCTGGCCGGATGAACAAGGGGTGCCGGGAAATATTTCTCCCGAATTAAGGACGGAGCCGACTGCTTCCAGAAATGAACTATTGCTCGAGTATTTCAAGAAAAACAGCAGGAGCCGGATAATCAGGGAATGAAGATTTCATATCTGATGACTGACAATAAATTGTATCGTCAATTAAATCTGTTCACAAGCACATAAATATAAGTAAGGTGCCGTAAAGAAATAAACTTTACATCTTCGCGCTTCTCCCGAATGTCTTTGTGTTTGCCGGTTCGCTACATACCTTCGGGTATGCGCCTCCCCGGCAATTCTCAAAATCTATTCGGGATATTTCGCGAGACTTGGCAAGTTTATTTCTTGACAGCTCCTAAAAGGAAAACAAAGATGAAAAGTAAATTAATTATGACCGTAATCTGTGCCTCCATGACTGGAATTATTTGTAATGGTGCTATGGCGGCGGATGTATTATTTGAAGAAAACTTCAATGCCGGACAACTGGACAACTGGCGCAACAAAGAATCCGCCAGCATCCCCGCGGTAGAAGGAATCAACGGTTCCGCCTGTGTAAAATTCGAACTTCCTGCCGGGCAGTCAGCCAAAGGCGCGATGATTACCATGACACTTGATGTCAGTAAATTCCGAGGTAAAAAGATCAAGCTTGAAGCCATGATGAAAGGTAAAGACATCACCAAAGCTGAAAAAGATTACCTCGGCCCCAAGCTGATGCTCTATTTCAAGTCGTCCGCCGGCCAGGCATGGGAAGATCAGACAAAAAAATCCGGAACGTTTGACTGGGAAAAGTTCACCGCGACCGCCAATATTCCTGCTAACGCCGAAGTGCTGGAACTGGTTTTGGGCATGCAGGAATGCCAGGGCACATTATGGGTTGATGACATAACAATCACAATTGCAGAATAATATAAAACGGAATAACTTATAACTGCGAGGAGTCCACTGGAGTGAAAAGAATGATTATCAGAATTTTTTTTAAAACTGCTTTGGCTGTTGCGGCAGTCATGGGACAGCAATGTTTCGTCATGGCGGCGGAGGAGCAGGCGGAAATTCTCTTTAAGGAGAATTTTGCAGACGCCGGTTCAATAAAAAAATGGACTTCTTGTCCGGGTATGGAATATGTTCCTGACGGCGGCCCGGAAGGCTCCGGATGCGTTAAATTCAGTTACAACGCGCCGCAGAACAGTCTCTCAAGCATACAGATGGACTTGAATAAAGCCAGATGCCGCGGGCTGATACTGGAAGCCATGATGAAAAGCGACAATCTGAGCAAACCGAAATTTGATTATCTCGGTCCCAAGCTGATGATCCATCTGAAATCTCCCTATTCGGAAGTATGGCAGGATCAAAGCAAACGGTACGGCACTTATGACTGGCAGAAGTTCACCACCTTTATCCGGGTTCCGGCCAATGCGGAAAAACTCGACCTTGCGCTCGGGTTACAGGGCTGCACCGGCAGCCTCTCTGTTGCCGCCATCAAAATCACCATGATCCCGGAAACCGAAAATTTCACTGCCGCCGCGGCGCAGTCAGCGCCACTTCAGAAAACCACGCAATATCGCGGCGTCATGAGCGGCGGTGCGCTCGGGGACGCCGATATCATGGAACTGGGACAGCTCTGGCATGCCAATCTGATGCGGTTTCAGCTCAGCAATCCGCAGCGGCGGAATTTGACCACGCCGGAATTGCTGAACGGATGGCTGGACGAGGAACTCGCCCGGCTCGATAAAGTTCTGCCGCTATGCCGCAAATACGGCGTTAAGATTCTCATCGATCTGCATTCCGGCCCCGGCATGACCCAGGACGAACTGCTGCACAATGAATTGAAATGGACTGTAGCAAGCCAGAATATGCTGGTCGGCGCCTGGGAAAAAATGGCCGCCCGCTATAAAGACAATCCGATGATCTGGGGATACGATATACTCAATGAACCGCGCGAAAATAATTATGTCTACCAGCCTGGCGGCGCCCTGGACTGGAACCGGCTGGCCGAACGCGTCGCCAAAGCCATCCGGGCCGTTGACCCGGTCAAACCAATCATCATTGAACCGGCGATGTGGGGCAGCCCGGCCGGGCTGGAAGCATTCAAACCGGTTAACGTTTCAAATGTGATTTACAGCATTCATTTCTACAGCCCCGGCGAATTTACGCATCAGGGCGTTCATGGCCGTTCCGCCGGCATCAGCTATCCCGGCATGATCGGCGGCAAAAAATGGGACAAGGAGGAACTCCGCAAAGCGCTGGCGCCGGCGCGCGAATTCCAGCAGAAATATCAAGTGCCGGTTTATGTTGGAGAATTCAGCACCGCCCGCTGGGCTCCGGGCGGGGAACTTTGGCTGAAAGATGTCATTGACATCTTCGAAGAATACGGCTGGGACTGGACTTATCATGCTTTCCGCGAATACCACGGCTGGAGCGTCGAACATGGAGAAAGCCAGTCCGATAATTCCATAAAAAAGACTACGCCGCGCAAGGAAGTGCTGTTGAAATATTTCAGCCGGAATATACAGTCGCCTGAGACAGATTCCGGCAAATAAAAAGTCATAAACTTATAGGTCGGAATATAATGAAACTTCTTTTGCTGGCATTTACAGCAATAATAATTGCCGGAAACGTTTTCGGGCAGCACATTAATGAACTTCTGATTATCGGTGACGGCATGACCAAAAACGCCCCGGTACCGGAACTCGGCTGGAACTGCAACCGGGGCATGGCCGCCACCAGTGAGGACAAGGACTATGCGCACCGGCTTTTTGCTCTGGTTAAGACTGTTTTTCCAAATGCCGTACTGACGCTCGATAATATCATGTATGAAGATACCATGACCGGCTGGGTCCATCTTGTGCCCAATTCCGCCGATGTGATTATTATTCAGCTTGGCGACAACTATCATAGCGGTATTTCACCGGAGGAATATCAGAAAGCCTACCGGCAGATGATCGAAGAACTTCGCGGGAGCTCCGCCAAAACCGTAATCTGCATCGGCCCGTGGAGCAACGGAAAGATCGAACCTTGCATTGCCGGGGCTGCGCAGGCGGCGGGGGCTAAATTCGTCAGTCTGCGCGAAATTGCGCAAGATCCGGCTAATCTTGCCTCGGCTGACGGGGTTTATCCCAAACTTGCCGCCCGTCCCGGCAATCGCGGCATGAAGCTGATTGCGGAAGCCGTCTGGAATGCGTTATCGGAAAAATCATCAAAATAGGCAGAAGGAGATTGAAAGATGTTAAAAAAATACTGGTTAACAGCAGCGCTGGTGTTCGGCCTCAGCGGTTTCAGCGTCATTGCGGGAGAAATCAAAGAAGTCGTGATTATCGGTAACAGTATCCGGCAGCACGGCAAAGCGCCGCAGCTCGGCTGGAACTATGACTGGGGCATGGCTGCGACCAGCCAGGATAAAGATTATGCTCACGTTCTGTATAAGAAAATCTGTGATAAGCTTGCTAAAACGCAAAAGACCGCGCCGAAGCTTTCACTGCCCGGCGGCGTGGTGGAGAAAGACTTTTCCAAGTGGGATCCATCCGTTACTAAAACCGCCGACATCATTATTATCCAGCTTGGCGATAACTTCCGCAATCCGCTGACCGAGGAGAAACTGCAGAAACCATACGAAGCGATGATTAAAGATTTAAAAGGCGACCGCAATCCGGTTATAATCTGCGTCTCCAACTGGGGCGGCGGCAAAATGTCGGAACTGATCGGTGAAGCCGCAAAGAATCAGGGCGACAGGTTTGTTCCGCTCGGAAAACTGGCCGACGACCCTTTGAATAAAGCCAAAAGCGAAGGACACTTTTCTCATGGCGGCGTGAACTGGCATCCCGGCGACCGCGGCATGGAAGCAATTGCCGGCGCAATCTGGGCAGTACTGGAACCGGAAATTGACAAGGTGGCTGGCAAATAAAAATGACCTGATTTTAGCCGTATAAAACTATATAAGAGAAATTATTACTATGAGTTCAATTGTAAAAAAATCGCAGCATAATCCATTGATTAAACCGTCAATGATACCTTTTGAGTCAACCCAGACCTACAATGCCGGAATTACCAGATATAAGGGTAAATACGTCATGCTGTTCCGGAATGATTACAACTTCACCAGGGAAGTCATGCAGCGCCTCGGCTGGGAGGCTTTTTCGCTGCAGAAAATCAATCTGGGACTGGCGGTAAGCGATGACGGCATCAACTGGCGGATCAAGCCGGAACCGGTGCTGACGATTCCATTGACCGAGGAAATCTCGCAAGTGTACGATCCCCGGCTCTCCGTCATCGAGGGCAGATGTTATCTCTGTTTCGCCGCCAACACCCGTCACGGAATTTGCGGGGGAATTGCCGTTACGGACGACCTGGAAAAATTTGAACTGTTGTCGCTGTCCGTTCCGGACAACCGCAACATGGTACTTTTCCCGGAAAAAGTCAACGGCATGTTCGTCCGGCTGGAACGCCCGTTCTCAATTTACGGACGGGGAGCTCCGGAGGCCTTTGATATCTGGATTTCCGAATCTCCGGACTGCAAATACTGGGGCAACAGCAGGCTGCTGCTGGGCTCGGAAAAAGTGCCGTTCAGCAACTGCAAGATCGGACCGGCGGCGCCGCCGGTCAAAACCGGCGCCGGATGGCTTACCACATTTCACGCCGTATGGAAACATGCGGACAAGGAATTGCTCAGTTGGCACGGCGGCTGGAACAAGGAATATTTCGGCGGATTGATGCTGCTGGATCTTCATGACCCGTCCAGAATCATCGGCATGCATGATCAGCCGCTGCTCGCGGCGGAAGAGGATTACGAAATAGACGGCATGCGCGGCAGCGTGATTTTTCCCGGCGGCATGATCCTGGAAGATTCCGGCGAGGTAAAAATCTATTACGGGGCCGCCGACACTGTCGAATGCCTGGCTACGGCGGATGTGAACGATCTGCTGGAACTGTGCGGGGTATCTGTCAGCCGTGCAACCGCACACAGGACACAGCCCGCACTGAAGCCGGCATGATTCATTCGTCCCGGCGGCTGGATGTCTTACAGGATAAAAAACTTCAAATTTAAGCTCACGGCTTGCAGCTTAGCCGGGAAGCGGTACTGCTTTAATCGCCGACCTGATATTTCTGCAATCATTATATTCTTCCGTTTTTACTCCAGTTAGTTTCTTTTCCGAAAAGTTGCAAATCGGACTATTTCGCATATAGTAAATATTCATTCTGGATATAAAAGGAGGAACTCTATAGATATAAACAAAAAGAAATGCCGGAGTTATTGTTTTGCAGAAAATACATCAACATTAAAAAACGAGGAATAATTATGAAGAAAATTGCACTCCTTATTATGGCGCTTCTGGCTTTTGTTTCCGCCGCAATCGCAGTCGAACCCGCAGACGCGGTAAAAAACAGGGAACTGGCGGAAAAATTGCTGGACACCATGAAAATCAGCGCGGCGATGACCCGTTCCCTTGATATGATGAAAAAAATGCAACTGGATATAATGTCAAATCGGCTTAAAGGCAAAGACCTTCAGAATATGGAAGAGCTCAATCGCGCGATGATGGAGTTGGTGACCAGAGAATTGAGCTGGGAAAAACTGAAAGCCCCTATTGTAAACATCTATGCTGAATCATTCACTGCTGAAGAGCTCGATGCGATGGTCAAGTTCTACGAGTCTCCGATAGGCAAAAAGCTTATGGACAAGCAGCCTGAAATGCAGCAGAAAACGATGAAGTTAATGCAGTCGATTATGATGAAGCTGCTGCCGGAAATGGAAAAAGTGGCCAAGGATTTCGCGGAAAAGCAGAAACCCGCCGCCCCGGCTCCGGCCAAGACCGATGCCGCACCGGCTCCGGCCGCAGCAGCAACCCCTGCGGATAAACCAGCGCCTGCCGCCGCCAAATAACCAGAGCATTTATTGCGTAAAATCAAAAACGGCGCTGTAATCCAGCGCCGTTTTCTTTTATCTTCGGGAGCCGTCCGCCATCTGCCAATTAAGGATTGTAGCTGAACTGGAAAACTGCCAAAGCCTTGATTGCAGACTTGATCTTTTCAATCAGTTCTTTAGGTACTTCCACATTGGTTTTGATGACGGCCAGCGAACGGCCGGCTTTCAAATCCTGCGGTGCGCGGATATCAATGATATTGATATTCTTTTCCCCGAGAATGCTGGCAATCTTGCCGATCACGCCCGGTTCGTCGCTGTATTCGGCGAACAGGTTGTGCCCGGTCGGCTCAAGATAAAGTTTGTCAAAGTTGTTGAGCCTGGAGATCATCAGGTTGCTCTCCGTAATGGTGCCCCGGACGCTCGCCTTGCTGATCTTGTCGCCGCCGGCGAACAAATCAATCGTCATGGCTTCCCCGTAATGCTTGCCTTCATCGGTCGTGCGGTTGACCAGTTCGATGCCGCGGTTCTTCAGAAAACTTTCGGCATCGGTTGAATCCATTGACGGATCAAATTCGCCGGAGATGCCGGCGGCAATCGGAGCGGTCATCCATTTGGCATACGGCTGCAGATCACCGTAGAAACTGGTTTCAACCCGCGCCGGATGAACATCTTTGCCGAAATAGCAGCGGACAATGCCGGTAAGCACATACGCCAGGCGCTGATAACTGGCGTCCAGTCCGTCCGGAATGCCTTTGTTCACCACGCAATTGGTGATACCCTGTTCAAAGTATTCGATTACCTGTTCGGCGGCGCGTTTCGATGCTTCCATGTTGGCTTCTTTGGTGTTTGCGCCAAGGTGCGGCAGCATCAGGTCGGCAATGTCGGCAACCGGTTTTTCACCCGGTTCGTCTTTCGGATAAACGTCCGTGCAGAACAGGATTTTCTTTTCTTTTTTGATTTCGCGGAGGTCGGCTTCATTGATGATCCCGGACCTGGCGCAGTTGACCAGCACCGCGCCGTCTTTCATCAGTGACAGCAGTTTGCGATTGACCATGCCTTTGGTTTCGTTGTTTTCCGGAATGTGCAGCGAGATGAAATCCGATTCGGCGAAAATCTTTTCAACCGTGCAGAGTTCAACTCCGAGTTTCTCCGCCATGCCCGGAGCGATCATCGGGTCATAGCCGAGAACCTTCATTTCGAAGCCTTCCAGGCGCTTGATCAGCAGACGCCCGATATTGCCCAGCCCGAGGACCCCGATGGTCTTGCCGGTGATTTCGCGGCCCAGCATTTTGCCTTTTTCCCATTGACCGGCGCGGGTGGTGATATCGCCGGGAACCACGAATCTGCATACCGCCAGAATCATGGCAACCACTTCTTCGGCGACCGCATTGGAGTTGGCGCCGGGGGTGTTCATGACATCGACATTTTTTCTTCTGGCGTATTTGGTGTCAATGGTATTGTAACCGGCGCCGGCGCGCACGACCAGACGCAGTTTCGGCAGGGCGTCAATGATTTCCGGGGTGACTTTTTCGCTGCGCACAACCAGCACTTCGGCATCGGAATTGGCCTTGACCAATTCTTCCATCGGCGTTGTCGCATCAAGCACTACCGTATAGCCTTTGTCAACTAGAATGTTGGCGGCAAACTTATCCAGCTTGGTAGGAATCAATACTTTTTTCATAATTATCGTTCTCCGTTCTGTAATAACGTTTATAGTTGCTTTATCAAAATTATTATCCGGTAATAATAATTCTTTAAACCTTCATTGCAATCCGTAATTTAAGCTATAAATAAAAAAATATGAATATCGAGTCGGATTTAATCTTCATCGGATTAAATTCCCCGACCCTCCGGGTCGGCTTTTGTCTTTATGTACTGTATTTTGTCTTTGAATCTCCGGCCCGTCCGCGGGGCGTGGAAGTCCGTCCGTAATATATCGGGGCTCTGCCCCGGTGACAGGATGGACGGGAGGAGATTCTTTATTACGATTAATACTACTTGACTGAATCAAAAAGACCAAAAACTTGTTCATTCCATATTTTTTTGCAAAATTAATACTACTTGTTTAGATTTTACCTATTGACTATTTCCGGCATACCCCTTATAATAATTGACAGCAACATGTTGTTCAAGAATTTTATTGAGGAATACAATGATAAAGTCGGGTTGCAGCATCAGGGATTTAGCAAGTTATGTGCAGGTGGCGCCGAGCACGGTTTCACGGGTATTGAACAGCCGGAGAAACAATGTGAGGATTACCGAGGAAACCCGCAAACGGATACTTGATGCGGCGCAGGAGTTGAATTATACGCCGAACATACATGCCAAACGGCTGTTCGGCAAGAAAACCAATATTATTGGATTACTGGTTCCGTCCTACGAGAAAATGAGGAGACATACTTTTGAAGATAACCATCTGGTTAGAATAATCAGCGGCATGGAGCAATATTTTCAAGAATGTAAATACAATCTGCTGCTGCTGTTCAACGATGATGATTTCATTAAGGAAAAACGGTATCTCAAACTGTTTATGGAAAAACAGATTGACGGATTGCTGATCTGGGGAACGCGCCATGACGAAGCCTGGGCGAGGGAACTGCACGAAACTGGATTTCCATATATATTTCTGACGAATACTCCGGATGACTGCGAATCCTTAAATTACATAAAGATTGATTACCGGCAGGCCGCCAATGACATAACCCGGCTATTGCTTAATAAAGGACACCGGCACATAGCTTTGATTAGAGGCAAGCCGTATCTGTCAATAACCCGTGATCAGGAACAAGGCATCAGAGAGGCGCTGGCGGCTGAATCTTTGACACTGGATGAAAATATGATATTTGACAGCAAATACCAGTTCGATGACGGTTATGCTGCAACCCGGCAATTATTAGCCGGAAAACATCCGGTGTCTGCTATAATCACGGCCAGCGATACTATGGCTGCCGGAGTTATCGCCGCGCTGGATAAGCATAATTTGCGGGTTCCTGACGATGTCGCGGTAGCCAGTCTGGACAGTGTCGAAGGCTTAAATGAATTCAATCATCTGTCGCCAGTCACGGCTAAAGTCCCTGACTTGGAGATCGGCGGGGCCGCCAGCAGACAGATTATCCGGCTGATAGACGGCAAAATTGAGCGGGTGCAAGATGTTTTTCC
The DNA here is from genome assembly GCA_041665605.1 of Victivallaceae bacterium. Taxonomy (GTDB): domain Bacteria; phylum Verrucomicrobiota; class Lentisphaeria; order Victivallales; family Victivallaceae; genus CAIPAT01. The sequence goes on along the minus strand of JBAYIO010000060.1, from coordinate 23,037 downwards.
AATGAAAATGGTCTCCGGAGAAACAGCTTGATTTTATAGAAAATGTTCAGTTTACAAAAACGTACTAAGCATTTAAAGAATATAAAAAGAAAGGCAACGTTATTATGAGAAAAAGGAATTTCACACTCATCGAACTCCTCATCGTGATCGCGATCATTGCGATTTTGGCCTCAATGCTGCTGCCGGCGCTGAATAAAGCACGAGATAAAGCCAAAGCCACTAAATGCAGCGGCAACCTGAAGCAAATCGGGCTGGTCTCAATGCTTTATGTCAACGACTATCAAGACCATCTGCCGCCCTGTTCAACCAGCAGTCCGCTCGCCTGGAATGGCAAATTATATGCGAATCTGCTTCATGACGGCAAATATCTGATTGTCAAGAAATGGGTTGATGTCAATTATGGCTGGTCCTCTGATCCGATCTGGACATGTCCGAGCATCGGGTCGCAGACTCAGATGTGGAACAGCAGCGGCTATGGACTGAATGTCACCCATGTCACCGGTTATGGCTATTCTGTGAAAGTTACGAAGTTGAAAAAGTCGTCGAATGTATTAGTCGCCGCGGACAGCGGTTTGTATGATTCGGCCAAAGCGACGAACCGGTCATATTTTTCCATCAAGTGTCCGACCGACACCAGTTGGACAACTCCGACCACAAACTCTTTTCTCTGGGCCCGGCATCAGGACAGCGGGAATGCGTTTTTTGCCGACGGCCATGTTAATGCGGTGCCGTACAAGATTGCCTTCGGCAACGTCGGCAATATCTTTAATCACTAAGTCAGCATTGCACGTCAGCCAACCTGTTGGTTTCCAGTTTAAAAACAAGAAGTATTTTCTTTTTTTCAGTCTATGCGAAGACGGATTGCGCGGGTGGCCGGTTTCTAAGCAAGATATCACGGACATATTTGAGAATTTTAGAAATGGTCAGCGAAAAATAAATGATTTATTAGCCATGTTCCAGAATAAAAAATCTACAAATAAGGAGTAATGAGTATGGCGATGGGCAAAAAAACAGCAATGATAATTATTTTCATCGCAACAATATGCGCGGCAGGAGTTCTGCAATCACAACAAACGGAGGCATCGCAAATAAGTAGCGAAGCAATCACCGACGTTAAAACGCTCTCTCCAATCGTGTTCCATTTTTCAGGAGCCAGTGCGCTTTCAGGTTGGAGCGTCACAAAAACCGCCACCGCCGTGCCACATGACAATTGCCTGGAAATACAGGGGAGTGCTTGGGATTCAAAAATATTTCGTGTAATTACGCTTCCTGCCGGTCGCTATGTTATGTCCGGACGCGCGGCCGAGCAAGCAAGAGTGAAGATAATGACCCTCGATTGGCGCAAGACGCTCCTTGATTTTAATTTATCAAACTCCAATGGTGCCTTGAAAACAGACAATAACGGATGGAACATTGATTCTCGCGACTTTGTATCTCCCGGCGGCGAACTTTATCTCATCGTTGAAGTCAATGCAGCAAAAGGGGTTGCAAAGATTGCGTCGTTGAAAATAGAAACCGCTCCGGTCAAGTCAGTGGACAACGATGCGCCAAGTCTGAAAGCGCCCGCCAAAGAGACGGTAACAATTTCACAAATAAAGAGCGAAGTAATTCCCGAAGCCAAAGCGTTCTCTCCGATCAAGTTCCTGTTTTCAGGAGCCAGCGCGCTTGCCGGCTGGAGCGTCACGAAAACCGCCACCACCGTATCGCATGACAATTGCCTGGAAATACAGGGGAGTGGATGGGACTCAAAAATATTTCGCATCATCACGCTTCCGGCCGGGCGTTATGTCATGTTCGGACGCGCCGCAGAGAAAACCAGAGTGAAAATAATGACCATCGATTGGCGCAAAAATCTTCTTGATTTCAATTTGTCGACCGCCAAAGACACATGGCAAACGGATAAGAACGGATGGCGCATTGATTATCGCGACTTTGAATCTCCCGGTGGCGAACTTTATCTCACTGTCGAAGTTAGCGCAGAAAAAGGCATTGCAAAGATAGAATCTCTGAAAATAGAATCCGCTCCGCCCAAGTTAGCGGACAAAGACACGCCGAGTCCGGAAGCTCTTGCCAAAGAGACCGCAAAACTGCGGGCCGCTCGTGGCTTTATGATGGGTTATGTCTCGAAGTTCGGACCATATCCGATGCCTGATGAGAGTGTATATAAAGAGATAAATAAATGGGGGGCGAATCTTGCGCGGCTGGATGTTTGGCCCGCACTGCAGTGGCCGAAGCTCGCGCAAAATGATTTTTGGAATAAGGGGCTTCCTGTCGTCCTTGATCATCTTGAGGCAAACGTGATACTTGCCCGCAAGGCGGGGGTAAAGATCGTTGTTGACTGCCATTTTCCGCCGCCTGTGGACGGGAAACTTTTAGACCACGGCACAAATAAATTCTGGGGCAATCCTGAAACAACGGCTGCAATGTGCCGTCTCTGGAAAGCGATTGCGGAACGCCTGCTGCCATACAAAGACGCTGTTTTCGGATATGACCTCTTCAATGAGCCGCTTGATTGGGGACAGATCCCCTATGAGCCGCGTGAATGGCGCACTATGGCGACGGAGATAATAAAAACAATCCGTACCGTTGACAAAGATACATGGATTATTTATGAACCGGGACCGGGAGGCCTGCTGCGCGGTTTCGATGGACTGGTACCTTTACCCGATATCCGCGTTATCTACAGCGTTCATTTCTATTATCCCTCAGAGTTCTGTGCACAGGGAGTAACCGCTATCGAAGGTACCGATCTGCCGAAGATCATGGAAGAGATCAACGTGCGCTATCCCGCAACAATCAAAGGTGTTTTGTGGGATAAACGTCAGCTTGAGCGGATGCTTGCTCCTGTTGATGAATTCCAAAAAAAGTGGCATGTCCCAGTCTATGTCGGGGAGTTCAGCGTCATCCGCTGGGCGCCGAAAGAAGACGCGGTACGCTGGCTGACAGACGTTATCAGTTTATTCGAAGCGCGCGGATGGTCATGGACGTATCACGCTTTCCGCGAAAACTCCTGCTGGAGCCTGGAACATGATGAAACATATCTGCTGAAAGGAGCGCCGCCGCCTGCAATCTCTGATCATGAGACCGAACGGGCAAAAGTGATCAAAAACGTATTCAAGAAGAACTGGAACAGTAATTAAAAAGGAAATCATAATGTGTGCCGGACTGAAAAAGTGGTTGATGACTGGAATTATTGCGGTTTTTTCAACGGCCATTATTGCCGGCGAAACCGCCTCAATAACAATTTTCCCGGATAAGATTACCGGAACGGTCAACCCTCTGGTTTTCGGGCATAATCTGGTTGCCGCCGGCTGGCCCGGCAAGGGACATCCGAAAACATACGGGCAAACCGGCAACGGATTATGGAATCCGAAACTGAAATCCCCGGTCGGCGAAGCAGTTGCATTATCAAAAGAAATGGGAATAAGCATTCTGCGCTATCCGGGGGGGTGCATGACTCATAACTTTAAGTGGAAAGAAACGATAGGACCGGTGGAGCAGCGCCCGGAATTCACTTTCGGGCTGATGGAGTTCTTATCTTTCTGCCGGACCATCGGCGCCGAACCGCAAATTTGTGTCAGTGAATACGCGGACAGTCCGCAGGATGCCGCCGATCTGGTGGAATTTCTCAATTCACCGGCCGCTCCCGGACTCCAGTGGGCGTCGAAACGTGCTGCGCTTGGACATCCCGAACCTTACAATGTCAGATTCTTCGAAATGGGCAACGAATCCTATCATGGCAACCACGGCGACTATATCGGAATCCCGATCATAGCCCTTTCGCCGGAGCAATACAGCGAATGGTTCAATATCACGACCGCCTTGATGAAACAGCGTTCGCCCGGAATCAAAACCGGCGCGGTGCTTAATTTTCACGATCATGCCTGGAATGCCATCGTAATTCCACGAGTAAAAAACAACGCCGATTTTATGATTGATCATTTTTATGCCTGCGGGTTTACCGACTGGAAAGATGAAGGCATTATGGTGCGCAACGCTGACTACCTGATGCGCTCCTGCATGGCCTCCGCCGTACATTTGCAGTCCTGGCTTGACGAACTCAAGAAAACCATCAGAACCCATGCCGGCAAAGATATTCCGCTGGCCGTTTCCGAATATAATGCATCGATTCTTAACAAGACTGTTCCAGCTCCCTATCGCTATTCGCTGGGAGCAGCGCTGTTCAGCGCCGACAGCGTCAGAATTTTTCTGCAACCCGAAAATCATGTTCTGCTGGCTAATTACTGGTCATATTTCAACGGCTTCTGGGGTACGGTTCATGGTCCGTCCGATCCGGATCAGAAATTGACGGAGTGGGAAAAAAATCCGGCTTTCCATCTCTTTCAGCTTTGGAGCAAACATTTTGGCACGAATCTGAATGCCATCACCGTAACCTCGCCGGAAAAAGAATTTGAAGGCGGCTATCTTATGCCGCCATGCCGCAATATCTCCGCAGCGCAGCATACGCCCATTCCGCAGCAATTCACCATCACAGTTCCTAATAAGCAGCAAAAAGGAGCCGCATGGCATACCGGAACAGACGGCATTACTCTGGAACTGAAAAATTTTACCGGCAGCGATTATCCGGAACTGGGCAGTTTCGAGGCAAAGCCGGGCCGGATTTATCGTCTCAGCTACGAAGGCAAAATGATTGAGGGTTCAAAAGAGATATCCGCCATTCTCGGACTGGGTTTGGTAGACAGCCGAAGCTGGCCGCAAACCGGTTCCGCTGTATCGGCTGAAGGCCTGGATAAAGCCGTTGACTGGAAACGCATTTCAGGTCAGATGATAACCATCCCCGGCTGCAAGAAAATGTTGATCATACTGCGTCTGCGCGGCAGCAAACAGCCGGTTACCGCCACCGCGATGATTCGTGACATCAAAATTGAAGAACTTCCGGAAAACTTGCCGCCATATCCGGTCGTCACCGCCGTCAGCAGCGTATCAACCGACCGTAAAACGGTTTATCTGATGGTTTTCAATAAAGACCTGGAACATCCGGTAAAAACGGTTATTGAAGTAAAAGATGACTCGGCGGCATCAGCCAGAATCTGGACCGTGAGCGGACCGGCGGCCGGTACTAACACCAACGGAACTAAAGAAGTAGGCCTGAAGGTTGACGGCGCGGTCATTCCAGGACTGAAGCCATCCGGATTTGCCTGTGAATTGCCTCCCTGTTCCATGAATGCGATAGAAATATACCGCAAATAATGGTGAAACTGGTTATGATATCTTTTAGAATTCACCCGTAGAGAAATATCTCTGAAACAATCACTCCGGAATTTTGCCAGTATCTGGTTGCTTATTTAAATAAATCATATAACTATTAATGAATACTGTATCTTTTTTTGTTTTTAGGCGATGGAAAGTGCTTTTATTGTAAATTAATACTACTTTTTAAGATTTAACTCTTGACAATTTTTTGCCTGTCATTTATAATATAATTATCACAGCAAACCTTTGCTGTGGTGTAAAAAGGAAAAATTGGCAGGGAAAAAGGATAATGAAAAATACGACAAAATGTACATTGACACAACTGGCCGGAATTGTCGGCGTAGGGCCGAGTACGGTTTCCCGGGTGCTCAATAATTCCTATTCAAAGGTGAAGATCACCGACGATACAATCCGGAAGATACATGCGGCGGTCAAAGAGTATGGTTATACTCCTAACATTAATGCGCGGCGGCTTTTGAAAAACCGGTCATTTGTGATTGGGCTGGAAATACCGTCGGGGAATGTGGGAAACCATACATTTGCCGACCATACGTTTGTAGAAACGATGCGCGGAATTGAAGAAGTGATAGTCAACAGCGAATATAAGATGCTGATACTGTTCAAGAATGAAAAATATATGAACACACAGGAGAACGTCAAATTGCTGCGGGAAAAGGCAATTGACGGTCTGCTGGTATGGGGGGCGTCCTATCTGGATAATTATGCTGATGCAATGACTGAACATCCGGTCATATTTCTCAACGGCAGGCCAAAACTGAAAAACATCAATTTCATCGGCCATGACAATTTTAATGCCAGTTGCGAGCTTACAGAATATGCCATCAGCCAGGGTGCCAGGAAATTCCTTTACTTCTCCGGTCCGGGAGCCAGGGTCAATTCCATTGACGAGGACCGGTACAACGGTTTTATGGCAGCACTGGTCAAACACCAGCTTACGCTGGAACCGGAGAACTTTATCCAGGCACAGTTCCGCCACGATCCGGCGGCTGAACTGATGGATCAGATACTAACCGGGAAGAAACTGCAATTCGACACTGTCATCTGCGCTAATGACTCCATGGCGGCGGGAGTGTATGATGCCGCGCAACGTCATGGACTCCGGATTCCAGATTCGTTCCGGCTGGCCGGAGCCGATGGCGTTCACGATATTTATGACAATTTACAACTTACAACTATTGCTGTTGACAGTTTCAGCCTGGGAGCATTGGCAATCAGAAAAATGATCGGCATGGTTGAAGGAAAAGAAGACAACTGCCATGATATTTATTTGAAGGCTCAATTACTTAAACGAAAAACATTGTAACCATAAATAAAAAGGAGAAGTTCATCATGGAAAAAAGAAACAGTTCCATTATTGTTGAATGTCTGCCCGGTATCCGCGGATCGGCCGGCAATCGAAGACCGGTAAAACGAAACTTGTTGCGGCTGATAAATTTCACACTCATTGAACTCCTCGTGGTGATCGCCATCATCGCAATTTTGGCCTCAATGCTGCTGCCCGCGCTGAGTAAAGCTAGAGAGAAATCTAAAAGCGCGACATGTTTAAACAATCTCAAACAGATTGGCACCGGCAGTGCTATGTATTGTGATGATTTCGGTGGCAAACTTATTCCAATTTACAATGGATCTGTGACTTTCCGTGGATTGTTAATTCCTTACACCGCACAAGTTCCCCCCAAAATGACGATATTCCGCTGTCCTAATGATAACTCGGCGAATATGGGTAAATCGGCAGCGTCTCCTTATACATATCCTTCCTGCTATGGTATTAATGGTACAACTGCCGGAGGAGTGCAGCAACTGCATCAATATAGTACCGAGCGCCCCAATAAGTCCGTAACGGATGTTATTCAACCGTCGATTTTGATCTTCGCAGGAGAAATTGGTGCTCCCGGTACGGGCCAAATGACACTTCCGCCGGACTATTGGGCGGCTGACGCCGGAGCGGCTAGTTACGGATATATGAAATTCGCACAAGGAGGTTCTTTTGCGGCAATGGCCTCGGATTGGTACATATTCCCGAAGCACGTAAGGATGACAACAGTGGTTCATTATGACGGACACTGCAGGAGCATCTCGATTTCAAAAGATATTCTTACTAAGACCTGGCATTCTCCGGATTCGCCTTTCTACAATAGGTCAGCGAAAGGTTCATGGTAATGATAACACGGATTTCCAACCCAGTCGGCAACAAAATGGCGAACTTACAGTAAAATATTAGACTGCGGTTTGACAGACAGGTTCAAAACAGAAAAACTTTAGTTGAAATCATATTAATGGAGAGTCGATACGGCATGATGAAATTATTGATTACTTGTTTTATCGTAATGGGTTATTGTTCATGGACCGGAGGAGCTGAACCGGTTGTTGAACTTGGAAATACGCCGTTGATTTGTGCAGGCAAGACCATTACAGCGCCGGTTTTAAACGGCAATCTTGATGATTCCTGCTGGCAGAACAGTATTGAAATTGCGCCGTTTATTCTTGCTGACGGAATTGCACAACCCAATGAGCAAACGGTTGCTTACTGTACATATGACGATAATAATCTCTATGTGGCGTTCAAATGTTTTGATAATAATCTCAATCCAGACTTAGCCATGAGCCACAAAATTAAAACTCAGATCAAAGAGCCGGATAGTAGTTCACTATGGCAGGATGACTGTGTTGAACTGTTTATACAGCCGGATGACAGCGCCGATTATTTTCACTTTATTGTTAATGCCGCAGGTGTCGGCTGTGATATTAAAAATCTCAAGGATGTGTCATGGAATTCCGGCTTCAAGATTGCGGGGAGCCGTACTTCCAGTTACTGGGTCATAGAAATGGCGATTCCGCTTCAATCGTTAACTTCAAAGAAAATTGATGTAGCAAGTAAATGGCGGATAAATTTCTGCCGTGAGCAAAAAGCATACAATGAGGACAGCGCCTGGTCGCCGACCTGCGGCAGTTTTCTAAATAAGCAATATTGGGGGACATTGTGCTTCCGTGACCGGTTCCTGGAAATTTTGCAGCCGCAGCGATATGAAAAAATCAATCCCGGCAAAAATACCATTTCTTTTAAAATAAAATCCGCAACAGCGGAGACCATAAAACTTTCCGCCTGGCTCATGGATGGAAACCATAGAATTGTCAAGTTTGAAGAAAAATATGGTTTAGTTGAAAACCGGCAGGCGGCGATTGATTTTAAAGTGGAAATACCGGCAAACATATCCAGTTTGAATTCGTCAGGCATGTTTGGATTCCAATATGAAATCAGCAGTGCCGGCTCAGACATCCCGCTTTATCGTTCTCCGGCAAGAACCGTCAAAATCGGAAACTATTCTCCTTTTCAAACTAATATTTCCCTCTTTGATAAAAACCATGATTTGTTTCTGGCTGGAAATGCGGCGCAAGTCCTCCGTTTTGACATTCAAAATTCCGATGCTGTAAATCTGGCGGCGGCGGATAAGCTTTCGCTGGTGATTGAACTTCCAGCCTCTGTTAAAATTATTGATCCGGTAAACCATGGGCGCAATGCCGTAACCAATCCGCCTTCTGAAATGAAAGTGGAATCTGTTAATAGAAATGGAGTGGCATACCAGCGTTATCAATTAAGTTATCCGGTCGGCGTTTTATATCCTATGGATAAAAAAGTTGGTTGGAGAAATTGGCTTTATCTAATTCTGTATACCGACCGGACGGTAAAAGATAATTCAGAACCGGGTTGGTTGTATTATCACGCGGAGGCTTACGGCAAAAAGTTGCCGGCGGAACCGGAGAGAAAAATCAGGATTAATTTTCTAGGCGAACTCAACGGCGTACAACCACGAAAATATGTGATTCTGGAATGGTCTACACCGGGTTCGCTACTGATGATCCGGCTTACTCCCCAGGAACGCGACCTCATGTTTGATAACTGGAAGAACGCTGGATTTAACATTAAGGGTTTACAGGAATTTGGGATGATCATCTATTCTCAGCAGGACTTGGCGGCTATGCGAAATCGCGGAATTGAACCCATGAAAGCGATCCTCACCAATTCCCAGAATATTTTTGACCCGAATTATATCAATATGCTTCCAGGCGCTGAAGAATATCTATCCCGTAATCCGCAATTCAAAGCCGTTAATCTAAAAGGCGAAACGCAGAATAAGATTATTTGCATGTCCCATATTATTGATCCGGCAAGCGGTTATGCTAAAGAGATGGAAAAATGGACTGCTGATCTTGCTCGAAATTACTGCTGTTTTATGATTGATCATGAAGTGCCGGTATTCAAGCCTTTCTCTGCTTGCTTTTGCGAACGCTGTCTGGGAGAATTTTCCCGGCAGTATAAGCTTTCAAATGTGAACAAGACTAAGGCCAGCTTGCTTTACAAGGAGCAATGGGTTGATTTTCAATGCCGGCGAAATGCCGCAATGGCTGCAATGATTAGAAATTTCATTCATAAGGCCAATCCCAATGCAATGGTTATGCTGTACTCCGGTTATGAAGAACCGGAAATGCACGAACATGCTGGCTCTAATCTTAATTACTTCGGCAAAGTTGTTGATTATATGGTTTGCGGTTATGATCGGCCGCTGGAAAAGCTTGCCCTCACTAAAAAAATTCTCGCATCAACTCCTCTAATTACTAGCGAAATCGTTTCCTGGGAACATGGTGAACAGTATGATCTTCGCAAAGTCAGGGTCAATTTGTTCCGCCGGATAACCGACGGGACAGGCGGTTTGATGGTATTTTATTCTCCACTCGCCGATGGCCGGTTCTGGAAAGCATTGAGCGATATATCCCGTATTGTCAGTCAGTATGAGGATTTCTTCATCCAGCGTATTAATAGCGATGATTCCATAGTACTGCCGGAAAAAGAAAAAGATGCAGTCATGGTCATGAGCAACAAGAGCAATGAACGGCTTATTTTCCTGTTTAACGAAACCTTCGCACCAAAAACATTTACGGTTAAAAATAAATTAGTTGTCGCCGGACAGGTTGCCAGCGCTTATTACGGTGGCAGGCAAATGGCGGGTAATGAGTTTAGCGTAACGGTGCCGCCAATGGATGTTGAAGTGATAACGTTGACGAACTCTACGCCACAATAAACGGGATACCGGTTCAAATATAGTTAAAAGAAAATTAAAAATATGAAAGGGAAATGGAATTTTCAAGTTGGATAATTTATGCATAAAGATTTATTGTGTATATAACAGAATATAATAACTGACAGAATGTAATGAGTAAAGGGAGGGAATTAAAGATGAAACGTAATTGCAGTTTGTTTTATATTGGGTTTATGTTTCTTTTAATCGTCAGCGGCGGTTTAAAGGCGGATCAGATTTTGGCTCAGTGGAATGTCAATTCCGATAGAACGGTAGAAATCCTGGGATGGTATACGGAAGGTAATATTGATGTAAAAAAGACATTTGATCCAGATGCTGAACTTCCAGGGGGAGCCAGAGGCGCAACAAAAATAGAAATCGGGAAAAATAAAATAGGTTCATCCCCATCCGCCATTCAATTGTCATTCCTATATTATGAAGGCGTCAAAGAAAACCAGAAATACAAGATTTCTTTTATGTATAAAATTTCACAGCCGGGAAAAATTTATGCAAATGTAATTATGAATAAAAAACCATGGTCTGACCTGGCCGAAAATACTTGCTTAACGATTGACGCCAAAGGGGATGAATGGCAAAAAGCGGTGCTGTTGTTTACCTCGGCTTATGATTACAAGGATCAAATCAGAGCTCCATATTTGGCATTGGGAAAGTTGGAGCCGGGAACTGTTTTATGGATAAACGATGTGAAATTCGAAATGGTCAGCGAAAAATAAATATTCATGACTTTTATCAATCATCTCATAGGAATAAATACAGCTATGAATTCGATTTCGAATGATTTATTGAAACGGCAACAGGAAATCCGTGAAAGGTGGCTGGCGCTGATCGGAAATTTTCCGGTACGCCGCCCGGCGTTCGCGCCGCGTATTGTTGTCACCGAAAAACAGGATAAATACGACCGCATAAAAATTGCGCTGTTCGCCGATGCGGATTATCCGGACGATGTCATCCATGCCTGGCTGCTGGTGCCGCATGGTTTGAAAGGCAAGGCACCGGCCATGCTATGCCTGCATCCGACGACTTTCGGCTGCGGGAAAGACATTGTTGTTGATAATCTCGAAACGCATATGGCGAATGCTCCGGCGAATATCCGGGCACTCCCTCCGGAATTTTTTTCCGGACGCGCCTATGCCAGGCATCTGGTCGAACGCGGTTATGTGGTACTGGCGCCGGATATTTACAGTGACGGCGAAAGAGTCGAACCGGGACATCGTTCGTATGAACCATTAAACTTTTACCAGCGTTATCCGGAATGGTCGGTGGTAGGAAAAGCGATCTGGGACAATATGCTGGCGGTTGATTATCTCTGTTCGCTGGATTACGTCGATAAAAATAATATCGGGGTGATCGGGCATTCGCTCGGCGGACACAGTTCAGTTTTTGCCGCCGGGTTTGACGACCGGCTCAAAGCCGTGGTCACCAACGGCGGCTGTACGGTCTTCCGGAAATATCTGGAACACTGGTCACGGCTGCCGCTGCCGGCGGAACTGGCCAAAGACCGGCCGCCGGTATACTGCTATATTCCGAAATTCCGGAATTACATGGCGAATGCATCGATTCCAAATCCAGTCAATTTTGCCGATATCATGAGCCTGGTTTGTCCGCGCAACCTTCTGTATTCTGGCGCAACTTCCAATTCCGGACACGAAGGCGGACTTGAGGTAATGCAGGAAACCTGGGACGGTATATATAAATTCTATCAACAGGCCGGAGTCCCGGAAAATGTTCATTACCACATCTATCCCGGCAATCACGGTTTTCCTGACCGTGCCAGAGATTACGTTTACCGCTGGCTAGATGAGAAATTGAAGACCCCGAAAGGATAATATAATGACACTTTTTCATCCACCAAAATCAAATAACTGGAATGAACGCGGCATCATCCTGCAACACCGTGACTTGGAATTGCAGAGTTTTACCGCCTGTGCCGAGCCGCTTGGAGAAAAGCGCTGGAGGGTGTGGTATTCTTCACATCATAACGGCAAGGGGGCGGAGGAATTCAATATCGGTTTTGCGGACGGAGAGCCAGGGAAAACGATGTCGCTGTTTACCGCCCAGCTTACTTGCGGCAAGGCGCATCAAGGAGAATTTACCATCGGCAATCTGCCGGATGGCTGGCGGCCGCGGCAGCCGGTGCACATCGCCATGCCGGATGGCTCACACCGTCTATACTTCTGGGCCCATGGCCAGGATGTAGTCCGCTTTCTGTGCGCATTCAGCGGCGATGGTCATCGCTATGAGGTGATTGATCCGCTACGGCCCTGCCTGTATCATTACAATGACCGGGCAGTTCCGGCTGAATGGTTCGGCCCGGCCGGACTTACCTTCGGCAAAAGAGATTCAGCCAGACCGGCGGAAGAGCCGGCGGCAGATCCGGAGAAACTTTGCAATGACGCCACCAATCTTTATCTGCTGCCCGATGGCAGTTTCGAGCTCTATACCGCAGTTATTATGCCGGTAGACCGGGATAGTTCCCGCTATGTTGCCCACGATAACGCGGCCGGATGGATCAGGGTGATCGAACGTCGCACCAGCGCTGACGGGATCAACTGGAGCAAGGGGGTGCGAGTGCTGGAACCCAACCAGGACGATCCGCCATGGATACAGTTCTATTATCTTGCGGTAACTTCGATTCCGGAGGGCAAAGTCGGACAACTCGGTTACTATGATGTTAAAAATCAGACGACCGATATCGAATGGTGTTTTTCGTCAGACGGTCTGAACTGGCAGCGCCCGTGCCCGGGTCCCTGGTTTCCGCGTTCTCCGGAATTGCTTGGAGTTTACGCGCCGCACTCAATAGTGTTCCATCAGAGCCAATGGCATTTATTTTATACCGGCTGCAATTATAATCACAACCGGACTGCCTGTACCGGTTCCAGTCCGAAGTCCGATATCCGGCTGGCTGTCCTTGCTTCTCCGCCGGCGATTTAATCCTTTCATGAGATCCGGCGGCGGATGATATATTCCTTAATAAGTGCGCATATTCCATATCGGATATGCCCCCTTATTCCCATTTTTGCTGCACGTATTCCCGGCTTTTTCATTCACCCGCAGGCGGAACGATAAATTACACGTTTTTTTAATTTAAAAACAAAGAGGCATTGTGTCTTTGTTACTTTGTGGTTAAATTAACAGGCAATCACAATTGCAGGGGGCTTTATGAAAATCATACTGATACGGCATGGCGCAAGCGCCGGTGATTCTTTTGCCTGCCCCAAACCGCCGGTAAAGAATTTTCTCACCGCGACCGGTGTCCAGCAGGCGGAAAGACTGCGCGAAGTCCTGAATAAAATCGAAATCGGGGCGGCTTTTTCATCGCCTTACGGCAGGGCCCTGCAGACTGCGGAAATCGTGCTGGCGGGAAAAAATATAGAAATCGCCACATTTGATTTTCTAAAAGAATGGGATGTCAATCCCGCCTTCAAAGAATTCCCGTCAGCAGAATTTGACGCGATCATGAACAGCTATCAGACCAGCGATATTGAAGAAACCTGGAAAACCGATCTGGGGGAAGGGACTTTTGAACTGTATGCCCGAATCTGTCCGCCATTCCTGGCGGAATTGAAGAAACTTGGGATTCATGCCGGCGGCGGCGGCTTCCACATTGAAGAGCGCGCGGAGGATCTGAACCTGGCGGTTTTTGCGCATGGCGGTTCACTGGCCATACTGCTCTCTTTCATCCTGGAAACCAGACCGTTTCCGTTGAGCAGGTTTGCTTTTCAACTGACCGGGCCGGCAATTATTGATTTTATCAAACACAAAGAAACTTATTACCCGCAGTTGCTTATCAATAACGTTAATTTTTTCAGGTCCTGATCTTTAAAATGATAGAAAAGACTTTTTCACTGAAAATTACCGCGCTTGACGGAACTTCTAAAAAGCTGATTCCGGCGTGGGTTATTTTAGCGGAATCCGGCAAAACCAGGCGGCGGAAAGCATTTGCCGGAGAAATTGAATTTTCACTGCCGGCAGGAAAATATTCCATCACCGTTTATTCCGGCCTGGCATACCAATACTCAAACATTGAATTGCAGCTTGACCGGAATACTGCGGTTCAAGCCGTGCTGCCGCCCTGGGTTGATTTTAAAAAGTCGGGCCTTTTTACCGGCGATGCGCATAATCACATCAATTATCCGACGGCTCCGGAGGAACTGGTCACATTCATGCAGGCGTCGGGAATAGACATGATTGCGCTGTGTCAGGACTGGATGACGCCGCCGGGGTCCTGGCTGGGCGGCGACGGAGAAAAACTTCATCAGCACTTGAGCAGTCTTTCCGCCGGCGATACCCATATTTACATGGGTGCGGAGTTTCCCAAAACCAGGTTCGGACATGTCTGCTGGTGGAAATTTCCAGTAATTTCCGACCCGCAGGGATGCTGCGACAGTTACCATGATGTGGAATATTTCAAAGTGGCCGGTATTACCGGCAGGAAAATCGCCAGTCCGGCATTGGAAGTGCCTTATAGCGGCGAGTCTCCGCTGAATAAAATAATCCGCTGGAAAAATCAGGGCGGCGTGTCCGCGGCGCCGCACCCGACAAGCTGGTGGATGGATAATAAACAGGCATCGCTGATCTGCACCAATATCGCGGCGGATTTTTGTTTTGCCCTCCTTGCCGGAAAGATTTATGATTCGCTGACAGTAATGGGGTATGATGCCGAGCACGTCTTTTACCAGAATCTCTGGTTTCACCTTTTAAACGAGGGTTATCGCATATCGGGAGTCGCGGAGACCGACGGCGATATGAGCGGCAGGCATAAGATTGGAGACTTCAGAACGTATGTTTATTGCGGCACTGAAAGCTTTAATTTAAAATCGTTCCTGAAGAATCTGGCGGCCGGCAAATCTTTCATGACCAGCGGACCGGCCCTGATCACCATTCTGGACGGCAGACACCGCCCCGGCAGCATCATAAAAAGTGATGGACGGCTCCATAGAATCTCTGTTTCTGTTTTAAGCCACCCGGCGCCGGAAGAGTATATTTCCTGGCTGGTACTCTACAAAAACGGCAAGCCGGTGGAAATTATCGATATTGAGGATAAAAAACTCAGAAGTTATAATCATGAGTTTGTAATCAAACCCGATGCCATGCGCCGGACCTGGTTTCTGGTCAAAGTTTTCGGACGAAAACGGCCGCGAAAGAAAGAATTTGCCGATGTCATGGCCTATGCGGAGTTATGCGAAAAAGAGAAAAATACTGAATATACCGCGATAACGCAGGCGGCTTTTACCAATCCATATTATTTCGAGCCGGAATCGCTTCAGCCGCCCGGACTCATCACCCCGGATTTTTCGGGCAGGATCGCGGATGCGGCGACGCGGCAGCCGCTGGGCGGAGTGAAAATTGAGCTTTTGAATGGAGGCGACGTTATAAAAAGCGGCATTACCGGACGCTGCGGCGATTTCAGTTTTTCCGGGATTCCGCTTTCCGCCGAACTGCAAATCTCGTGCGGCGGCTATGAGCCCCTGTTTAAAAACATATACCTGGATTATCCGCCGCTGCGGGATTATTTTGAGTATATTTACAGCGGAAAATGGGCACAGAAGAACAAGTTTCTCCAGCCGGGACAAGTACCGTGGGCGGTATTCAGGTTTGATGAATTAAAACAAATGCTGTCGTCAATTCACTGGGACTTTGAACTGAAAAAAGCAAAAGACTGAAAGACTTCATTTTCTTCGAATTTCGGATGCAGCGAACAGGTTTGCATTAGTCCAGTCAAACGTTTATATTGATACAGAACCTTTACATTGATTTTTATACTCAAAAACTAACTGCAAAACCAGAGTAATATATGACAGAAGATTTTGAACCGAGAAAACATGTCGCTCCTACAGGCATTATCAATAGAATAAAGTTTTCAATAAGATTACTGCTGGATTTCCAGGCATTAACAGTATATAAAAATATAAGGGACTTCAGCAGGAATTTCTCCGGCAGTATTTTAGATATCGGCTGCGGCAATTCTCCTTTCAAGCATCTATTTTCAAAAGAGAACATCAAATATTTCGGGCTGGATACCATCGAGGCGGCTAATTTCAGATATCACAACAAAGATGTGACACTCTATGATGGTAAAATAATTCCTTTTGACGCCGAGTCTTTTGACGGATTTATTTGCACCGAAGTGCTGGAGCATGTGCTTGATTATAATAATTTTGCAAGTGAAATACATCGAGTGTTAAAAAAGGGCGGCAAGGGCATTGTCACGGTGCCGTGGTCTGCAAGATTTCATTATGCGCCTTATGATTATTTCAGGTTCACGCCGTCGTCATTAAAATATATTTTCAGCAACTTCTCAAAAATGGAGATCATACCCAGAGGAACTGATATAACGGTTATTGCTGCAAAAATAATATTAATTTATGTGCGAAATGTAATCAATAAAAAGTATTTAAGAACTCTGCTCATGTCGCCTTTATTAATTTGCTGCGCCCCGCTTATCCTTCTTGCAATATTACTGGGTCATATTTCCGTCCTTGCAAATTTAGGCAGTAATGATGACCCTCTTGGCTACACCATCATATTAATAAAATAAGCGCAACCATTCCCGCAGCGATACAATGCGATATTATTCCCGGATAACTTTAAGTTCGCCTTTCTCAACGATTTTATTATATTTTAAATCAGGCAGCAGCTCGTCATTCTTTGTATCCAAAAAAACAATATAATATCCCTTATCCAGCAAATCTTGCATAAAAACAACGATCTCCTTCTTAAATATCCATGACGCGTAGGGCGAAAAGCGCCCCTGCGGAACATATCCTCCGTAATAGTAATAATAAAAATCGCTATCCCCCGCAAAGTATACTTTCGCGCTGGAATTCGTCAATTCCTTGATTTGCTTCGTATCAAAGGAAGCGGCCATAGGACAAACAAATTGGAGTTTTTTAATATTATGAATTTTTATTACGGTAACTGCATAAATCCTCCCGGAATAAAAAATCAACAGCAGCAGGATGAAAATATTGGGAAGCACTGCCACCAACACCCGCTTCAGCGCATTCTTTTCTCCTGCGCGGCTATATTCAAACATAAGTAAATCAAAGAGCATGAACAGGATAAAAACCAAAGAAGCGGCAACATTCAATATATTATTCTCATGGCTTCTTCCAAAGAAATAGATTGAATTGCCGATTGCTAAAAAAATCAGGAATGAACCTGCCGCAAAATATCCGTCCGGCAATTTTTCTCTCAGCTTAAATAAATAGATCGAAGCAACACAGATCATCACTATGACATACCAGTAGAAAGAGGTATCCAGAATCGGCAGAAAACCGATCCCGATCGATTGATAAAGTGACGCGCTTTCCAATGAAACGCCAAACAGCAATGTACTGATCGCCCAGGCTGACGCAATAATAACTCCGTTGACCATATTGCATTTAAAATGTTTTTTTAACGCGGCTTTCAATGGGCATGTCCGCGGAATGTTTTGGATAAAATCAGAGAGCAGCAATATAAAAGCAGTTTCCAGATAACTGATTGCGTAAATAATTCCAAAAGTTCTATGAAAAATGATTAAGAAGCCAAGCGCCAGACCTGTCCACTTACTGTACAAACCTTTTTCGTATGTCAGGATAATAAGAAGAATCCACCAGTCAAGCCGCAAAGGAGTTACCTGGAAAGCGAAAACCGGATCACATATAAGTCCGTATATTTTTATCAGCACCAGAGCGGTCAGCAAATAAAAAGAGAGTTCCTTTTTTAAAAAGAAACGCCTGGACCAAAAAAAGGAAAGCAGTAAAAATAAATATATCGATAACTGTCCCAGAACTTGAAAATAATTTAGATCAAGGTCAAGCTTCATCCATAATACCGCCAGCAGCGACAGCAGCAGATCATATTGGAAATATATTTCAGAGAGTTTGAAATGATGAATTATTCTTAAAGCCGGAGCAAATATAAAACAATAATTCATTAAATATATGGGCATTGTCGCAAAGAAACAGAAAGGGATTAATATAATTGGCACAAACCAAACTGATATTTTCTCGAAACGGCCTGCAACCTTAAACAATAAATAAATAATGACTGAAGCAATAATAGCGAAAAGAAAAGTCCTCACATTCAGCAACGGACAGGCCATCGGGGGATTAAAACCAATATAAACGAAAAAGATACAAGCATTCAAAAGAAGAAAAAAGACAAGGAAATAGTATGAGATTTTATAGATGAAATTCTCTGCACGGGAAGATAATACTTTATAAATGCAAAGGATTAAAAAGCTTAAGCAAATACTGACAAGAACTAATATATACAGACAGTAGGTCTCTATGCCGTCATATTCCCGTGCCCAATCTCTCATCAAGGGAGCCAGGTTCTCCAGTGGAATGTTACTGTTCATTGACCATATCATTGTCGAAAAGAAGAAAAACTCCTTATACAGGATTGTTACCGAAGAAATGCAAATGAGCAATATGACAAAAGCCGAAGGGAAAGTTATATTGGAACGGACGGCGTTTAATATTTTATAGCATGACCTGTTAATTGGCATTTTATCAATCCATTTTACGCGCGGAAATATATATCGACTGAGCCATCATATTCAATCCGGGTATTTTTTCGATTATATCGCCGATCAGCACGACCGGTTTTATGAGAAATTCCGGAGTCCCCGGAACCAGAAAATCGCGATACTCAACTTTTATGTCGCCAAAAGATGCATTCTTCAGTTTCCGGGTGACAGCCGTCTTCGTAAATGTTGATTCGCCCGGCTCAAGCCTTGCCAGTTTACGGAAGAATTTTATTTTAAAAATAAGCAGGCAGTATGGATTGTAAAAATTGGGTTCGAGGAAAATAATTTTACCGCTCTTTTTGAGCAGCGTCTGGATATTGGCAAAAACTTCGTCCAGATTGTAATAAAAATGATGCAATATGCCGTTGCCGACCACATAATCAAATTTGCATTCTTCGGTTACTTTCTTCAGATTATCCGCGTCATTAAAATCAAGGACTTTAAATTCAAGATTGGGAACGCTGAAATTTTTCCTGGCCTGTTCAATGAATGGAACACAGATATCCACTCCCAGTATTTTGCAGTCCGTTTTCCGGGCCATCATATACGCCAATTCGCCGGTTCCACAACCGATTTCAAGTATTCTTTTCTCCGCGTTGAGCTCCATCCGGTCCAATATATAACCACATCTTCTCTGTTCCCTCAACTCGAGCGATTTGGACGGCTTATACTTTTGATTATATCCCCTGTTATCCTGAATGGCCATCGGACTTAACTCCTCTTTTACATGTTGAAACAAACCGATTGAGACAAAACAATTATTTATTCTTTATCATCTTTTTATTGCATATGATCTTCATTTTTGACCATATTGTCATTGACCTTTTTCACGGAGCAAATCCTCCACTCTTTTCAAGTTAGCGCCAATCCTGGCATCTGACGGAGCAGTTTTCTGCGCAGCCATAAACTCTGTTCTGGCAGTTTCAAGATTGCCGTTAAGGAAAGCAGCCAGACCGCGGTAAAAATAACAATCGCCGGTCTCTTCCGGATAAATCTTAGGCATCATCGCATACAAACAAGCCGCCCGCTTGGGCTCTTTGTGCTGAATATAATAATTTCCGGCCGCCGATATGATTTCCTGACAACTGTTGCCGATCATAAATTTCAATACAGGCATTTCCGGAGATGCCAGAATCCTGGAAAAATAGCTCATTGCCTCTTCTTTCATGCCGGTGCTGTAACAGACCATCCCTCTGATATAATCTTTGAAAAGTTCAATTGCCTTTTTATTAATCATCGTCATCCATGGACTGGGCTTAAGCGCATCGGCACACGCAAGCGCCGCAGGGTAATTTCCCCTGGAATATTCGATGTCTGCCAATACCGCCAAGCCTCTGAAGTTAGGATTTTCGTGATCGCATACCGTCAGATAAAGCGTATAATTGTCTTTCCAGCAAGGCATATAAAGGACAGTATAGGCCATGATATACAACATATAGCAGACAACTCCAGCCCAGGCCATCCGGCAATATCTGCTGTTTTGCAGAAATGCCGTTTGCTTATCATTGATCAAGCGGGTTATGACAAACGCAACTCCGAACCACAAAAAAACTGAAGATATATAACTGTATCTGTCGGCAAAATCAGCGCTGCCGAAATGGGATATTCCAATTATTGGCAGCAGTGTCACGATGAAACATAAGAGCATGGGCGCTATATCGTAAATCAAAAAATCCCTTGATTTGAACAAGAGCGTAAACGCAATGGCGGCGGCCGCAAGATAAAACAGCAAAATCACGGCAATGCATGATGCCGACAGTTCGAAATAGGGATAAAGCGGAATCAGGTCATTCGGCAGGAATGTTTTTACAAAATACATCCGGAAATTATCGAGAACCATAAAAATCGTTCTCTGCCAATTTTTTTCAGAACCTGTCAGGTCTTTAAACATCATGGACAAATATATGAATTTTATGGAGACATACATAAAGCTGATCAGCAGATAAGGCGCCAGGCGCCGCGCAAAATCTTTCAGAATAATTTTGTGTTCCCGCCGCCATAGCAGGCAGAAAATAACTACCGGAATCGTAATTGCCGTCGGCTTGGACAGACATCCGAGAGTCATCAAAATACAAGACAGCGGACTGAACCATCCGCCATGTTTATAAGATTTCAACCAGACCAGCAGGGACGAGAAATAAAAGAACCCGGACATTACATCCTTGCGCTCTGTAATCCACACCACCGATTCAATCCGCTGGGGGTGAACCGCAAAAACAAGAACCATAAAAAAAGCAATACGGCTGTCTATTTCCAGTTCAATAAAAATATAATAGATGACAATGACCGTCAGTATGTGCCAGATAATGTTCTGCAAATGATAGCCGGCCACATTGTATCCCCAGAGCGTATAGTCGAACATATAGGAGATCATCGGCAGCGGGGTATAAAGATTAAGACAGGAATTCTCCAGCCAGTAAACAATATTGCTCCAGTTTAAAGCAATGTGTTTATTGTATATAACATAAAAACAGTCATCCAGGTTCAGATACATTTCGTACCTGATGGACGGGATAAAAAACAGGCAAGTAATCAACGCAAGCAAAGCCGGAAAAACTAATTCGGCATATTTGCTTTTATGTTCAGTGGCCGAGTTATCTCTTTCCAGCATAGCATCATGACCATTTTTTGAAATATTGTATTTAAACTGAGTCCATTATAATAATACATCATTGGCGATTTAAAAGCAGCAGTCGCTAAAAAGCCGGAATTAACCGCCGCTGCATGGGATGTCAGGTTAGACCTAGAGTGTAAAATCTGACGGCTTTAAATCTATATTTTTTCACTATATTTATTAATAAATCCTTGATTTTCTCTTTTTTTGCGTATATTCCGATAGATTTATAAATCTATTAATTTACGATATTGGAGCTTAAAATGAAAGAACAAGTAAGAATTCTGCTACAGGCTAAGCCATTACTGCCCGGCTCGCTGGAAGAACATTACAATGTATGCGGAAAAGCTCAATGCCGCTGCAAGGATAAAGTCAATCCGCAAAAACACGGTCCGCATTATCGGCTCAGTTATAGCTTGAAGGGCAAAAAATCAAGTGTCTTTGTAAAAAAAAAGAAGATGCTCCGGCGATTATGGCAATGACGGAGAATTATCGTGAATCCCGCTCAAATGTCCAGCATCTGGCCTTGGCAATGGTTGAGTTGTACCCGCCAGGAAGGCTTACAGGGAATGCTTGATAAGTATGAAGAGGTGCTTGATCTGGAAATCAGCAGGAAGAACGGAACCAGGCCTGCTTCCGGAACTCTGCGGGAAACTCGCTCAAGCTGCGATAAATGGAAAACCAAGGCGCTGAAAAGACAATCTGAAATAGATAAAATGCAGGTTAAGATTCGCGACCTGGAGAAGAGCCGGGGCAAGTGGAAGGATAAAGCCATACAAGCTAAAGAAGAAAACCAGGAACTTAAAAACCTCAGTCTGCTGAAAACAGCCGATGGGGAAAAAAATACCGGAGTTTCCTGATGAATTAATAGACAGCCCTCCGAGCAAGTTCAAATATCCGCTTAAAACGGTTGTTATCGCGATTGAGGCGGACATTAACTCTCTTCAATTATTTTTTCAACGACGGCATTCCATGTCATACGGTAGTGCAAAACTGGCTTATGCGGTACGGCTTATACAAACTCAGGCAAGCGCCTGAAAAGCGCGGCGACTGGGTTTTTATTCTGGATCATTTATTGAGTTCGGCAAAAAACAATGCCTGCTCGTATTAGGCGCTACTTTAGAGAAATTCCGCAAGAATAAATATAAACTGCGGCACAAGGATATGAGCGTGCTGGCCATTGATATTGTTGAAAGCGCAACCGCTGAAAGCGTCACGAAAACCCTTGTCAATATTACCCGGAAGACAGGGCTTTCTGCTCAAATATTATCTGACGGCGGTAAGAATATCCTGAGAGGATGCCGGGATTTCATTGAACAGAAAGCACGCGGAACGGCAGTTCGCCAGACCTATGACGTAACGCATAAAACGGCTTTAATACTTAAGCATCAACTAAAAGATGATGAAGCATGGCTGTCGTTTTGCAACAAAACAGTCGAGAGTAAAAGAAGTCTAGCAGGCTGTCGGGCTGAGAAAAATATGGTACATTATTGAGTGATTATCCCAATAGTAAGTCTATGTATTCATATCTATGATACAAATTGAAGCTCATGTATTGCAATTATGGGCTGAAT
>JBAYIO010000059.1:0-34810 GCA_041665605.1 Victivallaceae bacterium | reverse complement strand
TTGTAAAGAAATAAGTGGTATTTTTATACTGAGGGTATCGGGGAGAAATTTTGGGGTTGCCGGTAAGGAGCAAAGCCGTAGCTTTGTAACGAACCGGCAAAGCCGAAAGTGCCCCCGAGACACCAACAGAAAGTACCAATTATTTTTGAACGACTCCTAAATATAAAATTCCGCCAATTATGATTAAACAACCACGTCCCGAGGACGTGGCTGCTTAAAGAACAGGCGGCGTCAAGCCGCCTTTGTTCGAAACTGTTGTTACTGATTAGCCATTTCTGCTGGAGTCAATGCCCGTTTATATACTTTTGCGCAGTCAATCTGCCCGTTCATATAATTACCCGTTATCCAGGCGCCGATTTTCAAGTCGGCACTTGTATCAGTGCTTGCATATGAACCAGCGCCAACGCTTCCTTTCTGAACCCCGTCAACATAAAATACGGCATTGCCTGTTCTCGTAACTGTCACTCCCACAGTATGCCACCGGCCATCGGTCAGTCCGAGATTCTGATTGGAATCCAGCCATGTACTATTCAAGGCCAGTCTTAATTTTCCAACTGACGGGGTATAAAACAACGCATAGCCTGGCGTGCCGTTGCCGCTGCTGCCTTTGGCAACAAGCCCGACATAAGTTCCCTGAGTCGCTTCGAGCCTGACCCTGGAAACAATGGTAAAATCGGATGTTCCCACATTCATACTGGATGAACTTACACAATTGATATAATCCCCGCTGCCGTCCAGTGTAACTACTCCATTACCAAGTACGGCATTGCCACACAATATACCATTATTGGTGAAAAAGCTGGAATCCAGCGCAGTTGTTGAGCCTGATTTATCATTCATTTCCATATCAAAGACTTTATTGCTGTGCAGATCGCCCATCTCGTTAGCACTAAGCGTTCTTTTAAAAATACGGACACAATCCATTTGCCCGGAGAATGCATAGGCTGAACTTCCTAACCATGAACCAATCTGCAAATCCCTGTTTTGATTGACAATGTCTGAATTTAAAAGATCTGCCGTCAGGGCATTTCCATTTTGCGTACCGTCAACATAAAACTTAATGCCGCTGGAGCCGCCGTCACGATCTATGGTAACGCCTACTGTATGCCAGGAACCATTTTTCAGATTAACAGGAGTGACAACAGAGGTTTTCCATATTCGCGACTCGCCCTGGCCGTTGTAAGCAAATATCAGTTGATTATTCAGGTAGTCGTAAATAAATGCATAGCCGGGAGTGCTTGATGAGCCATCAGCGCCTTTGGTTACAATTCCGAGGTACTGGCGGGTGGTTGAATTCAGTTTGATCTTTGCAGAAATGGTCATATCCAGTTTCCCCATTTCCACGCTCTTATCCTTGCCGCAGTTAACATAACCGCCGGTCAAGGTTATAACTCCGCTGCCAAGTGCAGCTCCGCCGGTCAGCACTCCGGTGTCGCCAGATTTGAAAGGGTCGCAGCCGGAGGAATCGTAAGTTGTTGAACCACCGGCTTCGCTGAACAACAAATCCAGGGCGGCGGCGTCATTTTCGAGAACATATACCCGCGAATCATTGGGTGGAATGGAAACGGTAAACTGGGAACTGCTTACTGCCGCTTCATATTCACCAGTAAAGAAGTTCTTAATCGAAGTCGCGGCATAACCGGAAATAGTGAAAGTAACAGATTGAGTTGAATTCTGCTCATTAGTAACAATTACATAACCTTTGCCGTTGTAATCTCTGGTTCCGAACTCAATAAATGTGTTGTTAGGGGTGAGAGTCCATGATGTCCAATGCGGCATACGAATAATCGGCAATAACTTATTAATCTCGTCCCGGATAGTCGGCAACTGACTCCACCACGGCTGATATTCTATTTTCGTATTTGACGCGTTTGGAGATGTCGAACCATTATACCAATCTCTCCAAAATCCAATGCCTTTGGCGCCCTTGGCAATCGCGGTAAAAACGCGCGGGCGGAAATGTTCTTTGACCGGATTGTTAAGTTGAGCAATTACCGCCGGCATTTCCTGCTTTTGCAAGTTATTCAAAGCAATGAAGCCGAAAACGCTGCGGAAGTCTTCAGGGCAAATCTCCGTGGCGTCTGGCTGGTCATCAGTAACGTAAGTGCCGGCAATGTCCATAATTGCCAATCCCTGACTGGTATTGTGATACCTTCCGGCAATCCCCTCCTGTCCGTTGAGTCCGTAAATAGGACGCTGTCCGTCATCCCAGTCCTTTATGATGTTCGTTACTGTTGTCGGCAAGCTCCACTCGTAAGGAGTCGCGCTTTCGTTATCCCAGTAGTAAAATAATATATTATCCCTGACGCCATTGGCCTCTATTGCGTTAAGCGTAGTCGTCAATTCGCCGGTAGTCTTCTCGCCCGTAATATATTTTACGATCTCAAGATTTGCCATCAGTCCGGCGTTTCTCGCCCTCAGTATACTGTCATAAGCCCATGTCCACATTGCGGTATTAAATCCCTGATTGGAATAAAAACTCCAGTCCGGACGATCCCCGTCAATATAGATTCCTATCGGGAAAAACGGGGCAAATTTGCCGGTATCGCTATTGTAAACTTCAACGTTGCCGAGTGCGTCAACTTTAGTCCTTGTTCCCGCAAAGGGAGTTTTCGCGGCTGGCGATTCCGCATAACCGATTTCGGTTCCAACATACACCTCATCAATCCAGACCCTGCCGGTAGTTGCGCCATCCATCCGGCCCATGACATTCACCCTGACCCTGGCAGATACTTCACCAGTCCGCGGACGAAAATGGTATGCGACCTCCTGCCATGTGTCTGGACTGGTTATGCCTTGAAAACTTCCTAAATTATCGCTTTGCCGAGTGCAGTTGCCGTTGCTGTCATAATAGGCGACATACATAAATATTATTGGCGCAGGGGAAGCATCACTACGCATGTACAGCGCCATAGTGTACTCCTGGCCGGGCACTGCCGAAAATGTGGAGAGGGATTGTATCTGGCAGTTACTCTGGCAAGGAACGTCTATTCTCAGTGATCCGGAGTTATCGTTAGCAGTGCGACTTACACCTGAATCATATACAGCGCCATTCAGCGTCCAGCCAGTAGAACCGCTAATTATCGGATTTGAAACCAGATTCGGACCACTCCTGCTAAAATGCGGCTGCGGAGGATAAGTCTGCCCGCACATTGTCCAAGCATTTATACAGCAAGCAGCAATGACAACCATCAACTTAACAATTCCACGGTGATTTTTTGCATTGAACATAATATGTTTCTCCTTTTTTATGATACCTGTTGCAGTAATTGAAATAAAAATATCTGCCGGATCTTTTATTGCGCTTAAGAGGTGTCGACAAGCAGAAGATTTGAAGTTCCGCCAAAAAGTCCAGGGTCAAATGAGGTAATAATTATAGTAATTGTAATCAATACAAGAAATTTTAACAGTTCAAAAAACAAATTTACAGTTTTCATGTAAAAACATCCATTGCTTTTAAATTACTAATATAGACTATATATGAAATCATTTCATAAGTCAATAGATGTTCAACTTTTTATTTAAACATATATTTTTCGTAAAAATTAGTTAAAGCAATGAAACCTTTTCATGTAAATACGAAAGGATTGATAGAAATAAGCGATAAAAAGATAATTTCAGATATTGCGTCATCGCCGGAAGTGCTTACATCTGCGGCTTCCAGTTTTTTTAACCGGGCCGTTTTATGGTAAATCATGAATGAGCATAGCATCTGAGTTTTATATATCGTTTGAACTTAACCGGCCTCGCCGGGATTTGCCCTGTGGAGCTCCGGCATGACTTTTTTCCGCCGCAGGCGGATTGGACTGCGGTACTTATGTCCCGTTTTGGTCTTTGTACCGCTGGCTTGAATTTCATCCTGAATCCCAGCGGCCAGGAGTGTCGCACTCCGAAGATTAATCCGTAATCATAATAACCCAAAATGCAATTCCCTGCACAATCAGGTTATTTGAAAATATTATCCGGGTAACGCCATGATCGGTCGTCAATACTCTGATCGCCCCATTTATTACCGAAAACCCGGCAGGCGTCATGCATTAATTCCCACAGATTATTGCCAGTCATATCTTCCGGCAGTGCTTTAACCGCCGGATCGCGGTCGGAAATATTGAGTTTGAACGGACCGGCAAGTTTAAACGGCTTAATCCTGCTGCGGCCGGCCAGCCCGGCCCTGACTTTTTCAGCAATCAGCTCCAGCGCAGTTTCCGGATCCAGCGAACAGGCATTCTGCGCCGCGAGGCCTTGTTTAACGATGGCTGTTTCGCATCCTGGAATTTTGGCGGACACTTCTGCGGCAATCTTGTCGTCGCCGGAAATCGCGACCAGCGGAATATCTTTTTCCCCGGACAGCGCGGCGAACATGGTGCATTCGCTAAGTTTTAACTCATCGCCAGTTCCGGTGGTCAAATGCCAGCAGGAATGCGGACAAACGGCCGCCGGAGTTCCGGCCATTGCATGCATACCAATACCGATCACGGCATCAAAACTTTCATCCAGCAGCGGCAGCCATGACGGGAAATATCCTGCGCGTCCGTGGATAACTTTGCAGCCGCGTTCGAGTTCATCGTAGAGAATATTATATGCCGAACCGTGATTGTCATTGATATAAATGTCGGCGGCGCCCATTTCCAGACAGGCACGGACTGCCGCATTGACTTCATTGGTCAGGAGGCGGTTCATGCGTTCCAGATGTTTGAAATTCCAGATCGAACTGTTGCTGGATGCATAAAAAACCCAGCCTGCCACGCCTTCAATATCGGTATTAATATAGATTTTCATATAGACTGTTACTTTCAGGAAGTCTGAATATAAATTCAGAGTATAAATTTGTGCGCTGGTTAGTTGAACTTGAGATAACATTCAACCACATGTGCCGGCAGGACCATAACGTCCTGCCGGGAGAAAAGATTCTTATTTCAAATAATTATCGGCTCCGGCACGATTATACCAGTCAAAATATCCTCTGGACTCAACCGGATTCGCCGGAGGGATTAACGACTTTCTGGGATTATTAAGATTTACCGCACGGCCGTCAACAAATAAAAAATTAGATGTGTAACCGGAATGCCATGCCCCGAGCCTTGGAGCAAAGTTGCTATGGTCTATGAGATAAGCATCATCAGAGTCTACAAACATCACCCGTATTGACGGCCTGACCACTCTGGATATAATTTTTGCTCCGTCAGTGAAAGTTCCGGCAGAATAATATCCAGGCATGTGGTTATTGTATGCATAATTGGTATATATATTATAAGTCCCTAATGTGGAATTGTTTGACGGACAATCAATAAGGCTGCCGCCGCCCTGTACTTTTCCGTTAACCCACTTGGGCACATATTTCCCTTTGATTAACGGACTGTAAGTGGCATCATACCAGCCGTTCGCATAGGTGGGGCCGCATGAACCCGGGAGAAAATACCCCTGGTAGTCGTCAAGGTACATTAAACACGCAGTTCCCATTTGTTTCAGATTGTTGATACACTTAGTTGATTTAGCTTTTTCCCGCGCTTTATTGAGGGCGGGAAGTAACATTGAGGCCAAAATCGCGATGATGGCGATCACGACCAGGAGTTCAATGAGTGTGAAAATTTTTCGATTTCCGATTTTCATATAATAGAGGCCTCCATTAGTTTCAAAGTTCTTGACATATATTCTACATGAAATCATTTCATTAGTCAAGCAATATTCAAACATTTCTCTGAAACTTGCTTTTTTCATGAATATAAGCTATAATAATGAAAGGGTTTCATGTTTACAGGAAAGGTTATGGCGGTTATGGATCAAAAAATGAAAATTTCAGACATTGCGGCATCGGCGGCAGTTTCGCCGGCAACCGTCTCGCGTGTCTTCAACCGGCATCCTTACGTTAAGGAAGAAATCCGGAACCGGGTACTGGAAGTGGCGCGCCGGATGAAATATTCACCCAAATTCGGCGCTACCCGGAATAATATCGGGATTGTCGTAAATGGAACAGATGGCATTAACCTCGGCCAGTTTGAAGTTCTGATCATAACCGCGCTTTCTCAATTCTTCTTCAAGCGCAACTACGCATTTGAAATCATTCCGCATACTTCTGTTCCATTGCTGCACAATACTTCGCTAAAGGGCCTGATTGCAATTTCCCCGGCCGCCACCAGTGCGCTTAAAGGGCTGGACATCCCGATGGTTACAGTCAACCATGAAGTCGAGGAAATTCCTTC
This sequence comes from Victivallaceae bacterium, assembly GCA_041665605.1. GTDB lineage: Bacteria > Verrucomicrobiota > Lentisphaeria > Victivallales > Victivallaceae > CAIPAT01. Next base: position 28,610 of record JBAYIO010000059.1, on the reverse strand, counting down.
GGTTTCCACCGACCACCGCCAGGGACTGAGAATGGCGGTTGATTACCTCTGCGCTAAGGAACACCGGCAAATCGCCTATATCGGAGAAAGTCCGGGCCCGCTGGCATGGGGCATGATCGAGCGAATGGACGGTTACCGTGACGGCCTTGCCGCCAACAGCTTGGAATTCGAGCATAAATTTGTTAAAAAAGACGAAGAAACGCTGCTCGAAGCTTCCGCCAGGATTGTAAAAACCGGCTGTACCGCGGTAATTGTCGGCTGCGAGGGGATTATCCCGCAGTTCTGCTATATGATGTACCTGATGAACAAATCCATCCCCGTCGACATTTCCACGGTTTCATTTGAAACCGCCAATCTGTCGCAATATATGACCCCGCCGCAGACGACGATAGACCAGAATTTCTTGAAGCTTGCGGAAACTTTGGTCAATCGTCTGGACGAAGTCATCGCCGGCAAGCCGCTCAAGCCGCTCCATCTGCGTCTGGAAAACCGGCTGATTGAGCGGGAATCCGTTCTTGATCTGACTAAGCGTTCTTAATCAGTTTGATTACTGCCGCGTCATTGCCGCCGATATTCAATGTTTTGCCGGAGCACTTCCCCGAAATTACTTCCGCCAGTTTCCAGCCGCGGCTGATAACGGGTTCAATCTCCGCCGGAGCCGGATTGTAATTAATCAGCACCGCGATTGCCTCGCTTGGGGATATGAAATGCTCCGTAACACCGACCTGAGGATTGCCGGAAGCAATAATCCTGCTCACCCCGGCGGTCTCGGCAGCCATGGCGTAAAGCTTCCAATATGGCTTAACGTCTGCCCGGTTGAAAACGCCCGGAGTGTCGCTCAAATATTTCTCCAGCGGCGCATTCAGGAACAGCATTTTGCCTTTGCCGTATTTGTTGCACGTCAGTAACGGATTGTCTTTCAAGTCGGTCAGCAGCGTTTCCGCTGTAGTGCATTTCAGTCTGAGTACAACCTCAGCATGGGCGCAGGTCAGCGTTTTTTCATCAAGTTTGAAGCTTTCCGGATGCAACGCCTTTTCGCGGGATTCCACTTCGATGCCGAAGACATTTTCAAACGGCTGAATAAATGCGCTGTCGTAGGTCATGAGCACCGTTGCGCCAGCCTGAGCTCTGTCCAGCAGCGCCAGCCATTCCGAACGGTAAAGCGAAAAACTACTGGCAACTGACGGCACAATGTAAAAGTCAGATTCTTTCAACGGTTGATTCGCATACTGGAACTCGATATCGAATCCAGCCTGTTTGGCAAGAATAAACGAACTGAAAGCGATGCTCCACTGATCCTGGTTGCGGGTCAGGACGCATACCGCATTTTTCCTGAATTCCGGCAGATGCTTAAACGGCATTCCCTTCAGCATCTGTCCGAATTCCTGCATTGCGTCGCATGCCGGTTTAGTTTTGCGGTTGTTCCTGATCAAGCCTAATTCGCGCTCAAGACCGACCCATTCGTAAGGCGGAAAGTCCAGCAGATCCTGGTCATAGGCGCACCACCAGAGCAGTCCGCGGCAGTCGTGAGCCCAACTGGAGAACATGGTCGTCCGGAGATAGGCGGCCGCTACTTTCTCGCTGCAGACCACCGGCCCCAGGGTTCCGAGTTCCTCCGGGATGCATGGGCGGTTGCCGACATCGCCGTACAACCTTGACTCCGCGGTGGCATGAAGCCCGTTGCGGATGGTATTAAGCTGATCCTGTCCGCATTTTGGAGTGAACTGCGGATAGGGATGGGTCGTAAGAATATCGGTCAGCTCCGCCTGATCAGTGATAAGCCAGCTGCCGTTTTCGCATTGGATGCTGTGCATGTCTGACAGGATTGCCCGTTCCGGGTCGGCCTGACGGATAGCGGATGCGACAGTATTGGTCCAGAGCCACGCCTGGTCCCGGCTTATGATACTGCCGCCCATACAGTTACACTCGTTGCCCAGCCCCCATGAATCAATCGCCTTGTGGTTTTTAAATGTTTCAACGAAATAGCTGACAAAGCGTTTTTGCCATTTGATCGCGGTGGCGTCTGAGAGTACGTTACAGCCCTCGAATGCGGGCGGCACAAACAGCCGTCCGCTCATCCAGCCGGTAACCAGCGCGACAACCAGTTTCAGGTTATGCTTTTCCGCCATATCGGCGAAGATGCGAAATTTTTCCATTGCTTCAGCGGAAACCCCGGCTTGTCCGGCCGGAGTATGGTCCAGCGCCTTATCGCCGAACCGGAGTTCCTGCTCGCTGACGGATTTCCAGGGGATACGCGCAACCGTCAGCGGCTGAAATACCGGCCACAGCGGGAATACGCGCAATAGCTGCATTCCGGATTCAGATAACTGTTTAAGATCCTTTTCGATGATCTCCGGTTGCCAGTCTTCCCACATCCTGACTCCAGCGTGAGATGCCCAATAGTTGCAGCCAATATGAAAACTGCCTTTATCCAGTAAAACAGATTTTTTCATGAAATAACACCTTTTATGAAATCTTTTCATAAATATACAGTTTTAAGTTCTCTTTTTCAATATAAAGACTGCAAAAAAATCATTCTTTTACCAACCGCATCGCTCAAATTAAGTTTGGCGGCAGCCTCGAAATTATGGCGGATTTTGTTGTTTCAGCCGGTTGGCGCAGATGGCTTTCTTCGCGCTTTCTCCGGCTTTGTTCAGCACCGGCAGCAGCATTAGGGCAAAAATTGTGATGATGGAATTACCACGAGAAGTTTAATGAATGTAATTTCTGTAAAAACCGCCTTGTTTATTTCAGTTTCAATTGATATGAATAGCTTTTCTTTTGTCCGTAAATCAGTGAAAAATCATCCGTCAGCAACTCGACGGTGCAGCCGTAGGAGTTGTCCCAGTAAATATAGCATCCGGCCGTGAGTTGCGAATCCGGCATTATTGCCATTATCTCCGTTCCCGCGCTTACCAGCACCGGCGTTCCGTCCCAGTTTGCATACGGAACTTTTCCGTCGAGGAAGTTGAGTTTATGATTTTTGTTGACAAAGACACAGCTCCCTTTACCGCCCTTCTCAATAATTATTTTTTCTCCGGCGCTGTTCAGTGTCACGCTGGTTATTTCCGGCAGCCGCTTTTTCGTTTCGTAAGCAGTTTTTCCGCCGATGCACGGGCGCATCTTAATGCGGAACGCCAGCGGCATGGTCTCTTTCCGCGGATTCGCATTTTCAAACGTCCATTGAATATTTATGGTATCACCGTTGTCAGTCAATTCAATTTTCTTCGTCAGGGCCAGACCTTCCAGAATATCTTTTTCCATGGAGGCATTTTCCGGCGGCGGTATGACATGCTGTAAAACAGCCTCTATCCCGTTGGCGGTTATTGCCGCCGAGACATATTTGAAATTGAAATCTTTTTTTACCGGCGGCGACTGGAGATTATTGTAAACAAATATCTGGTCGGCAAAGCCGCCGGCCTGGGCGCCGTAGTTGAATGCATCTGAATGCCACGCCGCGCCTTTCCAGCCGTTGATGATGCCGCCTTTGTCGGCGCTGATGTATGCTTTACGGTCTTTCAGCTTCAGTTTCAGGTCAATCAGTTTATCCTGGTCAATGTCGCCGTAGCCGATCTCCGCGCCGCCGGAAACTTGCGGTTCCGGCAGCGTCAGATTGTACCCGGCTTTGAGACGCTCAAATTCTTTGGCAAACGCCGCCTGAGAAAGCATTTCACCGGAGACGTTGTTGTCCGTTGACGGGATAAATTCCAGCAGCCGGACGCCATCGGTTTCCACCGGACAGATAAACCCGTTCCGGATTTCCGCATCTGAAAGTCTCTGCTGTCCGCTGCCGCCGAAAATTTTTCCGCTCTGCACATCAACAACCGTGTAATTTCCGGCAATGCCAGGAACTTTGATCTCGACGAAAAGATCCTTTTGTCCATAATTAAAGACACTCAGCAGCAGGCGGCCGCCGTCTTTGAATACGGTATAACGGATATCCTCCTGCATTGGAAATGAAACCACGGTCCGGGTGTTTTCGTCATTTACTGTCTTTTCGAAAAATGGCGCGGCTTTGACTTTGACAAGTTCATCATTCCGCGCCGCAAAATAATAATTTTCGGTTTTGGCGATCATTTCCAGCGCCTGAGTTATGTTCCGCAGATAAAGGCCGTCATAATCATCACCGTTGTACAAGGCCAGTTCCGTGCAGCCGTTGGCGGCGACCGCCAGGATGTTTTGAAACATTTTCCGCGGAGTATAGCGGACCATGAACATAGGATCATAACAGGTCGGGGCCAGTATCGGATACACCGGCTTCTTCAGCGATTTTTTATTCAAAGCGATATCATCGAAACAAGCCCTGCCGGAATAATACGGCATCATGGTATGGGCATCCACCCATTGATCCGAGGTTCTGGCGTTGAGCGAGCACCAGCCCAGAGGTTGTCCGCCGGCGTGCAGCGGGTCGGAGCACAGATAGAACTTGGATTTAGGATAGTATTTCCTGGTGTACTCCGCGCATTTTTTTAACAATTGCCCGTTAAGCTGCACCTGGAAATTAAACCATTGATCCTTATATTTATTATCAAGCTCCTGAATAGACGGTTTCTGCTCAAGTCCGGCAAAGGTTTTAAAATTGTCCCGGCATTGCTCGCAGTAACACCATATCTCCTGTCTTGGTTCAAAATCGAAATCAATTACATCAGGTTCAAGGATGCCGCTCATCAGATATTTCAGATAGCCGGGAAATAATTTTTCCCAGTATAACGCATCCGATGCGTTTCCAGCCAGAAATCCGCAGCACACCCTGAACGGTTTGCCATCGGCGTGATGCGCCTGCCCGTTGCGCTGAATCAGGGGCCGCAAATTAGCCCGGTTTGCGTTGTCAAGCGTCTTGAGATAATTGCTGAACCCGACGCTTTCAAGGTAGAATACTCCATAAATATCGAACACCTTTTTAATCTCCGCGAGAATGCTGTCCGGATATGCGCGCCCCCAGTCATTTCTATTGTTAGTCGGAATGACCTGCCAACTGGTCGCCGGCCTCTCGTGTACCATTTTAAAGTATTTCAAGTAAGCATTCCTGACTTCCTGGAACGGCGCGATCTGGCTGAACAGGTCATACTGCCTGAATCCGAAGCGCTTCAACGGTCTGGCTGTAAAATCCGGGTAGGGCAGTGTTTTCAAGGTAAAGCTTTTTTCATCAGACGCGGTTTTTCTGTCAATAACAATCTTCCAGCAGGCGGTTCCGGCCTTGACCTGATGCCCGGAAGTGTTTTTAATGTATACGTACTCATAAGCGTTGTGAGCCCATTCCCAGTCCGGCGGGTTGACAATTTTATCACTCATGGCAATCATGTATCTGGAATAATTGACGTTTTGCTTTAACGACCCTTCTCTGGTGATTTTTTCCATCTGCATTTTTTCAGGCAGGTAGTACACAACGTTTTTATCTATGCGGGTCGGACGATTCGGCGTTGCCCCGATTATTTCAAAGCCTTCCGGCACGTCTATCACCAGTTCAATTGCCGAAACCGGCTGCTTTATGTCTTTTATTGAAAATCCGATGATGCCGGGGATGCCGTCACAGATATGGAAGATCTCCTCGCCGAAAATCCGGTTATCACTAAAATCCTTTACTGGTATTATCTTAATTGAAATATCTTTTTCAGCATTTGCCGCGGACAAAATGCCGGCTGTCAGAATAAGCAGTATTATGATTGTAACCTTATTCATTCAATTGCATCCTTTGATTTACTATCGTCTGTTCACATAATCACTATTGTGATTATAAACTCCGGATGCAGATTTAACAATCCGGATACAGACGTATAAGATATGGATTAAGGCAGAAAAGATACCTTTTTCGGCAGAACATCACACAGCGGCCAGCGTTTTTTAAATTCCCGCGGCGAAAGTTTGATGATGCGTTTGAAGCAGCGCGAAAAATAGTACTGGTTGCAGAATCCCAGCGAAAAACTTATCTCTTTAGCGGTCATGTGCGTATGCTGCAGCATCAATGCCGCGCGGTCTATTTTATATTTCAGCATAATCTTCGCCGGCGAATCCTTCAGAAACTTCCTGCAGAATTCAGTCAGTGACCGTTCGCTGATGTTCAGTTCACGCGCAACATCGTCAACCGTCCGCGTGCGGGAAATATTTTTTTCAAGAAAATCATATAACTGAGCGGTAAAGGACTCTTTCCGTTCATTGGAAATGAAATCCTTGGCCAGGAGGCCGCCGGGAATTTCCCTGACGAGCCTCCAGAACAATTCCGACATCATCGAATAGCCAATATAGAGATCAATGATTTTGCCTTTTTTGAGAGTGGCGCAAATTTTGGCCGCCAGCCTGATAAGCTGCCTGCCGCCCCTCTTGAATACCTGCCGGAGAACTGCCATGTCGTCGGGGAAAAGTCTGGCGTTGACTACAGCAGTATCAATACTCTGCAAATCGAAGCAGAAATGAAAGTAAACCAGGCCCGGCGAATATAAATCCTGGTGGGTGTCCCCGGGTTTAAGAATCAATATTTCTCCGGCGGCAACGTTTACCTCCATATTATTTATGCGGCATGAATAGTCTCCGGATTCAACCATGATAACTTCATAATTATTATGCTGATGCAGATGGTAATCGCATGCTTTTTTGACTTTATTGACTCCGATTCTACGGAATACCGGAGTGACGAACGGAGTGCTGGCGATGCCGAAAAAACGAAAATCTTCAGATTCAAACCTGGATTCCTCATCAAGCGAGTGATATGCAGTTGCCAGCATTTTTTGTCTCCGGTATCGTTCGTTTTATAATTTAACCGCCTGGAAATTCTATAAGTTAATATACATCCTGAACGCTTCAGTCATATCATGACGCGGATTTTGCATGTAAATGCAGTTTTATCCGATGATTTCTATGAGGGCAAGCCGCCGTCATCTGCCTTGTAGTAACTGAGGCTCACGTCAAAATGAGCTTCCATCCACTTTGCGGCATCCTCTTTTTGCCCTGCAAGAATAGAATTTATGATATTCCGCCTTTCGCTGATTATGGATGGAATATCTCCTGCTTCCGCGCAGCGCAGAACCCGGTAAGGGCGGCAGCGCATCTGAAGGTCTTTCAACTGTTTTGCAAGAAATCTGTTGCAGCATGCCGAAACGATAAGCGCATGCAGCGTTTCGTCTGTATTTAAAATTTCAGTTCTCAACTCGTCATCGCCATTTTTTATCGCCTTTTCGAGTCGCAGTTTAAGGATCCTTACAGCTTCCAGATCAATATTGCTGAAGTATTCGCGCAGTGTCAGGCACTCAAGCATTTTGCGGCATTCCAGAAGCTCCGCAATCTCGGACGGAGGCAGGTGCCGTATGATACAGCCGTAACGCGGCATTCTCTCCAGAATTCCCTCGCGGTCAAGCCTTATCATAGCCTCACGCAAAGGGGTGCGGCTGACTCCGAGTTCCGCGCATAGCTTTTCCTCGCGCATTCTGTAGCCGTCCGGATACTTGTTGTCGAGAATCAGCCTCATTAAGCGGCTGTAAATCTCTTCGCTTAGTGACAAATGTCTGATTTTAGATGAATTCATCGGCTTCTCTTTTTTTACTTTTCCAGGGCATCAATCAGATGCTGGATTCTCAGAGATTCATCCCAGAATCCCGGAACAGTATCCTGACTGACAGCGGCGCTGAAGTGGCGTGCGATATCCAGCCCCATGAGCATATTGCCATCGCACTTGACATGAAATCCATCACGCATCATTTTAAGATACAATTCAGGATATGCCTTGCGCAGGAGCTCCCAGCGTCTGAGGTGATCCACCAGGCCCGAACCGGTGGTCTTCGCGACTTCTCTTACAATCTCCATGAATCTGTAAAATAAACTCAGATCATCATTCCTGGCTGGATCCGGGGAATAATAGGTCTGAAATACTGCCATACAGCCTTTATTGCTGAATCGTCTGTGCAGTTCCCTAAGATTAAATTCAAATTGAGCTTCAGTCATTTTCCGCATGGAGTCGTTTCCGCCGATGGTTATAAAGGCCAGGTGCGGCTGATAAAATGCGGCATCGTCGTCAAAGCGGTTCAACAAGTCCTCTGCGGTATTTCCGCCGTATCCAGTGTTAATGCAGCAATGTATTTTACCGTAAGTGTCATTTATCGCCAGTTCAAATACATCAAACCAGTGCATTTCCGGAAGAAAGCGCTGCGTATTGGATGACCCGAAAGCCAGCACGCGGGTTCTTGCCTGCGCCTTGAAACGCGCTCGCACAGCTTCAAAAATAAGACTCGATTCCATAGTTAATCTCCTTTTTTAAGATATCTGAGTTTCAGGAATTTTCAATTTCACGCCTTAAATTCTCTCTGCGGCAGCCGAGAGTGATTGCACAGAGAAATATCAGGATTCCGGCGCTTGCGGCGCAGATAAGAATTCGTCCAGTTTCTATAAAGCCCGTTATCTTGCAGAAGAGACTTAAAATTACAATCATTATGAAAAATGCGAAGCTTCTTCCGGCTAGAGCATCTTTGCCGGCGCTGATCACAACTCCGTGCATTTTAGCCCCGAGTGCAAAACCGGGCATGCCTCCAGCGGTCAGGACAGCAGCAAGAATCAGCGACTCTCCAATCCATTTCCCGGATATCAGCAGATAGGCGGCGGCTCCGGCAAACGCGACAAGAAACACCGAAAGTCTCGATATCTTTCCAGTAATCTGCTCCGGCGCGTTCAACAGGTTTCGCAGCAGCGGACGTACCAGCGAACCGCCGCCAAGCCCCGCCAGCGATGATATGAGTCCGGTAAAAAATCCGGACAGCGCTATGTAAATTTTCTTTCTGAAATCAACTGCGCCGACATCTGCCCTTGCAGATGCTGTTGTCTCTTTGATTTTTATGCTCTGATAAAAGACCAGAATGAGTATTCCCAGAAAAAATATCTCCTGAAGCTTTCTTGTGTGAAACAGATATTCCAGAAGGTCCCCGAGCGGCGCACCGCCGATGCTTCCGGCAAACGACGCGATGCACATCGGAATCGCAACCATGTACCCCCAGGAATTTCTGCTCCAGCCGATACTTTTAAATTGCCTGGCGACAGTGGGAAACGTACTTGGCGCCATCTGCAGCAAACTCGCCGGCACTGCCACTTCTATCGGCACACCGCACAGCAGCAGTACGGGCATTACCAGCCAGCCGCCGCCGAGGCCCCAGAATCCGCCCGAGAGCATTGCCACAAAACTGGCGCACGATGCTATAATGATTATTGTTAAACTGAGCATATTAATAGAATATCTTATTTTGAATATTGTATACAAAATATCATAAATATTTAATATATCAATACTATATATTAAATATTTATTTATTAAATTAAGTTTTACAGATCGGGAATAAGCTGAAAATAATGAAGAATTAAAGGAACGTAATTCTTAAGCGTCGTATGAATAAATACTGATGGATATTTGACGCCGGATTGGATTTTGTCCTTTTGAATTTAATATCTGCAAGCATGTTACTATGTTCACAGATTTACTCAAGATAAAAATCGTTTTAATCAGCGCCGTGCGTATTTTTCATACATTTCGTTGTAGAAAAGGCATTTGTCTACGGGAACGTCCGGGGGGATGTGGTTGCCTGCCGCCAGCATGAAGCCAGGATAACGCCTGCCGAACTCCATCAGGCTTTTCATTTCCTGTTCGATCTGCTCGTATGAACCGTAGATCAGGGTGCGGCAGTCAATGCCGCCGACAAAACCGCAGCGGTCGCCGTGTTTCATGGCAAAAGCCCGGATGTCGCTGGTGGGTTCCATGACCAGCATATCCGCGCCCAGGTCAACAAAATCATCGAAAAAGGCGTCAATGGTGCCGTCAGAGGTGAAAATGATTTTCTTGCCGGCTTCTTTTACGGGCTGGATCATTTTTTTAATATACGGGAAAATATGCTTTCTGTACCATGCCGGATGAGTTACCGGGCCTTCCGTCCAGCAAAGATCGTCATGCACCATCATTACCGGAATGTCGGTTTTGGCGTAGGCATCAAAAAACTGCCTGACCCATTGATAATAACCTTCAATGACTTTGGTGAATTCCTCCGGATACATGCCCATCGTCAGCAGCAGCATTTCAAAACCGTAAATTTCGATCAGGCCGGAGAACATTGTGATATACACGCCGCTCATATTAACCATATCCGTACCATTAACTTCGCAGTTATTTTTGTAGTGCCGCTCAAAGCGCCGGACAAGGTCCGCCTGGTCGAATTCTCCGAATTCTTTGCAGGGGTCCAGGGCAATGGCGTCTTCCGGCGTGGCAAACGCCTGAGTTACTTTCTCGCTGTAGTCGCTGCCGTCGGCCTGGTAAACGGCATGGCCCATTTTCGTAGTCCGCCCTCCTTTTTCCTCCAGGAAACTATTGTGGACCAGAATACTCCAATCCATAGAATAATCCCAGCATTTTAAAAATTCACGCCTGGCGCCCGGACGGTTGACTTCGACAGACGTGTCAATACCGGTTACGGCCCTGATTAAGTCCCAGTGAAATCCCGCCGAATATTCAGTCCGGGGAACTTTATCCGAAAACTCCATATTAATCGCCGCCCAGCCGTTTTTGAAAGACATGTTCTCTGCTCCATGCTAAAATATTAAAATCTATTTATTTGACATTATATATTCTACTCGTATTTTATTAATAAAAGTATAGATTTATTAAATAAAAAAATTAACTTTTCACATATTTATGGCAAATTATAATTTTTTATATCCTCAGGTTACTTCGGTCAATGTCCGGCTGCTGGCGGGCATGGCTCAGGAGTATGGCGTACTCTGGGGAGGCAAACATATCAACAGCAATTTTGCACGCCTTTATGCGCTGCGCTACGGCCGCGGCTCTGTGACATATGCCGACCGGACGGTGGAGTTGCGTCCGGGGCGGCTTTATCTGTTTCCGGACGGGCGGACGGCGGATTACTCATGCGGCGCTCCGATATATTTGCAATGGCTGCATTTTCGTCTGGAATTCATGCCGGGACTGAGCGTATTCAATTTTTATGACCCTCCGTATGAAATTACGGCAACAAAGCGGACGGAGGCAATGTTTTCCGGAATTATTTCCGGGCTGGATACCTGTAACCCGGCGGGTTTACTGAAAAAATATGCCGCGCTGCTGGACTTAACCGCCAGCTTTCTGCCGGTAAACTGGACAACGCTGATGCCTCCGGAAAATGTACTCATCCGGCTGAGTCCGGCATTGGAGACGATGCGCGGTAATCCGGCCCAGGAGTTTGATTTGAAGAAGCTGGCCGGCAAGGTCAATCTGCACCCGGTTTATTTTTCAAATTTGTTCAAAAAAACGTTCGGTGTTTCACCGCTGCGCTATCTGACGGAGCAACGGCTGGAGCTGGCGAAAAATCTGCTCTGTTCCAGCGGACAGTCGCTGGCGGAAATCGCCGGAAACTGCGGCTATAATGACGAATTCTTTTTTGCCAGGATTTTCAAGAAATACACCGGAGTGGCGCCGGGACGTTTCCGTAAAGGCGCTCAAGGCATGGAAGGCTGATCATCAGAGCCGTTCGACCAGTTCGGAGAGGCAGGGCAGATGCAGCGGAGATTTGCTTTTCTGAAGGTTGTGAATGCCTTCTTTAAGCAATTCCATGCCGCGCGGAATGAAATCCAGGTATTGCTTTTTCCCCTGGTTCAAGCCGAGAAAACCATACGCGCCGAGCGCCTGCATATTACGCTGCAAACCGGCGGTAATCAGACAGTCTTCCAGATCAATGGCGGAATATTTAGCGTCCATCTCCTGCAATCTGGAACAGTAATAATCTGTCAGATGACGGCGCCGGCCGCGGTCAAAATGGATATAGCAGTCGTTGACCAGCGACATGATGTCGTAGCCGAGCGGGCCGATTCTGGAACCCTGGAAATCCACAAAGCGGACGCGTCCGTCATGGACCATGATATTCTGCGACTGGAAGTCGCGGTGCATGTAGATTTTCGGCTGTTTTTCCACATGCGCCGCCAACTGATCCAATTCCGGGTTCAGCATATTGCATTCATCTGGGGAAATATGGCAGTAACCTTCCAGATACTGCCTGCTGAAATACTGGGTTTCCCAGCGCAGATAGCTGCGGTCGAATGTGCGCAGGATCGGTGCATCGCCGCGCTTAAACAACGCGGTGCCGCGCAACTGGAAATCCAGCAGGGTATCGATAATCTCTTCATACAGTTTATCAATATCCCGCGGATCTTTTAAATGCTGCAAGCGGCGGAAAACCGTTTCATTGCCCAGGTCTTCCATCAGCACGGAAAATTCCTCCGGTTCGAAGGCATAGATTTCCGGCGTCGGAAAATTGAATTTATTGAGAAATCTGCCGATATAAATAAAGCGGTCGAAATCCTGGTCCATGCCGTCGGACAGCATCAGCACCCTGGCTTCATGGTGATTGCTCAGGCGGTAAAAACCGCGCAGCGATCCCTGCTCGCGCAGCGAAGTCAGCCGGATATGGCTGAAATCTTCTCCGGCCAGAATCTGCAAACGTTTAAGTTCATGGATATTGCGGTGAATACTCATTTGCGGAGTGATAATTTCATTGCACCGGAAATCTCCGGACTGAACTTCCGCGCCGTCAAACAGGATGCAGTTCATAACCATTGCATGGTCATGAATGCGGACTTTGCGGCCTGCCGCGCAGAACCCGGACAATTCCGCCGATGGAGAAATTTCCGCGTCTTTGTCGATGCACTGCCGATGGAGAAATTGAAAATAAGGCAGCCGCACCCGGTTCCGTTCCAGCACATCTTTGTGCGCGGCAAAATACTGCTCCAGTGTGCCGAGATCGTTCCAGTAAATGTCCTTTTCAATATACGCGCCGACCGCATCCGGCTCGGCTTTCATCATTTCCAGAATGCCGCGGATAATCGAACAATTAACCGCGGTTTCGGGCAGATATTTAAAAATGTCGCGGGAGAGCACCATCACGCCGGAATAGGTCATCAGCCGGCTGCCGGACGGATTCCTGCCCAGCGAAGATAAAATATCGTGAATACCCCCGTCCGGCGTCACGCGGACGCGGTTCTCCGGGCCTTCCACCAGCGACATGGTTATCTTCCGGCCGGACTTGAAATGGTGAGCGATCAGCGAGGCAAGGTTCATGTCCGTCAGGATATCCGAATTGTGGATAATGAAATATTCGTTTTGAGAAAGCATTTTCCGGGCGTTGACCGGCCCGCCGCCGGTTCCCAGTATTTCCGGCTCGTAAAAGATTTCCGTCATCTCTTTAAAGCGGGATTGATTGATGAAGTCATTGACCATTTCAGGAAGATAATGGGTATTCACGGCAAATCTGGTGATTCCGGCGTCGAGCAGATTCGACATGACGATTTCCAGCATTGGCCGGTTGCAGACCGGAATCAGCGGTTTCGGTATGATATCAGTCAGCGGACGGAGCCTGGTGCCCAGGCCCGCGGCCAGCACCATTGCATTCAGCTTATGTTGTGTCGTTTTCATAAAACAGTCCCGGAATTATTGCCTTTGAGAAAGCATTCGCGTAAAATAACCCGGCTGGGCTCAAATGCAATGGCTGCTTCAGGCAAGGAGCTTATTTTTTGTAATTCTCCATGCGGAAACTTCCCGGGCTTATCCGGTTATGTCTTTTGAAAATGCGGCAGAAATAATTAACCTCTTCATAACCGCACATGAGCCCGATTTCCTTGATTGAGAGATAAGGCTCCGCCAGCAGTTTTCTGGCATGGCGCATTCGCAAATCTTGAAGATATTTCAGCGGACCGCAGCCGAAATGCCGCCGGAACAGCATATTAAGGTGGCTTTGGCTGATGTTGCATGAAGATGCAAGACGCTGAACGGTTCTTTCCCTGGCGATATCTGATTCAATAATCTTCACTGCATTTACCAGCGCCGGATGCATTTTCTGCTGAGATACCGAGTGGTTTTCAATCTGTTTCAGCCGGTCAATCAACGCGGCCAGAAGATTGTCGGCCTGTACCGCGATATTATCCGATGATTTGTATAAGTCAAGAATATCAGTTATCCAGCGGCTTATCCAGCGGTCGCCGGAAACCGATAATTGGCGGGGGATGCCTGAAGAAAACTTATCTGAAGATTTGAAGATGATATAATCCGTTATGACGCGACCCTTGTTAAGCTGGTTATGCAAAGTATTCGGCGGCAGGATGAACAGCGTGTCAACTCCGCCTTTCAGGCGGTCGCCGTTCACGTCCAGTCCGCATTCGCCCTGCACCACAAACACCAGTTCGATACCTTCGTGTTTATGCATGGAAACATTAGCCGAGCCGGAAAACCGGCCGGCGGCTATGAATTTCGCGCCGTCTGCATTGTTCATCTGCATAAAAATCGAAACGTCCTATATAATAGTGATATTGTCTATATACATTCTTTATAATATCATTATAATATACTATAACATTAAAAAAATACTGCATTTAAACATAAGGGAAAAGAAGAAATGACAAAAAGAATACCTGTAATTCTTGATACGGACATCGGCTATGATATGGACGATACCTGGGCGCTGGCAATGATGCTTAAATCCCCGGAATTGAACATAAAACTGATTACGACTGATACCCAGGATACCACATACAGCGCGAAAATAGTGGCGAAGATGCTGGAGGTGGCGCAACGGACAGATATTCCGGTGGGAGTTGGAATTGACTGCGTGCAAAAGCTAAAAGCACGCGGCTATGAGGTGTCGCGCAATCAGATCGGATGGGTGGAAAACTATGACTTGGCATCGTATCCCGGCAAAGTGTACAATGACGGGGTTCGCGCTATCGTCGATACCATTATGAATTCTACGGAGCAGGTGACGCTGATTTGCATCGGGCCGGTGCCGAACATTGCGAAGGCGCTTGAACTGGAGCCAAAGATCGCGGAACGCGCGCGGTTTGTCGGCATGTTCGGCAGCATCAGGCGCGGCTATGGGTGGAACCCAAAGATTTCAGCAGAATGTAACGTGGTCAGTTATCCGAAGGAATGCAGAAAAGTTTTTGAAGCCGCGTGGGATATTACGATCACCCCGCTTGACACTTGCGATTCAGTGAAGCTGCAAGGAGACAAGTATCAAAGAATTCTGTCCTGCCAGGACCCGTTGATCAAGGCGATCATTGAAAACTACAGAATTTGGGAATGCCTGAAGACAAAGAAAGAATTACACCCTGATTTATGCAGCAGCATTCTTTTTGACACCGTGGCAATACATCTGGCATACTCGCAGGAGTTCCTGGAGATGGAAACGCTGGGGATAAGGGTCTCCGATGACGGGTATACCCTGATTGATGAAAATGCCCGGAAGATACATTGCGCCATGAACTGGAAAGACCTCCCGGCATACGAAGACTACCTGGTGGATAGACTTGTGAAATGAAAAATTCAGAGAGAACATTGACGATTTTAGACACGGATATCGGCTGCGACATTGATGACACCTGGGCGCTGGCAATGCTGCTGCGCAGTCCCGAACTTGATACCATCATGGTTACTACTGCCGCGCATAATACGGTTTACCGGGCGAAAATATGCGCTAAACTGCTGGAACGCGCCGGGCGGCAGGATATTCCAGTAGGCATCGGCATTCCCGGAACTCCGGTCCCCCGGGATGAGCGGCAGCTTAATTGGGTTAAGGAATATGACCTGAAAAATTATCCCGGAACGGTTTATGAAGACGGCGTCCAGGCCATGATTAAAGCCGTGGAACAGGCCGACGGCCCGGTCACGATTGTTGCAATCGGCCCCATGACCAATCTCGGCGCAATCACTGAACGGGCGCCGCATCTGACAGGTAAAATAAATCTTGTCGCCATGATCGGCAGTATTGGAAAAGGGCTTGACGGCAAGCCGGGCAGGATCGCCGAATATAACGTTGTCCAGGATATTCCGGCGGCCCGGAAAGTATTCAATGCCGGCTGGAACAGTATGACGATTACCCCGCTGGACACGTGCGGAGTTGTCCGGCTGCGCGGCGAATTGTATGACCGCCTGGTAAAGTCGGCCGACCCGCTGGTGAAAGATCTGCTGGAAAACTACAATATCTGGTCAAACGGCGGCGGGCCAGGCCCGACTCCGGACCATAGCTCAATTCTGTTCGATACCGTGGCGGTACATTTAGCGCGCACCGCTGATTTTTTGCAAATGCGGCAGATGCGTTTGCGGGTTGACGATCGGGGATTTTTGATTGATGATGAGAACGGACGGGAGATTAATGTGGCGATTGAGTGGAAAGACCTGGAAGGATATAAGCAATTTCTGGTTGACCGCCTGCTGGGACTGCGTTAGCTGCCGGCATCAAATTCAGAAGGCCGGGGCTGATCCTTACGAAACAAACCGCGACACGGAAGAAATCCTCCGTGTCGCTGTTATAACCTGAAAATTATTTTTTCAGGAGGTAGTTCGCTTCATCAGTACGGAACGGACAGGCGGGAAAACCCTCCTTGTTGTACAAATTAGCCTCAATCGGATACATTTCCCAGGCATAGCGCACATGAACCGGCGATTTGACCTTATCCGACTCCACGATCACGGTGCCGCCGTCGATCGCCGCCCTGGCCCAGACAAACTTTCCATCCGCCCCGGCAATCGCAAAGTGACCCAATGCGCCGCCTTTGGCCACCAGTCCGGAACCGGTATTCTTATAGAAAATGCGGATTCTGCCGTTTTCGACTTGCATCTTTTCGAACATCGGACCGGCGCTGACGATATTCATGCCGTACATCACGCGTTCAGCTTCTTTAGCCAGACGCAAGCCGACATCCTGTTTATTGGTCGGATGAATATCCGAATGATCGCCGATGTCGATGGTCACCGCCATCCCGGTATTGGGTATATTCAGGGTTGCGGTCTGCACTTCGCGCAGTTTCGGCCATGCCGGATCCCGCGGCTCGCGCCCCTTCCAGAAATTATCCGGAAGCCGGTTTTTCGGTGTATGCTGTTCATATCCGGCAAGCTGGACGAAGAAAAATCCGAATTCCGGATCGTTCCAGAGCGTGCGCCAATTTTTTATCAGGAGCTGATGCAAGATCATGTAATCCTGAGCATTGCCGGCGTTGGACTCGCCCTGATACCAGATGGCGCCGCGCATCGGGTAGACCGTCCACGGCGCAATCATCGAATTATAGAGCGTCGCCGGGAAGTTAGGACTCTTCACGTCGCCGGGAATGGCCGCTGCAACATTCGGACGTTCCGGAATCGCCCTGGGATCGATGGCGAACTCGATGCGCTTGTTCCACGTTCCAGCCAGATCGAGCTTTTTCGTTTTGTCGGCGGCCGGCGCCAATGTCATCTGGCCGTTGACGCCGCCGGCATAGGCGTAGTCGATTATGCGAATGGCAATGGTGTTTGCTCCTGCTTTGACCAGCCTGCCCGGGACATTGTAGACGCGCGGAGCGCTCCAGTACATTGGAACATCGCTTCCGGTGCTGCCGACAAGTTCGCCGTTGAAAAAGGTCTGGTCACAGTCATCAACGGAGCCGAGAGAAAGCACGAGATTCCTGTCGGCCCAGTCGGCCGGAACATCGAACGTGCGGCGGACCCAGATGACTCCGTCAATTCCCGGATCATCCACGGTTCCGGGGAGGTTGACCTTCTCCCATCCGGTCATATCAAGCGACTGGTCTTTCCAGTTAACGGCTTTCGCGGTTTCCGACTTGTATTTTCCGAAGAAAATCGCTTCCCACTCCTTGAACTTCCTGTCATAATCCGCCTTGATCTTTTGGACCTTCGCTTCCGCCTCCACGTTTTTCTTGTCCGCGGTGGAAATTGTGGAAAGCTCTTTAGTGCGGCCGGCGCTCTGATATCCTTCAAGACTGATCCAGCTTTCGATCGGCGTACCGCCCCAGGAACTGTTTATCAGACCGACCGGAACATTCAGGTCCTGATGCAACTGACGCCCGAAAAAGTATCCGGCACCGCTGAAATCGGCCGCGCTTTTCGGTGTGCAAACCTGCCAGCCGGGGCCGGCAATCTCATGCCGGGGGCCGACGGGCGATACCGAACGATTGGCGGTTGTATTGAAGAGCCGGATACCGGGATGTGACGCATTGGCAATTTCTTTTTCCGCATCATTGCAGCTTTTCAGACGAAACTCCATATTCGACTGGCCGGAACATATCCAGACTTCGCCGATGAGCACATCGGAAAACGTCTCCTTGCTTTTTCCGGCTTTTCCTTCGACGGTCGCCACATACGGGCCGCCCGCCTTCATCGCCGGAAGCGTTGCCACCCATTCGCCTTTTGCGTCGGCGACGGCATAAACAGAATTTGAACCGAGCGTAACCTTGACCGCCTCGCCGGCCGGGCAGTTGCCGCTGATCCTGACCGGGCGCTCGCGCTGGAGGACCATGTGATCGCCGTAAACCTTGTGAACAGTAAAAGATCCGGCCATCTTTTCCTGACAAAACCATGAACAGCAGCCGGTAAGAACCGCCGCCGTCACCAACGATGCAACGAGCAAACCAAATCGTCTCATAAAATCATCTTGCCTTGTTTTAGGGTTAATTCCTTCAAGTATCTCTATCTTTATGCATAGCTATAAAGATAGCTATAAAATCCGGTTTTCCCAGTTAAAAAAACTATGGATAATTGTTTTTGTCAGCCGGGAGGAATAAAAAAAGCCGGACGGATAATTCGCCCGGCGGGGTTTTTAAGTTCAAAAAGGCAGTTCAACAGGAAAAAATCTTCTCCAAATCAAATGTTGAATGTGCTTGCAGGGAGATTAACGTCTTGGTGTGGGAAATGCCTTTGATGTCATGGGCCATTTTATTGGCGACTACTTCAGAGAGTTCGTTGTTGGATTTTACCCGGACCATTACGACGAGATCATACTCGCCGGCCACTGTAAAAACTTCCGTAACCCCTTTGATTTTCATGACCTCGTTGATGACGCCTCTCAGCATCGGACGTTCGACATTTACTAGAACGATTCCTGTAACCATGTATGTTTACCCTTTCTCTGCTTTGATTAGATTGGACTTCATAGAATTAGGAACCCATATCTAACAATATGGAAGCAGAAGAATAATTGCAAATCGCACAAAGAAAAAAAACGCAAAATATCTGCCGATTCCGCTCACCCCCCTGAAAAATACGGTAAAACAGCATTAAACATCCTTATATATAAATACTTGCAACTATTTTAAATGACCGGGTAGTATGATTGCGGGGTCTGTCGGCTGAAAATAATTGAAAAAACAAAAATAATGATATTGGAAAGTTAAAATAGATGCGTTATTTTTTACAAACTTAAGAACTTATTCAGAGAATATCTATGCCTGCTAAAAGACGTTTATGCAACAGCCGCAAAATGGACGAAGCAATCGAAGGGGTTGCGGACGCAATCATTGCTGAATTTTCCCGGAAAGGCGGGATGGATTTCGCGTTTATCGGCATTCAGCAGCGCGGCGTGCCATTTGCCCGGCGGCTGATTGAGAAGATCACCCGCAAAACCGGGTTCAAGCCGGAGTTTGCCATGCTCGACACTTCAATGTATCGGGACGATATCGGCATGCGGGCGACCCTGCCGGTAATCCGGGAAACAGATATTCCGTTCGATATGAATGATCAGGCGGTAATCCTTACCGACGATGTGCTTTCCTCCGGCCGGACAATCCGGGCGGCGCTGGATGCGATCACCTGCTACGGCAGGCCGTCGCTGATCCGCCTTGCCGTTGTCGTTGACCGGGGCAGCCGGGAATTTCCGATCCGGGCCGATTACGCCGGGATGAACATCATACCGGAAGACGGGAAAAAAATTCTCGTTGAATTTAAAGAAACCGACGGTTCTGACGGCATCTACGAAATTGACTGGTCAAACCCAACAAAAGGCGAATGAGATGGAAGTAAACTGGACAAGAAAAGATTTGCTGAGCCTCTATGACCTGACTCCGGAAGAGATTGTCCTGATTCTTGACACGGCCGAGGAGTTCAAGAAAGTCTCGGAGCGGAATCTAAAAAAAGTGCCGGCGCTGCGCGGCAAAACCGTGGTGAACTTTTTTGTCGAGCCCAGCACCCGGACCAGGGTGTCTTTTGAGCTGGCGGAACAGCGCCTGAGCGCCGACATCATCAACATGACCGCCAGTTCCAGCAGTCTCCAGAAGGGCGAGACCCTGCTGGACACCGTCAGGAACATCGAAGCGCTTCAGGCCGACCTGATCGTGATGCGCCACTCATGCGCCGGGGCACAGAATTTTATCGCTAAGAATATCAGCAGCGGCGTCATCAACGCCGGGGACGGCGCACACGGCCACCCGACCCAGGCGCTGCTGGACCTGTTCACCATCCGCCAGAAAAAGGGGCGTATCGCCGGGCTGAATGTTTCGATTGTCGGCGATATTCTGCACAGCCGCGTGGCCCGCAGCGACATCTGGGGCCTGATCAAGCTCGGCGCCAATGTGACCCTCGCCGGCCCGTCCACGCTGGTTCCGCGCGATTTCGAGCAGATCGGGGTGCGGGTCTGCCATAACCTGAAAGACGCCATGGTGGGAGCCGACGTCATTAATCTGCTCCGGATTCAGCATGAGAGACAGCGCGCCGGATTCTTTCCCAGCACCAACGAATATGCCCGTTTCTTCGGGCTGAATATGGAGAATGCCAAATATCTGAACCCGGATGCCCTGATTATGCATCCCGGCCCGATTAATCGTGACGTTGAGCTGGATTCGGCATTGGCCGACGGCCCTCAATCCGTGATCCTTGAACAGGTTACCAACGGGCTTGCCGTCCGCATGGCGGTATTGTTCCTTGTAGCGGGGTGTTTGAAAAAATGATAGAAAAAAACAGTTACATATTAAAAGGCGGCCGCGTTGTTGATCCGGCCAGGGGCATTGACACGGTCATGGATATCGGCGTCAGCAACGGGAGAATCGTCGATCCCGGCAAAATTAAAAATCCGGAAGTGATTAAAGTAAAAAAACTGGTTGTCGCGCCGGGATTCACCGACATGCATGTGCATTTGCGTCAGCCGGGCAACACCACGGCGGAAACCATCGCCACCGGCACCATGGCGGCGGCGGCGGGCGGTTTTACCGGCATTGTCGCCATGCCGAACACCAGCCCCCCGGCCGACAGCGCCGGAACCATTGAATATATCCGCCGCCATACTGAATTGTACGGCGTGGTCAGAGTCTACCCGTCCGGCTGCATGACGAAAGAGCTCAAAGGCGAGGAAATGGCCGGCATCGGCGGCCTGAAAAGCGCCGGCGTCGTCGCGGTCAGCGATGACGGCAAGTGCATCCAGAACCATGAACTGATGCGCCATGTCGTCGAATATTCCAAATCCTTCGGCCTGCCGATTCTCGATCACTGCGAAGACGCTTTCCTGAAAGGCGAAGGCGTCATGCATGAAGGAAAATGGTCAACGCTGCTCGGAATGCGCGGCATTTCCTCCGCGTCGGAAGAGCTGATGATCGCCCGCGACATCATTCTGTCCAGGATGATCGGCTGGAAGATCCATATTCAGCACGTCAGCGCCGGAGAAAGCGTGGAACTGATTAGAAACGCGAGAAAACGCGGTATTATGATCAGCGCGGAAGCCACCCCGCACCATATTTCGCTTACCGACGACAGCATTAAAAAATTCGATACCAATTACAAAATGAACCCGCCGCTGCGGTCCGAGCAGGACCGGCTGGCAGTCATCGAAGGGCTGCGGGACGGCACGATTACTGTGATCGCCACCGACCACGCCCCGCACACCGCCACCGACAAGCTGGTCGAATTCGACTATGCCCCCTTCGGGATTGTCGGCCTGGAAACCGCGATACCGGTCTGCCTGACCGAACTCTACCATGAAAAAATCCTTTCCCTCAGCGACTTCGTTTCAAAATTCACCGTCGGCCCGGCGGAAGTACTGGGCATGGACTTCGGAACGCTGGCGGAAGGCAAACCCGCGGACATAACCATCATTGACACGGAAAAGAAATTCTGCGTCGACGCGTCCAAATTCCGTTCCAAATCCCGGAATACGCCTTTCCACGGCATGGAATTCCGCGGCAAGGCGGCGGCAACAATTGTCGCCGGACGGTTTGTTTTCGACGAAATCGGCCAATAAACGGGATTTTAATACCATGTCATTCAAAAAGAAGATCTTTGAGATAACGGATAAGATTCTGCCGGAAATCACCAGTGTCCGTCAGAATATTCACCGTTATCCGGAACTGGCCGGGCAGGAAGTACAGACTTCCAGGCTGGTCAGAAATATTCTCAGCTTTACGGATATTAAACTGCTCAAGCCGTTTATCGGCACCGACGCGGTGGGAATTCTGCGCGGCGGCAAACCCGGCAGAAATGTTACGCTGCGGGCGGACATGGATGCGCTGCCGCTGGACGAGCTCAATGAGCTGCCCTACCGGTCGGAACTGCCCGGCAAAATGCATGCCTGCGGCCATGACGGCCACACCGCCATGCTGCTTGGCGCGGCATTGGTGCTGAATGAGTTCAAGGAAAATATTGCCGGCTCGGTGCGGTTCGTTTTTCAGCCCGGCGAAGAGATTGCCGCCATGGGCAAAGCCCTGGTGGAAGCCGGCGCGCTGCTTGACCCGGAACCGGATGCGGTTTTCGCGCTGCACGGCATGTCCGGCATGCCGGTCGGCATGATTGCCTCCAGGCCGGGAACGATTATGGCCGCCGCCGGTTTTTTCAAGATCGTCATCGCCGGCAGAGGCGGCCACGGCAGCAAGCCGGAACTTACCGTGGACCCGATCGTAACCGCCTGCAAGGTGGTTGACGCCATGCAGACAATATGTTCGCGCAACATCGCCTCTCAGGATGCGGCGGTAATCAGCGTCTGCCGTTTCGAGGGCGGGAAAAATGCCAACATTATTCCCGAGTCCGTGATTCTTGAAGGCACGACCCGCTTCCTGGACCCTCAGATCGGAGAACAGTTGCCCGGCTTGATCGAACGCACGGTTAAAGGAGTTTGCGCCGCGCTTGGCGCGGCTTATGAATTTGAATATGCGCTGCCATATATTCCCACAGTGAACAATGCCAAAATCTATGAGTTCGCCAGAAAGGTGTCTCAGGAATATTTCGGCAAGAGCAACTGGCTTGAACTGCCCAGGTCGTCAATGGGCGGCGAAGACTTCTCCTATTATCTGGCCCGCTATCCCGGGGTTTTCTGCAATATCGGAATGGGCGAAACGTCCCCGCCGATTCATAACATGAATTTTAATTTCAATGATGACGCGCTGCGCAACGGCATTGCCTTCATGGCAGGATCGGCAGTTGAGTTTTTAAGTAAGGATTGAACGCTATGCTTTTTGCGGAAATAGTTGCAAAATTCGGGTTTACCGAAGCGGATGCCGCGCTGATTGCTCCCGGCCTGAAAGCGTCAGAAAGTTTTTTTCCCGGCGTAAACGGGGTTTTCTTTCTCCAGGATGAATTTATCCGCAAATATGCCGCAATGGCGGCGGTCAAGCCGGAACATCTGGAGGAAATTTTCCAGGCTAAAGCCACTCTTGAGGCTGATGCCGCCGCAGTCCGGCTGCTCTGGCATTACTATTATCTCCTTTACCGGGCGGAAAACAAACTTGCTCCGGGTCAACTGCCGGCGATAAAACAGCTCCAGGGCGCGGAATCCGGATGCTTCTACTTCCTGCTGGCCCTGGCCGCGTATCCTGATGCGGTTGATCTGTATCAACGCAAAGGATATCCGGAAAATGTGCTGAAAGACACTCTTGCCGATATGTCGGTATGGGTTGAACACTACAAAAATCAGCTAGGTTTTGCGGGGCTTACCTCGCGGATACTCGGCTGGCTGCAAGGCCATATTCAGGGCGATACTTTTCGGCTGGGCCGCCTCCAGTTCAAACCATATTGCAAATTCTTCGACCGCGTGGAAGTTTACCGCAGCGTTGGAACCGGCGGAACTCTCGCCTTGTCAGCCGCAGGCATCAGATATAACAGCCGGGGATTGCTTTACGAGCCGGTGATTGACCGGAGCGAACGCGGAACTTGGATTTCCGCGCTTCAGCATACGGATTCGTCGGTAACCGGCAATCCGGTCGCGCCGGACGGATATGTGCGGAGCGAACAGATCACGCTGCCATTTAATGAATGGAAGAAAGTATTGTCAGCGAGCGACCCGGTGATCGATATTCATATTCCGGCAATCGGCCCGATGACGGTTGAAGCCTGCGCCGATTCCGCCAGTCGCGCGGTTGAGTTCATGCAAAAGTTTTTCCCGGAACTGAAACACCGCGCCTTCGTCTGCGAATCCTGGCTGCTGGACAATCAGTTTGAACAGATTCTCAGCCCGGAATCCAATATTCTTCTGTTTCAGCGCGCCGGCTATCTCTATCCATATCCCCACAAATCCGAAGCCGTTTCCCGTATTTTCGGCGAAAATGCGGAGAATTTAGGGATTGATTCGCTGCCGCAAAAAAGTTCCCTCCAGAAAGCCGCCGCCGACTTCCTGATCAAAGGCGGCACTTTCCGCAACGGCGCGATGTTCCTGTTGCTGGAAGACCTCCCCTGGGGCGGCAATAAGTATCGGCAGCATTAAAAACTAAAAGAATATACTCTGCACGGCTGAAAATTTAACCATAGATTGCGAAGATTTTGAGAATTGGTTCGTGTTATGAGAGGCTGCCGATACCGGGGTATCGAAGGCTTCGAAGAGTGC
Source organism: Victivallaceae bacterium (assembly GCA_041665605.1). Lineage (GTDB taxonomy): Bacteria > Verrucomicrobiota > Lentisphaeria > Victivallales > Victivallaceae > CAIPAT01. The sequence continues at coordinate 4,044 of JBAYIO010000059.1, read as the reverse complement.
TAATCCAAACTCAAAAGATCGCAATCCCGCAGGCGCGGGACGAGTGTCCTGCGGATATTTTTTAGAAACAAACGTCGTGTGCAAGTTTTTTTTAATGAAAAAACAATTATAATTTGAAATTTGAGCATGAATTTGCCATATTATGGCAACAAAATTCTTTAAATTTGGATAACCATGTCTAAATTTAAAGGATTATCAATCATGCTCACCGAAGAATATATCATCACTGTTTACTGTCTGGTAGAGGAAATGCTGAAAAAAGTTGTCAAAAGTAACATCCGGCAACGTTTTACCTTTTAATGAATCATACCTTATATAACGCATATGCGTGTAAGTTGTTTAGCCGCCTCCTACAATACCGATATTGATGCTCTTTATATTCAAAATATTCTTTAAATATTACAGATATAATTCATATTTCCCGGGGTTCAACGTTTCAGACAGTTCTCTGTCCCTGCCTTCGATTTTTATTGAGACAGAAAATGATTTGGACGTTTCAATATTGATTTTTCTTTGTCCTGTTGACGCGGATTTACCGCAGAGCAGAGAGACAGTCCTTCCGTTGAACTGGAGGCCTTTAATACCGTGCGCACATGAAGATGTAATCCTCCAGTGAATGATGTTTGACTGGGCGTCAAAAGTGAATCCCATGATGTTTTCAATTAACATCGCAATCGGACCAAGTCCGCTCCAGCCGACAAAATTGTTTCTGACAAGTTTTCCTTTTTCATTTTTTGTTGCCGGCCGGATGTAGTCGGGTGAATAGCACTCCCAAATACTGCCGTAAGATTTGTTTTTAATTACATCTGACATTGCGTCGAGATGCTTTACCGCTAAATCTCTGGCGATTGAATGGCGGTTTTGCTTTTTCAATCCGGCTGTTGTCATGTAGTTTGTGGGAGCCCATACGCCTCCGAGCCAATAGCCGCCAAGAGGATCATAGTTTGAATCATCCCTGGACAATGTCGGAATAGGATGCCTGGTCCAGAACTCATCAGGATTCAAAAGGTGTTCCGTCAGACTGTTGATTTGCGTTTCGTTGGCTGCTCCGCATAGAAGCGGCCAGAAAGCAGCCGCAGTTTTAGTGTTCAAGAAATTATGCCTGAGCAGCGGGTTCATCCGGTCAAAAACATCGTAATAAAAGCCATGTTTCTCCGACCAGTGATATTTGTTTATTAAAGTACAAAGAGTTTCATGCTCAGAAAGAAAGAATGCCTCCTCTGATTTATTTCCCAGAAGTTTCGCAATTTTTGCCAGGCAGGATGCACTGAGCGCCTGCTGACATATTAAATCGATCCAGCACACGTCGCTGCCGTTCAGATTGGCCGATGGATAACCGCTTCTTGGGGAATTGTCCATACCACTTGAACCACTGTCCTCAAACCAGTAGAGACCGCTCGAACGGGTGCGGTTGTTTTTCAACCAATTATAGTATTTGGAGAGTTTCGGAAAAACCCTTTCAACCCTAGAATTATCTCCCGTTAGAAGATAATACTCCCATTCTGTCCATGCGAAAAGAGGGGGATTAATTCTTTGTCCGTAAGCCGGTTTGCCTGTCTCAATTACATAGGCCATACTTTGAAAACCATCTTTGCCTTGAAGACGGTAAAGGTTATTGAGGTTGTTCATGGCAGGAAGCGAACCGTTGGAATATTTCGCGAAGAAGGACATGAAGCATGAGTCCCATTGCCAGATAATCCCGACACCTGGCATGCAGGTTAGTTGCGGAAGCCAACCACGCTTGGAGGGATATTCGATGTTACAGAAGGCTATTTCCCATGCCGCATAGTAAAGCTCGATCCATTCAGGACGCTCTTCATAAACAGGGATGGGCAATACATTTCTGTCGTACTTGTAATTGATAATCTTTTTCATATTGTCGTCTTTCATGAAAATTCTATTCTCCAGCCAAGTTTCATTGCGGGGCGGAACATGCCAGGAGACCAGAAGCCATGCATGTCCAGAATTGGGAGTTCACACCTAATGCTTAATTCCCCATCTGCCATAACTTGAATTTTTTTATCAACCGTGCAGGTTTCAAAAAGATTTGAGCTGTCTTTTTCGCTGTTCAATTGCGCGAGGCAACTGCCATTCTTACCATAAAATTTTACTTTCATACTTTGTCTCTTTAATTAAAGGGTTGTTTTATAGTAAAGATTTAGTCCCGAAAAGTTGTTCCCCCGAAAAAATCGACATTTTTTCGGGCCTGCTGGTTTGTTGTTCATGTTTCATTATCTTCTTTGAACCATCCTTCAATTTTCTGTTAAAAATCTATTGACAAAAACTACTCATCATTCTATTACTAAGGATAACATTTTACTGCGTTTTTTTTCAATTATGCACCGCATAAATATATTCGCCTTTGGGAAAGACCGCCGGAACGATGATCAGCAGTGAGGCGGCGAAAACAATGCATACCGCGTAGATCAGAAACAAAGTCTGGTAATGGGTGAATTGCCAATCCCCGATGCTCCAGTGCGACGCCAGCGCCCCCGACGCGAGAATCAGCGAAGTCATCACCCGCGACAAGCCAGATCCGGCCTGATAAAACGAGTTGCAGAACGCCATCGCCATGACTTTGTTGCCGCGGGAGGCAAGCGCCATCATCTCGCTGGAGCTGGCGATATTGGCACAGGCGAAGGTGAAACTGTAAATGAACAGCAGTCCGGCGATCAGAAAATAAAGCGCATTCCCGGCAAGCAGACTTCTTCCGGAGAGAAACAGCGCGGTATTGACCAGCGCGTAGCTGATGTGTACCAGCAGCAGTATCCGGCGGATGCCCCAGCGCGAAATGATGTTACCGGCGCAGAACGAGCCGGCGAGCATCCCGATGAGGACGATGGAGGAGATCAGCACGATGACATTGTCCGGGACAAACAGGGCTTTTTTCAGGTAAAGCGTCGCCAGCGGAATCGTTCCGTAAGCCGCGAGATTGAGGGCAAACAAATAGACCGAATACCCCGCCAGCGGCTTGTTTGCCAGCGCCTTTTTCAGTCCGGTACTGAAGGCGTCAGCTTTGTCCGCGACATCGAACTGCGGGATTTTGGAGATGAAAAACATCTTCCCAAAAAAGATCAGCGCGCCGAGCAGCATCACCGCCTGCAACGTCTGCATCGATGGATTTTGGCCGATGAAGGCACTTATTCCCATCAGCAACACGGCGGACGCGAGCTGCCAGGAAAACCGCATCCGGGCCAGATAAGTGCTCCGCCTTTTGGCGGTGACAAACGTATCCAGCATTGGGAACCACGACGCGATGTAAACGGTGTTGCTCAAAGCGAAAAATCCGAGCGCCGTCAGCAGCACCGGCAGTGCGAACGAACCGAAAAGCGGTGCCAGCACCACCAACATGAACATCATCATGCCGAAAAACGTACTAATCATGATTGTCCGCTGATAAGAACTGCCTTTCAGCACGATTCTACTGGCGGGGATCACAAACAATCCGGTAAACAATGATAAAAACGAGGTGGTTATCATGGAAACCGCATCACTTGCGCCAAGCATATTAGCGTAAATGATAATGATCGCGGCATCGGTGAAAGAGACTTCGCCCATCGCGGCGCAGCTGCACGCCAGCGCGGCGTTGCGCTCGGCTCTTTTCGCCTCACGCTCACTCCACGGAATGCGGTCGCGGAAATTCATGATCCCATCCCCCTTACAGCGTTTTCAGCGCCGCATTGATAATTTCGTCTGCGGCGTCATAATAATAATCTAGATACCAGGTGCTGCCGGGTTCAGCCCAGAGGTTGCCGGACGGGCGTTCAATTTGAGCGCCTGATGAAAAGTTTTATTGCGCAATGAATAAATCATGATGTCCCGGAATGTGAGCTCTGCCGGATCAGCTTTGCTCTTCCGGCATACCGCCTTTATATCGTAGGCGAGTTCTCAAGAACCTCGAGCCGGTGTTGTGCGGGGTCTGACCTGGGGTGTTAAATCTGTGCGATTTTGCTTGATTTTTATTCACCCCATTTTTTGTTTTAGACTCAAATTTTATTAAAAAACAGCAGATAACAGAATTTATAACAGCAGTCAGGCATTCTT
>JBAYIO010000058.1:0-35470 GCA_041665605.1 Victivallaceae bacterium | reverse complement strand
CATCGAATCATATTTATCCGGAAACAGCAGCGGCGTATTATTCTCCGGCTCCAGTTTCTGGACGAAGAGTCTGTACGACCAGTGCGACTTGCCCGGCGGGTTGCAGTCGAAATACGCCTTGTTCGGCAGCAGTTCCTCCGAACCGTGGAACCGGACCCGCTGCGCCAGCCTCGTCATGGCGGTGGTCATCGCCGGATAACTGATTTCCGAACATTCATTAAAGTATACCGTGGCGAACTCCCTTCCGAGGATTTTGTCCGCCCGGTTTTTGTCGTCCAGTCCGATGAACCAGATTTCCGAGCCGTTCCGGAATCTGATGAACCCGTCCCGCTGACAGGGCTTATACTCTATCCCCGGAAAACACATTTTCATGAGTTTGGGAAACGTGTCGAACAGCACCGCATGGCGGACATGGACATGCCGGAACCGGAACACCGCATGGCGGCTGCCCGGCGCTTTCAGCGCCCGCACCACGATGGAGAACAGCAATATAAACGTCTTGCCCGAGCGCGAGCCCCCGAACAAAAGCAGATTCCTGACCATCCCCCCGATCAGCCCGAGCGCCGTCCGCTGGTCGTCCGTAAATTTAAAGCCTGTCATAAATCCAATCCTTTTTTCTAACCACAGAGCCATCCCGCAGTCGCGGGACTAACCCGAGAGTTAGCAAGACACAGAGAAAACATGATTTCCGGTTTAAAATCCGGATTCGTTTTATCTTCTATGTTTCATAAGTGTTTTCTTTATACTATTAGTGATTTTGTCAATTAAATATTGTGTTAATGGTTATCAATAAATCAGTTAAATGCGCTTTATTTGCTGCGAAAAAATGAATATGAAAAGGTAAAGCTCAAGTCCGGGAGCGCCGGTCGCCTGACCGGCTTTCGGCGGCTGCCCCTTTGCGCCAATAAATTCGAAAAGCTGGTCAGACGACCGGCACCCCGGGATGGATGCCGGCAGCCAACCGTAATTGTAAATAATGTTTTCATAAAGTTAATCCAATCCTTAATTCCGGATAATAGCCCCCGGTTTTTTAATTCTCAATTGCTTCTGATTTTTCCGGCTCCCATTCTGACTCCTGGCTCCTGTCTCCTGACTTCTCTCTTTTTACATATAGTAAATTTGTCAACCGAAACGGTGACAATAAGTTCAAATAGCGCGATTTTAAGGCATATATTTTTGCAAGAGAAATGAGGAAAAGCAGTGTTTTCGCGGACGACATGAGCATCATGGAACTAAAAAGCGTGAATTTCAGGAAAGATTCGAGAAATTATTTATATTACTATTGACAGGAAAGAAATCTTCGGATATAATAATGTTAACGCTAACATTGAATATACAGTGAGGTTAAGATTGGACGGTGAGCGACAGATCACGCTTAAGGAAATAGCCGACGAATGCGGGGTATCGATGATGACTGTATCACGAGCGCTGGATTCGCGCCGGAGCGTAGCTATGCGCCAAGCGACTCGTGACCGGGTTCTTGAAGCAGTAAAACAGCACGGTTACAAATCTAACCTGACCGCCCGCCGCTTAAAGCGTCAAAAGACCGAGACGATTACTCTTATTATGGAGCCGCGTACAATGACCGGACCGAGGGGTGCGCCAGATTTTGATGCCCATTATGAAAGCATCAGCTGGGGTATTGTCAAAGGGGTTATCACCGAAGCCCGGCGTTATAATTACGACGTTAAACTCGAAGCGATGCTCGGCTACGATAAGAACGAAGAAGAGGATGTGATCGCCCATATCAAACCGCAACTGACTGATGGTGTGTACACGTTTTACAGTCGGCGGATAATCGATTATCTGAGAGAGCAGAGAATGCCGTTTCTGGCCGTGTGTAATAGTTATGTTTCTAATGAAATGTGTGCATTGAGCATTGACCGGAGTTCCGGGTATGCCGAAGCGGTGGAACAGGTTTTTAATAAAGGACACCGGCGGGTGGCGTTTATGGGGTGCGACCGGATTGTCTCCAGTAATTACAATCGTGATTTGCTCCGGAGTCTTTTATCGGCGAAGGGCTTTTTTGATGAAAAACTGGTTTTTCCCGTCAATAGTGTGTTTGATGTCCGGAAGCTGCTGGAAGAGTTTAGCGGGAGCCTGCCGTTTTCAGCGGTATTCTGTTATAATGATACGCTGGCCGATCTGGTGATCCGGGAACTGCGTTTCCTAAAAATAAAAGTGCCGGAACAGGTTGCAGTGATCGGATTTGACGGCAATCCGGCTTACCGCGGGGAAGACCGTTCCAACCCTGCAAGTATCGTTGTCCCCTGGCAGGAATTAGCGGCGGTTGGAACCAGAAGATTGATCGAGGCGATTGAACGCGGAGATCGCAGGATTACTGAAACCAAAACCATCCCGACGTTCTTTGACGCCGGGCAAACGTTATAAAACAACTCAAGGAGATTTTGGATGATGAAAAAGCACGAATTCACACTTATAGAATTGCTGGTTGTGATCGCGATCATCGCGATTTTGGCCTCAATGCTGCTGCCCGCGTTGAATAAGGCTCGCGAAAAAGCCAAAACAATCGCCTGTGTCAACAACCTTAAGCAGCAAGGCCTGGGCTTTATGCAGTATGTCGACGATAATCAGGAATATTTTCCGCAATACACTTATAAGGTGAATGTTTCCGCCGGTCTTATAAATCTCACCTGGGTCGACAGTATATTGCCATATACCGGTAAAAATCTGAAAGTCTTCATTGATGCAGCGTTGGCTGCCAGCGTAAACCAGGACCGTCCGCTTAATGGCGGCAACTTGAATAATTGCTTTAACTTTGTTGGTTACGGTTACAATTTCCGTTATATCGGCGGCAGTAACGGTACGGGATTGCCGAATAAGGGTTTGCAGTCGGTAAAAAGAAGCATGCTTTCAAAGCCTTCGCTAGGTTATATGGTCATGGATGCCTGTCAGTCGGGTCTCCTCTCCATTGGCGGTTACATCGTAATCGAATATCCCGGATCATCCGCCACCAACGGGCAAATCGACGCCTGGCGGCATTCAGGTATCGTCAATACTGCTTTTTGTGATGGTCATGTTGCTTCGACCAAAATCGGCAATCGTTCAAACGCCTACCTGACCATGGGCAGTTACAATACGGAAAACTGGACCTGCGGGCGGGTACGGTAGACGTCTTTCTGAAATTTTAAAGAACGGGTGCGGCTGCGCGCAAAAAACGGCATCAACGGATTTAACGTCCGGAATGAATTTTTCCGGTCAATACACATGAAATATCGAATAGAAGAAACAATTATGTCAAAAAAAATACTCATCCTCCTGATTCTGACTTGTCTTAGTGTAGCCAGTTTTGCTAAAACCTGGCAACTGGATAAAAACTCCGTCATCTGTTTTAATAATAAGATTATTGATGCCAGATTTGCCGCAGAAGAATTGCAAAAACACTTGGCGCTGGTTTTGGGCAAACAACTGGAAATCAAATCTTGTGTCGCCATACCGGCGAATCTTTCGCCTGATTCATTGAACTGGGTGATAGGCTTCACCTGTCCGGGGGATAATAAACCATTGGCTAAGACCGAGGCCCGCTATGCGGTGCGTGATAATATTATATATTTCTATGGAGACCACAACCTGAATGACGCATTAGAAAATAGAGTTCCGCAAAGCGGACTGCTCATGGCAATCTACACCTTTTTAGAGAATAAACTAAATATCCATTGGATCCGGCCCGGCGACGCAGGGATTGTTTATACCACGATGACGAACCTGGATTTACCCGGTCAGGAAGATGTCGCCTGGAACATGCCGTTTGAAATGATTGGAGTACGAGTTTACGCATGGAGCCCCGACAGGGTTATGCCGATGAATAAGCTTGCCCCCGGACCGCTTCAATATAACGAAAAAGAAATGAATGTTCGCCTGCGGAATGATTTAATCTGGGCGAACCGGCTGCGTCAGGGCAGCCGCACGGTTATCACGTATGGTCATGCCTTTACCGGTTGGTGGGATAAATATGGCAAAACCAATCCAGAGTTTTTCGGGCTGAGCACTGAAGGTGTTCGCGGGCTTAAGGACGAGATGAAGGGCCGCGTCAAATTGTGTGTTTCCAATGAGGCGGTGGTGGACAAAATTATCGAGGAATGGGTAGCCAGTGGCAAACCTGAATACTATAATATTTGTCCAAACGACGGAACACCGGGGTTCTGTTTCTGTCAGGAGTGCATGAAGCTTGATGCCCGCAAAGATGGGGAGGATTTCTATGCCCACCTGACGGACCGCTATTTAAATTTCTGGAATCGCATCGCCGCCAAGGCGGTAAAACTTCGTCCGGATGTAACCTTGATTACCTACATTTATTCTTATTATCGCTTTCCGCCGCGACGCGAAAAAGTGGCATATCCGGACAATATGTTATTTGGCATGGTTCCCTCTATTTTTGACGACAATGAAACTTTTTTTGATGAGTGGGCGAAAGCCGGGGCTAAATCGGTATTTTTGCGGCCCAATGATTTATATGAGCTGCTCCCTTTTTTCCGCGGCGCGGAAAAACTGATTTATGATAAATTCCAGCAGTCCAGGAGATTTAAACTTTTCGGTACCGACTACGATGGTTTAAGATCGATGCGCACCATCGACATTGATTACTATATCATTGCCCGCGCAATGACTTCTCCGGATAAAAGTTTCGATGAACTTGAAAATGAATATTGTTCAGCATACGGAGCAGCCGCTCCGCTGGTTAAACAATTCTATCAGCTTTATCGCGACAACGGGGACAAAAATCGCAATGCCGCCAAAGAGATTATAAAAAATAAAAAACTGCGAATACTCGATGACAGTATGATCTCAATTCTAGTAAGCAGCGACCTAGCCAGGGGCATGAACCGCAATGCCATCGTCAACGCCGGAGAAATTCTCAAAAAAGGAAAGAGTTTAAAACTGGAACCCAGGCACGCGGCGGCGCTTGATGATTTAATTCTGCTCAACCAGCATGCGCTTTTAAGTTATGATTTCATGACGGAAGTAAATAAAAAACAGCAGGGACAACCCAATGATTTAGAGAATACCGCAAAAAAATTGACGGAATTCCGCATCAAAAATCGCGATGCGATTGGTATATGCTGGCCTGTATTATTTGGCCATGGCGAACGGAAAAGCTGGAAAGAAGTCGACTGGTACAAGCAGGAGGTGATGAAAAATAAAATCACTGAAAAGAAATAAACGTATTCTTTTTCCTTCAAATGTTCCTGACGGTATGACTGCGGGGCGTTAGCCATGTTCAAAAAGCAAAAAAAATTGAAATGAGGACCGGAATTGATGTTTAAAAAAAAGATGCTGACAGTTTTATTTGCCGGCGCAGCCCTGGTTGCCGCCGGAACCGATTACTCACGTGAAATCGCGGAAGTCAAGGCTGGAACCAGAACTGAAGCCCAAGCCGTCTGGTGGGGATTCGATGCGCAAAACGCCACACAATGTTTGCAGCAGGCGATCAATTCCGGCGTAAAAAAACTGATTGTGGATAATGTCGGCCGGGATTGGATCATTGATCCGGTATTTCTGACGGACAACCAGGAAATAGTCTTCGCCAAAGGGGTGAAGGTTACGGCGCGAAAAGACGGATATGAGGGATTGCGCGACTGTATGTTCACCGCGTCAGGCAGAAAGAACCTTATTATTCGCGGCGAGGATGATGTCGTTCTGCTGATGCATAAGCAGGATTACCAGGATGCCGCACGATATAAGCGCGGCGAGTGGCGTCACACGATCAATCTGCTTAGCTGCGAGAATGTTAAAATCAGCAATCTGACGGTGAAAGCATCCGGCGGCGACGGCATTTATGTCGGTGTCCTGCCGGAATCCCGGGTCAATTACTGTAAGGATATTGTCATCGAAAATGTGGTCTGTGATGAGCACAACCGCCAGGGGATCAGCGTAATCAGCGCGAAAAATCTTCTGATCAGACGCTGCAAGCTGAACAACACCAGCGGTACTGCTCCGGCGGCCGGGATTGATTTCGAACCTAACCGTGCCGATGAAATCATTGAAAACTGCGTCATGGAGGATTGTACGATTGACAGCAACAGCGGCGGCGGGATTCTGATTGCCACCGAAATCAGTACGCCAATGTCGCTGACCATCCGGAACTGCACCATCAGTCACGGCAGCCGCGGCATTTCCTGTGCGCCTCCCGGCGACCGCAAAGGAACCAATCCCGGAGTGGTCGATATCATTGATACGGTAATCCGCGATACCGCCAACAGCGGCATTTTAATCAATGACCATTCAGTCGGTTTCTATCGGGTTAACTTTAAAAACGTCAGCCTGATCAATGCCGGAACCATGCCGGGACTTACTCCGGTCAGTTTGATTTATACCCGCCCCGCCGGTAACAAAATCGGCAATGTATCATTTGAAAAAGTGTCTGTCAAAGGAATTCCCGGACGGGAATTGATCGCGTTTAAAAACTGGACTCCAGGCGTTACCGTGGAGGCGGTTACCGGAATCATTGATTTAGATTCGTGTCCAGTCAATGTGGCGGAATATGTCAAGAACGCCGGTTGGGACAAAACCGTGATTCTCCCCGATGCCGCCGTTGTCGATCCAGCCGGACTGATGCCATCAGGACAGCCGCTGCAACCGCAACAGCCGTCACTGCGGATGCGCCGTGATTTTTCCCTCCTGATATGGGCGGAGAAAGGGACGCCGGTTTCGTTTTCGCTGAACTATCAAAATATGCGGAGCAAACGCGGCGAGGTTCCGGTAACGGTGCTCTGCTCCGGCCTGCCCAGTGTTGAATTGGGGCGGATCGGCCCCGGTCAAAAGAAAGATTTTACTTTCACCGCAACGGAAACCGGCATCTGCCGGATTAATTTCGATATTGATGCTGACGTGATGATTTTCACGCCATCTGATAGTTTGCGCTGTTCGATTATGGGAGCGGTCAAAAAAAGCGGCAGTCTGAGCTTCTTCCGTCCGTCCCGCAATACCCGGCTTTATTTCGAGGTTCCGTCCGGCGTCAAGGAATTTAAGGTGGAAGTTTCCGGCGAACAGGGCGAGACTGTCAGCACCGCGATTCTTGATCCGTCCGGAAAAGTCACGGCGGAAAAAGCGGATTTTGACGGGCCGCAGATATTCAGCCTCTCCCGCACCGGAGGGGGGCGTGAAATCTGGAGCATCCTGTTCCGGCATGCGGTTGAAGATGTCCATGTCCGCTTTATGGCTCCGCTTACGCCGGTATTTGCCGACAGTCCCGGCAATCTGCTGGTACGCAAAAAATAGCCGGTTTGAATACGCAAATGTAAGCGTAAGGCTGGATATTTAGTTGGTGGAAATCCACGTTCAATAAGTGAAACTTTAAATAAAGGATTATGACAGCATGTTAAATAAGCTGATTGCGATAACTTTCCTTATCTTGTTCATGAGGACAGTAACGGCGGGTGAAATCTTTGTCGACGTCGATCTCGGCAAGGATGAAAACCGGGGTGACCGGGCGGCGCCGCTGAAAACATTTCCGGCGGCATTGGCAAAATCGCTTCCCGGCGATACGATTTTCATCCTTCCAGCCAGCCACCATATCAACACATCTTTGGTAATCAAAAATAAAAAGGGTTTGCCTGACAAGCCGATTATTATCGACGGCATGATGAATACTCTGGTTGGCACTAGAGCGGTCAGCGAGAAGGACTGGCAGGAAGTCAGTCACGGAACCGGACTTTATCACCGGCAACTGAGCAGTCCCCCTACAGGCACCCGCTATTTTATGCGTTTCAACGGAAAAATGGAACGCATGGGACGGCATACCAAATGGAAAGGGACCGCACTTAAGAAAATAGAGGAACTGAAAGATTACGAATGGACGATTGCCGGTAAAAATGAATTTTATTTCAAGATTCCAGCGGGGACGAAATTTGCTGTTGCCGGAGTGGAGGAACCTTTCTTTAGTAGCGGAGTGGAGATGTCCGGAGAATGCGCTCATCTGGTGGTTCGCAATCTGATCGTCCGGCAGTTCTGGAACGACGGTTATAATATCCACCACAACTGTCGTGATATTTTATTCGAAAACATTGCGGCGCTGGAAAACAGCGACGATGGCGTCAGCGCCCACGAAACCTGTCAGGTCAAGGTGAAAAACATGGTCAGCATCGGCAACGGCACCGGATTCTGCCACATTCAACAGTCGGAATGCGAACATGAAAACGTTTATATCGCAGATTCCGACAGTTATGATATTTGTTTGCCAAACCGTAGCAACTTACTCAAAAACGTCATCGTAGAAGGGAGCGCTCCCGGCGCTATAGAATTCCGTGACGGACGCGAGACGCTGGACGATTGTCTGTTTCTCAACCGGCGGCCCGGTGTGCGCCTGGGATTTTTCAAATGCGAAACACGGGCGGCAGGGACAGAGATTGCGCAATATGTTATTGAAGGAACTTTGCCGGATGGTGTTGGCGTCGCGGAATCGCCGGAAGCATTGCAGCGAAAAATCGAAAAATCCCGAGCCAGTATTCTCGCCGTCTTCGGCGATAAGCTTGGTTTGAAATGATGGCGCATAACGATGAATAATTGCAATGGTAATCGCTTTATTTAAACTGGGAAAAATTGATTCATCTGCTATTTTAACTGGGAAATATAAAATTTTATACAGTTAACCAGTAAAGCAATAAAATAGCGGGATATTTCATGAAATTTAAAAAATTCGGCACTCGTTCCGGGTTCAGCGTTTCACCGGTCAGTATCGGCGCGATGCGGTTTCCGGCGGACGCGGTTGAAGCCGTCAAGCTTATCCGCGCCGCCATCGACCGGGGCATGGTTTACATCGACACCAGCAGAGGCTACGGCGAATCGGAGTTTGTTCTGGGACGGGCGCTCAAGGACGGCTATCGTGAAAAGGTGATTCTCTCCAGCAAATGTTCGCCGTGGATCAAAAAGATCCAGGACTCGGATGACGGTTCGGCGGATTCGGTTTTCCACCGGATACAGGAAACCATTTTGCGGCTGGATGTTGAATATCTGGATTTCTATCAGGTCTGGAACATTGATTCGCCCGAGGCGTGGAAGACGGCGGTGCGCAAGGGCGGCATGGTTGACGGCATCCGCCGCGCCATGACTGAAGGCATGGTCCGCCACACCGGATTCACCACTCACGAGAAACCGGAGAATTTGCTGCGCTACCTGAACGACGCCGAATGGGCTGAAATCATTCTGGTTACCTGGAATTTGCTTAACCGTGATTACGCGGACGTGCTGACGAAAGCGCATAAGCTGGGAATAGGCACCATTGTCATGAACCCGTGCGGCGGCGGACGGCTGGCCGAGGCCAGTCCGGTATTCGCGGAACTGGCGCGGGAAGTCGGCGCGGTCAGTGTTCCGGACCTGGCAATCCGTTATGTTTACTCCAATCCCGATATCGACACCATGCTTTGCGGCATGACTTGCAAAGATGATATAGACAACAGCCTGGCATCCGTGGCCCGCGGCAAATTCACCGCGGCGCAGATGAAGCGGATAAATACCTTGCTGGACGGAAAGACCAAAGGCAAGGTGTGCACCGCCTGCAATTACTGCATGCCGTGTCCCGCCGGGATCAATATTCCCGGCATGATGCATATGGCGTTTCAAAGCAGATATTACGGTTTTGAATCAGCGATGCGCAGGGAGTATGCCGGCTGCCGCGTCAAGGCTGACGTCTGCACCAAATGCCGCCAGTGCGAGAAGAAATGCACCCAGAAAATATCCATCGTCAAGGAATTAAAAATCATCCATGAGGAATTGGGGCAGTAACCCGCCAGTCCATTTTAACCTTTTGCTCTTATTCTTTTATCTTCTTGCGCGAGTTTATTTGCATCGGACAAAACGGCAGATTAATTTATCCGGCGGGAGGTTTTTATGAATACGAATTGTCCGCACTGCCATACAGCGCTGATAATCGCCGACGAACATGCCGGCGAGATGGTGGCTTGTCCGGACTGCGGGGCGCATTTCAAAGCGCCGGTGGCGGATTACATTCCCAAAATCTGCCCGAACTGCCGGGCGGGGGTGGAGCGTTCCCATAAAATCTGCGTGAACTGCGGCTACGATTTTGAATCAGGGCAGCTTTTGAGCACCAGAGTCGTCAGGCCGGAGGAGATTGTGCCGTGGTGGCTTCATGTGCTGCGTTTTATCGCCGAATGCTACCCGGGACTGTTCCGTCCGCTGACGCTGATCGCGTTTATCATTTTTTTAATTATGTTCATCGCGGTGGAAATCCTGGCGCTGACGGTGTTGTTTATGGGAGCGTTTATTTCCGCGTTCATGGTGGCGGTGGCGGGGATGATGATTTATGTGCAGGGGGCGGCCTTTCTGGGAACCGGCAGCATTATGGATTTGCGCAATGCCCTGGTTGAAATGCAGGGGCGGCAGATGGAGGCGTTTGTGTGGCTGGCTTCCGCGCCGACGCTGCTGATCCTGTCGGGGATGTTTATCGCATCGAAATATCTGATGCATTGAAAGAGAGAAGAGAGAAGTCAGGAGTCAGGAGTCAGAATTTAATGCAGAATTTAATGCAGAATTTAATACAGAATTTAATGCAGAATTTAATGCAGAATTTAATGCAGAATTTAATGCAGAATTTAATGCAGAATTTAATACAGAATACAGAATAAATTCTAATTATTGAGAGCAGAAGGCAGAATAAACAAAGACAGCAATATCAGGTTTAATATAGATTAAGAGGGCTTGTCATGATTTTTAAAATTGAGTGTCCGGGCTGCAAAAAGAAGTATGATGTGCATAACAGCTTCAGCGCCAAACAGGTTGCCTGCGACTGCGGCGCGAAGTTCACTTTGCCGGCGGCTCCGCCTGAAGGCAATTATCAGGTGTGTCCGGCCTGCCGTGAATTATCTTCAAACGACAATGTCATCTGCACGTCATGCGGATTCAACTTCAAAACCGGAGGCAAAGCTGCCGCCCGGAAAAAGATAAGAGATGATGACGAGCCCGGCTTCTGGTTTAAATATGGCATTCTGATCAAAAAACTGGTGATGCTGTCCATATTGCTGCTGGTCGGTTTTACGGTCTATCATTATTATACGGCCAGACCGTTCGGCATTTCCGCGAAATCGCCGCTGGGGAAGTTTCCGGTGGTGAATGCTTTTCTCGGTCAGTTGAATTTTGAATTCAAGGAGCTGCCGGCCCCGGCGCAATATCCCGACTGCAAAATGTACTGTTTCAATAATGCGAAGGCGGCCAAAGACACCAGGGGGATGGTGGATGAGGAGATCATGATGATTGCGGATAAGAGCGGGATCATTCAGGCATTTTTCGGACATTATTCGGTGCCGGATGTCGCGCTCAGCCCGAACGGAACCATCGTATCGCGTTTTTTCGGAAGACTGCGCACCGAGTTCGGAGTGCCTGAAAAACCGGAATTTAAAGTGGTCACCCACGGCACCGGGCGTCTGTCCTGGTCCGAAAATGTATGCAACTGGGGCGATCAGAGCATCAGTATTTACTGGACGCGGACTGATAATGCCATCGGACTGGTCTCCTCCTCGCAGAAAATTGCAATCACGCTGGCGAAATATTCACCGGAGAAAACTTTGAAAGACAGTATGCGCGGCGGCGACGAGGAAAGCGAGCCAGCCGCCGGCATCAGCCCGGGAATTGGCGGCAATGCATTTAAAAACATCAGCAAAGGCATCAATAAAACAGTAAATAAGAAACAGCAGGAACTGGAGAAAGAGCAGCAGTGAAAAAGATCAAAGCCAGATGCGAATGGGCCGGAACAGACCAGCTTTATGTAGATTATCATGATAACGAGTGGGGGATGCCGGTGCATGATGACCGGAAGCTCTTCGAATTCCTGCTGCTGGAAAGCGCGCAGGCCGGATTGAGCTGGATTATCATTCTCCGGAAGCGGGAAAATTACCGGAAGGCGTTTGACGGATTCGACCCGGAAAAAATTGCGTTATATGATGCTGAAAAAGTTGAAGAGCTGCTGCGGAATCCGGGGATTATAAGAAACCGGAAGAAGATCGAGTCGGCGATAAACAATGCCCGGTGTTTTCTGGAAGTGCGGAAGGAGTTCGGCAGTTTTGACAAGTACATCTGGAGTTTCACCGGCGGCCGCCCGCTTGTAAATGCCTGGCAGGAAATGGCGGAACTGCCCGCGACCTCGCCCGAGTCGGACAAGTTATGCAAAGACTTGAAAAAGCGGGGGTTTAAGTTCTTGGGCTCAACCACATGTTATTCGCACATGCAGGCGACCGGCATGGTGAACGACCACATAACCTGCTGTTTCAGGTACAAGCAGGTGCAAGGGTGAGGAAAGAAGGCAGAATTCAGGAGCCAGGAGTCAGGAGTCAGAATAAATCCTAAAACCTGAAACCTAAACCTACCACTTAAAACCTGGATTTTATGCCTGAGTTTACTTCCCGATGCAGAAACGGCTGAAGATGTTTTCGAGGATGTCCGGGGAAATGTTTTCGCCGGTGATGGAGCCCAGCGCGGTGATGGCGGCGCGGAGGTGTACGGCGGCCAGTTCCCAGTCGGCCGATTTCAGCCTGGCGGCGGCTTCCGGCAGCGCGGCGGCGGCTTCTTCAAGCAGCGCGGCGTGACGCGAACTTACGGCGATTTCCGGTTCTTCGGTGTGCGGGAATCCCCAGACGGCCTGTTCGAAAATATCCATCAGTTCGTTTATGCCGGTACCGGCGGTGACCGAAATCCTGGCGGCCGGATATTTCAGACCGGGCAGGGGGGCATTGCCGGCCAGATCGATTTTGTTCCATACCGCGATCACGCCGCGGTGTTCCGCGATGTGTTTTTCCATTTCCTCAATATCTTCGCTGATTGTCGCTGAAGCGGCGTCTAGCATCCAGAGAACGAGTTGCGACTCCCTGATGGTTTTGCGGCTGCGGTCAATGCCGAGGCCCTCGATCAGGTCGGTTGCTTCGCGGATGCCCGCGGTATCGGTCAGCCGTACTGGAATATTGCGGATATGGGCGGTTTCCTCGAGGGTGTCGCGGGTGGTGCCGGGCAGTTGGGTGACAATGGCGCGCTCATAACCGAGCAGCAGATTCAGCAGGCTGGATTTGCCGACATTCGGCTTGCCGGCCAGGACCACCCTGATGCCGTTGCGCAGAATCACGCCTTCTTTGCCGGAGGCTTTCAGTTTGTCGATCTCGCGGCAGACGGTATTGATTCTTTCAACGAAGATATCGGCATCGGTCCAGTCGAGGTTTTCCTCGGTGAAATCCATGCGGGATTCGCATTCGGACAGAATATCGATCAGGGTTTCGCGGCGCCGGTTGATCTGATTTTTTAAAGCCCCGGCGATCTGTCTTTCCGCCAGATGCAGCGCCATGTCGCTGTGTGCGTAAATCAGGTCGGCGACGGCTTCCGCCTGGGTCAGGTCCATTTTTCCGTTGACGAACGCGCGGAAAGTGAATTCCCCGGGTTCGGCCAGTCTGGCCCCGGCGGCAATGACGGCGTCGAGAGCGCGGCGCACGGGCAGGGTTCCGCCATGGCAGTGCAGTTCCACAATATCATCGCCGGTATAGCTGTTCGGGCCCGGCATATAGACCGCCAGCGCCGGTTCCCCGTCTGCATCGTTGTCCGCGGATATTCTGCCCAGCAGCATTTTTCTGGCATTGGAATTTCCGGGGACGGCTCTGCCGCGCCAGACCCGGCCGGCGACGCGGAGCGAATCCGGTCCGGAAATCCGGATAATTGAGATTGCGCCGCCGATGCCGGTGCAGATTGCGCCGATTGTATCTTCCGTGTTCATGTGATATTACCTGAAACCTTCATGTTATAGTGCATCAGGCAATATAGCTTTAAATATCGAAAAATAAAGCTGAGAGCTTACGGTTTTACCCATTGTCCGGTCTGGCTGGATTTATAGCAGGCCAGGACGACTTTGACGGTTTGCGCGGCTGATTCGCCGGTTACGAACGGCTGGCGCTTTTCGCGGATCGCCTGCACGAAGTCCTTGATCTGAGCCGGATGGCCGCCGCCGTAATAGACTTTGCCGGCCTGAAGCGCGGAGTCAATGCCGCATGCGGCGAAGCGTTTCTCGATTTCCTGCTGTTTAGCTTTGTCGTTGAACTCCAGATAAGTGACTTTGAGATTCAGATATTCCAGATAGCCTTCGGTGCCGCTGATGGAGAACGAATGCCGCCAGTTGGCGGCGCTGGAGGCGGTGGCGGTAACCGCGCCGACCGCGCCGCGTTTGAATTTGATGGCGAACGCGGCAGTATCCTCCGTTTCAATAACGCCCTGGTGCGTCATGTTCTCGCAGCGTGCGGCGAGTTCTTTGATGCCGCCGAGCAGCCAGTTGATCAAGTCGATATAATGAATCGCCTGATTAATCAGTACCGCGCCGCCTTCATGCGCCCAGGTGCCGCGCCAGGCGTCGGTGCGGTAATATTCATTGGTGCGGAGACAGTTGCTGTTCATATTGACGGTAAGTATCTTGCCGAAAGCACCTTCATCAATCAACTGCTTCAATACCTGGTTGACCGCTTCATGGCGGTGCTGGAAAATCCCGCCGAAAGCAAGTTCAGGATTGCGTTTATGAGCGGCGATCATTTTTTTCAGGCACGCCTGGCTGCGTCCGAGAGATTTCTCGCAGATAACGTGCTTTTTGTGATCCAATGCGTCAACCACGATTTGAGCATGGCTGCCGTGATCGGTGCAGACCGCTATGCAGTCAACTTCCGGGTCATTCAGGACTTCATGATAATCAACCGTTGTCCTGGGAATCCCGTATTGCTCCGCCATCTTTTTGGCTTTGGCAGGCACCAGATCACAGGCCCATTTAACTTTAACATTCTCCAGAAACTTGAAGCTTTCAATATGTGAAGGCGCAATTACTCCGCAACCGATAACACCGCACTTGATAGTTTTCATTTTGACCTTTTCCCAAATATTAAACTTTGATGGATTTAAAATTTATAAACCGTAACTGGTATGATTATTAATTATAAACCGGTAAATAATATAAATCAAGCGTTTTTCACAATAATTTTGAAAAATAAAAAAAGATGCGTTTGGGTTGAATGAAACCGATCTGAAACCGGCATAATTAAAGAAGAATGCGATTTTATTGTTATGAATAGCGGAAACCGGCTTGAAAAGAGTTTTTTTATCGTATATTTTAATCTGTTTTATTTTAATGGAAATTATCGCACTAAAAAAGTTAAAGCTTTGAGGATAGGTAATGGACAAGAAGAATCTTCAGGATGTGCAGACGAGCATGCGGGAAATGTTCCAGCGTGCGGTTGAATCAGGCAGAAAAAACAATTTAGACTATGCGATTGAGATACTGAAAGATCTGCTCAGGAAGAGTCCCGGTCTGATACCGGCGCGGGAGAAATTGCGCGAATTCGAGCGGATCAAGTCTGATAAAATCAGCCCCGTCGGCAGGATGATCACCAATTTGAAATCATCCCTCCAGGCGGCTAAAATTAAAGCGGCTATTTCCCAGAAGCCGCTGGATGCGATGATGATGTGCGAAGGCGTGCTCGCTCATAATCTTTATAATCCGCTGGTGCTGAATCTGCTGGCGGATGCTTCTCTGAAAGCCGACGCGCCGTTTATAGGGGTTGAAGCGTTATCCATTCTACGCGAATTAAAGCCGCGCAACGAAACCAATCTGCGCAAGCTGGCTGATTTTTACAGAAAATGCGGCGACGCAATGAGCGCATTGAAAATCGTTCAGGAAATTGCGGCGAAGCATCCGAAAGATCTTGGAGTCCAGGCGGAAATGCGTTCCGCGGTGGCACTGGCCAGCATGCAGCAGGGCGACTGGCAGAAGGAAGGCAAGACCCAGGACAAGGTCAAGGACAAGGAAGAGGGCATGGTCTCTGAATTGCTCAGCGGAACTCTTCATGATATTGACCAGATGAAGACGGTCATCGCCAAACTGGAAAAGGACCTGGAGGAAGGGGAATCTGTTGACGCCCGGAAAAAACTTGGCGAATTGTATCATGCCTGCGGCCGATTTGATGAAGCGATCGAGCAATATACTCGCGTAGCCAAGGGAATCGGTGCGATGGACCCGGCCGTGGATAAGAGCATTGAAAAATCCAACCTGTCTAAAATGGATGTTGAAATCAATGCTTTGTCCGCAGATCCGGCGAATGCGGATAAGGTCGAAGAACTTAAAAAGAACAGATATAATTATCAGCTTGAGCGTGCGACTGAACGCGTCAATACTTATCCGAATGACAATCAACTGCGTTTTGATTTGGCGATACTCTATTTTAACGGCAACTTCATTGACAATGCGATCGAGCAATTTCAGTATGCCCGCAAAAACCTTCAGCGGAAAGTCACCTGCATGGTTTATCTCGGCCGCTGCTTCCTGATGAAAAACCAGTACGATATGGCGATAGAGCAGCTCACCAGCGCGCTTACGGAAATGCTGGTGATGGACAAAGGCAAGAAGGAAGCCCTGTATTACCTGGGCAAGACTTACGAGGCGGCCGGCAATGCGGAAAAGGCGCTGGAAAGTTTTAAAGAAATTTATCAGGCGGATGTCAATTATCTTGACGTCGGGAAGAAGGTGCAGGACTATTATAACAATAAAAGAAACGGTTGACGAGGCCGGTTGCAGATGTTGTTATCTTAAAAACATGGGTATTTTTGATTTGAATTTAATAATGTTTATATTAATTTAATTGAAGACAGGCGGGTGCATTTTTTTAGAAAGGGACTGAAATGGCTGATAACGAGAATAAGATAGTCTTAAACGTTCCGGGGCAGGCGAATGTTGATCCATCGGAAGTTACCCACGACGCGGTGGTGCTGAAGGATCCGTTAAGCGGTCGTGATACCGATACCGGCAGCCTTGACCGGATGGATGACACGAAGACCAGAAAAACAGTAAAGATCAAGCCTGCCACCGGCGCCGCAGTTCCGGTTATAAGCCTCGGGGCAACCGCTGCCGCTCCGCGTGTCGCCCCCGCCGCTCCGGCAGCACAAGTCTCTACTGAATCCACCCGCTTGAAAGATGTTCTGGCCACCCGCGACACTGATACCGGCAACCTTGACCGGATGGATGATACCAAGACCAGGAAGACTGTAAAGCTTTCTCCGATCACTTCCGGCACCGGGCCGGTGCCGGTCATGAAACTTGGCACTGTCTCAACGCCAGCCGCCGGAGCAGTTCCTGTAACAACTTTGCCGCGCCCTGCCGCCGCCGCGGAGGACGACACGAGAACCCGTCAGACTGTCGTGCTCAAAACACCGCCGTCACCGGCGATCAATACCGAGTCAATACCTATAACAACTTTGCCGCACCCCGTCAGTCCAGCGGATGACGATACGAGAACACGGCAGACTGTCGTGCTCAAAACACCGCCGTCACCGGCGATTAACACCGAGTCAATACCTATAACAACTCTGCCGCACCCCGTCAGTCCCGCGGAGGACGATACTAGAACACGGCAGACTGTCACGCTTAAAACGCATCCGTCCCAGGCGATTAATACCGAGTCAATACCTATAACAACTCTGCCGCACCCCGTCAGTCCCGCGGACGACACGAGGACGCGTCAGACCGTCGTGCTTAAAACGCCTTCAGCGCCGTCGATCAATACTGAATCAATACCTATAACAACTCTGCCGCACCCGGTGAGCCCGGCCGATGACGATACGAGGACGCGGCAGACCGTTGTGCTTAAAACTCCTTCCGGTCCGATTCCTGTTGCTGCTGTAGGCACCGAGTCCGCACCGCTCAGCGATGTGCTGGCGGGACGCGACACGGACACCGGCAATCTGGAAAGAATGGATGATACTAAAACTAAAAAGACGATTAAGCTTACTCCGCTTACCGCCGGCGGCCCGATTTCTAAACTTGCACCGCTCGGCAAGCCTGCCGGAGCACCTGCTCCGTTTGTATTGCCCAAACCAGGTTCTCCGCCGGTGAATCTGGCGGCGACAGTTGAGCTTAAACCGGTTTCTGCAGCTCCTCAGCCTGCCGCACCTCCGGAAAATCTGGCGGCGACAGTTGAACTTAAGCCTGTAGTGATGCCTGTTCCGGGGCAGGGTGCGCCTGTCAGTACCGATACCGGCAGTTTAAAAAATATTCTGGAAGACACTTCAACCAGAAAGACAGTAAAACTGCAGCCGCTGCCGCCCGGCGGTGCTGCTCCGGCGGCAATTGACTTGGAGAAAACTGTAGTCAACCCGACTGTGCCGCAGGCTGTTGCGCCGGATGCAGAGCCGATGGTTAAGGATACAAGCGACGATACCGTGAAACTTCAGAAGACCCATGTCCCGACTCCGCCAATTCCAGCCTCCACGCATGAAACTGCTTCTCCGCTGCCGACTGTTGCTCAAGCCAAGACCGTTGTGCCAGGGGCGAAACAAACGATTAAACTGCGCCCGTCAACGGTGTCGACACCGGCTGAAGAACCTGCGGCGGCGACGGCAGTTAAATCCGCCGCCGGCACTTCGAAAGATACAATCAAGATTTCTCCTTTGTCCACTAACGGCACGCCCGCTGCCGGTGTGGCGCCGTCGGCCCCGACGCTGAATCTGGCGCCCAAGGCTCCGGCGCCCGCGCCCGCTGCCGGTGTTGCGCCGTCATCGCCGACTGTTAATCTCAGTGCTCCTCCTTCCGGACTTACTCTGAAGAAGCCTGCGCTTACTCCGGTACCTGCTCCGGCCGCTCCTGCTCCGGAGCAGAAGCCTGGATTGTCTTTGCCCGGCAGGGCCCCGGCGGTCAAGCCGCCTGAACCAGCGGTTGAGGAAGAAGAGCCTCCGGTAGTTGAAGAAGCGGCCATGGAGGAAGAAGAAGCCGTGGTTGAAGAAAAGAAAGGCGGTCTCCAGCTTAAAAAGCGGGACTCCGGCGATGAACCGCAGGGGCCGCCGCGGGTGCAGACTGACCTGGAAAAAATTGAAAACAGTGTTACCGCCGCCGCAACCAGCGCCGCAGGACAGCCTTCCATGCTGTACTTTGTGCTTGCACTGGCTTCGGTGATCTGTCTTGCCGCTTCAACATATATTACTGCCGCCCAGTATGTTAACTACTGGCAGCAGGCAAAGGTGAAGAGCAAATTGCCGGTGCCGTTCCTTTCACAAATTGTGAAGTGACCCGAATAGAATTACTGCTTGAAGCAGTCTGTGCAATCCCGGAGAAGTTGATCGAAAACTCGACAACAATCCGGGTTTTTTTATGGAGATATGGACATGATGTTATGTAGTAAAATTATTTTCCGGTCCGGGCTTGGGGCTGTTGCCATGACCTTGTTTATTGCTTCGGGGGCGGCGCAGGATTCCGCCGCTGCACTGTCGAATCTGGACAAATTCGCGTTATCTAAAGAAAGGGATTCGCTGGATTTTATAAAATCAGTTGCGGAGCAGCTTGAGAGAAGCCCGAAAGGCACTGCATCGCTGATCATCGCAAAACTTAAAACACCCAATGCCACTGAAAAGCAGCTTGCGGCCTACATCTGGGCGTTAGGTGTGATAAAAGACCCGGCTGCGGTCGCTCCGGTAATGGCAATGTACAGGGAGAGTAAGTCGGAACTGGTTCAGGGCAACTGCCTGCGTACCCTGGCATTGACCGGCGGCAAACCGGCCGGGGATTTCCTGCTGTCCGTGCTTAACGCGACCAGGGATAAGGATATGCGGTTCGGCATCATCAATCTGCTGGCCCAGATGCAGTATGAGGCGGCGCTGCCGGCAACGGCAGAGATACTTCAGCAGGACCCGAAGAAATATTACTGGCAGATTATCATTATTTTCTGCAAAATGGGCGATAAGGCGGTTCCTTTCCTGGTGTCTAAAATCAATGACAGCAACGTTGATGTCCGCATCAACGCGGCCAATGTTCTGGGCAAGTGGCTGATTGCGCCTGAAGCTGCACAGCCGCTGCAGGACCAGTACCGGCGGGAACAGGATTTGAGAGTTCGCGGCTTGATATTGATCGCATTGGAGCGGATTATCCCGGATGTAGCGAAAATGAAGTTGACGTTCGAGCAGATTGCGGCGGATGAGAAAGATGAAAATCTGCTCAATTATGCACGCGTAACTCTTTCCAACATCGGTCTGATCGAATCGCGTTTGGCGGAGTATGCAAAAAAGAAACAAAATTCGGCATTTTTATTCGAGCGCGACTATGATGAACTGTTCAAGTCAGAAGGCCGGAGCGGCAATTACGAACTCCTGGCAATTTTCAGTACGGCAAAAGATGAACCGAAGCTGAAAAAATTACGCGAAAAGATACTGACCCATGATTCTGAAGGAACATTCAACAATTTTCAGAAAGTAAACGATATTATAATGAGAAACCGGATGATTAAACCGCCGGATAAAAAGCCGTAAAATAATATGGAGAACAGATGCGTTATAAGGGAATAATTTTTGATATGGACGGAACGTTGACTGTTCCGCTGCTGGATTTTAACCGTATCCGGAGCGATCTGGGGATCACGGAAGGCGACATCGCCGAGGTCATCGAATCATGGCCGGAACCGAAGCGCACCCAGGGCTGGCAACTGATCGAGAGATACGAACATGAGGCCGGCAATAACAATCAGCTTCAACCGGATGTTGTGGAAGTGCTCTCCCGTTTTGCCGCCGGCCGCATCCGTCTGGGAATAATTACCCGGAATACTATGGCAAGCGTGGAAAAACTGCTGAAAACAAAATTGCCGGTCGCTTTTGATGCCGTTCTAACCCGTGAATTCCCGCACATGAAACCGTCGCCGGAACCGGTACTGCATATTCTGAAAAAATGGAATCTGCCGCCGGAGGAATGTCTGATGGCGGGGGATTATATTCATGACATTCAAGCGGCTAATGCCGCCGGCGTTGTTTCCTGTTATTATAAGAACGCGAATGGCGGGGACTATGACCGCGAGGCGGACTATACCGTAAAATCATTTAAAGAACTTGAAATTCTGGTTTTCAGCGCAAATGGATAAGCGCATCGGGAAAGGATTTGACATACTTTTCGCCCGTTTCGGCAAACAGCACTGGTGGCCGGGCGATTCCCCCTGGGAAATCTGCACCGGAGCGGTGCTGACGCAGAACACCAGTTGGAACAATGTTGAAAAAGCGATAGCGCTGATAAAGTCTGCCGGTGCGCTGGACCCTAAGACAATTGTTGAACTGTCGGCGTCAGAACTTGAAGAACTGATCCGCCCTTCCGGTTTTTTCCGGATCAAAACGCAGCGTCTCAAGAATATGGCTGTCTGGTGGATGGACAATGTGCGCGACTCAAAACTTGCAGCCGGACATTCGACGGCTGAATGGCGGCGCAGGCTTCTGGAAGTCAATGGTATCGGGCCGGAAACAGCCGATTCCATTCTGCTTTATTGCTTCAGCCGGCCGGTTTTCGTGATAGACGCTTATGCCAGACGTGTTTCCGCCAGACATTTTGGAACCGATCCGGAGATTTCCTATCACGAACTTCAAAAAATATTCATGGAGAATCTGCCTGCTTCGGCGGAACTCTTCAATGAATATCATGCGCTGCTGGTCCGGAATGCCAAAGAATGCTGCCGTAAAAATGTATGCCTAGAAAATTGTCCGCTGAGGAACATATAGATCAAGTCGGGCATCATTAATTCCACAAAAAAGAATCTGTTTTCAGTCCGTTACGCTCTTGAAAAATAGTGAATTTGGGAGTAACTTATAAAACAAGACTATTTTGCAGTTAGCTTGTAATTTATAACAAAGGAGATTCAAAATGGCTGCTAAGATTGATAAGGATACTTGCACTGGTTGCGAAACTTGTGTCGGCGTATGTCCGACTGAAGCTATCGTTATGGATGATGGTGTTGCGGTTGTCAGCGAAGGCGATTGCGTTGATTGCGGCGCTTGCGTCGGCGAATGCCCCTGCGATGCGATTACCCTGAGCTAATAGCAATATTCAGCTTATATGAAAAATGCCGGATCTCAGTATCCGGCATTTTTTTTGCAAAAATTCCGGAGATTTAGATTATTGAATTCCACCGGTTATTCAGTTTTCTCGACGGGATGCAATATTCAGAAATGCGATGATGCTGAGGCCGGTATGGTAGCCGGGGTCGGCATCGGGCGTGGCGGGGATGACATCGACCGGATTGCCGTCGGCTCCGCGGGTCTGGTAGGCCATGGAGTGAACTGCCGGATTAACGAATTTTTCCAGAAAAGCTGCGGAACACTGCTCGATGATCTTCAGCATTGCCGGGGTTGATTCCGGCGCGAATTCCAGCATTTCGGCGGCGGCGCGGATGGTTTCCGGCAGACTCCACCAGGGCATGTCGGTATTGACCGGACAGTGTGTTTTCAGGTCATAGCTTTTGCAAATGCCGCCTGCCTGCGCGTTAAACCCCTGCCGGAAGCAATGCCCGATCAATTCCGGGTAAAAACTCCGGCACTTCTCCACAAATCCGGCGAATTCCGGTAATGTGCGCATTTGCAGCAGGCATTTCAACGAAAGACCGGCGAACTCCAGGGCATGGCCGGGATCGCAGAGAATCATGTTGTTTTCATCCCACGGGTTGCCGGAACTGTCCACGGCTTCCCAGAAATCATACTGTTGCAGATCCGTTCTTTCCCCCAGGTTTATGTGAAACCTGAAGATATGTTCCATAAATTTCCGCCCCTCGCGCAGCCATGACTGTCTGCCGGTGATCGCGGCAGCTTCGGCAATGCCGGAAAGTGCGATCATGAACGGGCCTTGCAGATGTTTGCCCGCCACAGGCGTCACCGGATTTTTCGGATCGAACGACTGCTGGTCGGTGATAAAACGCCGGTTCCGGATGTCATTTACCACGCGCAGAAAATAATGTTCGGTCTCGGCAGTCCTGGTTTCCAGTCCCAGGCAGGCTGCGGCGCACATTAATCCTTTCGAGTAGAACAGGTCGCTGTAGTTGCTGCCGTCCGGAATGCGGGGCAGGTTGCGAAGCCGGCCCTGATGCGTTTCCAGCGGTTCGCCGGAACGGGAGAAAGTGAAAAACATCCGTTCGTGGTTGCGGCTCCGGATATTTTCCATCGAACCGATGATTTCGCGCAGTATTTTTTTAATTTTAACAATCCGCAAATCTGCCGCATCCGGCGTCAGCAGTGAACAGTTTTTGAGCCATTCAGCATGGCCGGCCAGCGCCTCCAGCGCCCGGCCCTGAATCCAGGTGTAAATGACCTCCCTGCCTTTGAAAAAATCTTCAGGCGAGGCCGGGTAATGGTCTTTGCCGGTAATGATGTTCAGCTTGGTATCGATAAACGGATAATCCGGGTCGCGCTCATAGCGTTCAAGCATTGCGTCGAGTACCTCAAGCAACATTTTCTCATAAACCGGAATAAGCCTGGCGGCATCCCGCGGGGTGTTCACCGTAAAATCATAAGTCGTCATTGTTTCATATCCGTTCAATTCTTTGAAATTATTTTTATACACTGTCTGCCGGCGGCACTATATTCATGAAGCGGAAATGGAGTGCGGCGGAACAAATTTCGAGATTATTTTAAGCAGGTCAAGTTTTTTGATCGGCTTGGCAATATATTCGTCGCAGCCGGCGTCGAGGATATGCTGACGGTCGTTGCTGAGCGCATGAGCGGTCTGGGCTACAACCGGCAGTTCTTTCCTGAGCTTTTTGATTTCCGCGGTTGCCTCCAGTCCGTTCATGCCCGGCATCTGGATATCCATCAGCACAATGTCGATGGACGGGTCTTCTTTGCACATCATGACAGCTTTAACGCCGGATTCGGCGCGCAGCAGTTTAAAGCCTGTGTTCTGCATGATCGCTTCGAGATAGCGCAGACATATTTCGTTGTCGTCAACAATCAGGACTGTCTTGCCGTCCCAGTTGAAATTTCCGGATACCCAGTCGGCTGTTTGCGCGGCGGGTGCGGCAGCCGGCAGCTCGGCGGCTTCCATTTGAGGCAGCGTGAAATAGAAAATTGTGCCCTTGCCGGTTTCAGATTCGAACCAGATGTCGCCGCCAAGCAGTTTGACCAGATTCATGGAGATTGCCAGCCCCAGTCCGGCGCCGCGGAATTTTCTGGTGTAGGAATCGTCAGCCTGCCGGAATGGCTCGAAAATGATATCTTTGAATTCCGGCGGTATTCCTGTTCCGGTATCTTTGACAAAAAACTTGATAAAATTATTTTCCGGCGGGAAGAAACCGTATTCAATCGAACCCTTCGAGGTGAATTTCAGCGAATTGTTCAACAGATTGCTGAAAATCTGGACAAAGCGGTTTTCGTCAGTGTAAATCGAGACATTTTCGAATCCGTCCGGGATTATTTTCAGCAGTTTTATATCAGTGTTGGCAATTTTAGAAAATCCGCCATAAAGCTGATTCATAATCTGCTGAATGGATAGTTTTACTTTGTGTGTTTCCAGTTGTCTGCTTTCGAGTTTGGAAATGTCCACGATATCGGAGATCAGATTAAGCAGTTCGGTGGAATTCTGATTGATGATGTTGATATAGTCGAGTCTTTCCTGATCTGACACCGAGGAGTCGGCCAGCAGATTGGCAAAGCCGACGATCGCATTCATCGGGGTTCTGATTTCATGAGACATGTTGGCGAGAAATGCCGATTTCAGCCTGTCGCTTTTCTCCGCATGTTCCCTGGCTTCAATAAGTTTCTGGTGGACGGTTTTCAATTCGGTTATGTCCCGGATCACGCCCAGTACGGAATCCGGTATATTATTTCTGTTATTAATCAATACAAACCTGGCAAGCATATTCAGTTCTTTACCGTTTTTATCAGGTATTTTATATTCCGCCACGGTCATGTTTTCCGTCATAAGCATTTCGATCATTTTCTTGAACGGATTTTCCGCGGACGGGAATATATATTTAAAATGGTCTGCAATATATTTATCTTCACGACTGTAGCCGACGGTATCATAAAACGCGTTATTGGCCAGCAGGATGTTGCCTGCCAAATCAAAAAGCACAATGCGGTCATCGGCGGACTCGATCAGGGTCTGGTATTTCTCGGCGCTGGAGAGCAATTCCTCGGAGAGCTTGTTCGTATCCGTGATATCTTCAGCGATTTCAAGCAGGAGTTTCGCATTGCCTCTGGTCACGGGAAGTTTTATCGTCCGCAGGCATTTTTCCTGCCCGGCGTGATCAATGATAATTTCCTTGCAATCGATAGTCTGATTCTCAACAATGGCGTCAATGTCGTTCTGTCTGCGCATTTTAGCCACATTCTTGGGAAAAATGTCGAAATCAGTCTTGTTAAGAATCTCTTCCTCGGTCATGCATAATATTGATGCCGCGGCTTTATTGCACATTTCATAATGGAAATCCGGCATGGCTTTCATAAAGACTCCGACCGGGATGTTTGCCAATATTTTATCCAGCAGGTCTTTGCAGTCATTGCTTTCAGTCAGGGAGTTTTTTTGCGCGGTGATATTTCTGATCAGGCATAAAATTTCATTTTCGTTAAGGAAAACCAGCCTGGCTTCAAAGGCGCGAATTTCATCTTTGATCTGAAGATTGTACTCGAATAGCTGATTTTCCCGGAAGGATAAGACGCTGTTCATGCCGTCAGTGATTTTCCTGACGAGCCATGACGGGAATATGGTTTCCAGCTTTTTGCCGATAGCTTTTTCACAAGGCTGCGGCAAGTCATCCGGATCGGTTGCATCGCACTCAACCAGTATTCCGTCTTTATTGATTTGCATGATTATATCCGGAATGCCGCGCCTGA
Organism: Victivallaceae bacterium; assembly: GCA_041665605.1. Taxonomy (GTDB): domain Bacteria; phylum Verrucomicrobiota; class Lentisphaeria; order Victivallales; family Victivallaceae; genus CAIPAT01. Next base: position 9,871 of record JBAYIO010000058.1, on the reverse strand, counting down.
TGCCGCGGTATTTCTCTTCATTCTTCCGGGCGGTTTCGAAGACAACAGACCTGACATAGGCGGAATATATGATTTCTGTTGCTGTTCCCAGTGTTCTGCATGCTGAATCTGTCGGATTCAGGCCGTTCCCGGCAAGAACGATGAATCCAGGCCAGGGGCTGTCTAAATTAAGCGGAACCGCCAGCAGGCGCTGAATGTTATGAGCCTTTAAAGCAAGGCTTTCCTGATTTGCCTCGAGCGGCAGTTTCGCGCAGTCATCAATCCGGAGAAATCCTTTTTTCAACTGTTCGCGCCACCATGGGAACGTAATCTTTGATGACGTCCGGGTGAACAATGTCTGACTTTGACAAGTATTTTTATTGCTCCAGTGATATCTGTGAGTAAACGCATTATCTGTTTCCATGGAAAAAAATGCCGCTTCGTCGGCGCTGCATAATCTGCATAACTCTTCAAGGTTCTCCGGGATGGCTTTATGGATGTCCGGGGCGTGAGCCAGCGAGGAGGATATGCGGAACAGCATCTGTTCGGCCAGTGTATTTTGCGCTGTCTGCTCCTCCAGTTCCACCCGGCTGGTTATGTCAACACAAATGCCTTCCACTAAAGTCAATTTGCCGTCTTTGCCGAAGTGCTGAGTATCGTGGTGTTCCATCCAAATAAGTTTTCCGTCTTTTCTGATCCAGCGCAATTTGCATGATACATAATTGCAGTGCGAGGCGATGCGGATTTTTTTTAGCTTGTCCTTGTCGTCCGGATGAATTATCTTTTCCCATATATCATGGTCATGCATGTATTCCGCCGGTGAATAGCCGGTGATGGTTTCCGCCGCGGAATTAATGTACTCAAATTTTTTTGCCGGCAGAACGCGGTAGCGGTATACGATTACCGGCAGATTCTCCGCCAGTTTTTTATATTTCAGTTCAGTGTCTTTTTCCGATTTATCGCTGCCCGTTCTGGGAATTTCATTGATGAGAGACAGTAAAATCTGTCTTCTGCCGGTGTCCTCGAAAAGCTGGCTGCTGATTTCAAGGGTTTTGGCGATTTGACTGCCGTTCGGCCTGTCAAGCCGGTAAATGACATTGCCGTTCTGCTCAAGTTTTTTATAAATATTATTCAAGGAATTTTCATTCATGCCGGAATTAAGAATAGTCTCCGGCTTACTCCGCAGAATATCATTGGCGGACAGATTAAACATTTTGCAGGCCGCGTCATTGCATTCGATTATCCGCTCCGGCACAGCTTTTGTACATTCGCAGAACAAGATGGCATTGGAGGTATTTTTAAGGATATGGTCGAATTTGTCTTTTATGAAATTCAGGTTTGCTTCAAGATTCTTCCGGGCGGAAATTTCGAAAGCGGTTCCGGCCAGTTTTACCGGGATGCCGTCATCGGTCTTCTCGGTGAAGTTGCCTTTCATGCAAAACCAGCGGATATTGCCTTGACGGTCCTTCAGGCGCAACTCAGTTTCGTACAATGCGCTGCCGCCTCTCATCAGCAGGCCGATATTGTCCTGCATCAGCTCGAAATCCTCACGCGGCATTAATTTCTTCAACATGCCGGGATCATTTATAAGCACGGGATCCAGGCCGAGGGTTTCAGCCGTCTTTGCGCAGAAAGAGCATTGTCCGTTGCGCAGATCATATACCCACCACAGCGCTTGACTGTTTTGCATTGCCTGTTCAAGAAAAATGGCGGAATCCTGGCGGGAGTTGTCTGTATTAAGCGATTTGTCTTTATTCTGAAACATAAAAATCCTCAAGATATATTACGACTGCAAAATCCGCAAATTTCTCATTGCTATAGATTATACAACCATATATGGATGCCGTCAAATTTAATGAACATAAACATTTTATTTAAAGGTATTGTATGTACGTCAGCTATTTCATAAAACTCTGAATCGTATTAAACAGAACAGATTTGGAAATAGGTTTGGTAATATAACCGTCGCATCCGTATTTGAATGTTTTTTCCCTGTCCTCAACCATGGCATTGGCGGTCTGGACGATGATCGGCAGATCCGGTTTTTCCTTCTTTATCATCTGTGCGGCTTCCCAGCCGGAGAAATCCGGCAGGCGGATATCCATGAGGACAATATCCAGCGGCGTGGACAGGCTTATGTCAACTGACTCCTGCGCGGTTGCCGCATGAATAATTTCCGCGCCGGTGGTTTCAAGCAGTTTATTAAGAAGCATGAAATTTATTCTATCGTCTTCGACAATCAGAATTTTCTTGTTAATCCAGTTGAAGATAGTAGTTTTCATGATGGACGTTCTAAAGTCTTTCAGCGAATCACGCACCGGGCGTTCCAGCGGAATGGTGAAAGTAAAGCAACTGCCCTGGCCGGGTTCCGATTCCACCCGGATGGTGCCATCCAGGAGTTTGATGAAGTTTTTTACAATGGCCAGCCCCAGTCCGGTTCCCCGGTATTTTTTGGACAGCGTTTCCTCCGCCTGGCGGAAAGGCTCAAAGATTGCAGTCTGCTTATCGGCCGGAATTCCAATCCCGGAGTCTTTGACAAAGAATTCTATTTCATTGCCCTTTTCAAAATAACCGAAATTAATAAAGCCGCGCGAGGTGAACTTCATTGAATTGCTGAGCAGATTGGTAAGTATCTGCCGCAGCCGGTTTTCATCGGAATGAATAATGCATTCGTCATCGCGAAGCGACTTTCTCATTTCGAACAGGATACCGCTTTCGCCGCCTTGCGTGATCAGCGGCTCGAAGAACGTGTAAAGTTCCTCCATCATCTTGTTGAGCGAGAAATCGGTTTTCATAATTTTACATTCGCCGGCTTCGATTTTTGAAATATCCAGAATGTCGTTTATGATTTGCAGAAGATTATTGCCGCACTCGGTGATGATTTTTGCGTATTCGGTGCGTTTGTCGGTTGTAAGGTCTTTGCGCTGAATAAGTTCGGCAAATCCAAGTATCCCGTTCATCGGCGTTCTGATTTCGTGCGACATGTTGGCCAGGAAGATTGATTTCAGCTTGTCAGATTTTTCCGCCTTTTCCTTGGCCGACACCAGTTCGTTCTCAAATCTTTTGCGTTCGGTTATGTCCTGAATGTAAACGCAGGCGTACTCGATAGTTCCAATCGAAAGGTAGTCCACTGTATATTCTATCGGGAAGGAAAGGCCTGTGACGCTGTGCGTCTGTTCACTTTCCCCGCGGATTGTCTTGATCTCTTTTAAACTTTCCCAGATTGCCGCGACCGATTCTTTTTGCTTATTGTCATTGTTGTCAATAAACAGGACCGGAATGTTTTTCAATTCTTCGCGCGAGCATCCCACCCGGTTCACGGCGGCGGTATTGGCGTAGTGGCATGTGCCGTCGGGATTGCAGATGAAAATCTCGATGGCGGAATTGTCCACCGCGAATTTGAGGATATTGCGTTCAGTTTCAATTTTTCTGCTTTCAGTCAGGTCGGAGAAGAAACCGACAGAGCATTTTCTGCCATCAAGTTCAATGGCCGATGCGTTGATTTCCGCCGGGATTATTACTCCGTCTTTTCTTTTGCATCTGGCCTCGGAGACAATTACTTTTTCGCCTGGCGCAATCTTAAACCATTGGGAATCAAGTTCAAAGCTGTCCTCCGGGTGAATATCCTTTAAGGATATCCGGAGAATTTCTTCGGGCGAATAATTGAGCATCTGGCAGATGGTTTTGTTGGCATGTTTGATTTTGCCGTTCTCGCGGTCGATAACCAGAATACCTTCACCGGCGCCTTCAAACAGCGCCCGGTATCTGCGCTCTGAATCATACAGCGCCTCTTCGACCCGGCGGGTTTCAGTTATGTCCTGAATTGTTCCGAAGGAGCGCACCGGCTTATTGCTGCTGTCATAAATGTGGATGCCTCGTTCATGGACATATTTAACGGCGCCGTTTCTCAGCAGCAGACGGTGCATGTGATTGAAAGAAGTCTTATTCTGCAGCGATTTCAGGAATACTTCCTCCACTCTTGCTCTGTCGTCCGGATGGATGTACTGCAGCGGAGCTTTTTGAGTGGGCGTAAAGGCTGCATCCTTGAACTGGATGATATTGTAAACCTGATTTGACCATGTCCAGACGGTCTGGTTGTGATCATATTCCCAGTGTCCGAGATGGGCGGTTTTTTCCGCTTCCTCCAGTCTTTCAGTATATTCTTTCAGCCGCTGCTGGGTTTTCACCCGGTTGTCAATATTGGTGTTGGTGCCGGTGATGCGCATCGGCTTGCCGGCCTTGTCCCATTCCACGACATGGCCGCGGCAGAGTACCCACAGCCAGCAGCTATTTTTAGTTTTCAGCCTGAATTCAAGCGAAAACGGCTCTCCGGCTTCAATGCAGGAATTCATGGACGCAAGGGTCCGCTCCCGGTCATCCGGATTGAGCATGCCGATCCACGTTTCCATGGTGACGGGAAACTCGTCCGGCTCATAACCGAGCATGGTGTAGCACTGCGGACTCAATACGGAGGCATCGGCGGGAATCAGATAATTGAAAATGCCGTCATTCACGGCATTGATTGCTTCGCGGAGATTCTTTTCGCTGCGCCTCAAGGCTTCGCCGCGTTCCTGGCTTCGTTTGAGAAGCCAGCCGACCAGGACCCCGCCGACGATGCAGATTGCCATGAAGCTGAGGCGGTAGAACATTGAGTTTCTCGGGATGTCCCATATCAAAGAGTCAATGATGCTCAACGGTTCGTGGGAAAACATGAAGTTCAGGTCTTCTTTGAAATAGAAAATCTGGTAGACGGAGTCGGCAATCCAGAAAATAATTCCGAAAGCAAAAAAGATTCCGGTTGTTTTTATGATTGTTTTATTCGGCCTCATCATTTCTTCTCTTTTGATTTAAACGTCAGATAATTATTATCCGTGGCGAACAGCAGTCCGCGGGGAATTTTGTAATCAATTACTTTAGCCGTTGCATGATTGATGATCAGTTCGTACCGGTTGCTTATTATCTGATTTATGTCCCGCGGCGGCATTCCGTTGAATATCATGGCGATCGCTTCGGCATAATCGGCCGCATTTTCCGCCGGGAACGTTCTGACGCCGAAAAGTACCCCGGCTTCAACAAACCGTTCGCCATACGGGCTCCAGGTCGGTATTTTACTTTTATGCACGGATTTCATTATTTCCAGCAGATAGGGGGTGTCTATTACTGCTGTTATCCAGATCGCATCGGCTTCTCTGGAAAGCTCCTCGTATGCTTTAAAAAGCACTCCGGCGGCTTCCGCCGGCGGAAGACTGCTGTATGAAACGGTTTTAGTCACCACTTCGAACTTTTTTTCACTGGAGGCTGATTTCAGTTCTTCAATATTGCTGAACAGTTTGGTGTTGTCGGAAGGATCATAAACAACTCCGAGTTTCCTGAACCCGGTCAAAAGATGAAACATTCTTATCTGCCTGGAAATTATTTCAGGATCGTATTTGGCGAATATGTGGGGAAAGGCCTGCTCGTCGTCCCTGATGATGCCGGCGGTCTTCGGATTGATCGACGATATGACCAGAACTGGCACTTTATGCAGATTGGTGGCCAGGTCCTGTCCGCTCCAGACGCCCAGCGCGATAAGCAGGTCAATATCTTTTGCGTCATTCAGCCGCGACAGTATTTCCCTGCGGTTATAATTCCTTTTACTGATCTGCCATTCGGACGACCAGTATGCGTTTTTGGCAAACATGAGATAATCGCTGCTGATATTGTCGCTGATATAATCCCAGCATTGCCTGGTTCCGGCATCTCTGCCAAGTCCCGCCCAGTTCACCGGCTTCAGCCAGCCCAGCCGGGCCAGGCCGTCAACGGAAGCTTTCAGGATTTGAGTATTATGACTGTCTTCCCCTGATTGCAGATAGGCAATGTTCCATTTGCGTCCGTTGTTTAAACGCGGGGCGCTGGATACTTTCTCTTCCTGGCCGGTTTCGGAGAAAATAATCAGCACGGCGGCAATGGCAAATATCAAGATCAGCATAACAGAAAAAACTGTCAATTTCTTGTTCAAAACAGCCACCCTTTCAAAGCCGGTATGAGATTTGTCATATTTCAAAACACAAATTCAACTTATTATAGTATTTCCCAAGCTTAAATTCAAGTATTCATGACGCTTGAGGCGCGCAATATCTGATAATAATCAGGGCTAAGGCTGGAACAGGTAGCCGTTCATTTCGCTGAGATGCTCCGCCGGTTTGCGGTTTTTCCATTCGGCAGGCGGACGCCAGCCGTCCGGCAGCAGGCAGCCCAGGCATGCCGCGCACGGGGATATCGTCTCCCATACCGTGAATTCATTCTGTTCAACCGCATATCCCTCGATGTTGGCGAAACGCCGCCACACCGGATAGAACTTGTTCATTGCCGCCGTCATTTCATCAATCTCCATATTCCGCCCTTTGGCAATTGATTCCGGCATCAGGCAGATGTTCAGACCGGGGAAGTCATGATCCCGGCGCGGCTCGTAGCGCAGTGCGTAAATCATGGTCTTGGCGTTGTAATGCACATTGAAAGTATAAGTGTAAAGCGAAATTCCCGGCAGCGGCTCAAGGATTCCGTCCGTGTCGGAGGGAATCGACAGCAGTCTCACCGGATAGTTTTTGCCGAGTCCGGTGGTCAGCGAACGGCCCATGGGGTTGGCGCCGCACAGCCAGTCATTCAGCAGCAGCGCGGCATCCCGGTACTTCTTGTTGCCGGTAATGCGGTATGCCGCAATGAAATACCGGCCCTTGTTGAACGGGATTGCGCCGCCCCAGCTTAGATCGCGGAAGTAGGCATGATTGGTCGGCCAGTTTAAGTTGCGGTACGCCAGAGCATTCTGGTTGTCAAGCCATTGATCCGCCTGTCTGAGCATTTCCGCACTGTAGATTCTTGCGAAGTGCGGGAATAAATCCTGCGCCAGAAAGAGTTCCATCAGGAAAAACGGCGTCCTGGGATACTCCGTTTCCTGCAGCGCCGACTCGAATGCATGCTGGCTCAGATAAGCTTTGTACTTGCCGTCAGAGGTGTAGAGGTAAAGATTCAGCGCCGCTTTGAATAATTCAATCCTGGAGATTTGCGGAGATTCCGAATATTTATATTCGACATATTTCTTGTCGTCCGTCATATGCTTCCAGGAGAATTTTACCGTATTTTCAGGATTGACGGCATACTCGAACGCCTTCTCCGAGGATTTGAAATAGAGATCGGCCTTTTCCAGTGCGCCGCATTGCTTGTACGCCCGGGCGAGCATGGCTGAATACGACGCATACTGGATCGTGCCCCAGCGGGTGGGCAGGCCCACATAATAACGCTGGGTGTCAGTGGCGGGGTTGATGAATTTCGGGTGACTGTCGGCTTCCAGCCAGCAGCCGACTCCGCCCTTTGACGTCTGGGCGCGCCGCCAGAGTTCAATCCCCCAGGCGGCTTCATCAATGATATCGGGAATGCCGTTGCCGGATTCCGGAATGTCGAGCTGACCGTCTGAAAACTTCGCCGGGAACATGAGATACGCGGTGAGCAGATCTTCGACGATCCTGAAGTGATAGGAACGCCTGTCGTAATCCGCCGCATCCCACCAGCCGCCATGCACATCCGGCAGTTTCGTGCTGGTCGCGGTTTCCCGGATGACGTTGAAATGCTCCAGGCTGACCGGTTTCCCGTTTTCATCCGTGTATCCGTAACCCTGTTTATTCTCCGTATCGTAGTCGCCGGCGTTCGGTGAAAATCCGCCGACCCAGCTTTCCATATGGTCGGGATTCATCAGCCAGTTGGTCTGCGGCGGACCTTTTCTGATGCCGGAGCGCTGATGGAAAAGCCCTCTGGTGTGCGTGTAAAAGGCCATGCCGACGGCATCGCCGCCGATTTCAAAACTCCAGGAACGGCCGACCCCGGGAATCATGATGTGATATTTGCCCGGTGTGGTGAATTTTGAAAAATCCATCTCGTAGACGTCTTCGCCGTTCAAGGGTACAATTTCGTTTCTGCTGCCGGTGTAATACTGCTCCTTCATCCGCAGTTTAATCTGTCCGGAAAATGCATTGCCGCCGGTGGCTTCGTCAACCATGTAAAACATCTGCCCCGCAAAGTTTGATAAGTCAAGCGGTCCCAGCGGTCCCAGCCAGGCTCCCAGGTAGGCGTATTTTCTGCCGGCGTCCGGCAGATAACCGACCTGGTTCACTTTGATCGCCTGGGATATGATGGTATTTTCATCATAGACAAACGAGGTTTCTTCGCCCTGTCTGGTTTTTACCGTATACCTGGTTCCGTTTTTCAGCGGTTCTGCCAGTTTCAGATAGGCAAAATGGGCGACCGCCGCGCTGTTCACCTTTGTCTCCTCGCCGGTGGCAATAATCGGTACCCGCATCTGGCCGACTGCGTTGATCCAGTAGGAGTTGTCGATAATTTTCAGCGGTTCGCCATTGCCGCCGGAAAGCTGGAAGTTATTGACGTCTTCAAAATTGCGCTTGATAATCGGGCGGTATTCGCTAATGACCTCCAGCGCGGCGAAATTGTAATGGAAGTCATAGGACCACCGGGCGACTCTGATATCCCCGCTGTCGAGTCTTTTGAGAAAATCGCCGCATTCAATCTTGAATCTGCCGCACAGAAATTCATTGTAGTCGCCGACAATGCAAATCCATTGATTGGTAATGAAATGCACCGCAAGCGAACCCTTGATCGGGAAATTCAGTTCTTTCGGCTTTTTACGCCGGACAAAGTCGATGGCGTTGCCGATTCCAGGCTTGGCAACGGTGAGCGCCACCGGATTGGAGGACGCCGGCTGCGGAGTCCCTCTCAGTTTCGCTTCCTCTTTTATTTCGTCCGGCGCCAGCGCCCGTTTGAAAACTTTCACTTCATCTATCCTGAGTCCGGCGGCCTGCTTCCCTTCAGTAATGCCCAGCACGAAATTGCCGTAGGAATCAAGCCTTTGCAGCGGCGACCGGTAAACTTCAATGCCGTCAATGTATACCCGGTATTCGTTGTTTTCTCTTTCCGCCGGCACGGTCATGGCATAATGATGCCAGCGGTTGTCGTCCAGCCGCTGATACTTCCTGTCGATTGTCGTACCCACTTTGGTATAGATCGTTCCCCAGGGGGAGAAAAACAATGCCGCCGGCTTTCGGTGCTGGGACGAGCCGCAGCCGAAATCGGCGGAATGATAGTCATTGCCCGCGTCTGGCTTGCATACGAAACCGCAGATGGTGAAGCCGGTCTTGTTGCTCAGCGGCAGTACGGGGCCGGACGCCCCGCCCTTTTTGTCATCCGGTATGACCGGGCCGAAACAACTGTTGTTTTCAGGAAGCACCGTGCTGTCCGGGGAAAACTGATTATTGGGGGACAGCGACTTTAGATGATAGTTGTTGCCGGATGAATCATTGAAATTGCCGTCAAGTTTATACCACGCGATGAGGTCTTTCTGGCGGTCTCCGCAGAAGCCGGAAACTGCAAAACAGAAAAACAGGACTGGCAGAATGATTTTTTGCATATTACTTACCGGTTATGATAATGATTCACTCTATAGAATTTACTATATTACGGCGTGAATTCAATCATTTAACTGACAAGATGAAGCAAAAAACATCTTGGGGGAGCGCCGACTTGTCCGCCTTTGGAGGATCGTCTGACCGGCATTGTGTATTTTTTATATTCGAAGATTCCGCCATTCTCCGTATTAGGACTACTATAGTCATTATAGACTCATTTGCAACTGTTTTTTCGTATTTCGGGTGCGACTTTTTTGTAACTAAAAATCATAATTATTGCATGCATAAAGAGTTGTATACAAACTATTAACATATCTAATGCACACCTTTCTGTTGACAAAATTACTATAGGTATACGCGTGTTGCGACAGGCGATAACGCGAAAAACAATAAAAAATTAAGGAGACAGGTATCATGGCTGAAACAAAGTACGACGAAAGTTT
>JBAYIO010000057.1:0-36842 GCA_041665605.1 Victivallaceae bacterium | reverse complement strand
TGAGTTTGGATTCGCACTCTTCGAGGCTTTCGATACCCCGGTATCGGCAGCCTTTCAGAATACGAACCAATTCTCAAAATCTTCGCAATCTATTGTTAAAATTTCAGCCGTGCAGAGTATAACAACTCTTCAGCTTAATATTCAGATGAATACCGGATTAATATCTGCCGTAGGTACGCGCAGTTTCAATCATTGCGAAAAGATTTTCGAAAGGCGTATCGCGACCGCACTGATCTCCGGTGGACAGGATGAAGCGCCCGCCTTCCGCGGCATCGTCAATGGCCTTCTTCGAAGCATTGACAACGTCCCGCACCGAACCTTTGAGCATTACTTCGGTGGTGTGCAGATTGCCCTTGAGCGTCAGTTTTTTACCGTAAAGTCTCTTCAGTTCAGCTAGATTGCAGTCGCCCATCGGCGGTATTTCCAGCGGATCGATCACGGTCAGCGAGGTTTCCTCCGCCAGAATCTTTACCAGCTCCTTTTCCGGCCCGCAGGAATGCACGTGAGTGGGAATCCCCGCCGCAGTGGCCAGGTCGATGGCGCGCTTCACCGCCGGCAGCGAATTTTTCCGGACAAATTCGGGAGACTGGTAGATCATGGTGCCGGAACCGCCGACGCACAAAAAGTCCGGTTTGACATCCAGGCTCATCAGCCAGGCGAACTTCCTTTCAACATCCTTCATCCGCTTTTCAACTTCAGCTTCCAATTTTTCCGGATTGTCGTAATAGTCGAAAAGCGTTTCAGGATCGCCGATCATATTGGTGGATATAATGAAAACTCCAAGCAAACCCTGATCGCCAAGCATTGCCTTCACCTTTTTTAACCCTTCCGGCCCGCGATCAACCGGCTTCACGCCTTCCAGCGGCTCCCACGTGGGCGGAACCGGCGGCAGTTCAAGTTTATCCAGGGATACATTGCCGGTAGGCGGATCGCCGGCCGGATAGACGTTCACTTTATCATGCCAGGTAATTTTCCCGGACTCGCGGTAATAACACCGTGTTACAATTCTTTCCGGGTCGCGGCAGATTATCGCCGTCTGCCAGTCGTGCTCTGGAACGGTATTATCCGGGAAAACAAAAGGAAAGTAGCCGTCCATCATGGAATCTATGTTAAAGAACTTCGCGCAGTCAATATATGCTTCCCAGATCGGCGGATCATTGTACAGATACAAATCCCAGAACGGCTTGCCCGTCCGTTTCGCCGGAATCATATTGGAAAAATCCGGGGCGACCGGCACGCAATCCGGTATCCCGCCGTTCAATACTTTCAATAAACGTTCTCTGGATGTCATATTCATTCTCCGTTAAATTTACTGTTACTATCCTTGAATATACTTAGTTTTTATGATATTTTCTTTCAATATATTGACTAATTAATTTAATTTTGTGACTTTATGGACAAACTGGCGTGGAATAACATTAGCAGTGACGGGAACTGGTTTCATCTGGCGTTCATACCTGCCGGAATTATCAGCGGGCAGATGCACTGTCATGATTTCTGCGAGATTTTCCTCACCGCCGAAGCCGGCCTGACTCACTGCATCAACGGACAGCAGCAGGATTTGCCGGCGAACACTCTGGTACTGATCCGTTCACAGGACGCACACTGCTTTAAAGTGAGCAGACAAGTCGCACCGGATAAAGCAATCTTCATGAATCTGGCATTTCCGGCGGCAGTGATCAATGAAATGCGCGGCCGGCTTTTTCCCGATGATCATGATTTCTGGGGAGGAGCCAATCCGCAGCCCGCATCATTCGCGCTGACGGAAGCGGAAAGAAAACGCCTGTGGAATGACGCGCTGAAATTACTGCACGGCAAACGTACAAGATTTGAACTGGAATGTTTTCTGCTGAATATGCTTCAGACGATTGGCTCAGGCAAAACTGGCAATGAGATAAATGCTCCAGGATGGCTCCAGCAGGCCTGCATCAAGATCAAAGAACCGCAGAATATGCGCAAAGGGCTGGAAAGATTTTATGTACTTTGCGGCAAATGCCGTGAGCACGTCAGCCGCCAGTTGAAAAAAAGCTGCGGCATCAGTCCGGTGGATTTTATCGCCAGGCTGAGAATCGAATATGCCGCCAGGCTGTTGTCCGACACCTCAATGCAGCTCCATGAAATTGCGGCGGAATGCGGGTTTGATAATTTGAACTATTTCTTTACCGCGTTCAGGAAGCACTACGCCACCACTCCGCGAAAATACCGGCTGCGCACCCGTGCCGGCAACCGCATAGTATAGCGGTACAGGCACTGTCCGGATTAATTAAGGAGCTGTAAAGAAATAACCCTTACAGCTCCTAAAGTGCGGCGAACGGTATTTCGATCAATTTTCCGGTAATCAGCGCCGGACGTTCCGCATTGGAAACGACTACGCCGAAATCACATTTATACTCGGCGATAAAATCGGTGATGCCGCGTAAATCCCGTCCGGATGTCTTGTTGGAATACTTCACCTCAACCGGGAGCAGTCCGAATTCGCCCTCCAGAACCAGGTCTACTTCAGCGCCTGCGGCGGTCCGGTAATAATAATAGTCGAATGCACTGCCGGCAATGCAGAATCCTCTGATGATGTTTTCCATCACCATCGCTTCCCAGGAATGTCCCATCGCCGGGTGAGTCAGCAGATCATCAATGCCGGCAAGATGCAGTAAAAAATGGAGCAGTCCGGAATCGCGCAGAAAACCTTTAGGATGTTTGACAATCCGCTTGGATGCGTTTTTTTCGTATGGAGGAATGTGCCGCCATACGAACGATCCGTCGGCGATCTGGAAATAATCCCGGACCGTGGGCTGGGACACTCCCAGCGCACGAGCAATATCAGAATAATTAATGATTTGCCCGGACAGATTGGCCAGCATCTGCACGAAAAGCTGATATTTACTGGAATTCAGTCCCGGAAACAGCCTCAGGATATCCCGGTTTATGTAGGTTTGTAAATAATTCTGCATCCATATCCTGGAGAATCTCGGATTATTTTTAAGCCAAACCTCAGGATAGCCGCCGCGATGCCAGTACTCATGCAGTTGCCGGACATCAAGCCGGGCCGCCAGCGCATCAACAATTTCACATGGCTTTCCGGTTTGTCCGGCCAGGCGGTAGAAATCAGATTCTTCGACTTCAAAAGCTTCAGCAAGCGTAAACGGCGAAAGGTCAATGACGGCAATTCTGCCGGCCAGACTTTCCGAGATAGATTTTAACAATGCCGGTGAACTGGAGCCGGTCAGGACGAAGCGTCCGTTCCGGTTACGGTCGCTGTCTATCGCCACTCGCAACGCCGGAAAAAGTTCCGGCAGAAGCTGGCTTTCATCAATCGCCGCATGGCCCGGATTCAGCCGGAAGAATAGATCGGGATCACGCGAAATCCGGTTGAAATCGTCCATTTTTTCCATGTCGTAACGTTTCCACGGTTCCGGCAGCTCCTGTAACAGACTGGTTTTGCCGGATTGTCTGGCGCCGAGAATGGCAACGCAGGGGAACAATCCAAGATATTCAAAAAGCAACTTGGTATAATGCCGTTTAACCATGCAAATTAAAACCTTTACTTTGAAATTGCAAGGTAATTATACTATATTATTTTCCACTTGTCAAGTGCATATCTGGAATTCAGTCAGAAAATCATGCCGCAAACCGGGCAGCCGCCGGTTCTCATAATTCACGCTGCCAGTGGTTGCACAATGACGCTATTCCACATCAAGACAAACTGTTTTCAGTTCGGGCTCCTGGCATGGTTTGATGTTGCCGGTGCTCTTGTCGTACAGCAGTTTGCGGGTCATTCTGCTTACGAGCCAAAGCCCGACCGCCCCGGCAATCACATCGGCGGCCAGACGCGCCACGAACAGACCGGTCAGCGAATGGCAATACAGCGCTAAAAGCGAAAACGGAACCAGCAGGCCGACAATGCGCAGCGTGTTAAGCCAGGCCGCCACCGCCGGACGGTTGCAGCCGGTGTAGAAAAAGCCGCAGTAACGGTGAATCTCCATCATGCCGAATCCCCATGAGACAATCAGCAGATACTGCGTCATGATCGAGATAACGCGCGGATCGCTGGAAAAGAGCGGCGGCAGATACCTGGCCCCGACCAGATACACGACTGCCATAAGCAGTCCGAAGAACCCGGCAAACCGCATTGAAAAGCGCCGGCATTCGTTAATCCGCCCGTACATGCGGGCCCCGAAATTCTGCGCAACCATCGGCATCAGCGACACCCCGAGCGCCATCGGCACGATGAACGCCAGCACTTCCATGCGCCCGGCGGCCGCGCAGGCGGCGACTGCGTCATCGCCGAATTCCGAGACAATTCGGGTAATGATGCCGTTGCCGACCGGCATCAGCAGAATGCCGATAATGGACGGGAACGCCACCCGCAGCACCACCATCCATGAATTTTTCAGCAGCCGCCACTTGAAAATTTTCCAGTTCAGCAGGCGATGCCGGTAATGCAGCAGCAGAAACAGCACGATGCTGACGACCGCCTGCGAGAAAATTGTCGCCGCCGCCGCGCCTTTGATGCCCATGGCCGGAAAACCAAGCAGACCGAAAATGCAGAGCGGATCCAGCGCCGCATTCAGCAGCATGCCGCCCAGCATCATGAAACTGGCGGTTTTAGTGCTGCCGGTGGCAATCATGAAGTCATTGCAGGTCATGGACACCGCGCCGGTAATGCTGCCCAGATACCAGATTGACATGTAGTCATGAACCATCGGCATTACTTCACGGCCGGCTCCGAAATGCCGGAAAGTCCAGTCAATCGAAAAATATCCGATCAGGCCGATAACCGCGGAGAGAGCAATAATCAGCAGCAGCCCGGCGCTGGCGAGCTTGGCGGCTTTGACATGGTTTCTCCGGCCCAGCGCATGCGCCAGGGGTGTCATCGCGCCGATGCCGAGCCCGCGGTAAATGCAGCCGATCAGCATGATCATCGGAAAGGTGAATCCCATCGCCGCCAGCGGCAGCGTTCCCAGTCTGGCGACAAAGAACGTATTGGCGATATTATATCCGGAAATGGCCAGGGTTGCCGGGATCATGGCCGCCCCGGTTTTCAGCATCGTCCCGCCGATGGACCCGGCAGTATAGCTTCCTCTTGCATTATTCATGAAATTAAACCTATTCTCCTGAATGAATGACCGTATTCGTTTTTCCCATAATTTCCACCCCGGTACCTGTATTATTCCCGGTAATCGTCCGCATTGCGGACATTCCGAATACGGAATATAATTGCTAAGTCTGCGCTTTACAATCCGGTCTTTCGATCTTGAACATCACGCAGCCGGGAGAACCAGCTACTGTTTTAGCATCCATGTATCGTCAACGGTATCCTGTGGATTTTTGCCAAATAAAACGGGATATGGTGTAACCGGCTGTTTTTCATTTAAATTTGTAATGCTGAGTCCTGATTTGCGTTTAATCCGCCTTAATAAGTCAATGACCTCTTTATCATAGGGATCTTTTGCAAGCATCTCTTCACAAATGTCCCGGGCAGTAGAATACGAGCCTTTCTGGTACGAGGCTTCAGCTTCAGCAATCCGGCTGCTTTCAAGCGAATTACAGGCTGATAGCAGCAATAGTATTGGAATTGTAAATATTACTCTTCTCATAATTTCTTAAAAAAGTTCTTTTTAGTAGTTCGACTCGCGTAAAAGAAGCATTGACTTACTTTAACTTTTCAAGTTCCTTTTTGGCATCTGCAACGCCCTGTTTCGCGGCTTTACGGTACCACTTTATCGCTTCGGCTTGATCCTTTGCAAGACCTTTACCGTTTGCATAACAATTCCCGAGATTATACTGAGCGGCCGCATCACCCTGCTCCGCAGCTTTACGCCACCATTTTGCCGCTTCGGTTTCATCCTTTGCCAGACCATAACCATTTGCGTAACAAAGACCTAGATTATGCATTGCATTCTTGTCACCACCATACTCTGCCGCTTTCCGAAACAACTTTGCCGCTTCAACCTGATCTCTTGTCAAGCCAACACCATTAAAATAACACATTCCAAGTCTATACTGCGCTTCCGCATGCCCCTGCTCCACAGCTTTACGAAGCCATTTTACTGCTTCGGCCTGGTCTTTCACTACACCATCGCCGTTAAAATGATACATCCCGAGTTCATACTGTGCGTGAGAATTACCCTGTTCTGCGGCTTTGCGATACCATTTTACTGCCTCGGCTAAATCTTTTGTCACGTACTCGCCGCATGCATAGCAGCGCCCTAACCTAAACTGCGCATTCTCATTCCCCTGTTCCGCTGCTTTACGATACCATTTTACCGCTTTTACTCTGTCTGGAGCTATACCACAGCCAGTATAATAATTCTCCCCGGTCATAAACTGCGCATTCTCATTCCCCTGTTCCGCTGCTTTACGGCATTGAAGGAATCCATCCCATTCCTCAACTTCATGCCCTTGTTCTGCTGCTTTACGATACCATTTTTCAGCTTCAGCTTCATCACTCACCACTCCCCTGCCGTATGCATAACAACGACCTAATGCAAATTGCGCATCCTTATCTCCCTGCTCCGCAGATTTGCGATACCAGATTACCGCTTCAGAAAATCTTCTAGCCAAGTCCTCTCCGTTTTCATAATAACGTCCTAACTTAAGTTGAGCCTTCGCATCACCTTGTTCTGCGGCTTCGCGGCATTGAACGTATGTATTTAATCTTTCAAATTCCCTTTTAGCTTTTGCACATCCTTGTTCCGCTGCTTTGCGATACCACTTTACCGATTCACTGAGGTTCTTCTTCAAGCCGCAATAACCGTTATGATAACAATTACCGAGATGATACTGGGCATCAACATATCCCTGCTCTGCAGCCTTGCGAAACCATTTTATTGCGTCCTCCTGATTTTCTTTCACTCCCTTACCGTCTGCATAACAATATCCCAGCATATACTGCGCTTGTGCATCGCCATGTTCTGCGGCTTGACGGTACTGAACGCATGAATTAAATATTTCAAGCTTCTTTTTAGCATCAGTATAGCCCTGTTCCGCCGCTTTGCGATACCATTTTTCAGCGTCCGCATAATCTTGCGTCACGCCCTGGCCCCGTTCATAATATCTCCCGAGAACATACTGTGCCGATGCGTTACCCTGTTCCGCAGCTTTGCAATACCATTTTACAGCTTCAACATCATTGGGTTCCACGCCCAGACCGCATGCATAACAACCGCCAAGACTAATCTGAGCATCCGCATCTCCCTGTTCCGCAGCTTTGCGATACCATTTTACCGCATCGGCGAGACTTCCATCCGCACCATGACCTGTATAATAACAATCACCGAGCATGCGCCGTGCTTCCGCGTTACCCTGTCCTGCTGCTTTGCTGTACTGCTCGGCAGCTTTGCAATACCATTGCTCCGATTCAAATTGATCTTTTTCCACTCCTTTGCCGGATTCATAACAATCTCCAAGTTTATACTGCGCTGTCGCATCCCCGAGTTCCGCGGCTTTGCGGTATTGAGCATATGTATCTAACTCATCAAGTTCAGTGCTGGCAATCGTATACTCATGTTTCGCCGCTGCGTCAGCGCCGGTTCCTGCAAGTATAATCCCTTCATCCGATGCCGCTGATGCCGCGCTGAATTCTTGAGAGTGCTCTCTTAAAACTCGAAGCTCCGAACGAGCATATATATCCCCTTGTTCCGCAGCTTTACTAAGCCATTCTTCTGCTTTGGCTTGATCTTTCTCAACCCCATTACAATAATAATAGCAAATCCCCAGCCTGTACTGAGCTTTCCTATAGCCTTGTTCCGCAGCTTTGTGATACCATTTTATCGCTTCGGCAAAATCCTTTGTCACTCCCTTGCCGGAATAATAACAATTTCCGGCATTATATTGCGTTTCCGCATCGCCCTGTTCAGCAGCTTTGCGCCACCATTTTACGGCTTCGGTCTTATCCTGCGCCACACCATAACCAATGTAATAACTCCGGGCAAGCAGACACTGAGCTTTCGCATCCCCTTGTTCCGCAGCTTTACGGTACTGTTCAGTAGTTTTGCGATACCATTTTTCCGCTTCAACTTGATTCTTTTCCACGCCATTGCCGTCTGCATAGCAACGTCCCAACGCAGACAAAGCTTTCACATCTCCATGTTCCGCAGCTTTGCGAAATTGTTCCACTGCTTTACGATACCATTTTTCCGCTTCAATTTGATCTTTATCCGTGCCATAACCGTATTTAGAGCAATTGCCCATCTCAAATTGAGCTTTCGCATCTCCCTGTTCCGCTGCTTTACGATATTGTGCGCATACATCCAGCTCTTTAATTACATCTCCGGCTCCTGCACAGACTCCTGCATATCCCTGTTCCACGGCTTTACGCCACCATTTTTCCGCCTCCGCCCAGTTTTTCACCACACCATTGCCATATGCATAACAATTACCCAATTTGTACGATGCCTCCGCAGACCCCAGTTCCGCCGCTTTATGATACCATTTTGCAGCTTCGGTCATGTCCATGTGTTCTAAATATTCATATTGCAGCGCAATCATAAGTTGAGCGTTCACACTGCCTCGAACCGCAGCTTTGCGCCACCACCTTACCGCCTCTGCTCTGTCTTTCACCACGCCATTACCATATGCATAACAATTACCCAGATTGTACTCAGCTTCCACCAAACCCTGTTCCGCTGCCTTGCGATACCACTTCACCGCTTCGGCCTGGTCTTTTGTCACACCCTTGCCATCCGCATAGGCGACGCCAAGAAAAAACTGTGCCTGGGCATTCTCCTGCTCCGCAGCTTTTTGATACCATTTTGTCGCTTCGCCCCTGTCGGAGTCCACGCCTTCGCCATCATCATAACAACGTCCAAGCTCAAATTGAGCCTTAGCATCGCCCTGCTCCGCGGCCTTGCGATACTGTTCAAACTCCCGGGCCGGATCATCCCCGGCAGATGCCGGGGCAAACTGCATGGCGGCAAACAGTATTACTGCCACTAATATGGTATTTCTAAATTTCATTATCTCCTCTCTCCACATTATCACTATATATAAACGGCGCTTAATTTAACCTGTAAAAGTAATGATTTCACGGCGCGATATATTGTTTTTAAAGTCTTTGCGCAAATTTCGGTTGACAAAATCTCTATATTATAGAAACATGTCGCACATTTTTTTGGTAACTCCATCCAGTAAAATTGATAAAGGTTTAACTTAACTTTGGCATTTGATATTAGGGAATGGGAATGATGAGACGGGCGGCTGCCCGGTATTTTATGCCGGCGCAGAACAAAACAATAGGGCCAATGGGTCTTATGGGGCCGATGGAGAAGGTTGGTTTGGTGCAGCGGTCCGTATCGAACGGCAATATTCCAGAACTCCCAGCTTGCGAAAACTGTTGTGCTCAACGACTATCCAAAGTGTCGGAGTGGAAAGCGAGAAAAGCGAGAAAAGTTGTGAAAACATTGTGCTCAACGACTATCCAAAGTGTCGGAGTGGAAAGCGAGAAAAGCGAGAAAAGCGAGAAAAGTTGTGAAAACATTGTGCTCAACGACTATCCAAAGTGTCGGAGTGTTGGCTGTCCAAAATAGGTTTGTTGCAGTGTCGTCCGTCTCGGACGGGGCTGTCCAAAATGAGGGAAAGATGTGTCCAGAATGATGACAGGGAAGTGCCGGAGTCTGCTGTAAAACTTCCCCGGTATGTTGTTTGAAAACTTTAAAACCGTTATGCTCAACGGGTCTCTAAACTCTCTAAAATGCGGACGGTTGTCTAGGCTATTCTGCCGGCGCAGGGCAGGCAATGGAGTCAAAGAGGCGGTTTTCCCAAATGGGCGGTCATGTGTCCCGCATGTGCCAGAAAGCTATCCAGGATGGGTGTAAAACTGAAAAGCGTCGTGCGGGAGATATCTCTAAACTCTCCGAAATGCCTGTGTTCCATTCTCATATTTGCCGTTACTGGCAGGCATTTCGTGAAAGTTTTTTTCAGCTCAAATAAAAAAAAGATTGAATTATTTTTGAAAAATCTATTGTATTTTGGACTAAATTGGATTATAATGGATTATTATGGAACGTAATAGTTCAAGGAGTACCTGAATAAGTGTTGTCTTTCTGCGGACAGGACCGGTGTTCAGTAGACGCCAACGGAAGACTTAAATTAAGTCCGAAAGTGGTGTCTGATTTTACCGGTAAGTGTGGCGGGCAGATTGTGATACATTGTCTTCCGGAAGGCGCGATAGCGATCTACCCTGAAGAGATATATCTCGAAATGCGCCGTCAGGAGACTTTGCCCGCCGCGAAAGCCGCGAACAGCATGGTCTTCCGCCGCTCAATGCGCCGTTTCGGTGCGATGAGCAGCCCTGAGAGCATATCGAATCAGGGCAGAGTTACGCTCCCGCAGGCGTTTCGCGAGTATGCCGCGGTGAATCCCGGCAGCGAAGTGTTTGTCGTCGGCGTGGAAATCGGCATAGAAATATGGAATACCGAGCGCTGGGCGGAAGAAATTGACCGGATGAACGAGCATGCCAGAGAAAAAGGTGAACGCGAAATGGCCGCAGACCTTCTCCCTGGTGACAACATACAATAACAACTAAAGAAAAGGAGAACGTAAAATGTTCATCTCTAACGACAGAAAAGGCCGGGTTACAATCTTCGCGGTTATCACTGTGCTGTCTCTTTTTCTTCTTGGTGCCGGTTCCGGCGTGAACGGCAGCGATGAAAAGCAGGCGGAACGTCAACAGATGACAGAGCTTGTAAGCGCAATGTCCGTACAGTTTCCGGAACAGTACCGCGAAGGCTGGCAGAAGGCGGCGGAACAGAATCCGCAACTTTTGCTGAGCATCAGTACCGACAAACTGGTTTACGATTTAAATAATTAGTTACTGATCCCCTCCTTTTTCCCCCCGGCGGGCAGTTCCCCAACTGCCCGCCACTTTTTTTAAAAGCCGGTTTACAGGTTGAATAACCTTTTTCCTGTTGTAACTTACGGGATTGACTGCAGCAACAGACATATTAACAGACATAAGGTAAGATTGATGGAATTCAGACCCTGCATTGATCTGCATGGCGGCCAAGTCAAGCAGATTGTCGGCTCCAGCCTGACGGATGACGACCGTACCGTAAAGACGAACTTTGTTTCGGAGCACGGCCCGGCATATTTTGCGGAGTTGTACAAGCGCGACGGCCTGACCGGCGGACATGTAATCATGCTTGGCCCCGGCAACGGGACCGCCGCCCTGGAAGCGCTGGGCGCTTATCCCGGCGGACTTCAAATCGGCGGCGGGATCACGGTGGAAAATGCTCAATACTGGATGGATGCCGGAGCCTCGCAAGTAATCCTGACCTCCTATATTTTTGCGGACGGCGAACTCAACAGGGCCAATCTGGAGCGGATCTTCAAGCTGCTGGGCCGTGAGCGTCTGGTGCTGGATCTGAGCTGCCGCTGCAAGGACGGCGAATACTATATCGTTACCGACCGCTGGCAGAAGTTTACCAACTGGAAAGTCAATGCCGGAACATTGAGCTTTATGGCTGAATTCTGCTGCGAATTCCTGATTCATGCGGTGGACGTTGAAGGCAGGCAGGCAGGCATTGATGAAAAGCTGCTGTCAGTAATGGCGGAACATTGTCCGATACCTTCAGTTTATGCCGGCGGCATCAGATCGCTGGATGATGTGAAAATCATCCATGACAAAGGGCGCGGCAGGGTGGCTTTCACCATCGGTTCAGCCCTGGACATTTTCGGCGGACCGCTGAAATACCAGGACGTGGTCGAATTTATTCGCTCTCGGCAGGCTCGGGTTTAACCGGTGCAGGCTTGCTGCCATCGGAAGCCGGTTTGATAATTATCGCGGTGCCGCTGGTCTTGTCTCTTTCCTTAATCGGATAAAGGGCTTTGGGCGGAACCAGAGTCACGTCGCCGGTTCTGCTGGTGCCGACGCCCCACATGGATTTTTCCCATTTATCGGCTTTCTTCGTAAAGACGAAGACATTCTGATTGCCGGAATCATATACCCAGGCGTTGTCACCGGAATCCCATATCCAATAAAGCCTGTTGCCGTTGTTGATGTCGATTTTTTCCCCCTGATATTCAATCGCGCCTTTCCGATTGGAGATCGTAAGCTGCCGGTATGTGTCCTCAATCGGGAATGACAGGTCATAATGTCCGGAGGGCGATTTCAGCAGATTGATGCTTTTCCCGGGCAATTGCAAATCCGGCAGAAAAATCAGCAGCACGATCAGAACGAGCATACTCGGGCAAATATAAAGCAGATACCCGGCATATTGGTTGATGCTTTTCTTCAGCAGCATGGTGTCAACCAGCGCGATGCCGAATGAAGTGACCGCAATGATGCCGATCATGCAGAAAAAGTTAATGATCCAGGCGAAGACGAGGGTTCCTTTCATGCTGTAGAGGAATAAAAGCATCCACAATCCGGAATTTATAAACAGCATTCTGGAAACACTATTTCTATGAATCGGCTCTTCCTGCATGATAAACCTCTGAGTATATTATTGGATCATTTTACCTTATTAAGTTCCTGTGACTTCGCTTCCCACTCGGCTATTTCCCGGAGCCGGGTCATGATGTCCAGGTGCTGAGTACAGGATTCTTCGCATCTGCCGCAGGCGATGCAGGCGGCGGCGCTGCCGCGCGGTTCCACCAGCAGGCCCCAGTCATGGTGGAACTTCATGGAACTGATCATTTCCTCGTCTGTTTTGCCGAAAACAGCTTTGTCGTTATAAATCTGCATATATGCCGGAATCGGAATGTTCTCAGGACACTCCTCGCAGTAACCGCAGGCAGTGCATATCCTGGTCATATTTCTGGAGATGTGCGCTTTAATTCTGGCGATATCCTCTTCAGTCATCGGTTCGGCATCGGCAACCCGGCAGGCGGTGTCGATGTGTTCAGTGGTGGTGAATCCGTTCAGCGCTACAGTAATGTCCGGGTTGGCGACCAGAAAGCGCAAGGCGGCTTCGGTCGGGGTTTCGCCCGGCGAAGCGAGAAATTGCAGCTTGTCCTCGTTTTTAGGAATAAGCCCGCCTGCGAGCGGGTTCATGGCTACAACGCCGAGACCGTGCTCTTTGGCGGCAAGTACTCCATCCCGGCGGTATGGGAAGTTCAGGATATTCACTCCCAGCAGAACGCCTTCGAAAAGTCCGGATTCGACGACTTTGCGGACCCCGGCGCCTTCCTGATGCGAAGAGAAACAGATATGTTTGATTAATCCTTCGGCTTTGCATTTGAGCAGTGCATTATACAGGCCTCCGTTCATAGCCAGATCGAAATGCTCCATCCGGCGGATACACCAGACATGGAAGAAATCAATATACTCCACCCCCATGCGTTCGACGGACTTTTTCACTTTCTCATAGGCTTCCAGCTCGTTTGCAACATGGACCGGCATGAGCTTGGTGGCCACAAAATACTTATCGCGAGGCAGCTTCCTGAATCCGATTCCAAAAAGTTCTTCGCTCTTGTCGTCGCAATAACCGGGAGCGGTGTCGAAGTAGTTGATGCCTTTGTCGAACGCATACTTGACCAGATCGGCATTGGCTTCAGCAGTTTGGGTCAGATCGAAACGCATCCCGCCGAATCCGATGGCGGAGACCATTTTGCCGGTTTTACCAAACGCTGAATATCTCATTTTAACATATCCCCTTACTGTCGAAAACGGCGGTTGAAACGTAAGCCGGCACTTCACCGCCTTTTTCAATTTTTTCGCCGAAAGTATACCAGAGCGTAATCAGGATACCAATAATCAATAACACCAGGATGGAAAACATAAGGATGAAAAGGAAAACCTTTTTATGAGAGGCCTTCAACAGGCGCTGGAGCCATGTAAGTTTCTGCAGCATTACTCATCCCCCGACGTTTTTAAAGTCATTAAATATGCGTATCGAAGTACTCTCTGAGCTGTGTTACGTTTACTCTTTCCTGATTCATGGAATCGCGCTCGCGGATGGTCACGGCATTGTCCTGGGAGGATTCGAAGTCAAAAGTTATGCAGTACGGAGTGCCTATTTCGTCCTGGCGGCGGTAGCGTTTGCCGATGCTGCCGGTTTCGTCATATTCACAGCGGAATCTGCGGCTCAGGTCTTTATAGAGGTTATCCGCGCCTTCGGCAAGCTTCTTTGACAGCGGCAGGATCGCGACTTGAACCGGCGCGACTTTGGCCGGCAGGCGCAGGACGACGCGGACATCGGTTTCCTGACCTTCCTTTTTGGTGTCGGCGGTGTCTTCATCGTAGGCATTGCAGATCAGCGCAAGCATGGTGCGGTCAAGCCCGACCGAGGTTTCGATAATCGTCGGGGTGATTTTGCGGTTGTTGTCATGGTCAATATACTGCAAATCGATGCCGGAGAATTCCTGGTGACGCGACATATCCCAGGTGCCGCGGTGATGCACGCCTTCGAGTTCGCCCCAGCCGAACGGGAACAGGAACTCAATATCAATCGCCGCTTTGGCGTAATGCGCCAGCTTTTCATGTTCGTAAATGCGCATTATGTCTTCAGTGAATTTCAGTTTTTCGCGATAATACTTGATGCGTTCGCCTTTCCAGTAGTTGAACCACTCCATGGACTCGGCGTCTTCGCAGAAGAACTCCATTTCCATCTGGGTGAACTCGCGGGAGCGGAAGATGAAGTTACGCGGATTGATTTCATTCCGGAACGCCTTGCCGATCTGAGCGATGCCGAACGGCAGCTTCTGACGGGTGGCGACTCTGACCTGATTGAAATCGACGAATATCGGCTGGCAGGTTTCCGCCCGCAGATAAGCGGTATGTTCTTCGTCAGACACCGGGCCGACGTAAGTTTTCATCATCAGATTGAATTCACGGGGCTCGGTCAAATCCTTTGACCCGCAGTTCGGGCAGACGGCCTGGTCTTCCATCTGGTCTACGCGATGACGGGCCTTGCAGGAACGGCAGTCGCACATCAGGTCGCCGAATTTATCCAGATGACCGGAGGCTTTCCAGACGCGGGGATGGCAGATGATGGTCGAGTCCAGGCCTTCGACGTTGTGACGCGTCTCGACCATCTCGCTCCACCACAACTGCTCAACCGCGCGTTTCATCCGGCTGCCGTACGGGCCGTAGTCCCAGAAGCCGTTGATGCCGCCGTATATTTCCGAGCTTTGAAAAATTATGCCGCGGCGTTTGCACAGCGAAACTATCTTCTCCATGAGTTCAGGATTTTTGTGATCAACTGTCATAAGTTTTAATTATCTCCATAATATGAGGTTTATATTTTCAAAAGCGCTAATATACAGCAACAGATTCAAAACCGCAACTTTCCCGGCGGAAAAACAGCAAGAAAGAGTTCAATCTTCATAACTTCAGTTCATGGTATTCACAGATGGAATCCAGCCATTTGTCGAGCTGCAACCAGTATTTATTGGCTCTTTCCGGCAGCGCCATGTCACCGATTCCAGCTTCGACCACCTGCTCGATGAACAACTGCTGCTCATAATTTTTAGCTTCATCATCGCAGAGCATGTCCGGCATGAAACCGTTCTCGTGAAGATAACCCATTTTTAAAATCACCGAGCAATGAAGCCTGTTCCATAACTGCCCGAAGAATCTCTGTCTGATCAGCCCTTCATTGCCGGCGGGGCTGAGATGAACGAGAACATTGCCCAGCACAATGCTGGTCTGGGGACAGGGCAGATCCGGCTGCGTATTGGCTAGGAGAAAATTGCCCAGCTTATTGGCGAGCAGAAAATTTTCCGGGACTTCGGCAATATTGTCGTGCTCCGCAATCAGTTCCGCCGTGGTCATGTTATGCAGCGTGGAATTCTGGCTCTCGTGAAATGACACCTGGATTTCCCTGAAAAGGTCTATCACCGGATATTTTTTTGTGCTGAGTTTCAGCTCGCCTTTGGCCAGCAGATCAAGCTTGCCGAAATCCGGGCTCAAGCCGCTGACGATCAGGCTGGTTTCCATATATGGCGTTTTGCGCAGCACTATCAGACTGGTTGTAATCAGACTCATGTTTCAACCCGGGTTTATGATTGTTTTTCCAGCAGCATATTAAAATACAGACAGCAGCGGTCGGGCAGAAATGACGGCAGCCGCTTATAATGTTTAAGCTTGAAATACTTTTTTGCCGACTTCAATACTGAACGGTGATTGGTGACATGGAGGTCATCAATATTATTGAATCCGATAGCTTTGAACAGCCACGGCATGACTCTGTTCACGCTGGGCATGCCGATCAGCAACTGGCCGCCGGGCTTCAGGATGCGCTGCATCTCTTTAAGGATGGGGTCGAAGTCGCGGATATGCTCAAAAACGGAAAAAGCGACAATCACGTCGAAATGCCCGTCCGGGTAACCCGCCTTCAGGATGTCTTCCTGCTTCAGTTGCGCTTTAATATTCTGCCGGTCCAGTATTTCCGTGAGGATTTTGGCGTCGGACAGGATATCAATGCCGTGCAGTTCCCTGCTGATTTCCGCGAGGGTGTTGAACAGCAGGCCGCTGCCATAGCCGAAATCCAGCACGCGCTCATACGGCGGCGTCAGCATGGACAGCCCGTCCTGAAGCCGTTTTACATAAAGTTTGCCGATTAGCGGTTTATAATAATAGCGCAGCGGATCGTCATAGCGCGTCACCGGCATATAGACATGCTCTTCCGGAAGTTTAAACAAAACTGACTTTCGTGCCATCGTTTTTCCTGTCTGCTTTATGTGTTTCCTCAAAATATATGGCAATTGCGGTATTTTCAAGTCCGCAACCGCACTTCTCAGAGCTCGATCCGGATTGCCCTGCCGAAACCTTTCGGGAACTGGCAAGGCAGACATTGCCCGAACGCATGCGGTGCCTTATCAATCAGGATGGAGCCTCTTGACGGTGCTTCATAACCGGCGGCCCACACTTCGATGCCGGCGTTCCGCGGGTCAATGCCGCTGAGAATCAGGCGGTAAAAGGCTTCGCCGCCGTCCGCCACCCGCGCGGCAAAGAATTTCTGGTTCCGGTCAATATCCGGCCACTGGTTCCTCGCTTCGCCGTATCCCGGCTGATTCCAGGGGATTTCCGTCACCGGGATCGCATAACATGAACCTTCCGCATTGGGATATCTGGAATTGAACAGTTTGATCTGCACTTTTTCCGGATTGGGGGTTTTTATCCTGAACTGGAGTTCGAAATCCCGCAGACGATATGGAACTTTCATTGAGAAGTAAACTTTCAACGAATGAGCCGCGGTTTCTTTGCCGCTGACCGCGGCTTTCAATTCAGGCTCCTGATAGATCTGCTCGACACAGGGCCTGACTTTGTCATTTACGCTCAGTGAAGCCGGAAAGCGGTATTCATATTTTTTGCCGTTCTTCTCCGTCATGTAGGAGTACGGGAAGACCGGCTTGATGCTTTTGGAACTGAGAATCAGTACTTTGACCTCATGCGCCAGCAGGGTGATGCTGCTGTCCGGGTTCATGAATTCGTAATGGGGATAGAACTGGTAAACCGTCTTTACTTTATGGTCCGCAATTTCGCCGCTCTTGAAATTCACGACCTGCGGAACCGGGGACGGGTTGCGGATGATGCACCAGCTTTCATCTTTGCCGGGCTGGACGAATCCGTAGATTTCGCCTTTGTTCGGATTGCCGAGAATCATCCTGCCGTTACTGACAAAAATATGCCTGGCGTTTTTCCGGCAGAATGCCATGATCCGGCGGAAACTGTCCGCCTGCCATTCCTCAAGTTTTTCGGGCTGGAGGGTATAGGCCATATAGGTGCTGCCGCGCATGAACGACATCCACAATGCATTGGTCCAGAGACCGGGTTCTTCAACGAACGGGTTGCGCATCGCGTCCGGAAATTCATGGTTGTCAAAGCAATCCAGCGGCAATGCGCTTTTATCCCGCTGCAGGATGTTGTAATACATGATATCCCGGTGCGTGGTTGAACTGTCGCGCTGGCTCTTTGACGGAAATGAGGTGTACTCCGAATCTCCGCTGTCTGACAGCCACAAGTGATTGGCATGACAAAGCCACCAGGGCGAAGTCCACCAGCCGTTGCGGGTAATGATGGCCGGGTTCTGTCTGCGCATGGCTTTATCGATGGCGAACATCACATTCATCGAGGCCTGGCGGACATGGTTTACGGTCGGATAGCGTTCTTTCATGGCGGGGTTGGTCGCGCATTCGTTATCCCAGTCTATCTTAAAGTGCACCGCACCGATTTTGCTGATGAGTTCGCGGAAACGCTCTTCGAGCATCATGCCGAACTTCTTGTCAACCATGATGCCGTAGCCTTTGCCGCAATAGGCGGCGCTGTCGCCGCTGCCGACTTCCATTCCATTTTGCGTCATGTATTCCGGACTGATGCCCATCGGTCCGTTATGGGACAGCCACAGGCTGATTTTAGCGCCGATGTCTTCGACTATCCCGGCAAGCTTTTTCAGCCCTTTGTCGCGGCCTACCGATTCCTTGGCCTGGAAAACCGACTGGCGGTCATTCCAGCCGGCATCCAGCGTGAACACGTCGGGAATCAGGTCAAATTTGGCGAATGCCTTGAAAAAGCTCACATAATTTTCATAACTGACGGCATATTCGTAATTGCCGATATAGGGGTCCGCCCAGAACGTGCAGAAGGACACCAGCGGCTTTTTCAGCGGCGAAATCCGGACAGTGTTGAGGTAATCAAAGAAGCCGGCGCGGGGATTGCCGCTCCAGCCGAACACCGCTTCCACCGTCTCCAGCCGTTTCCCGTGCCACTGCGGATAATGCAGCAACTTGAATGACGTGCCTTTTTTCGCCTTTTCCGGAAGATTGAATCCGGCGGGATGTTCCAGACCGGTAAAGTATTTTTTCCCGATGAGCGGATAACCGCAACCGGGCATTCTGCCGATGCCTTCCTCTTCGCCGTGAGTCTGCTTTGCCGGCAATGTCGCGGCGCGGTAGCCGCAGAGTTCCAGTTTGTCATCCAGCAACTGGCTGTCAACTTCCACATAATCCGGAACCGGCAATATGTTTTTGGCGGTGATGTCCACCCGCTTTTTAAACCAGCAGCCGTCCGCCAGTTTTAACGTGACTTTGAATTCCAGCCCTTTGCCCGCAAAGCTCTGGCTGATGCCCGTGCCGGTAATCAGCGGTTTGTCAATGGCTTTCTCCGCTTCGATTCGTTTGCCGCCGATGCTCAATGCCGCCGCCGGCCACGCCAGTTCCAGTATCTCGCCGGACTGCCTGTCAGTCACTTGCAGAGCATTTCCTGAAACGCTGATTGCCAGCCATTTATTTTGAGTTTTCATAATTATCCTGATCTTGTTAAAGTTATTTGCAGAAAACCTGAATTAACTAACTTAGGAATTTTGCGGCATTTTTCAATGACTCTTCCAATTTTTATTAACCTTTTATTGTAATTCCAGTCCTGGCAGCTAATTGGTCCAATGAGCTGCCATAACCATTTTGGACACCGCGCTCCCTCATTTTAGACAGTGCCGTCCGACACGGACGGCAATGCAGCAAAATCATTCTGGACACTGCGCTCCCTCATTTTGGACAGCCCCGTCCGACACGGACGGCAATGCAGCAAAACCATTCTGGACACCGCGCACCCTCATTTTAGACAGCACTGTCAGACACGGACGGCAATACAACATAACCATTCTGGACACCGCGCCCCCTCATTTTGGACAGCACCGCCCGACACGGACGGCAATACAACATAACCATTCTGGACACCGCGCTCCCTCATTTTGGACAGCCCCGTCCGACACGGACGGCAATGCGACAAAACCATTCTGGACACCACATACCCTCATTTTAGACAGCCACGCCCGACACGGACGGCAATGCAACATAACCATTTTGGACACCACATACCCTCATTTTAGACAACACCGTCCGACACGGACGGCAGTGCAACAAAACCATTCTGGACACCGCGCACCCTCATTTGGACACCACCATTGCTGAATACTTTATCCTGCGCCAGCAGAACAAAACGGGCAACCGCCCGCATTTTGGACACCGGCCATGCACAACACGTTTTCGTAATCCGGGAGTTCCGGGAAGATTGGGAATTCCGGGATATGCCGCCCGAAACGGCGGCAATACAACAAAATCGCATTTCGGAGATGTTGGAGACCGCCCGAGCTGGAATGCTTTCGCATCTGCGGCCGGTACGGACTCCGGCGCAGCCGGTATCAACCACGGATGCAACGGGCGTTCCGGAGAGTTTGGAGTCCCGTTGAGCTAACCGGTAAACGATGGTTTTCAGATTTGGCGGAAATTTATAGTTGTAGAAAGAGGCCGGGTAAATCCACAGTCGTCCGGCAATTTCAGGATCGTAACCGCCATTGCCCGCATGTTGTTCCGCTTTCCCCGGAAAACTTTCATCATATTTCAAAATTACCATTCCGGTCTCCATTTTTTATATTTTGCCAGGCGTCGTGCATCTACATATAGTAAAGTTGTCAACAGAAACCGTAAAATTAAGTTCAATAATGGCAAAAAAAGCGAAATATCTTTTTGACACTAAGGAGTCGTTCAAAAATAATTGGTACTTTCTACTGGTGTCTCGGGAGCTCTTTCGGTTTTGCCGGTTCATTACAAAGCTGTCGCAGACTGGTTTCGTTGGTTTTTCCATAGACCTTGTATCCCGGCGGGACATAAAATGCCGGTCAGACGACCGGGACTCCCGGGGAAAATGCGATTGGACGCATCGATTATTTTGAGGACGGCAATTTTTCCTGTCCGGCGTATTGCGAGTTAAGCTGTCCGGCTTTTCTGATGATCTGCTGCTTGTCCTTCTTATTCTGGTCGTGAGCGGCATACATGCTTTTCATGGTTGCGGCCAGGATTATCAGCAAAGCCGCCGCCAGCATCAGGACAAAGATGGTGGCAAAACCACCCTGGTTTTTAATATCCGGCTTCATTGCGTTCCTCCTTCCACACAGGCGGCAATCCTGGTGAATTTATTCAATTGCAGTTGATCTTTGGAATTCAACATGGCAATATTCATGATTATGCGCGGCGGCTCACCCTGATTTTCCTCCAGGGCAAACGTGACGGCAAAGCCTTTCGGCAGAGCAAAACTCTTATCCGTTTCACCGGCGGTGAACACCAGCCGGTTGTTATTCATTGCAATGACGGAGCCATTTTTGAAAACAACCTGATCCGGTTTGACCATGAACGCTGCGCCGTTGCCATGAACAAAACTGCGCAAGTATTTTGAAACCGCGCTGACGGACTTGATCTGAAACGCCTTGTCGGTGTATCTGCTGTTGATTTTCTGGCTCTTGTAATAGAACAGCAGGGCCATATTCATCAAAACCCCGGCAAGCACGATCACCGCCATCATTTCCAGCAGCGTGTACCTGTTTACTCTATATGTTTTTGCTAGTGTTGACATTTTATCCGCACCTCAATCAGCGGTTTGCCGTTATTCCGGATGATGGCAAGCACGGCCCCGTCCGCATCCGGCGTGAACCCGGCAGTCATTTTCGTCCTGTCGTTAATCCCGCTTTTGTCGTATTCATCCAGAAAAATTCTCTTTACATCGTCAATATTGTACTGTTTCCTGTGTTCAAGCCGTTCCAGGGTGTTGTCAACGACCATCAGACCGCAGCTTTCGCCGGTGAAAGACTTGTCCATGCGCTGTATCGTACTGGTGGTCGCGAAAAAGCAGGCGGTCAGAATCATGAGCAGTCCCAGCGCAAAAATCATTTCCGGCATCAGGTAATACCTGATATTCAATTGTCGTTTAATTTTCATAATAAATATGCATCCTTTACATCTATCATGCCGTCCACCGCCATTTTTTCGGCGACGCTCTGCAAATGGGCCATGGGATATTCTTTAATCTTCTTCCGGAGTTCGCTCAATGCCGGATTGGCGATGATAAAATCTTTCCAGCCGTCATCCGGAACCAGCAGCGCCGCCAGCGGTATCCTGGTTTCGCCGAGTTTCGACTTCAGCAGCCGCTGGCTGACAATCCCGGTAATGGCGGACGCCACCAGGAACGGCTCAAATCCCTGATGCAGTATCCGGGCATATACCGACGGAATATCGCCGGCGTGGAAAGTGGTGATTACCCGATGCCCGGTCAGCGCGGCGTCAAGGGCGACCTTGACCACTTCACGGTCGCGCATTTCGCCGATCACCAGCGTTTTGACGTCCTGACGCAGAGCGGCGCGCAGCGCCAGCGGATAGTTCCATTCCTCCCCGGCTTTGGACAGCGACACCTGGGAAATGCCGGGAATGCGGCATTCCACCGGGTCTTCGATGGAAATGATCGAGGCCGGGTCCTGATTGTTTTTCAGCAGTTCCCGCACCAGCGCGTAAATGGTGGTGGTCTTGCCGCAGCCGGTGGGGCCGGTAAGCACGATCATGCCGCTGTTTTTACTGAGCATCGTCTGCAACTGACTGACCGTTTCCGGCGCGAAATGCAGTTCGTCGAGGTGCTGCGGCGTCATGGCTTTATCCAGAATCCGGACCGTAATCCGTTCGCCGTTAACCGTGGGCATGACCGCGACCCGGAATTCAACATTGCCGAATCCGGCGTCGTCCCTGATCACGCCGTCCTGGGAGATTTGATTGCGGTAGGTCAGCAGTTGCGCCATGACCTTGATCCGCGAAGTGCATTGCGCCCCGGCTTCGGAGTCAATGCGGTATAATACTTTCTGCTCCCCGTTGATTTTGCAGCGGACGCTGTAGCTGTCGCCTTCCGGCAGCCAGTAAATATCGCTGGCATGGAGCGCGACGGCTTCATTCAGTATCCGGTCTACAATTTTATGCGGTTCCAGGTTGTTGATATCCATAATCGGGTATTCCCATTTATTACAGTTTTTGGATAATCATGACCAGCGACGCGAAAACCGCGTAGGCGATGGTGAAAACGATTGTCGCATTGACGAACACACACAGCAGCGACAGCCAGAAAGTATTTTTCCGCACGTGCCGGATCGCGTTATGATACAGCCAGTCGGTCATCGTGTCGAACCCGGCGGCGATGTTCTGCCGGGCGGCGGCATTGCAGATGATCCATTCGTTCAGCGGCTGATTCAGCTTCATCCGCCGCCAGGCGGCGAGCCAGTCCGTGCCGTTTTCCATCTGCCGGATGCAGCGGCCCAGCTTGCGGCGCAGCCACAGGTGATTGCAGGCCTTGCGGCTGAACTTCAAGGCGTTAAGGATGTCTTCACCGGCGGCCAGATACGATGAAACCGAAGCCGACAGTTCCAGCATCGCCATATTCTTTATCTGCTTCTTGAAATACGGCAGATGAACCATGACTTCCTCCATGAGCATCGTGATGAAATTCCGGAAATTCCGGAACAGGATCAGAAACAGCCAGCCTGAAAAGAGGATACAAAACAGATTCCGCCCGAACAGTAGATATATCTGTAAAGCCGCCCCGGTGAAGCCGCTGTTGAACGGAACCTTCATTCCGCCAAGCAGTTCATTAAATATTTTTTGAAAATTGGGCAGGATGAATACTGCCAGCCCCGTGAGGACGCAAAGAATGAGTATGAACTCCAGGAATGGAAGTGTCAGGGTGGTCCGGTAGGAATACCGGATTTCCGACGCCAGATTCATGCGTTTGGCGAAATGCGGCAGCACCTCCGGCAGATGCCCTTCTTTTTCCGCCTTTTCCACCGCCTGCAAATAATACTCCGGCAGGAAATATCCCAGACGTTTGCGCAGCGCCCGGTGGAGCGGGAGGCCGTTGATCAGATCGCCGTAAGCGGCTTGCAGGCACATGTTCCAGTTGCGGGAATTCGGCATCAGGAAAAGGATTAAACCATGGCGCGGGCAGCCGGTGTCGGTCAGCGATAAAATGGCCTGGTGAAACGGTATTTTATTGCTCGCCGCCCACGCCAGAGTACTGGCCAGCAGCGACGCGCCGGTGGTGGACAGCGAACCCTCCGGCGACTCGTTATACCGGCCGATGGTGTATTGCTGATTGATGACATACATGATTTAAAATCCCTTCCTCATAATGTAAATTACCAGCCCCGGACAATTCTGGCCAGAAACGGCAGGAAGATGAACACGATGACGGCTCCGGTCACCATCACCATTGACGCGATGGACATTACCTCCCAGGCCATGCCGATGCGGCGGTAACCGTAATAGCCGCGTTCCCGGAACAGGTCCGCCAGCTTGTCCAGTTCATCCGGCAGTTTGTTTTCCGGGCAGTTCTCAAGGGTCATGATCAGCAGCCGGGAAATGTTGTTTTCGGCTTTCAGGCATTGCAGCGGACTTTCGCCTTTACCGCATTTTTCCGCCACGCGGATCAAGGCATTCGACACTTCCGGAAAATCCATGACTCCGGCAATGACCGGAAACGCCTCTTCCACCGGAACTTGCCGCCGCGCCATGACCGCCCATACCGTGCACAGCCGGGCCATGGCGAAATTATAGAAAACAATCTCGGAGAACGGAAATTTACGAACCAGCGCCAGCAATACTTTGTTGGCGGCATTTTTATTCATGAACATCCAGCAGACTGTGACAATATAGGCAATATAAAGCACAATGAATACGACGATGTTATTCTTGACGATTCCGGCAACCCAGAAAACAAACTGCGTCAGCGCCGGCAGCGGTTCACCCGCCAGCAGTTCATTGAAAATTTTGCCGAATTCGGGGATGATTACATAGCAGAGAAACATTAAAATCAGCAGCGCGACGCTGATGGTAATGACCGGATACAGCATGATATCCTTGATCATGGTCGCCAGCATATAATGGAGGCGGGAAATCCTGGACAGCTCCGACAGCACATCCGGCAGCGTCCCTTCGCGTTCGCCCAGCGCGATCATCCGGATATAAAACGGCTTGAAAGATTCCGGATAGTCCCGCATTGCCTCGGATAGCGTTTTGCCTTTGCCGGTGGCGTCGCCCAGTTCAGCGATAATCTGCCGGAGCGCACCGTTCCGGAAATCCCGCGCCATCTGGGATAACGTATTCGGCAGCGGCAGTTCCGATTTGGTCAGCAGCGCCAACTGCTTAAAAAAGTCAGCAATCTCGTAACTGTTGATGTTCACTTTATTTAACTCCCTGGGTTAAGCTGGGTAATTCCTGAGTGGATGCGCCCATCGCGCCGTCACGGGCAATAGCGATAACACGGAACTGTACAGGTTGTCCGGTGAATTTGAACGAAGCGACAGCCCGGCCATGCTCATCAGTGATCAATTCCGGCTGCCAGTACAACGTCTCCGTAAAATACGGGCTGGCTGCAACCGGCTCTTCCTTGCACGGCAGCGTCCCGTGCAAAGCAAAATACTGCCCGGCTGGAACCGGTTTAAAGAACTCTTCTCGCGGCTTGCGGTTGAGGTTGATGCTGGAACTTGAATCGCCGCCTTTGCCCAATTTATCAACAATTTTGCACAGCGGCAAAAATAATGAAATTATTACGATAACGATAATCAGATATGTCATAATAATCGGGCCAATATAAAGTCCGCTGCCGACAATCCACAGTGAAGAAAAAGAACGCGGGTAGGTACCGATACCCAATCCCATATTACTGACTTCCCGGTTGCAATACAGGTCAAGATATTCCTGAATACAAACAGAACATTGGATTCCGCTGAGACCAAATAACTGGATTAGGGCCAGAGCGGAAAATATACATGCTATTAAACCAAGTCCCGGAGTATTCGGAAAAAATACCGCCGCCAGAATAACAATTGAAAGAACGAAGACGAAAACACCGTAAAACCACGGAATCAGCAATATTATTTTCTGAAGATTGTTCCCACTATCCGGACTACAGTACCGGAAAATACGATTCCTGACTCTGACGAATTCTGCCAGCAACAGCAGCAGTATAGATAATATGGACAGCGCCAAAACATGTTCAAACCTAATTTTCCAGCAATATTCTTGCTGCTGATCCAGACTACGCAGAATGATAAAAGACATAGCACTGGCGATTATCGCGCCGAAGAACATCCATTGCAGTTTACGGAGCAGCCGCGTAATTTCGCCGGGATATTCCTTGCGGACCACCATCCGGTAGGAATTGTTTTTGGTGTTCAGCGCCACCAGCAGTAATGGAATACTGCAAACGGCCAATAACATCAGTATGGCCGGAAGCAAATATAAAAGCAGTTCATTGCCGAATTTGATTTTTTGTTGAACCAGTGCGTTTTCCCGGTCCGTATATTTCAAACAACTTTTAGCTTGCAGATTACAGAAATCCCGCCTGTTAGCCAGCATATACCCGGCAGTCAACCGGTCAACCGGTTCATGCAGAGGCGGCGTTACCGCCGCCATCGGCTGACAGTCAGGTTTTAGCAACTCGTTCTGAAACAAAAAATACGCTAATTCATGGCTCGGTCCGCCGCCTTTTGAATCCAGCGCTGCTACAATACTCAATGCCGCCTGTACCAACCGGCCGGTTTGGTCTTTTACCTGAATATTGATCCTGCCGTTTTCACCCGTGCGATGTTGTGGCTGGCTGGAACTGATTATAACGGCCAGTTGTTTTTCCGGCATAACTTGGATCAGACGCAATTCATGCGTCGCTTCTCCATTCGACAGAAGTCGATAAGCGTGAATTTGGATAGTGCCGGAGAGGTCTTCAGGAATTTTTAACTTTATCTGTTTCTGTCTCGTATCCATTGAAACTGGAATGAATTCCAGCGGGGTCTCATCTTTCACTAGATAAATAAACATTCTGCCGCCTGGGTGATTGGCGACAATTTCCAGTTGCAGTTCCTCCCCTGCCCGGACGACCGCTTTTTCACTCTTCAGGATAAATGCATCAGTGGAGGTATTATAACCCCAATTTATGTTCTCTCTGGCTTTATAGCCTGCGCGGTCTGTAGCGGTCAGCTCTGTTTGTCCATCAGGCGGCAGTGATATCAGCGCCAACCCGTCTTTACTGGTAAGCAGCGCCTGTCCGCCGATTTCTAAGGAGGATTCTAGTGGTATATCGTAAGGATTGCTGACGAAAATATACATTTTGTCGTGGGTCCCTGGCAGCAATTGACCGAATTCCGGCATAAATGTTATGCGAATTGGCTTGGCAGTGACCGCCAAGTTCCGGCTCAAATTCTGCGGCTGTCCAGCATCGAAAATTGCAGTCACGGATATTTTGCATTCAGTGTCTTCCTGCTGGAAGTTAATCCCCTCCAGTTCTTTCGGAATCATGAACTCAAATTTTAGATTACCCGCGGCATCAGAGACACCGCTTACTGCTGTCAATTGCTGCGCCTTCGGAACAATCTTGATAGAATCTGTATACCATCCATACCTATGTGTTTCCGTGACTTTAACCATGACGGATGCGTTCAACGTGACTTGGGCTGAGGGCAACGGCTTACCATATAAATCACGAATAGAAACCGTACCGGAGACTTTATCGCCAGGTAGATAGAATGTCTTATTAGTGTCAAGAGTTATTTTACACTCGGTCGGAGAATACGGTTTGACAGTTATGGACCGGACGGCAGTTGTTTGCTCGCTACTGGCTTGAATCTTGTATTCGCCGGGTTTAACCTGATCGGCAAGGGGGAAATCGGCGGAGGCGATGCCGTAGGCGGACGATTTTGCCGTCTGGTCAAACACTAAATTGCCGTTGGGGTCATGAACCTTGAAGTTGACGTCATTTTCCGGGGCTGGATGGAGGTCAATCGCATTCAGCGCAAGATTGCGCAAATGGATGGTCTGGCCGGGCTGATACATCGGTTTGTCGGAGGTGACCATGGACTTGTAAACGGATTTGACTTCGATATTGCTGACGGCCGATAAATCCCGGAGGGTGGCTTTGATCTGATATTTTCCGGCTGGACATGGACTTACCGGAACCAGCGCGATTCCGTCAGCGCCGGTCTTTACCGGCGGCAGTTTGCGGAATTCTTTGCCGTTCGACTCCATAGCTAAATCGATGGATTGATTTTGCAGCGGGAGTTCGGCTTTCGCGTTCCGGGCGAGAACCAGCAGCGTAAACGGTTTGTCCGGACTGTATCGGGCCGCGGAAAAAATAAAGACTTCGGCGGGGTCGGCGTGCCAGGTAAAAATATAAAGGGAATATATTGCGGTGCAAAGCAGCGCCCCCAGCGCAACGACGAACATGGAACGCACGAATTTACTTTTGAACAGCCACATGCTGTTACGGGCAGCGGTTAATGCAGGCGGCTGTCCGGAAACTGCCTGCTCCGGTGAAACGCCGTCGTGGTCAATATTGCTGGATTCCCCCTCTGCCATGCCCCCTCCGTTTTCAATGTATATTATTATATGTTCCGTTATTCAGAATTCAAATAAAAACGGCGTGGAATAATATAAAAACAAAAAACGAAAGGAATTGCGCCGGTCGGATGACCGGCAGCAAACTATGGGCAAGGCATTGAAAAATGCCGGTCAGGCGACCGGCGCTTCCGGGGAATGTTTAATAATGCAGGGCGATCATCTGGTGACAGGTGAATTCATTTACTTTGAATGCACAACGTCCGTTTTTGCTTTCAAACGGCAATTCTCCGCCCTGCGGTTCCAGTGTTATTTTTTTAACCGGCATCGCGGTATGCACGGAACATTCCACATTGTGCAATGGAATCAAATCCTCAATCACTTCGATTCCGCCGTTAATATTGAGCGCCCCTTCGGACCGGAAATTGAAATCGCCGCCGCGCTTGACCGGACTGCCGGAAAGCAGATGGACGATATAGCGTCTGGCGGCGGCCTGTTCAGTCAAGGCAATCCTGGCGATTGACGGAAGGTTCGTTTCTATCACCGGCCTGCCGAGCAGTGCTTTCAGCGCTTTAATCACGAACTGGCGGTAAGCCACCGCGCCGACCTGCCGGTAAATGGTAAATACCGCATGCGGGAAGTACGCAATATTGCCGTTAATCACGCCGCAGTCGTATTCCGAAGCATCGGGCAGATTCGGCGTATGGCGATGCGAACAGAAATGGCGGAAATCGCGGTTGAAGTAAGTTTCATAAATCCTGCCCAGCGACCTGCCGCCGCGGACTTTTATATTACGGCTTTTGCCGTACATCACAAACGGGGAATTACAGAAGTCCGGCGCAAAATCCGCCGCCGGTTTAATGTAATTCGGCACAAAGGCGTTTTCGCCGCAATATTCCGCGCCGGTATCGAACAGGAAGCCGCTCTGAGCAGGGTTCAGTCCGCTGGTTCCGGACAGCAGCAGTTTTCCGCCCCCGGCGAGGAATGCGTCAAGCCTGATTTTCAGCGCGTCATCAATCACAATGTCATCCGGCAGAATCAGCAGTTTATAAGCAGAGAAATCCATCGACGGCGCAATGACATCGAACGGGATATGAGCTTCCAGCAGCATGCGCCCCGCGCCGATGTCGCCGCTGTTGTCATGGCTGCTTCCGTCACAAACGAAAAACGCCTCCTGCGGAATAATCGCCACTTCCGCCAGAGTGACCGCATCCCGGCACCAGGGTTCCTTCTGCGCGACTTCACGGTAGGCGCTGCCGATAATGCCGTAAGTGCTTTCGTCAAGCCTGCCGCAGGGATGCAGTTGATCGCCGATGCTGCATTTGGCGCCGAACGCCAGCATGGCCGCGCACTCATAGCGCAAGGCGTCCGGGTGTTTGAATCCGCCGAATTCGCCCCAACTGATGTGGAATTTGCCGGTCATGCCCAGAAACTCCAAACCGGTCTTTCTGGCGAATGCCGCGGACTGCGGGAAATGGTCATAACCCCAGCCGCCGGTCGGCAGGGATTCCAGTTCGAGATGACTGAAATATTTAAGCCGGTTCAACCAGGCAGGTCCGATGTGGCCGCTGTTGTGCAGAATCCGCATCGCCGGGTCTTTGCTTCTCGCAGCTTCGGTCGTGCGCCGGTAATACTTTTCCAGTACCTGCATTGAATATGCCGCGCGGTCGGCTTCTTTCGACGGATCGTACCCTTCGGCGAACATCCCTTTCATGCAGGCCGGGCAGCAGCACGGCCACTGGGAAATGATGTCCAGGAAAATGCCGTCGCCGTCCGGATACAGCGTAACGGCTTCTTCAATCAGGCGGCATAGGTAGTCCAGATAGGGCGTATTAAAACATAGTTTATGAAAGCCGGGGGTCAGCGGATTGGTCGTCCATCCGGCATATTTGCCTTCAGAGTTGATTTCACGCCATGCCGGATTAAGCGCAGAGGCGACATTATTTACTCCGGCCGTGAGATAAACCGGCACATTTACGCCGATTTCATGCGATGCGTCGATCTGCGCCCGCAGCAGGTCAAAATTCAGATGCGGATGCATCGTTCCAACCTTAGTCGGATGATAGCTCCAGCCGTGATGACACAATGAAAAACAGGTGATCGAATCCACCGCCGCATCTTTCAGCGTCTTCTGCCAGTGCTGCTTGTCAAATTTACCGCCGATACCGGGAATTTCACCCGAAGTATGAAAATCCAAATGTACCTGACGAAACCTCATAGCCTTATCCATAAGTCATTCCTTTTTATTTGCAATGTGTGTAAAACACACAATATTAAAATATTTTACTAGTTATAATTTATAATATTACCACAAAATACACATTTTACAAGATTATGCAAAATTAAGTATTCCATTTTTTTCAGAGACCCGATAATTTTTGCCGGCATATCTTCCCCGGAGCTTGAATATTTGCCTTAAACAGCAATATTATTATCCATAATATATAGTGGTTTTGCAAAAACCATACCGGCGGATTAATATGGAATAGCGGAGAAACAACTGATGTGGGATTTCGGCACAATCGAAGAATGGAATAACGAGCGTGAGCGCATTGCCGCAACCTGGCTGAAGATTCTCGGCAAAGGGCCGGAACCGCAAAAGGTGACCGTATTCAAAACCCTGTCTTCAGAAGCAATCGAAGGTTGTATCCGGGATAAAATCCAGTACGAAGTCTATCCGGGCTGCACGGTCGAGGCATATTTAATCAAACCCGCACTTGAGAAAAGATATCCGGGCATAGTCTGCCTGCATCAGACATCGGATGAGAATATCGAAGAAAGCGCCGGCATTTCCGGTTCGCCCGAACTGGATTTCGGACTCCGGCTGGCCAGGCTCGGTTTCATCACCATCAGCCCCCGCTGTTTCCTGTGGAACGCCGAAGGACAGATATGGGCGAAAGCCGTCGCCAGACTGAAACAGGATTTCCCCGCATGGACCGGCATGGGCAGAATGCTGCGGGACGCGCAATGCGCGGTTGACGTGCTGTGCATCCAGCCAAACATGGAAGACGGTCTTATCGGCGCTATGGGACATTCGCTGGGCGGCAAGGAAGCATTTTATCTGGCGGCATTCGATCCCCGCGTCAAGGTTGCAGTATGCTCGGAAATGGGTATCGGGCTGGACATGTCCAACTGGGACGCCGAACATTATCTGGGCGAGGCCGTCAGGAAACCGGGCTTCCCCTCGTCTCATCACGAAGTCCTGGCGCTGATCGCGCCCAAGCCGTTCCTGCTCATCGGCGGCGATAACGCCGACGGCAAATTAAGCGATGAATTATACATCCGGCAAGTCAAGCCGTTATATCAGTTATACGGGGCCGAAAACAAGATCAGATTTTTCAATCACCACCAGCAGCATACTTTCCCGAAAGCCGCGCATGACGCAGCATACGCATGGTTTGAAGACTGGCTGTAATACTGCCTTACATCAGTGACTGCGCATCGACGTCGGCGTAAACCTCCACGCCGCGGGGCGCGGGACCGTGAAGAATCAATTCGCGGAGCGTTTCGCGAAGCGTTTTCAGCTTGGCCCCCCGGAAAATTATCATGTAGCGGTATTTGCCTTTGATTCTTTCCACCGGCGCGGGGGCGGGTTCAGTGACAATAATCTCCCCGTGACAGCATGGCCGTATTTTTTCCATGAATTCGGAAGCGAAGCGGCTGACGGCATCCAGTTCCGGGCCGCGAAAATGCACCGCGATCAGATGACCGGCGGGAGGATAATTCAGCGCTTTGCGGACTTCCATGTCATATTCGTAAAACTTGCGGAAATCCTGCTGCACCGCATACATGATCGTTTCATTGAACGGATTACATGTCTGCACGATCACCTCGCCGCTGACGTCACCGCGCCCGGCCCTGCCCGCGACCTGGGTCAGCAGTTGAAAAGTGCGTTCGCAGGAACGGAAATCCGGGATATACAGGCTCTGGTCGGCATTAATGATCCCGACCAGGGTCACATTCGGGAAATGCAGCCCCTTGGCAATCATCTGGGTGCCGATCAGGATGTCCACGTCGCCGCGCTTGAAGCGGTTGAGCACATCTTCATAGGAACTGGTTTTGCGCATGGAATCGGAATCCATCCTGACGATTCTGGCTTCCTTGAAAATCATCATGGCGGCGGCTTCAACCTTTTCGGTGCCGATGCCGGAATAGCGGATATCCTCGGCGCCGCATTCCGGGCAGTGCGCAAATGCCTTGATCACGTCGCCGCAGAGATGGCACGACAGGCTTTCCCGCTGACGGTGATAGGTATAGGAGACCGAGCAGTCCGGACATTCGGCGACAAACCCGCAGTGTTCGCACATCATCTGGCGGGCATAACCGCGCCGGTTCAGGAAGATGATCGTCTGTTCGCCTTTGTTCAGCCGGTCGAAAACCGCGTCCACCAGGATTTTTGAGAAAAAAGAAACTTTACCCGGTTCAACCGCGCCGATGCGGCCGTCAACAACATTCATCACCGGCATAACGCAATCCTGGACACGCTGAAGCATTTCTCCCAATTCATATTTGCCGGTAAGGGCATTGTTAAACGATTCGAACGAAGGCGTCGCCGAGCCAAGGATTACCACGGCGTTTTCAATATGTCCGCGCATCACGGCAACGTCGCGGGCGTGATAGCGCGGCGATTCCGACTGTTTATATGAGCTTTCATGTTCTTCGTCAACAATAATGAGTCCGAGATTGCGGAACGGCGCGAACAGCGCGGAACGCGCCCCGACCGCGATTTTAACCAGCCCGTCGCTGACTTTGCTCCATTCATCGAAGCGTTCTCCTTCGGTCAGACGGCTGTGCAGGACGCTCACCATGTCGCCGAACCTGGCGCGGAAGCGGCGGACAGTCTGCGGCGTAAGCGCAATCTCCGGCACCAGCACAATGGACTCTTTGCCCGTTTCCAGCGCCCGGGCGATGGCCTGAAGATAGACTTCGGTTTTGCCGCTGTTGGTCACCCCGTACAGCAGCATGGTCTTTTTGCCGCCGGGATTTTCCAGCATGGAGTAAATCTTTTTCAGCACAGCCGCCTGTTCCGGAGTGGGTTCCAGCGGTTTGGACTGAATGATCTCGACATCGGCATAAGCATCGCGGCGCACCACGCGTTTTTCCTCGGCGATCAGTCCTTTCTTCATCAGGCCGCTGACTGCGGACGCGGTAACGCCGGCTTCGCTCATCAGCTTCTCCTGGGACAGCTCCTTGCTGCTGAGCAGGGCCTTAATCACCAGGATCTGCCCGGCGGCACGCTTTTTGCCGGAATTCTCAATGATGAATTTTTCCGCTTCGGCAGTATCCGCCACGGAATAATGTTTCAGGGTGCGGTGCTGGACCTTGCCGCTGCGGACAGCCCTGGGGAGCAGCGTCCTGACCGCCTGCTCCCGGCTGCAGCAGTAGTATTCGGACATCCAGCGGCCGAGCCTGACCAGCGGCTCCGGAATCCGGGTGTGCGACTCGCAGATCGAATGAATATCCTTCAGGCTGTCGGGATATTCGGAGTGATCAATGATATTCAGCACATAGCCGCGGCGGAAAGACTTGCCGAACGGCACTTTGACCTGAACTCCGACATGAATTTTTCCCGCCAGGCTGTCCGGAATATTATAATCAAACCCCTTGTCCAGGGATAAATCAACAATAACTCGGGCTATTCTCATTAGTATTATTTGCCTTAAAATGTTTTTACAATATAATCTTGGCGGCGTTAATAACCAATCATAAGCTGAATTTTCTTTTGCTTTGTTCAGGATATGAGGCTATTTTAAATAATTGTAAAAAACGGAGGCGTTGAACATGCGCACATATTTAGCTGTACTGCTGATCATGGCAATCTGCCTGACTTATGCTTTGCTGACCGCGCTGATGCCGCGGGACGTGTTCTGGATTACCGACGGCGGCAATAAATTCATCACCATGGAGAATATCATCCGCGACCGGACTGACGCGGTCGCCTATCCCGCCGCCGACATTGATACTGAATATAAGTTCTTCCCTTACAGCAACTTTCATTTCGTCCGCCACCATGACAATATCTACTCCATTTTTCCGCCGTATTTTTCAGCGTTCTCCTCA
This sequence comes from Victivallaceae bacterium, assembly GCA_041665605.1. Lineage (GTDB taxonomy): Bacteria > Verrucomicrobiota > Lentisphaeria > Victivallales > Victivallaceae > CAIPAT01. The sequence continues at coordinate 2,711 of JBAYIO010000057.1, read as the reverse complement.
TTTTTCTACAGGGCGGCAGGATACTGGGGGCTGTATCTGATCTCAATTCTTTCCACCGGAATAGTATTGCTGCTGACGCTGCGCATCATCCAGCGCCTGAAACTTCCGGATAAATATCTGCTGTCGCTGCCGGTGCTGGGTTTGTGCACTCCCTTCTTTTTCTACAGCCTGACCTTCTGGGAAATGACACTCACCGCGATGCTGACCACCACTGCGGTTCTAATGGTTGTCCGGCGGACAGAGAATAATACCACCATCCCCGAATTCCTGCTGGCCGGGCTGATGATGGGGTCGGCAATAATTCTGCGCGAGGATATTTATGTCCTGGCGGCGGCATTGGTCGCCGCCATGTTTATTTTGAAGTATAAAAAGACCAATATCGCAATAACCTGCGCCGGAACTATGATTATTGTCATATCGCTGTGGTCCATCCAATATGCCAAATACGGACATATCCTGGGGCTTCACGGCAGCAAGTATTACGCCCACAATCTTGACGGAAACGAAAACAGCGTCATTTCATTCATCGTTAATCAGTTAAACGGTTACTACACCTATCTGCTCAAATTCAATTCCGGCGACTTTGCGGATAAATGGTATTATTTCCTGCTCGCCATACCTTTCATCATGGCGGTTTGGGCCGGGATCAAGTATAAGAATCCTGCCGAACGCACCGCCGCCTTCGTCACGATGCTGCTGGCAGTAATCAGTTCCGCCATCCTTACCGTGATGCTGTTCAACAATAATCAGCCTGTATTGAACACGATCTTCACCGTCGGCTTTTTGACATCCTCCCCCCTGCTGGTGCCGCTGCTGCTGTCCATGCGCTCCTTCTTCTCATCCAGATTACGCCGGATAAAACTGATACTGCTGACTTCGGTCATATATTGTATCGTCATCGCTCCGCTGCTGACGCAGAGCGATATGGGCATCATCTGGGGACCGCGACATTTTATTTATCTCTTTCCGCTGCTGATACCGCTATGCATTTATGCAATGATAAGACTGTTTTACCGTAGTGAAAACCGTCAACTGGCGTTAAAACTGGCCGGTCTCGGGATTCTGCTTTTAGCAATAAGCCTGCTCATCCAGGTCAAGGGAGTAGCCAATTTGTTCCTGATGAAAAACAATGTCGCCATGATGAACAATCATCTGGAAAATGCCAACGAAGTGATCGTTTCAGATATTTACTGGCTGCCCGCCGAAAACCCGCGCCTGTTTTACAATAAGAAATTCATGCAGGTAAACTCCGGGCAGGAGCTGGAAAAGTTTGTTGAACTGATGAAAAGAAACAATGTCAGAACCTTCACGCTGGTACTGGCCAAGGACATAAATTACCGGCGAATCACCAATGACGACATCAAGCGCCTGCTGACTAAAATCAGCATCGACAAACCTGTCGCGCTGGATCTTCCCGGAACAGATTTTCTGTCCATCATCACCGTGTCCTGCCGGCTGAAATCATCACCCCTCGTGCTGTCTGAATAGCCGGCCGATGTTTTCAATGCCGTTCTGCCGGACAAAATCTCTGACCATCCGGTAGCCGTCGCCGTAGACCGGGTCCTTATTCTCCTCCATGCGCTTGTTCATTTCGCCCTGGCCGTAAAGCTCATTGAGCCTGGTGGCGACATATTCAGCCCAGCCTTCCTTCAGTTTGATATCCTGCGTTTTGGGATAATTTTCCTGCATCCAGTCATGGGCCAGCTCATGGCCGCAGACTTCAATCAGTTTCTTGCGCGGCAGCCCGTACAGGACATATACCGCGAATTTCTCATTGCTCTTGTATTCCTCAGTCTTTTCCTCGGTTTTCAAGTTCCAGCCGGTTTTAGTCCTGGTTACGGTATTGATGGTAAAATTGCAGACATACAGGCCAAGCTCCTGCCCCGGAGAATAATTTTTTGATTTGGACTCCAGATTTTTGGCATCTGTCGCATAGAATTCGATATTATGCTGCGTCGAATATCCCAGGTCCTCATACAGCCGTTTTCTGACATCGTTAAAAATCTGCAAAGACAGCTCTTCGTTAAATACCGCGCTTGATTTACAACTCCGGCAGATATATCTGCCGTCACTCAATTGTTCGCAATCATTAGGCAGAGTGCAGGCAAAACATTTCGGTTTTTTCGCACATTCCGAACAGTAAACCGGGCCGTCCTTGCCGTTGTTGCTGAAAAGCATCCCGGAGCTGAACGGTTTGCCGCAGAGCGAACATTTCGGCAGAGTCTTTTCCAGGCATGCTTTGGAACAATAGAATTTTCCATTTTTCTGAAAACCGCCATTGCATGCTTTGCCGCAAACGGCGCAGCGGGGCAGTGTTTTATCCAGACAACTCTGGCTGCAGAACACCTTGTCGCCGGATTTTAAATATGAACCGCTGATCTGTCTTTTGCAGACGCTGCAGTACATCGCGGCATATAATGACAGGCAGGATAAAGCAATTGCAGAAAAAATCAGCAGCGCATAAGAAAATTTTGACCTGCATCGAATCATTTTAACCCCACCGTAAATTATTGTACAAATATTCTAATGCCGGAAGAGAAAAAAATCCACCTGAAACTATACTTCATATTGCAGATTCAGCAGCCAGACGTAATGGCTCAGTAGAGCGGTGATGATTATAATTCTCAAGAAATACTTTCAATAAAGTTTCATTTTTCTTTAATTTTGTTTTTGACAAAGTCATTTTTTGCACTATATTTCTTGTATTGTAT
>JBAYIO010000056.1:0-37279 GCA_041665605.1 Victivallaceae bacterium | reverse complement strand
TCGCTTTTCTCGCTTTTCTCGCTTTTCTCGCTTTTCTCGCTTTTCTCGCTTTTCTCGCTTTTCTCGCTTTTCTCGCTTTTCTCGCTTTTCTCGCTTTTCTCGCTTTTCTCGCTTTTCTCGCTTGGCTCCTTCAAGCTTCCAGCTTGAGTTACTGCTTTTTCTATGCGCTGTCGCGGCGGATCCACTGCATCGGACTGGTCAGAATGCTTCCGGCGTCTGTTGGAATTTCATGATTCAATATCTGCCGCAGCATTTTACTTAACGCCACGTAATCAGGACGGACTGCGGTCAGGCTGCAACCGATGGACGGGATAATGACGTTTCCGGGATCATCGCCGCAGACCAGCGCGACATCCCGCGGAATTTTCAATCCGCAATGTGAACAGGCTTCAGCCACTTCGTCAACTCCGCCGTTGTACGAACTCAGCCATGCGGTTATTCCGCACGGATTGATCTGTGGCTGGCCGGCACCCACTGCGGTTTGAATTAAGGCATTGGACGGAATTGCAAGCTTCAAATCGCGGTGCGCGTCGAGATAGCCCAGCAGCCATTGCCGGAAAGTATCGTGATAGAGATCCTGATTGACAAGTCCGATTTGATGATGACCGGCATCATGAAACATTTTTACCGCGTCATAGGCCGCCCGGTAAGCATCAAACCGGATATTGACCGCCATGAAAAACGGAAATTTCGGCTCGATTGCAATAATTTCGACGCGGCGGTCATGCCATTGCTTCAGGGCCGGAATCGCCGTTTGTGGCGGATCGACCGCCAGAATGGCGCGGGTGTCTCCGCTGATATCGTCTAGCGGATCATCGGCCAGGCGCACTTCGACCAGATATTTCTGCTGTCCGTCATGCGCGGTGCTCAGTTCGCGCAGCACCACATTGCTGAAAAAATTACCGGTTTTATTCTCCCATACCGGCAGCACCAGAGTCAGTTTTGAAGTTGAGCGCGGCTCCGTGCTTTTATCGAAGCTGACGGCATTCAGCCGACCGGTACAGGCTTTTTCAGTAACAATGGCGCCGACGCGCTGACGGCGGACCAGAAAACCGGCCTGCTCCAGTTCGGCCATGGCCTTGCGGACGGTATTCCGGCTGGCCTGCAAATGCTGACACAGCTTCTCTTCGGTGGCGTAATTGTCGCCCGGCTGCAGATTGGCCGACAGCATATCTACAATAATTTTATCCCGGACGGTCTCAAACAGCCGCCGCTTTTTAGTCGCGGTTTTGTTACTCAGTTTATTGATTATCGGCGATGTTTTAATCATTTTATTACCATTACCTTTCTGCCAGATACTATGCTTTATTATTAGTATAATGGCAAAACCGCGAAAATGCAACAGTTAAAAGAATAATAAAACACAAAAAAGGGATAAATAGAATAATTAATAAACCACCCAAAAGGACTTTAATTGAAAATTTTAAAAACTTTAATATTAATCATAATATTATTATAATTAATATGTTACGCATTTAAATACAAGATTAAATGCACAAAAATAACAAAAATTAAAGTCTCTGCTATTGACTTTAATCACAATATCATTTATAATTCATTTAGCACTAAAATTACAATATTGGAATAATTTGTACAAACCTACAAAAAAGGAGAATTGATAAAATGAAAAAAGCATCGGAACGGAAGATCGAAAAGCCAGCCAGAAATTTTACGCTCATTGAACTCCTCGTGGTGATCGCGATCATCGCAATTTTGGCCTCAATGCTGCTTCCGGCGCTGAATAAAGCAAGAGCAAAAGCGCGAGAGATTACTTGCCTAAGCAACGAAAAGCAGTGCGGGTTTAGTTTTATGCAGTATGGTAATGATAACAGTGATATTATACCCGTATGGATTGGCACACTCAAAAATTCCGACCCGGCTGCCGGCGGCAATGCCTGCTGGTCCTGGGCGGCGGCGCTAAGTACTCTCAAATATATCCCTGCCAGAAGCAACACTATGGTCTGTCCGGACACTGAACCAAGAGTTTATAGCGATCAAGATGCCACTACTCCAGGTGTTTTTACGTATGGATTACGGTGCGGAGATATCCCCGCATTTTCAACCGCCGCCAAACCTAGCCCATTAACATTGAAGGGCACGACGGGTGCGGATGTTTTTGTTGATCTCAAAGCAATTCCCAGATTTCGTGGATGGTTGAAAAGTAATGGCATTGCCAATCTGCCGCTTACTCCTTCAACATTTATTATGTTAAGTGAAACAGTTCAGCCCAGTATGGCTCTAGTACAAAATAAAGTCAAACAAGTTTGTTATTTCTATCTCTATAACGGTACTCCCACTAATCCATATATGAATATGTCCGCTCATAATAAGAGTTGCAACACCTATTTTGCTGACGGGCATGCCGCCAAAACCAATAGTGTAAAAACGTTAAGTCAGAATGACTTTTTGATTCAGTACTATTATAAAGGCACTTACCAGACTATCTGGACGATGATATTCTAAAATATTAAGGAAAAATAAATGATAAAGACAATTTTTGCACTAGCCGCTTTCGGCTTGCTCCATGCTGCGATTTTTGCAGGCAATTTAGCTGTACTCTCGACTGGATTAAACGTTTCCATCAATCCGAATGGCACGTTAACGCTGGCACCAAGCGGGGATTTTTCAGGGGGAACGGCGTCGTTCAACTTCCTCAACGGCAAGACCAATCAAGCGGTAAAATGGACTAATACTACGCTGAATAACGACACGATAACTTTTACTTCGCCGCTCTGTGAATGGCGGCTGAAACTAAGTATCCAGGGTAAAGTGCTGTTAATGGAATCCCATATTGTCAATAATACCAGCGAGGAGTTGTGGCCCGAGTTAGGAGTGGTTGTAACCATCAATAGCGGCAGTAAATTCACTCACGTCTGGCAGGGTAAAAATTATCCGGTTAAAATTGATAACGCACCAATTGTTCAAACTGGCATTTTGGGCGACAGCATCCCTCTCATCGGCGGAGCCATGATGCTCTATCCCATGGTCAGCGCCTACGGCGACCAGGCTGGATTGAATCTCGGGCATGTGCTCTATGACCCGGTAAGTTACTCCGCCAGTTCCTATACTCCGGGCTCACAGCCACAGTTGAAATATGTTATTCGTCAAGTTGTGCCGGGTAACGGCACAATAGACGGGCGCCTGATTTTAGGGCTTTCCAATAGTGCCTATGGCGGCAAGGAGAGCGCGGTTCAATTAACCTACGATAGTTTCCCTGAAATCTGGAAAGTTGCGGTTGGTCAGGATCACCCCAAAGCCTGGGGGGCACTGGCGCACTATTACTCCACCCGGAATAAGATTGATTTAGAATTTCTCCGCCGCTTTTATATCACCTGGGACTGGTGGTATGGGGTCTATCAGCGAGGCGGCGATATGTGGATTACCGATGAACTATATAATTATAAACCTATCGTTCCCAGTCGCATTGAGAATTCCTACCTGGAACTTGGTTACATGCAACCAAGAGCGCCATTTTTCTCCAAAGATCAGGCTAAAAAGATAACCGCTCCCATGGTCAGAGAAATGCGCAAAAAGGCCTATCAGGAGTATGGCAAAGATGCCGGCTGGGCCTTTTACAACTCGGTCAGCGGCACATGGTGCGAAATTCAGTTAGCCAACGAAAAATACCCTGATGCCATTGTCCATGATCCTAACACCAACTATCAAATTATGGACTCCTGGCAATTACCTCATGACCGTGACGTGCGCGTATTTCCGATGGGTACCAGTTTTGCACAATCGCATCGGGCCGATACGATTAAATTAATCAACGATATGGGGTTAAATGCCCTCGCGATGGATTGTTCCTGCGCCGGAGCCTTTTATCGCGGCCCCGCCATCAAGCAGAATTTGCCGGGCAAGGCCTGGGACAAGGACGGAGTTTTTATCGACCAATATGTGGCAATCAATGACTACGTCGATTTTGTCCGCCAAATTCAAGCTGACAGCGTCCTGCCCCGGGAGCGTATCATGATTGCCGCCAATGGATTGCTTAAAGCTGATATTTTTATGACCGAAGCCGAATTTTTGGATTTGGACAAATTCAGCAACTTTTACCCGATGATTCGATACATGATTGGTCAGCGCCCGGTTGTCACTCACGGTTACGGCTTCAATCTGGACAAGGTGATTCCCGATTGGAAAGAGCGCAAACCGGAAGAATTCATGGTCTTTTTCCCGAAACTGGTGGATTACATCACCTTTGCAGCGTTCAAGTGGGGAGCGACGCCTGATATTGTTGAGTCGCAGGGCGTAGGGCAATTGGTCTATATGTATCCAGAGCTGATGGAACTGCGCCGGCTTGGCTGGCAGGCGGAATTTCCCGTAAAGTTCGACAGTGACGGTAAAGTCTTTGAAACTGCGCGCTATAGTTCCGGAGTTAATACCGTACTTTTTATCGGCAACCCTTATGATGTCGATTTTACCAAAAAATTAGAAATAAGCAATAATGAATTAGGTAATTTGAACTACCTGTTTGTACGAAAATTGCGCCGCTGCGCCGAAACTGCAAATCAAATTACAGGAAGCTCAACCACGCTGAATGAAACCATAAGCAGCCGTATCCCGATCCTCTATGAGGCAGTCGCCGGCATAGTTCGTACTATCGATGGCAAGTTTACGGTGAAATCACAAAAGGCACTTAATTCCGAAATTTTCACTATCGCATTTGTCGAAGGCCATGCCGGAAAGACTCCGCTAACCTTCAGAACCCGCCGTGATTTCAAATTAGACAAGGTAACGCTTGATGGCAGAAATGTGGATTTTAAACTGGAAAATGCAGAATATACGACTGACATAGTCGAACTGAAAGCAGGAAGTGAAATTGTCGCAGCTTATGAATCAGCGGTCTTCCACAATAACACCGGGGAATTGTTGAATTTTGGCTTTACCAATAACGACAAGCAAGTCAATTTTGCGATTGTAATTCCTAAAGCGGCAGGAAAGGCCGAAGAGAAAGCGGCGAAAAAGTTACAAAGCTACTTTAATTTTGCCAGAAACGCCTCAATTATCAACCACAAATCTGCCTTGCCCGAAATAGTTTCTGAAGCAAAGCCAGGTCAGAATCAGGTGGTTATCACCACCCTGGCAAGTGAAGTTGAAGGGATTACACTCAAGAATGCGAATACCATTATCATCGCAGCGCACGATCCATTTTCCCTGGCTAAATACGTTGAACAACTGAGTTATCTGCTGGATGAACGCTACCCGTATTTGATAGTACTGAATCCGGCAATGGGGTTGGAGACTCACGTTTTAGACCACTTTGGCGTGCGAGGCAAGGCAATTCCTTTCAAGCGGTTCTTTGACTGAAAAAGTGAATTGCGTCTCGACCGGGAACAGCAATTCAAAAACAGGTAACTTTTAAAAAGAAAGATATTGTACCATGATTAGATTATTGTTATCCAGTATAATGGTTTTCGCCTTTGGCTGTGCGTCATCGTCCTTGACTCACAGCACGGGAAAGCTTGACACTTACGAGACGGTTATTCTCGACAACGGGTTAATCAGAGCGGAATTTATGCCCGAGATGAATGGCCGCATGAATTCCCTTTTTGACCTGATTACCCGGCGTGAACTATTTATGCCGTACAGCGAAGTCGTTTACGCTCCCAGTCCACTACTGCCGCGCAAGGTAACTGATAACAATAGCGGATTTAAGTTCTGGATGTGGAAAGTCCCCTATTTTCCTGATACCAGAATGAATCTTGTCAGCGTGAGCGAAGCAGGCAATTCACTGAATTTGACCATGTCTGCCACTAATTACATGCACAGCTCCTTTGGCCTGGTGCAGTCTTATACTCTCAACGCCGGCGAAAGCAAAATTATCTGTATTGGCACTTTTAAAAATAATGCTGATATACCCAGAACACTATCAGTATGGGCACACTCTGTACCTAAAATGGTTTATACAGGAAAAATCGAGGAGCTAATCATCCCTGCCGCCAACTCAACCGGAACTGCCCGCCAGCAAACAGCCATGTGCCAGATCAAGCGAACCGGATTCCTTCCCGCTGGTGAATTAACCAGCAATAATTTTGTGATTCCAGCGCGCAACTGGCTCGCCCGGGTCGCCGACAATAAAGAGGACATACTGGTTATGCGTTCCGCTCGTGAACAGTTTGAACCGAATGGCTTTTTTTATCTCCATCATCAAGGTGGGATAAATTCGCAGGAGATGATTTTAGGCGAACGCAAAATTGCACCTAAAGGACAGCTTGAAGTTAAATTTGAATTGCTGGTATTTTCAAAAATGGCAGGCGTGAAAGAGGTGACAGGCGATTTTGCCTTGGATAGTTATGTCGAGAATGACACTTTGCATCTTACCATCGGAACGGTTAAAACTTCCTCGAATGTCAAGCTCGAAGTGGAATTCATCCAAGGTGAAAGCCGAAAAAAGATTGCCGCGTTTAATATTCCGGTAGTAAAAGTGGGAAAAGCAGTACAATTGCAAGCTAAATTAGATCAATGCAGTGCGCCATATCAAATTGGCGGCAAAATTAACGGACAAGATTTTGTTATTTTAAATTAAAAACAAGGAACAGATCATGAAAAAGTATCTAGGTATATTTATAATTTTCATCAGCAGTTTAGCATTGCTGGCGGAATCGCCCAATTTGGCGAAGACTCCCAGTTGGAATATCTATAACAACGTTTATAATCCGCCGGTTACCACCATTGGGGCAGACGGGATAATCAGCAGTGAGGGGGATATGAGCCACCAGATTATCACTGGTGCCTGGGCCCCGGTAGTAGTCAATCAGAGTGCAGCCAGGCCCATCTATGTGGGAGGTGATTCAATGGCGGAAATGGTCGATGGCGAACGAGCCGCCTGGAGCTATGGTATATCCTATTCGATCACATTTGCCGATGGTACGCGGCAAAACAATAATCGCATCGCCTTCAACCCGGGCTCACATGCATGGCAGCGTACAGGGGCAATTCTGGTTCCCGGAAAACCTGTTAAACAAGTTGACTTTCACTTTATTTTTGCCGCGCGTCTTGGGAAAGCGCAATTTTGCAATGCCATCGTCAGGGAGGTAGATCCAGCTCTTCCGCTCGACTATGATGGTTTCTGGGGGGATTGGAAATCAAATAAGGCAGTGGGAGAATTTTTCCAGGACTTGCAAGTTAAGCGGGAACGGGAGACCAGCATGGCTATTTTTGTCTCGCCGGATACCCCCCCGGACAGCGCCTTCTGTTACAATCAACTTATTGATGCCAAAGCAGGGCAACGGGTAATTGCCAAAGTATGGGTGCAGACAGCAGAGTTAACACCCGATAGTCAAATAACATTGGCATTCCAGGGCAAAAACGCCAAGTATGCTGTAGTTGCCCCTCCCGTTACCGCAACTGCAATCAGCGAAAACACCAATGGACAATGGCGGGAATTAACTCTGGACTTCACGATTCCAGCCACAGGTCAATGGGCGTCGACAGAGCATATCATGCCCACTATTGGCATAGCTAAAACCAAGGGTGGCAAGGTGTGGTTTGCCGATTTTGCTTTGGAGGTAAAATAACGTGAGGAATTTCAAAGAATTACTTCTGGTGCTAGTTATTTGTTCGCTTATGTTTGTCATGATCGGGGCTGCAAATAATTCTCAGCAGTTGGCAATGAATATCCATTGCCAACGGAATCTCAAAGAGATGTTCCAGGCAACTCAGGCGTGGTCGGCGGATAACGCAAATAAATTACTGCCAATTAATTATCAGGATGCCAGTGGTTATCGCTATTGGTACTGGAAAATTTTGCCATACCTGAGCGATAAAAAAGCAATATATTGCCCGGATAACCCATTAGTGATAAAGAATAATCTCTTATCTCCTCAACGTCTAAGCCCGCTCCTGCCAGGGGACAAGGCGGAAACTATCAACTGCCATATAAGTTATGGTTATAACCAAATCATGGGAGTGAGTAATTTGAAGTTTTCCAACTTGAAAGATCCCGGTTACCTGATATTCCTCGGTGATGCGTTTCGTCCTTACTTGCGCCCATACATCCCCGACTGGCTGCAAAGCTATGCTCCTGTTCACTCGAAATTTGCCCAGTACGTCACTTTTGACGGGCATGTGGAAATTCACTCGGCAGAGACCTTGGGATTAGTTAAAGGCAATAATGATTGGCACACCGATGAGAAACGCTGGAACAATCGTTAATGAGGACCGGCAGGAGCAATACTCTATTGTGATTTGACCAGACATTCCAGCTCCTTGCCCATGTAGATGAATTCGGAAAAATGGCATACCGCTTACGTTTAAAAATGAGGTAAAACAGCGCAAACGGCGCAATGGAGGTAATAACATCGATAATACCTTTTCATGAAACGACTTAAGCCCGCTCAGTCCCTGTCGCCGACAGTCTAAAAAAAATCGACTTGTCACAGTCGGAGATCAGTCTGCGATTCAGCAAATATCTTCAACATATAAATTAAACAAGGAGGAACAACCATGTGTACGCAAGATTTAATTCTTTTGAATTTACGGAACATCACGATGATGATCAGGACGAAAATAAGGTTATGTTCACTTCTATGTTTTATTGTTACACTTTCGCTCGTGAATACAGTTTCCGCGACTGTCGTAACTTACTCTGCTAATCTTGTAACAGGCAACGGCGGCTTTGAAGGTGATGCAACGACGTATCCGACTAATACTCCTCCCGCAGCCCCCCCGGCGGGATGGAGTTTATGGAGAGCTGACGGCACTGGCAGGTGCGGAGTTATCGACTACCCCGATTGCGGTTATGGCGAGGGGAATTACAAGTCCGTTAAGGTAGCGGGAGTTAATCAGATTGCCTATGAGTATGACATCAACGTTTCGGCGGGTGAAAAGTATGTAGCCGAAGCGGTTTTTCGCCAATTGGGACAAGGAACAGTAACTTTATGCATCTACTGGAAAAATTCGGATGGAAGCTGGTTTAGACCCATGGTTGGGACTATTGCGAATCCCGTTCCGTTTGATGGAACATGGCGAAAGGCAATTGCAAGAGTGACAGTACCCGCAGGCGTTGCAAAATTGACGGTTATGTGTCTTGTTACCGGGCAAGCATCGGAGACAAATGATATTGTCTGGTTTGATAACGTCAGCCTGAAAAAAATAACGGAGTCCGCAAACCCGTTCTGCAAACTAAATAACTACATCCTTCCATATTCTACTGCTGAACAGTCAGGCAGTGAGTACGGCAAGTACTCAACTGCAGGCGAGGTTGTCAATACGCTGCGCATGGGAGTCCTCCAGTATTCGACCATAACCCCTGCGGCCGCGGACACTGCAATTAAAGCATTGCGGCGAGAAGGTTTTAACGCAATACTGGGCGAGGGCCAACGGTATCTCTTTAATGATTCCGAAGATCCTAACTCTCTTCCTGATGCGCTGAAGGGCTCTCTGCATTATAGTGAGCTTGTCAGCAATACAACAACATTTGTGACTGCTTGTCATAATAATGGTTTAAAAGCATATCTTCATTTAACGGCAACCGCAGTCTCGGATGCTTTTGCGGCCGCCCACCCTGATTGGATGACAAAGAGCTTTAATGACGGTCAAACAACTAGAATTTGGGGAATGTTGTTTGCATGTTTGCATAACACCGGTTTCTGGAACGCTTACTCCGCAAGGCTGTCCGGTTTAATTAGTGCAAGCGGTGCTGACGGCTTAATGGTTGATGAAACATGCACCATGTATGATTTATGCGGTTGCAACACATGTAGAGGATACTTCAACGTTGACACCGGCTATACCATCCCGGCACAGGGTGCTCCATGGCAGGGAGATCTGACCAATTCGATATATAAGGCATTTCTTCCATGGCGTCCGACAAAAGCCCAACAAGCGGGACAGTCCATAAAAAATGTTTTAACGTTATACAAGCCAGACGGCGTGGATTTGAGCTATTATGCCTGCCCGTTCTATGAAAAAGCCTTGGCTGATCATGGGTGCTCGGTTGATATGCTGGACTATTGCTGGGATAGTCAGGGATGGGAAGCTATACAGCATTACACCGTGTCGCCGGAATACACCTTGCTGACGCCCAAACCAGTTACCTGGTGTTGGCCCGTATTTACCGCCAACCTGAAATTAACAAGAGCGGTTAGCGAACGTAAACTTGGAAGCCTCTACTATATAAATTGTCCCGGATCTATTGAGGAGCGATATCTCAACTGGGTGATGGGTCTATCGCAAGGAGCCCATCAATACTGGGATCGATATAACAGTACTCCCTATACAGCGCCGTACGCCCGATGGGAGATGAAACACGAAAATTTCCTTGCCGGTTTAACAAGTTCTGCTGATGTGGCAGTGTTTTGTTCAACCCGTAATAATAATTTAATCAGTTCGCCAAGCGGTTACATAAACCGGCAGAACTCATTTTTTGCCATATGCAACACGCTGGCCCTTGCGCATATCCCATATAAGGTGATAGTGGACAATGATATAGATGCAAATCTGTTCAGCAAAGCCAAAGTTGTTATAATGATGAATGTAGGCCTCATGTCTGACACTCAAGCCGGATTTATCACACAATTTGTTAATAGCGGCGGCACATTGATCGCTTCCGCGGAAACATCGCTCTATGATGAAAACGGCATAAAGCGTAGTAATTTTGCCTTGTCTAGTATATTTGGCTGCAATTATGGTAGTCTTATCACGAAACGCGGATGCTGGCTCGATATAACAAACGGAAATTCAATTTTAGGTAATTTTACCGGTTGGGTGAATTTGCCGGATGACTTCCTTTCAGTAACTGCAACCACCGGCATTAATCTTGGTTTTCTGCGAGACTACAATGCTGTTGATCAGTTGCAGTATGTTGATCGGCCAAGCGGAGTGATTTTAAATACCTATGGCAGCGGCAAAGCAATTTACTTTGCCGGACATCCGGAGACATCCCTATATACATACAGAGTTCTGGACGGTATGAATATTATGGATCGAGACGCTTTCGGCGCGCAGCGAGATTCCGGGCCTGCCGGAATGGCGCAATTATTCTGTAATATTGTAAACAACGCAAACGCCGCAGCCAGTACTGCGCCCGTGACGAACCTGCCTTCCGGAGTTACCGTGGAAACATATGCGCACAACTATAAAGGCGCACAAGGGGTCCAGGTACATTTGGTAAACTTAACCGGGATGACTTCGCCTGATGTAAGCCAAATTACCTTTCCGGCGCTATCACTTCCAAATCCGGCTTTACCGATCACAATCTCTTTAAAAAGGACTGATATCAATAAGGTTTATTTGCTTTCACCTGATTTTCCAGGACTATACGATATACCATTTACAACAGCATCCGGTACGACTACATGTAATCTGCCCAATGCGTTTGCCCGTTATATGATAGTCTATTTTAATTATGGGGACGTGAACGCAGTGAAAAACCTCGCCCAAAAACCTGTCTATACCGGACAACCTGTATTCAGTAGTTCTATGGTTTCGCCGCATCCGGTGTTCGACCCGTTGTTCGCCAAGAGAAATGGCGACTCGACGTTTTATTTGGAGGCGTCGGCCCCCGGCGGTACGGTTTCGTATTCCAGCAGCAACCCCTCCGTGGCCACTATCAGCGGCGGCTACAATGTTTCGGTCATAGGCAACGGAACGACGGTAATTACGGCAAGCCAGGCCGGTAACAGCAACTATAATGCGGCAACGAACCTGTGCCAGACATTGGCGGCCACGCGTCCAGTAGGATGGTGGAAGCTGGATGAAACCGGCTCCACCGTCACGGCGTCTGATTCCTCCGGCTACGGGCACAACGGCACCCTGTATAACGCGAATCCGCCGCAGTGGACAGCGGGAATAGTTGGCGGCGGGGCGCTCGCGTTTGACGGCGGCAATGACTACATAATAGCAAACGGAGTAGCGGTGAACACGACACCTGGGGGGAAAAACACAGTGGCTTTCTGGATGAAGTGGAATGGTATATCGAATACAATGCCGTTTGCATGGGGAAGTGCCGGATATGATCTATATTTCTATTCCGGGAAATTCGGTGTCAATACGGGAAACGGCGATATCCTGGGGATTCCATCCGCAGGGCTGGCCAACACGTGGGTGCATGTGGCTGTGGTTTTTCCGAACGCGGTGCCTAGTCAGGCGAATACGAAAATCTACATCAATGGCATGGCGCAGACGCTGACCGGGAGCGGCGCTGCAAATAATCCAACGGCGACGTCGCAAGTATATTTGTCCGGTTGGGGAAATGGCGGAAATTACTGGTTTGGCGGAACTCTTGACGACGTGCGCATCTATAATCAGGAATTAAGCGCTTCCGAAATAGCCGTCTTGGCCACTGCACCTTATTAACCGTATAACTTGGGGAGGCTTGGCCTTGCCACAAATCCATTCACTATTATGCTTTTGCATTCTTGGGCGGTTACACCGTTTCTACCAAAAAAGTTCCGCCAAAACCATGTGTTTAAAAATAGCATCTTTTCAGCGTATTGTTGCGGTTTCGGTTGACAAATTTACTATATATGTAAGGACAACAGGTTCTAAAGTTCGGAAGTGACAAAATTCTAAAGTGGAGGAATTCTGAAATTCAGGTTCTAAAATTGGAGAGTTGCGGGAGTCAGAATGGGGAGCGGGAAATCAGAAGCAGGATTCTGTTCAACGGCACTCCAAAGTGTCGGAGTGAGGGAGCCCGCGAATGCGGGAGTGAAAAGTTGAAAGCGAGAAAAGCGAGAAAAGTAGTGAACCGTTATGCTCAACGATACTCCAAAGTATCGGAGTGAAGAAGCCCGCGAATGCGGGAGTGAAAAGTTGAAAGCGAGAAAAGCGAGAAAAGTAGTGAACCGTTATGCTCAACGATACTCCAAAGTATCGGAGTGAGGAAGCCCGCGAATGCGGGAGTGAAAAGTTGAAAGCGAGAAAAGCGAGAAAAGTAGTGAACCATTATGCTCAACGGGACTCCAAAGTATCGGAGTGAAGAAGCCCGCGAATGCGGGAGTGAAAAGTTGAAAGCGAGAAAAGCGAGAAAAGTAGTGAACCGTTATGCTCAACAATACTCCAAAGTATCGGAGTGAGGAAGCCCGCGAATGCGGGAGTGAAAAGTTGAAAGCGAGAAAAGTAGTGAACCGTTATGCTCAACAATACTCCAAAGTATCGGAGTGGCTGTCCAAAATGGGTTTGTTGTAGCGCCGTCCGTGCCGGACGGTCTTGGACTGATGTTGTCCAAAATGTTGTTTGAAATATTATTGAACGTTAAACGGTTATGCTCAACGACACTCCAAAGTGTCGGAGTCGGGCGGTTGTCCAAAATATGAAAACTGATCTCTCTGTGCCTTGCTAACTCTCGGGTTAGTTCCGCGACTGCGGGATGCCTTTGTGGTTAAGGAATGTCCAGAATATCCAAAATGTTTGACCGGAACGGTAAAAGAGCGCAATATTTTACCCTTCTTGGCAAGTTGTTACAGTATATTGCGTGTACAAAAGTATTTTTCAGCGATTATACTTTAATTACATAGAACGATTTTATACTCTATAAGGTTGAAAATTTAACATAGACGAGTAGGATTGTGGATTGGATTTTTTCGATCCGACTGATTGGCGATATGAATATCGCCTGAAGGAGGAACGGAAAAATACGGCCGCAAGACACTCGCCGCAAAGCGGTTGCGATCTTCTGAGTTTGGATTCGCACTCTTCGAGGCCTTCGATACCCCGGTATCGGCAGCCTCTCAGAATACGAACCAATTCTCAAAATCTTCGCAATCTATTTTAAATTTTCAACCTTATGAGAGTATAAGGTTCTTAAATATCAATACAGAAATAAGGAAAATGAAAAATGAGCAAACTGGCAATATCCGGTGGAACTAAAGCAGTAAAAGACGGTGGGATCAAGGCATGGCCGCCAATTGATGACATTGACCGCGAAATGGTAATGGCGTCACTTAACGGCGGCAGCCATGCGTTCGGGCCGAATTGCGCGGCGTTTCAGACCGAATACGCGGCATGGAACGGCAACAAGTATGCGATCACGACCAACAGCGGCACGGCAGCCCTGCATATGGGCCTGGTGGCGTGCGGCGTGGGCGCGGGCGATCATGTCCTGGTCACGGCCTATTCCTGGTCGTCCAGCGCCACCTGCATCCTTCACCATAACGCGATCCCGGTTTTCGTGGACATTGATTTCGACACGATCAACATGGACGTCAATAAGATCGAAGCGGCGATAACGCCGAAGACAAAAGCCATTATCGTCGTTCATCTGCATGGTTTGATGGTTGACATGGACAAGGTACTGGCGATTGCCAGGAAACATAACCTGAAAGTGATCGAGGATGCCTGCCAGGCGCACGGCGCGCTGTTCCATAACCGCAAGGCCGGAACCTTCGGCGACTGCGCCGCGTTCAGCTTCAACCAGAACAAGTGCCTGTGCTCCGGCGAAGGCGGCATGTTTGTCACCAATGACGAAAAGATACGCGACCTGGCCGCACAGGTCTGGTCGTTCGGCGAAACCCGCACCCCGCTGGAAAGCCGCGATTATCACGCTTACGCGCTGGGCTGGATGTACCGCAACAACGATTTGACGGCGGCGTTCGGCCGCGCCCAGTTGACCAAAATGGATAAATACTTCAAGATTCAGCGTGAAAACGGCGCATTGCTGAACAAGCGGTTGACCGGATTGAAAGGCTTGATTCTGCCATACGAACCCGAAGGCCATGCCCACAACTGGTACAACTACACTTCCCGCATCGACATGGACGCGATCGGCTGGAAAGGCGATCCGGCGGCAATGCGTAACGCCATCATGAACGCGCTGCGGGCGGAAGGTGTTCCGGTCGGCGTATGGCAAAGCTTCATCCTGCCGGACATGACCGTATTCAAGGCCAAAAATGCGTATGGCAAAGGCTGTCCGTGGTCGTGCAACGGAGCAGGCGACGGCGTGGTTTACGATCCCACGCAATATCCCGCCGCCAACCGGCACTGCGCAACCCATTTCGGGATGACCACTCCGCTGCGCGCCCCCAATGGCGCGGAAGCGGTGGAAATGGTTGCCGAAGGCTTCCAGAAGGTTTTCAGCAGCATTGACCAGCTCAACCCGGATGAAATCCTGAAGTAATTCAACTATTCTCTGGAATCTACCTGGATAAAGTAGATTCCAGAGTTACTTTTTCTGTAACGGAGCATAAAAAAAATGGACTCAAAAAAGATTCTTGTCGGCTGGGCCTCCAGAGATATTACCCCGGATAAACCGACCACGCTTGTCGGTCAGTTTAACACCAGGATTTCCGAATTTGTGAAAGACCCGGTGACGGCAACGGCGCTGGCGCTGGAGGCGGCAGGCGGCGACCAGGCAATCATCGTCTCGCTGGATGCAGTATGGATTAAAGATGACATTCGCGACGCCTGCCGGAAAAGGCTGAGCGAACTAATCCCGGATTTTGACCCGCTGAAATTGCTGATCAGCGTCACGCATACTCATACCGCTCCGTCACAAGCTTCCAGTTTCTTCACTTATCCCGAGCTGGACGATCCTGATATCATGAAGCCGGCGGAATATTCCGCTTTGCTGACAGCAAAACTTATTGAAATATGCGTCGAAGCCTGGAAAAACCGCAAATCCGGCGCGATTGCCTGGGGCTACGGCCAGGCGGTGGTCGGCTTCAACCGCCGCACCACATATTTCGACGGCTCCGCCAGAATGTACGGCTCGGCCAATGTACCGGAATTCTCGCATATCGAAGGCTACGAAGACCAGAGCGCGGATATGCTGTTTACTTACAATGACAAGCACGAACTTACCGGCATGATCATCAATCTGGCCTGTCCGTCGCAGGTCACCGAAGGCGCAAGTTTTGTCTCGGCTGATTTCTGGCATGAAACCCGCGAGGAAATCCGCGGGCGTCACGGCAGAGGACTTTTCATTCTCCCGCAGTGCAGCGCCGCCGGCGACCTGTCGCCGCATATGCCGGGCGGACATCTGCTGCACCGGCGCGAACAGATAAGAATGTTCAAACTGAAAGGCTTGCTGGAGTCGGAAAGCGCTGATGCCAATCAGTTCAATCTTGCCCAGCGCAAAGCGATCGCATACCGGATCGCCGCCGCAGTGGACGAAGTTCTGCCGCTGGCCTCGTCGGATATCCGTGATACAGTTCCATTTGAACACGCGGTGTCCACGCTGCAACTCCCCCGGCGGAAAATAACTGACGATGAGGCTGAATTCTGTTCCGGACAGATGCGTCACCATCAGGAGGAACTGACCAGGTGCGACCAGGACCCGAAATCAGCAGCATACTCCGGCAATTACACCAAAGCCGGTTACTTTGCTTTTGCCGTAAAACGTTATAATGAACAGGCCTCGAACCCGGTGCTGCCGATGGAGTCCCATGTCATCCGGCTGGGCGATGTGGCTTTTGCCACTAACCGGTTTGAACTGTACCTGGACTTCGGCATCAGGATCAAGGCGAGAAGCAAAGCAGTCCAGACTTTCGTCATTCAGCTTGCCGGCGAAGGTTCGTATCTGCCGACGCAGAGAGCAATTGAAGCGAAAAGCTACGGCGCCGGCGCTCCGGATAATCTGGTCGGCCCCGAAGGCGGACAGGTATTGGTCGAGGAGCAGCTCAAAACTATCAATGGACTCTTCAGTGAATAACCTGTTTAACCGTAAGGAAAAATGAAAATGAAACTTTCGATGATGACTTATACGATGGGCCGTCAGGGATTTGGTGTGGAGGACTTCATCAAAACCGCCGTTGACTGCAAGCTGGACGGCATTGACTGGTACACCACATACGGAAGACCGGCGGAAGAAATCAGAACACGCAGCGCCGATGCGGGATTGCCGGTAGTATGTTATATTTTTGGCTTGCCTAAGCTGTTTTCCGGAGAACCGGACTGGCTTGACGATGCCAAAAAAGCAATCGAATGCGCTGTAACGCTCGGTTCTCCGGCAGTGATGATTCCAACTGGAAGCAATGACAAAATCCCGCGGGACGAATTCCGCAGGCAATGGATAAAGGCGCTCATTGAAGTTGCGCCGCTGGCCGATGACGCCGGAATCGTGCTTTCCGTGGAGAATTTTCCCGGCATGCACAGCGCATTTGTCACGGCTGCCGACTTTTTCGAAGCGCAAAAAGAAATCCCGCAACTGCGACTGACGTTCGACGACGGCAATGCCGCCAGCGGCGAAGACCCGGTCGAGTCGTTCAAACAATGCCGCGAGTTTGTGGTGCATGCTCATTTCAAGGACTGGTATATCCAGTCGACACCGGCTGAAGGCTACCGGCAGATGCTTGACGGCAACTATTACCGCCCTGCCCTGATCGGCGAAGGCAATGTCAACACCGTCGGCTGCTGGAAAGCGATGAAAGAATCTGGATACAATGGTTATATCAATATTGAGTATGAAAGCAATGACATTAAGGCTGACGCGGCCGTCGCCCGCGCCGCCGCATTCCTGCGCAATATCTAATCAACACCCTCTTTTGATTAAATGTTTCAAGATAATAAAATTTGAAAGGCATAAAATGAGGAGTTTAAAACTGAATTTAATTCCCGGTGACGGCATAGGTGTTGATGTAATAAAAGAGGGACGAAGGATACTTGGACGCATTGCAGAATTGGATGGGAATATAAAATTTATCTTTAACGAGTTGCCGTGGAGCTGTGAGTACTACTTAAAGCATGGATATATGATGCCCGCTGATGGATTGAAGATCCTTGAAGACTGTGATGCTATACTGCTTGGGGCTGTTGGATTCCCCAGCGTGCCTGACCACATATCATTGCGTGAATTGCTTTTGCCAATCCGTTGCAGCTTTGACCAGTATGTAAATCTCAGACCGGTGAAATTGCTTCCCGGGTTGAAATCTACACTAAAAAAAGAAAAGATTGACTTTGTTGTAGTCCGTGAAAATTCAGAGGGGGAATATTGCGGGCGCGGACGCTTCGAATCAGAAGGAACTGAAAATGAAAAAGCGATTCAGGAGGCTGTTTTCACTAAACATGGCACTGAACGTATTATTCAATATGCTTTCGAATATGCTTTGAAGAATAAATTAAAAAGCCTTATCAGCGCGACAAAATCAAATGCGTTGAACTACTCTATGGTTTTCTGGGATAAAATATTCAACGGACAAAAAGCTAAATATCCGGGCATACAGTCAAAAAGTGTGCACGTTGACGCGCTGGCCGGTCTTTTTATTATGAAGCCCGAAGAGATCGAAGTTGTAGTGGCAAGTAACCTTTTCGGCGATATCCTGACTGACCTTGGTTCAGCCATGCTTGGCAGCATAGGACTTTCTCCGTCCGCAAATATCAATCCTGAAAGACATTATCCAAGCATGTTTGAACCTATTCATGGCTCGGCTCCGGACATCGCAGGCAAAGGCATAGCCAATCCGATAGGAACTATTTGGGCCATTGTGATGATGCTCGAACATTTGGAATTGAAAGATCAGGCATTATTATTGATGAATGCAATGACTGCGGTTCTTGCTGATGGAAAAATCCGGACTCCCGATATAGGCGGAAAATCCAGTACTTCCGAGGTCGTGGATGAAATTATATGCAAGATGATGAAGTAGGGCAACAGATATAACAAATGGCTGATATATGATTAAAATAAAATGGCTGGGAATTAATGGTTTTGAGTTTAGTTTCAATGGGAAAACTATCCTTCTGGATCCTTATGTCACCAGGAATTTAAAGGCCGTCTGCAAATCGTCTGCCGTCTCGAAATATATAAGTAAAGCTGATTATATTTTTATAGGGCATTCACACTGGGACCATTTAGCGGATACGGCGGAAATAATACGGCAGACGGGCGCAAAAGTTATCGGTTCGCAGACGACGGCAAATATTTGCCGGGCACAGAAAGTCCAGGAAGATAAAATCACAGAGGTTTCAGCAGGTGACGTAATTAAATATTCTGATTTTAATGTCGATTTTTTGGAATCACGTCACAAAGAGCCTTGTTCATATCAGGGATGTTACGAAACGGTTCCAGATAAAATTTCAACGATAGAAGATTTTGTCGAGGGAGGGACAATGGCATTGCGCTTCAATTTCGGGAATGTTAAAATACTTAATATCGGTAGCGCAAATTTTGTTGAAAAAGCTTTAAAGTGCATTGAGTGCGATTTACTTCTTGTAAGTATTGCCGGACGTTCTGATTCTTTCACTCATGACCTGCTCAAGTGCATCAGCCCTGCAATTATTATGCCGACGCATTTCGATTATTTTGAAACTCCCATGGAAAGTCCGGGGGTGC
This sequence comes from Victivallaceae bacterium, assembly GCA_041665605.1. Taxonomy (GTDB): domain Bacteria; phylum Verrucomicrobiota; class Lentisphaeria; order Victivallales; family Victivallaceae; genus CAIPAT01. Next base: position 18,069 of record JBAYIO010000056.1, on the reverse strand, counting down.
GGGTTGATCTGGATATTTTCTTTAAAGAGGTTCATGAAGTAGCGCCAGAAATTAAAGTTCTTAGACCTGAAATATTAAAAGAGCTGGATTTCAAGACATGATTGATGTTCCTCGCGCACCCTCATTGCAATCGTATAAATGAGGCAAGTTCCTTGCGACGGTGATTATGCATTAAGCAATTCAATTGGCGACGCGCAGATTATCAATTTTCGTCAACTTTTATTTTCATACTTTTTTGCTGGTTTTCGTTTAAAACTCTTGACAAATCAAAATATTTCGGTTATAATGTTAATTGTATTCAACGTTGAATTAAAAATTTTTAATCGAACTTGGTTGAGTACGGGCAAATTATGAATAGGGCAACAACGAGGCGGAGATTTTTTCAATAAATCTATTATAATGAAGAAGAAGCAGGAATGAGAAGGAAATTTACAACTTTAAAAGATATTGCGGAAGTCTGTAACGTGACTTCGACACTCGTTTCTGCGGTGTTAAACAACCGTAATGGAAACATAAGTTGTTCCGACGCCAAGCGTGAGCTTATTCACAAGACTGCTGAAAAAATGTGTTACAAAGCCAATTTTTTTGCAAGATCGATGAAAATAGATCATGTTCCGATTGTCGGATTGGCGCTGCACCTGGAAACTCACGACAACATCGGTGAACTTACAATGTATGTAAACAGTTGCCTGGCCTACATAACCACGGCGCTGAACAATTATAAAATTGAAGTTATTTTCATCCCGTACTCTACCGAGCAAGAACAGCTTGAAAGGTTGAGCAACCTTCTGCATTGCAATATGATTGGAGGGATTATAACTAACATCATTCCGGATTCGCATTTGAAAATCTGCGGATTTCTAAAACAGGCAAATTTACCCTATATGATAATGGGCAATCCGCTGGATGATGAAGTTTATTGTACCTATCCTTTAACAGAAGTCGTTAACCTGAAAATAATACACATGGCGAAGGAAAAGAATAAGAAAAACTGCTTTCATATTGCACAGGACGGGGCCTGTCTGCTGATACGCAAAATGCCGTTTGTTGATGGAGACATGTATCATACTCCTGGAATAAAACTTGTTGATTTTAAAGAGGACGTTGATGAATCCTTTTTTGCGGTAAGCGGTTATTATACTTGGAAAAAACTTGAAGAACACAAGTTTAATGTGAAACATATGGTGCTTCTTGAGTCGGAGAAATACCGGGATTTGATACCGGGAAATATCAATACGATAATTTCCAAAGACTACTTTGATACCATGGGTATGGTCTGCTATGTTTCGGAAACTATCTATCAGTGGCTTGAAAAATCGATCAAGCCGCTTGAAAAAAGAAAGGTTTTCCGGGATAAGCCTGATGATTTTAAACAAATAACCTCTTCTAAAGACGAACATCTAAAAATGATTTTTAGCGAGACAAATTTTAATATTAATGGAGGACAAAATATGGATCAAGATGATCGGTTTGAAAAAAATAAAGATTTTTTTCACGGGAAGCCAAATTTTAAACATCAAGCTATTAACTTAAAAAAAGGAGAATTGAAATGAAAAAAAACGTCTCAATAATGACATTCACACTCATTGAACTGCTCGTCGTCATCGCAATTATTGCTATTTTAGCAGGAATGCTGCTCCCGGCTTTAAATAAGGCTAGAGAAAAGGCAAAATCTATTAAGTGCAGTGCTAATTTGAAACAATTAAGCACCTCCTATTTGCAGTACACCATGGAAAACAATGATTATATGCTGCCATATATTAATGGCACTAACGGCACGCTGTGGTTTAGGAACGCCGGGAAGGGCCTGGGGCTTAGGATATGGGATAATGTTCCCAATCCCACAAATTCAGTATTTTTCTGTCCATCAACCATGATGACTGACACTTTGTTCCGGCCCAATACCGATGGATATTATATCTCCTACGGCTTGAACGTGGTATTATCCGGAACCGCAACCGAATTCAACCTGACCCCAAAAATCACCAAAGTCAAAAGAATGTCCATGATTTCTCCGATAATGGACAGTATGAATCAGAGCAGATGCTCGGTTGACGGATTCAGCACCACTTATATCGCCACTGACAGGCACAACAAGCTTTGTTTCAACGCCATGTATCTTGACGGACACGTCGGCTCGGTAAATTATGCCTATTACAAGCTAATTTACAACCAGTATGTTACCGATAAGTCCGCAACTATATTTTTCAGGGGAACAGGCACGCCCGGCGCTTTTATTTACAAATAACAACTTGCAGTATCTGAAGTTTTCCTGAATTTTAGAATGATGTAATTTATGCGGTTCCGCGGAAAGGATACGCAGACGAATTTCCTGAAAAGGTTATATGATTGCGGTTCTTTTAACTCATCAAAAGGAAAAGAAATGGAGAGTAAATCGAATATTTTAATCGGCTGGGCATCAAGGGATGTCACTCCCGCAGGGAAAGTAAACCTTGCCGGACAATTTAACATGCGCCTGACAAAGGAAATAAAAGATCCCCTGTTTGTAACCGCTCTTGCCGTTTCATCGCAGGACAATAAAGATTCTTTTATTTTTGTTTCCTGCGATACAGTCACAATCCCAGCCGCGCTTCTTGAAAAATGCAGAGCAAAGATCAAGGCTGAAGCAAAAGATTTCCCGATCGGTAAATTAGTTTTGAACGCCACCCACACCCACACTGCGCCGGATACACGCGATGGCGGTTATAACTACAGCGCACTGACGAAAGAAGAGTCAGAAGATCTGCTCAGCCCGAAAGAAAACATGGAATTTCTTGCCGGAAAAATAACTGAAGCCGCAATTGAAAGCTGGAATAAGCGCGAACCCGGTCTGCTGGCCTGGGGCTTAAATTATGCGGTAGTCGGACGAAACCGGAGAGCAGTTTATCTCAAAGATTTTGCAGAACAGCCTGACTACAAAGAAACGCCCGGAATGAAAATCGAGAAAAATGCCATGATGTACGGAAATACCGCCAATCCGTTCTTCAGCCATATTGAGGGCTATGAAGATCATACGGTGCAATTCCTTTTCACGTTCAATCCGGACAAAAAACTTACTGGTTCAATCATAAATATAGTATCTCCGTCGCAGGCGACGGAAGGCATATCCCAGGTTTCGGCTGATTTCTGGCACGATGTCAGAATCCAATTAAGAAAACAGTACGGTGAAGATCTTTTTATTCTGCCGCAGTGCTCGGCCGCCGGAGATCAATCGCCTCACCTGATGCTCAACAAGAAAGCGGAACAACGCATGCTTGAATTAAAAGGCATTGATTCACGACAGGAAATAGCCGGAAGAATAAAATCAGCCTTTGATGACGCATATGGGTGGGCACCTAAAGATTTAAGAGACAATTTACAATTAAAGCATATTTGTAAAAAAATCAATCTCTCGAAAAGGACTGTAACTGAGGAAGAATATAACAAGAATATTGAATGGATCAAACAGTTCCAGGCAATGCAATTAACATCATCACAGGAACGCTATTTAAGCCGCTGCCAGAATGTTGTCGAACGTTACGAAAATCAGTTGAAAGGCATATTCCCTGTTCAACCAGTGGAAATTCATGTGATAAAACTCGGCGATATTGTATTTGCAACCAATCCTTTTGAACTATTTCTGGACTATGGCATCCAGATACAGGCAGGAAGCCCGGCGCAGCAGACATTTGTCGTGCAGCTTGCGGGAGAAGGCGTTGGCAATGGCGGAACCTACTTACCGACAGAAAAAGCTGAAATCGGCGGCGGCTACAGCGCATCCGTTTATTGCAACGTCGTTGGTTCAAAAGGCGGAGAGGAACTGGTTGAAGAAACGTTGAAAGCCATTAATAAATTATGGCAGGAATAATGGATTTAAACTTATTCAAATATTTATGACGATATGCCTAGTGAAAGAACCTCCGTCCAGCGGGCGCGGCATTGGAATAAGGGGCGTCCCAAATTTTTCGGGCGCTCCTGTTCAAATAAAAACTAAATCAAGCTAAAACGTGATTGGGCTTTAACAAAACTTTAAGCTTACAACAGGAGAAAGAAGTATGAGAAAATTTTTGATCGTGATATTTGTATTGGGTATCAGTATTTTATCTGCAAAAGGCGAAGACCCGAATTTGCTGTTTGAAATTAATTTTGACAGTTATTCCGTCATTGCAGATATTGCAAAAGGACAAAAAGCGTCGCAGAACTTCAAGTCGGATCTGCAGCTCCGAATGTTCCCGGGAATTAACGGCAAAGGGAATGCCTTAAAACTAAATGGCAAAGAATTCTGCGCGTACCCTATGTCAAAGAACTTCAATACACAACAGGGAACGCTTAATTTGTGGGTAAGTCCGCAAAACTGGAAATTCAATGAAGAAAGAAATCAGATATTTTTTGATGCAAAACAAGCGGATTTCCGGCTTTTACTGTATAAATTCAACAATTTACCGTTTCCCGGAGTTTATTTTCAATACGGCAAACAAAATCAGGGAGTACATGCGAAAATCAATCCTGTTGAGTGGGAAAACCGCCAATGGCACATGTTAACGGTGGTTTGGAGTAAAGATTTATTGAAACTTTATGTCGACGGTAAAATGCCGGATAACTATGCTCCGGGCAATGTTCATCCCGCAATCCCGTCAAAAAAATTTGCAGAACCTTTGGTAATTCCGCCAGTGTCCCCGGACGGCATAATCGGTCTGGGCAATCTCCACCAGAGCTTTAAGACCGACCAGGGGGACGAGACCGCTTTCGATGAGCTTGCTGTTTATGACCGTTGTTTGAGCGATATGGAGATATTGTCTCTCTACGAAAAATATTTTCCGAGACAGGTCAAGGAGAAACCGCCTGTTATGACAGTTCCCAAAATAGAATCCGCCATCACGCTTGACGGCAAAATCGATGCGGCAGAGTGGAGCAACAGCGCAAGAATACCGCTTATGCAGGCATACAAGATTGCGAATCACCTTATGCCTTCCGATACATGGATGCAGGCTAAACATGACGGAAAATTCCTTTATCTGGGTTTTTCAACCAATCTCGTGAATACTCATTGCAAATGCACGAACAACGATGAGAATATCTACAACGACGATGTTTTCGAATTTTATATCAACAACAAAAACAAAGATGCACTATGGTTCTGTATCAACGGAAATGGCGCAATTCTTGATGCCAAAAACGGTGACCGAAAATACAATTCAGGAGCGAAAGGTGCGGGATTTGTCAATGGCTCAAACGGCTGGAGCGCGGAAATCGCCATTCCACTTTCAGAGCTCGGCAATCCATCACCGGCTGAGGCTTTAAACAGTAATTTCTGGACTCTGAATTTTGCAAAAGCTCCGAATTACTACTGGTGCTGGTATGGAGATCCGGAAAATCATGCTGGAGCAGGGAAGATATTTCTTTCAGGCCGTGCGGACGAAGTTTCAATCGAAAAAGTCGGAAAAATATTCAATGGCGATCTTGATCTTATCGTGAAATCTCCGGGAAAGGTTGCTTTAAGCTTAACAGCAAGCAATAAAGATGATGCCGTAAACATGGAAAATATCGCGAATAAGAGTTTTAAGAAGAAACTTGCTCCAGGACGTTATCAACTGACAATCTCCGGAGAAAAAGACTGTTTTCTTTATGATTACGAGTTTGTCGTCAATTCTCCGCTCACGCTAAACTACAAATCATATCCTGCACAAAAAGTAGTCGTCGTGAAAGTTGACTTGAATGGCGCGGGAAGCGGGACAATCGCCATGGCCAAGGCCGGCGGGCTTAATGGGGTGTTGCAGTTAAACAAGGGAAGCAAAATATTATCCGAAGCCGCTTTTGCGCCTTCGCCGAACACCGAAGTAAAACTAGCGCTTCCGGCAGAACTTGAAAAAGGTGATTATGAAATAACCGCCTGCATCACCGGGAAAGATATTTCCCTAAAAAATGCGGCTGGATTCCGCGTTCCCGATCCCGCGCCTTATCTTGCGAAAACAGCTTGCGACCATACGGTTCCGGATCCGTGGATCAAGATTGAAAAAGTTAACGATAATGTCTTTAAAATACTTGACCGCGAATACCGTTTCAACGGCTCACCGTTTCCCGCCGAAATGATTTCCCGCGGCGACAAAGTCGCTGCACAGCCTGTTTTGAAAATAAATTCTCAGGAGGTAACGTGGAGCAATTTCAAAGTCGCCGAGCTTTATGATGACTACGCCGTTTTTACCGGAAACGGCAGAAGCCCCGGCCTGGATTTCAAATGGAGAGGCGAACTTTGGTTTGACGGACTTTATAAAGTAGACTATTCCATGACTCCTGAAAAAAATACAATGATTAATTCCATGATACTTTCATGGCAGGTGCCATCCGAATTCTCCCGCTATTTTTTACAACACAATAATGAATACGTTCATGTTCCGTGGCGGGGAAACAGCATCCGCACTAATGTCAATATTGCGGATGCGTCGTGGCTGACCGGCACAGAAAAGGGCATGTTATTCATGCCGCTGACCAATGCCAATTTTGTATCCGGCAGCTTTGAGCTTAAACGCGGACTTGAAAATACTGACGTTTCTATAAACATAATCTCAAGGGAAGTGACTCTCAAAAAGCAGGCTGATTATTCGATTTGCTTTATGGCTACCCCCGCCCGCCGCCCGCCGGAAAATTTCCGGACCATGAACGAAGGAAGCTATATGGACAACCGTTATCAGAATCTGCAAATATCCAGTACGGATTCAACTGTCAAAAAACCGCGCGGCGACGAAGTCTTAGGGTATGCAAGCCACATCATGCGTTTTCCCGAAAGATTCCGCAATGAATGGCTGAAGCCATATGGCAACATCAGATTAACCCCCTATCACCAGCCCGCGGGTATTTCACAACTCGATCCGGAATTTGATTATTATCTGGCGGAATGGCGTGAAACACCCGGTTATATCCAGAGCAATATAAAACGGCAGGGGTACACTTTTGACCTTGTACATTGCTGCGGTGAAGGCATCGCTGATCTGATGGCTTACAGACTTGAAAAACTGTACAAAGACTTCCCTGAACTTGGCGGCATTTATTACGATATCTGTAACGTAAACAAATGCAACAACACAGCTCACGGACATGGCGGGGTTGACGCTTTCGGTGAAAGCTATTACACTTCAACAGCAATGTCACTTCGCAATTACCTGATGCGTATTTATAAAATATCACATCAGCACGGCAAAATAGTTTTTAATCATGCCCATAACTATTTCAATCCGATTGCCCATAATTTTTCCGATGCCTGGTATCCCGGCGAAAACGATGTCTGGCTTTACGGTGAAAAACCGGATTATTATTATTGCGAAGTTCCAGCGGAAGAATATCAGTCGGCATGGAATCCGGTCATCCGGGGAACTGCAATTATTCGTTGCAATCAGGTTTCAAGAGCAAGCAGCTTTATGCCTGCGCTGAAATCACGTGCCAAAGAATTAAGTTCGGAAAAATTTGCATATCGCTCGTTTGCCAGCGCCTTTTTGTACGATTTTAACGTCGACTCGGACTGGATAAACCACCATGCCGTCGAAAGATTCTGGAAAGTGAAGAGTAAACTAAATCTTAACCGTGCAGAATTTTTCGGTTACTGGTATCAAGACGCAATAAAATCTTCCTCTTCGGGAGTATATTGTTCCTATTACAAACTTAATGATGCGCCTTACAAGTATTTTGTCATTGCCGGCAATATGGGACGCGAGGATAAAAAAGCAAATATCGACATTGATTTCAGCAGACTCGGACTCGATCCTGCTAAGGTGGCGCTGACTGATCTCTGGAGTGAACAAGACATAACTAAAGACGATTTGAAACAGCGCATTATTCCCGGTAATTTATTTTTTATAATCGGCATCAGGTAATAAAAATTTTCCTCCCGTCCGTAATACCCCGGGGCAAGCCTCGGGGTATTACGGACGGACTTCCACGCCCTTCGGGCGGGCCGGAGATTCGAAGACGAAAGCAATGACATTAAAGGCTGACGCGGCCATAGTCCGCGCCGCCGCATTCCGGCACAATATCTGCGTTTAAAGCGTAATTGTCCTGCCGGAATCAGCGGCCATTCTGGCGGTAAGCGCCAGGCGGGAAACCTGGAAGGTATCTTCCATGGACAACATGCATTTGCCGGTGCCTTTGATCTCACGGCAGATATCAGTGAAGATGTCGCCGGGATCTTCCGCCGGCAATTCTGCGGCGGGCGTGGTGTGGGTGGCGGCAAAGGCTTTGCCGTCCCGTACCCAGATAACGCCATTCTCGCCGGCTATCCGGATCTGATCGTCGCCGTGCGAACCGAATTTTCCGGGCAGCAGGAAATCCGCATTGATATTGCCAATGGTGCCTGCCCCGAAATCAATCATCATCGAGCAGTGGGATTCGCAATCGCCATAACCATGATTGGCCGTGGTGCTTTGAACCGCAGAGATTTTTTCCCAGTTGCCGACATTCCAGAAGCTCAGATCAATGGCGTGAAGCGCCACCCAGAGAATAGTTCCGCCGTATTGCTGCCGGTCCTTGTAAAATTCCGGCCGGATATCGCCGAAACAATAGGATTTCTGACCGGAAAACAGTCGCGGCTTGCCGATGATTCCGCTTACCACAGCCTGATGCGCCGCATAAAAATGCGGTTCATAGCGCATGCCGTGCATCCCGAAGATTTTGACATGGTTCAGTTCCGCCGCTTTCCGCAGTTCGTCCAGTATGGCAAAATCATGGGCAATAGTTTTTTCCGTAAAGCAATTAATGCCGCGGCGCAGGCATTCCAGCGAGACCACCCCGTTGCGGTCATACCGCGTTCCGATAACGGCAATATCCGGTTTAACCTCGTCAAGCATCTTTTCCCATGATTCAAACAATGGACATTTGATTTTAGCAAGAATGCCGGGCAGCGATGCTTCAGGCAAATCGCCGTCTGTTCCTGAAGCGATTCCGCACGGAACCGCCTCCTGCCCTGCAAGAAGTGTTTTAAATGCATATCCGATATGACCAAGCGCGCCGATAATAGCAACTTTAAGCGGCATCATTTATCTCCCATTAGTATTCAAAATAGTTAGAATATTTATAATAATTTATGTCAAATCAGGACTCTGTCAAATACCGGATACTGACTTCCCCGGTAAAATCACGTCCATGCCATTCCGCCACAGCGCCGGACGGAACCCGCAAAGACATGATGCCGTCTTCAACCAGCACTTCTATTTCACCCTGCGGAGTCGGCACCGTCGCCGCCGCCCAAGTTAAAGTTCCCAGGTTGGGAGCTACAGAGAACCGCTTCCAGCCGTCTGTCCCGGGTTCCAGTCCGAGTATGCCCATGGGCAGAAATGCCGCCGGCCCGGCGCTCCATGCATGACAGAGGCTCTTGCCGAAAGGCCGAGCGTAAAAGCTGTAAGCGGCATCGCCCTGCTGTTCCGGATCATACGCTTCCCAGAAGGTAGTAGCGCCGCGCTCGAGCATTCCGCCCCAGTAACGGTTTACCCGGACCGTCATCTCATCCACCGCCCCCAGTTTAGACAACGCTATATTCTCAAAGCCAGCCATATAGGGAGTTCCAACCGGCCGGGCGATGTTCCCCAGCAGTACGTTCCGGATCGCGGCCATCTGTCCTGGTCTGGCCAAACCGGAAACCACACTTATAAAATGGGCATGCCGTGACGGCGTTAAAGAAGATTTATCAGGAATTCCCCGCCAGAAGTCATGCTGCGCATCCCAGGCGCGGTCGTGCAGGATTACCGCCAGGCGTTCGGCACGATCGCGCCATTTTGCCGCACAAGCATTTTCTCCCAGACGTTCAGCCAGTCTGGCCGCTGAATCCTGTGCCCACCGCCAAAGCATTTGAAGCGCGGTAAGTTTGTCGCCTTCCACCCAGTCGATGAACAGCCAATCCTCCGCAGATGTAATCAGCAGGCCGTCGGCGTCACAGCGTGATTCCAGACAGGCCAGCATCGCCTCAATCCGCGGCCATTCGCGGCGCAAATAAACCATATCGCCGAAATAACGCTGAAAACAGTCATGCGCGATAATCCACCACAGCGAGTAATCAATAATCCCGTTGAGATGTTTGTGCCCGATTCCAGCGCGTCCGAGAGCCGTAAGCGAACGGCGGACGATTTCGGCGTCGCCAAAGACATAGGCATCAACCATCATGCTCATCGTCAGATCGCCGACCCATGGCAGACGATCCCGTTTGATGCCGTCAAGAATAAAATCCTGCATGCATAGCCGCAAAGTGTAAGCGCTGTTCATCCAAATTCTGGTCAGTTGCTTGTCGGAGCAGGCGAAGGCGCCGCGATAACGCACCGGATAGAACGGTGCCCGGCAGGCGATGTCCTCAGCCTTGGCTCCGCCTCCAACCCGCAAATACCGGAATGCCAGCGGATGCTCACTGCGCCATTCGCCATTGCCGCTGGCAATGACCGTCACAGGTTGCTCGCAATCTTCAGCAACAGTATTCCTGGCTTCAGCGGGGGATTCTCCGGCCGCAATCTCCGGTTTATTAATGCAGCGTACTGTTACCGTACCGAATAACTCCCGCCCGAAATCAAAGAGTTCGCTGTCCCGTCCTGCCGGCGACAGTACCGTTTCCGCCGGTTCGGAACAATGCGGCGGAAAACCGGAGACAGTCTGGGAGAATGTCACGGGAAATTCCCAGGCTATACCGTCATTCGACCATTCCCAGCCTCCGCCGGCAGTAGAATACGGGCCGTCTTCAATCAGCAGCGCGGGGAGACCGTCCGCGGCAATCAATTCCATATGCAAATAGACCGGCGTGGAAAAACCGGCAGGCAAAGTGATTTTATGAGATTGGGTCTGATCTTCCGCCCGGTATATTTCCTGACTGCCAATCCGGGTCGTCACCGCTCCACAGGCCCGCAGAATAATTATATCAGCGCCGACAACCGGATGACGGAACCGGACATGCTCCGCCGGCTGGTGAAATTCCCCCGGATAGCCTACTTTCAGCTTTGCCTCAATGGTGCGGCGGCGTAACTGCTGCAGACGCCGGCACTCCAGCTCGCCATCGCCGTAAAGCCATGGCGCGGCATTATTGCGCATGTCCGGCAACGGCATCATCCGGTCCGGACAATAAAGCGGATCGATTATGGCAAATCCGGAGCACTGATGTGCAGGAGAACCGGCTAAAATCTGGTTTCTCAAGGCTGCAGGGATTCCTGTAAAAACTGATATGCGCGATTACCGCAGATACGGTGACGTCCTTCAAAGACATCAATCTCCAGGTTTGCTTCTTTGCCCCATACATGATAGGCGCGGCGGGCTTTTTCATATTGAGCCTTGACAGAATCTATCGGGAAAATACTGTCGTGATCTCCCGCCTCAATCATCAGACCGCGCGGCGCAATCAGCCCGGCCAGGTCGCTGACATCGCCAAGCCTGAGAAGTCCCGGCACATAATTACATGGACAATGATGGATACCGAGGATGCTGTCGCGAAATCCGCAGAAATAACCGCTGACTACGGAACTCTTGATTCTCGGATCAACCGCGGCATGAAAGAAAGTCATCATTCCGCCGCCGGAAATTCCCATTGCGCCAATCCGGTCGCCGTTTATTTCAGTCAGAGATTGCAAATAATCGGTAAGCCGGAGCGAGTCGCGGACACGCATACCCAGAATGCTCATTCCCAGCATGGACGCCCAGGCCGCGCTGTGCTCACAGGTGGAAGGCGCAGGCGAAGCGGCCTTTTTCGCTGCAAGACTGCTGAAATCGGTCTGTCTTTCTCCGAAACAGGCTATTTCAGGAGCGGCGACGGCCATTCCGCGACGGCACAATTCCACAGCAAAGTCGGCATGATAACCATCCGGCTCAAGCCGTTCGTCGCCATTTTCCCATAACCCGACAATATCCTTAACGCCGTAGCCGTGCCCGTGATAAGCCAGAACGACAGGAAGCGGAGCTTTCGCGCCTTTCGGCAGCAGCAGATATACCGGCATTTTACTGTCCGGAGAGGTGCGGATAAGTATCTTGCGGCGAATGAAATCACCACGGTCAATTTCTTCGATAAGCTCAGGTTCCGGATCGACATACGGCGTCTGATTTACGAACCCCATCAGCTCGACGAGACGTTCACGGCAGCCTGACTGCCAGTTTTCCGCTTCCCCGACTGTCGCCGCCACGAACGGGAATTCCCGCCGGATACTGGCATCAATAGCCTGCAATTCGGTAACCGGTTGCAGTTCCCTGATAGTTTTACCATCTAAAATCAAGCTCATACCACATTCCTTATATTTGTTCTGCCTGACAAAAAAATTCTACCTTATAAATTGTGTTAAGTCCCTGCTTTTTCAAGCCTTGAAGCGATTAACCATAAGCATTATCCCCAAAACGAATCTCAATATACATAACCATGCCTATATCCATAGTTTCCGGTCAAAAGAAAATATGGATTGGAAGCGATTCGAAAAGTTCCGGCAATTTTGATTTTTGCTGCTTGATTTTAAATCATTTAATTATAGTTTAAAAGTAATTATTTATTGTGGGATTCCTTTTTATTTCTTTTGAATTTAATATTGGTTTTATATGACAAAAAGAGAAAATAAGCATGGCAGGTTTTCTTAGTTTTGAGAACATATCAAAGAAGTTCGGCAGGCAGACAGTGCTTGCCGACGTGTCGTTCAGTGTCGAAAAAGGCAAGATATTTTCATTGCTCGGCCCCAGCGGCTGCGGCAAAACTACGTTGTTGCGGATTTGCGCCGGACTGGAATCTCCGGATTCCGGCAGAGTCATTCTTGACGGCAAAGACATCACCGACCTGGTGCCGAATGACCGTCCGGTAAACACGGTCTTCCAGAATTATGCGCTGTTCCCCCATATGACCATCTGGGAAAATATTGCATTCGGCCCGAAAGTTGATAAACGCCCGAAACAGGAAATCGCATCCGAGGTGGAGAAGTATCTGGAGATGATCCAGATGACCCGGCACGCTTACAAAAAACCGGCGCAGTTGAGCGGCGGCATGCGGCAGCGCGTGGCTCTGGCCCGCGCACTGATCAATCACCCGCAGGTATTGCTGCTGGACGAACCGCTGGCGGCGCTCGACCTGAAACTCCGGCAGCGGATGCTGGTGGAACTCGACGAACTCCATGATAAAATCGGCATTACCTTCGTCTATGTGACCCACGACCAGAGCGAAGCCATGAGCATCAGCGATGATGTCGCTGTCATGAATCAGGGGATTATCGAACAGATGGGGCCGCCTGCCGAAATCTATGAAGCGCCCAAATCCAGCTTCGTCGCCGCGTTCATCGGGGATACCAACTTCTTTGACGGAACCGTTACCGAAATCACGGATAACGACTACAGCCGGGTGCAGCTTGAAAACATGGGCAATCAGCAGATGCTGATTTTCAATGACCGCCGGCTCAACATCGGCGACGGCGTGCACGTCAGCATCCGCCCGGAGAAAATAGACATTTCAGGAGAGCAGCCGGCTCCCGATCAGAAGAAGAACGTACTGAAAGGGCATGTTGAAGATATTATTTATATGGGCAATTCCACCAAGTTCTGGATCAGAATCGGCAAACAGTTGATCTCCGTGCAGAAACAGCATTCCGCATTTCTGCTCGACCAGAAGCCGATCCGCTGGAAACAGGAAGTCTGGCTGGCATGGCATGCTGACAACGGTTACATCCTGGATAATTTCCAGGACTCCGACCGTTCGCTGCTGCCGATAAACGTGTCGGAACCGCAGAAACCGGAAAAGGCGCATAAGCGAAAATGAAAAAACTCTCCAAAGCGGTAAATGAAATGATTATTTCAGCGCCGTCGCTTTTATGGCTGACCGTGTTTTTTCTCATCCCCTCGGTCTCCGTGCTGCTGATCTCAATGCATCCCGCGGATCAGTACGGCAACATCATGTCCGGGTTCACCGCCGATAACTTCAGGCGGCTGCTGGAGCCGGTATACATGAAAATCATCTGGCGGACGCTGTGGGTCTCCGCCGTTTCCACGATCATCTGCGTCGTGCTGGCGATACCGGTGGCTTATTACATGATCGCCTGTAAAGAGAGCCTGAAGAAATGCCTGCTGATTCTGATTATCGTGCCGTTCTGGACTAACTTCCTGATCCGGGTGTTCGCCTGGAAAGCCGTGCTGAATCCGGAAGGTCCGCTGCGCCACTGGCTGATTCAGCTCCACATTATCTCGCCGGACACGCTGCTGCTGTACAACCCCTATGTGGTGCTGCTGGTAATCGTCTACACCTATCTGCCGTTTGCGATTCTGCCCATCTTCGCCGCCGCCGACAAGTTCGATTTCAGTCTGATGGAGGCGGCTTACGACCTGGGCGCGACCCGGACCAAGGCGTTTTTCAAAATCTTCCTGCCCGGCATCTCCTCCGGCATCACCGCCGGGACGCTGATGGTATTCATCCCCGCCCTCGGCTCCTATGTGATCCCGGAAATGGTCGGCGGCACCAGTTGCGACATGGTGGGCAATCTGATTGCCGAGCGGGTGCTGGTCGGGCGCAACATCCCGGAGGCCTCCGCCTGGGCATCGGTGCTGCTGCTGGTTATTCTCGGCCTGCTCGGACTCAGGTTGACTGTCATAATTATTAACAATTTCAGGTTAAAACCGTGGAACAATGAAAAAGTGTAAGTCAAAAATCCCTTTTTTCGCAACCCTGGGCATCATGCTGCTCTTCTATCTGCCGATGCTGGTGGTGGCGCTTGACTCATTCAATCCCGGACGCTACAGCGGCAGCGGATGGAACGGCTTTTCCATGCGCTGGTATGTAAAGCTGGTGCAGGATCAGGATGTGATTTCCGCGCTGATGAATTCCCTGATTATCGGCTTGAGCGCCACCGCGACGGCGGTCGTCCTCGGCACGCTTGCCGCATTTGCGATCCATCTCTACACGGACAGGGTGCAGAAGGTGCACCGGCTCATGATTATCACCCAGCTTGGCATTCCGGACATTCTGATGGGGATCAGCCTGCTGCTGTTTTTCATATCTTTAAAACTTGAACTCGGCCTGTTCACCATTTTTCTGGCGCATGTGACCTTCTGCACCAGTTTCGTAGCCATGACGGTGCTGGCCAGATTGCAGGATTTTGACTTTTCAACGGTCGAAGCCGCCAGGGACCTGGGGGCCGGCTGGGCAATTATCATCCGCCGGGTGATTATCCCGCAGATAGCGCCGGGAATCATTGCCGGGGCGCTGCTGGCGTTCACCATCTCGATTGATGATTTTGTTATCACTTATTTTGTTTACGGGCCTGGCTCCACCACGCTTTCGGTATATATTTACAGTATGATGAAACACGGAACACCCGTGATCATCAATGCGTTATCGGTAATATTAATAATAGTAACATTTATCATGGCGTATGCCATCAACAAACTAATGAGCAGGAAAAATGAAAATATTGTTTAAGCTCCTGAAAATGTCGCTGTGCCTCTCGCTGCTGCTGACCGTGTCATGTTCCGCACAGAAGAAAACGCTCTATCTGTACAACTGGGCGGACTACCTGTCTCCGCAACTGGTCAAGGATTTTGAGGAGAAGAATAACTGCCGGGTGGTGATCTCCTACTTCGATTCCAACGAATCGATGTACGCTAAAATGAAAGCCGGCGCCCAGGGCTATGACCTGATTTTCCCGACCAGCTATATCGCCGCGGTCATGGCCAAACAGAACATGCTGATGCCGCTCGACAAGAGCAAAATACCCAACGTCAAATACATGATGCCGGATATTCTGGAAAAGCTCGAAGACAGCAAAATGGAGTATTCCGTTCCCTATGCCGTGACATTCTCCGGTATCGGCTACAACAATGAAGTGGTCACCGATTTCAAACCTTCATGGGGGATGTTCGGCAGCAAAAAATACGCCGGCCGGATGACGATGCTCAACGATGTGCGCCAGACATTCGGCGCCGCGCTGAAATACCTGGGCTACAGCTTCAATTCCACCAATGACAAGGAAGTTGAAGCCGCCAGGAATCTGCTGATGGAATGGAAGAAAAACCTGGCGTCCTTCACCGTGGATGACGCCAAACTCGGCATCGCCTCCAAAGATTTCATGGTCATCCAGGGCTACAACGGCGACATTCTCCAGATCGGCAAAGAGAAGAAATATGTGTCGTTCTCCGTGCCGGAGGAAGGCACCGCGCTGGCGGTTGACCTGATGGTGATCCCCGCCTCCGCCAAAAATCCGGAGCTGGCTCATGAGTTCATCAATTACATGCAGGATCCGGAAGTATGCGCCCAAAACATGGTCTTCATTAATTACCTGATGCCCAACACCGCGGCCGCCAAACTGATCCCGCAGGAACTGAAAGACAATCCCTCGTTCATGATGAAACCGGAAGTATTCCAGAAAAGCGAAGTACTGCGCGACCTGGGCGATTATAATCAGACCTACATTAAATACTGGAACCTGATCAAGGCGAAATAAGATAAAACCCGGAACGGGTGAAAAGATTGCAGCGCAATGAAAAAGGTGCATTTTGCGATTCCGGCAGTGCTGTTCCTGGCGGCGACATTGATTGCCGTCACGCTGCTTCTGCCTGAAAAAGCGTCTATCCGCGTTGAGGTCAGCGGGGTTGACGCAAAAGTTCCGCTGCTTCTGATAGACGCCGAAAACCTCACTGTCAGAAATCCGGAGCCGACGGGCAAAGATCAGCCGCTTTATCTGACCATGACCAGCCAATCATTATCCGCGGAGCCGGGTGATTTCTCCTTCATCTTCACCCCGAAAAAGGACGGGGAAGTCTCAATCATTTTTAATGGCCTCCGGGCAGGCGGCGCGGATGAATCGCTGGTTGCTGCTTACAGTTCCATCCAGATAATCGGCGCCGCAGTCGAAAATGCGGGCTTTAAACTGCAAACCGACACGCCGAAACTGAGTGATCTGGACGGCGGAATACCGGTGGAGAATCCCAATGACAAATCAGCGCCGTCGATGCTGCTGGCAGCCGCCGACACTTCATACAAGGCATCAATATCCGCGAGAAATGGGGTTCAGGTAACCGTCAAATTCAGCGCCAGGATTGTAAATAAGCGTCAACCCCCATCCAGTAAAACCAGGTAAACTAACCACAGAGTCACAAAGGCACAGAGAAATCCCTTTTCGACTGTATATGAACTTCATTGGACATTTTGCACATCTGCGGTGCAGAATGGTTCCGCACGTAGTCTCGCTCTGCGAGAGAATTTCCGATCCCCGTCCGACACGGACGTTTTGGACAGCCGTCCGCATTCCGGAGACTTTGGAGCCCTGTTGAGCATAACGGTTCCCCGCTTTTCTCGCTTTTCTCGCTTTCAACTTTTCACTCCCGCATTCGCGGGCTCCCCCCCATTCCGATACTTTGGAGTATTGTTGAGCACAACCGTTTTCATAACTTTTCTCGCTTTTCTCGCTTTTTTCGCTTTTCTCGCTTTTCTCGCTTTTCTCGCTTTTCTCGCTTTCAACTTTTCACTCCCGCATTCGCGGGCTTCCCCATTCCGGAGACTTTGGAGTATCGTTGAGCACAATGTTTTCATAACTTTTCTCGCTTTTCTCGCTTTCAACTTTTCACTCCCGCATTCGCGGGCTTCCCCATTCCGGAGACTTTGGAGCCCTGTTGAGCACAACTGTTTAATAATATTTTCAAACAACATCCGCATTGGCGGGAAACGTCTACAGAGCAGTACCGTCCGGCACTACAGCAAAAACATTCTGGACATTCTGGACACTCCCATCCGGAACCGTTTAACCACAGAGTCACAAAGGCACAGATACAAAGTTTTTTACTATTCACCAGTCACCAGTCACATTCTTTACATTTTGGACAACATTCCGGAGAGTTTAGAGGTGGCAACCGTTTCCGATCCCGGTTGCGACAGAGCGCAACCCTCCAAGGACATATCCGTCCGACTCCGATACTTTGGAGTATCGTTGAGCATAACGGTTCACTACTTTTCTCGCTTTTCTCGCTTTCAACTTTTCACTCCCGCATTCGCGGGCTCCCCCCCCCATTCCGGTCGAGTAGACATAATATGGTCTTCTGCGTTTAGGTTTATTTTGTATTCCCTGTTATCTCCGCCCTTTCGGTTTGCGGAGTGTCACAATATTCCAACCATTCGAAGAAGACTTC
>JBAYIO010000055.1:0-37287 GCA_041665605.1 Victivallaceae bacterium | reverse complement strand
GGCCGGCCGGGAGGCCGTTGACGACCGGGTGGAAAACCGTCTGCTGGAACTGGCGCTGGGCGATTACAGCATCACCATCCATGTGACCGATCATGAAGGCCGGACCCGCACCACCGTCAAAAGTGCGATACCCAATCTCAAGGCAATCCAGTACTGGCTGGAACGCAGCGACAGGCGGAAAGGGATTAAGGCCCCGCTTTGCGGGTCCCGCGACTGCGGGATAGACAAGCGAGAAAAGTTGGAAGAGAAGGCGGAACAGCCAAAAGCGGAACCGGAGCTGGACCCGTCGGAAATCGCCGGGCTGCAAGCCCTGACCGAATACATGTCCATGTGTCCCGCCGATGCCGGTGACGGTTTTTCCAAAAAAGAAACTCAGGAATTCGAAGACATGATGCTGGTCACCTTCACCGAAATGGAAAGGCGGAAATACAATACCCAAGCGTCAGCGGAAGGCCGTCCGCTGATTCCCGATACCGCCGCCGCCCCCCGGACGGTAAAGGGCAAATACGCCCCGGACATGATCAGAGCCTGGAAAGACCGGGCCGAATTTTTCGAATTGGATATCTGAAAACCAGAAGTCAGAAGCCAGGAGTCAGAATTCAGAATGGGAACCGGAAAATCAGAAGACAGCTCCAGAGGAGCGGAATATTAATAGCTTAAAACGTCCATATAATAGTTTTTAGCTCCAGCGGAGCGACATATTAATAGCTGGAGTCAGAATGGGAACCGGAAAATCAGAAGACAGCTCCAGAGGAGCGGAATATTAATAGCTTAAAACGTCCATATAATAGTTTTCAGCTCCAGCGGAGCGGAATATTAATAGCTTAAAACGTCCATATAATAGTTTTCAGCTCCAGCGGAGCGACATATTAATAGCAGAATTCAGAATGAAAACAGAATGCAGAAAGCGGGATCTTCGAAAACCGTTCCGGATAAGGCTGTCCAGGCTGCGGGCGCAGAGCCGGAAAACATGGGGCCAATGGGGCCTATGGGTCTTATGGGGCCTATGGGGGGTGTCTCCCGCTAATGCGGGAAGGGAGATGATTGTCCAGAATGGTTTTGGCGTAGTGCCGTCCGTGTCGCACGGAGTTGTCCAAAATCGGACGGTTGCCCGGTCTGTGCTGCTGGCTGGCGGTTGCCCGGCGCAGAGCCGTAAAACATGGGGCCAATGGGGCCTATGGGTCTTATGGGGCCTATGGGGAGCGTTGTCTCCCGCTAATGCGGGAAGGGAGATGACTGTCCAAAATGGTTTTGTTGTAGTGCCGTCCGTGCCGGACGGGGCTGTCCAAAATCGGGCGGTTGCCCGGCGCAGAGCCGTAAAACATGGGTCCTATGGGTCCTATGGGTCTTATGGGGCCTATGGGGAGCGTTGTCTCCCGCTAATGCGGGAAGGGAGATGATTGTCCAAAATGGCTTTGGTGTAGTGCCGTCCGTGCCGGACGGCAATATCCCATATTTCCCAGTCTTCTCAAAACTCTCAGATTACGAAAACCGTTGAGCAAAGCATGTGTCCAAAATGAGTGAGATGATTGTCCAAAATGGTTTTGGTGTAGTGCCGTCCGTCCCGGACGGAGTTGTCCAAAATGAGTGAGATGATTGTCCAAAATGGTTATATTGCACTGCCGTCCGGCAGGATCGGAACCGGTACCGCGGCGCGAGGGCGTAAACCGGAAGTTTTTTGAAAACTATAATATCATGTCCAAAATCGGACGGTTGTCCGGTTTGCTATGCCGGCCGCACGGGCAAAACTGCGCTGTACATGATTGTCCAAAATGAGTGAGATGATTGTCCAAAATGGTTTTGGTGTAGTGCCGTCCGTGCCGGACGGAAATATTCCGGAATTCCCAGTCTTCTCAGAACTCTCAGATTACGAAAACCGTTGAGCAAAGCATATGTCCAGAATGAGTGGCCCGGTGTCCAGAATGAGTGCGCCCGGTGTCCAGATTGTCCAAAATGTGAAGACGGCTCAAGCCGGTTCTGGAATGTTCAAGGTCTTCAATTCGCCGGGCAGAACTTTTACCGGGGAGCCGTTGACACTCAACCATACCGGCATTGAATTCGGGTTCTTCACGAGTGAACTGTCGGCGGAGAATTCCAGCCGCTTCAGTGCGGCGGAGTAGTCATAAATCTCAATATTCGTGGCATACCAGATCGTTTCATCCCCGGCGATCTCCGCGCAAAAGTCCTCGATCAGTCCCCAGTTGTTCTCCCGGTCAAATTCGTAGCTGTGGCCCCATACGTAAAACAGGGAAAAGGAGTAAGGCGTTTTCTTGAACTGAGCTGTCCGCTCCAGCAGATTATCCTTGTGATGACACGTCGGATGCCATTCCAGAAAGTTTTCCGGCAGCACAAACTTGCCGGTGCTTTGTACAGTCCGGGCATATACAATGTCCAGGCTTTTCAATACTTCAATCACCTCCTGGCTGTATGTGCCGAACGGATAGGACATGCCGCGCACCGGATATCCGGCAAGCTTCTCCAGTTCGAGCCTGTCTTCAAGCATCTCCCGCACCACTTCGGTCCTGCTGATGCGTTCAAGGAACGGATGGGTAAAGCTGTGGCAGGAGATCTCGTGTCCCTGAAAAAGTTCAGCAATTTCTTCCGGCGCAATAACGTTGTTTTTACCAAGCGTGCCGGCATTCAGATGAAATGAGCCTTTAATTTTAT
Organism: Victivallaceae bacterium; assembly: GCA_041665605.1. Lineage (GTDB taxonomy): Bacteria > Verrucomicrobiota > Lentisphaeria > Victivallales > Victivallaceae > CAIPAT01. Next base: position 34,620 of record JBAYIO010000055.1, on the reverse strand, counting down.
GTTTATTGAGAATCCCGGCCAGCCGGCGGTCGGCGACGTTGCCGTCATCATAGCTTAAAGTCAGGGCTCTGGGTTTGCCTTCGGGAAATAGAAATCTGACGTTTCTGCGCATGGAATATGTTCCTTGTTTTATTTTTTGAGCGAGTTGAGTTTCTGCTGAATTTTCTCTTTGAATTCCTGATCCGCGGACTGTTCAAGCGCGCGGCTCCAGTATTGGGCGGCTTCCGCCTTTTTGCCGAGTTTAAGGCAGGTTTCTCCAAGGTGATCAAGGATGCCCGCGTCTTCGGAGTTCAGCCTTTCCGCCTCTGTCAGCCGTCCCAGCGCTTCATTGTACCGGCCTTTTTTAAACATAATCCAGCCCAGCGTATCAATAAACGCTCCGTTATCCGGATCCATGCTGACGGCCTTTCCCGCCAGAATCAGCGCTTTGTCCAGTTCTTTGCCCTGTTCCGCCCAGAGGTAGGCCAGGTTGTTCATGGCTCCCGGGCATTCCTGATCCGCCGCCCGCTTATACCACTTGACGGCTTTGGCGGCACCGGCGGCGGTATTTTGCGCGTAATAGAGGTCGCCCAGCGTCAACTGCGCGGCCAGCATCCCCTGCTCGGCGGATTTTTCAAGCCATGCCTCCGCCGCTGTCTGATTGCCGTCATCCATGAGGCGCTGCCCGTAGAAGAACTGGCCCCGCTGGTCGCCCTTTTCAGCCGACATTTTATAGTAAGACAGGGCTTTCTGTTTATCCTTCTCCACGCCATATCCGCCGTAGTGGCAGATATAGCCGCAATATGCCGCGGCTTCGGCGGACCCTTTGGCGGAAGCCGCTTCGAACCACTTCAGCGCCTCGGCATAATTGATTTCAACGTCTTTGTTGTCATCTAAAAACATTCTGCCCAGCGCAACCATCGCGGCAATATCGCCGCCGGCCGCTTTTTCCTGTAGCGCGGTGATCGAATTGTCGCTGTCTTTCGGCTGCGGTTTGCCGGATGAATCGCAACCGGCGGCGGCGAACAGCAGCAAGACTGCGCAGAAACATAATGATGCGGTTCTAAATATTCTAATGTCCATATTTCCTTCATTCAGCATTGAGTGTAAAGTTAATCCTAAACGATAGCGCATTTTTCGCAAAATGTAAACCGGGAACCATGTTTTCATGATGAATAATCGGAGATATTCACGAATAACCGGCGCCGGTATTGTATCGCATTTACGGAAGATTATATTAAGCCTCGCTTAATAAATAAGGCGGTTCATCCCTGATGAAAACGGTTTTAAAGAAAATCATCGACGCGGTGCTGGCATGTTACGGGCTGTTCCAGGGGAGAAAATCCATCCCGGAAAAACCGGGGCGGATTGGAGTGATTGCATGTCACTGGCTTGGCGACACGTTCTGGGCATCCCAGACCATTCCATATTTGAAACAGCGGTTTCCGGATGCGGAAATCCATATTTTCCTGCGCCGGGACTTTTCCGCTCTCTTTTACAATATGATCGCTCCGGCAAACATTCATCTGGTCCCTGAAGTTATCAGCGACCGGCGGCGGGAAAAATTTTCATGGTCCGGGCTGTTTGCCGCCGCCCGGCAATACCGGCCTTTGAATTTTGACCTGGTGATGGATCTGACCGGCAACCGCTACTCCGCCATGTTCACCCGGCTGCTGAAGCCGGGATACTCCATCGGCTTTGAGGGTGATGAATTCGGAGCGTTGTATTCGCTGCTGGTCTCCCGTTCTGAATACGCTGACCTGCATTTATGGCGGCGGCTGTTCAAGGTGGCGCTGGCCGCGGTTCCGGAAATGACGATTCCGGACTATCCGCGTCCGCCGCTGCTGAAATGCAGTTTTGAAGAGGCGTGCCGCTCCGCCGGACTGGACTCATCGCGGCCGCTGGCGGTGATTGCGCCTTGCGCCGGCTGGCCGGAGAAAGAATGGGGCGATGACAATTTTGCCGCGCTTGCCGCCGCGCTGAAGGCTGAAGGCTGGCAGGCTTTAATTTCCGGCACGGAAAAAGAACTGCCGCGCGGTATGAAAATCGCCGGGAAAAGCGGCGCGGTTGCCTGGAGCGGAGAACTCGGCGTGCTATGCGCGCTATTGTCCGGAGCGCGACTGTTTGTCGGCAATGATTCAGGAGTCGGCCACATTGCCGCGTCGTTTAACCGGGCGAAGGTTGTGGTTGTTTTTACCGGCAGCACACTTCCGGAAAAACTGGCTCCGGCAGGCGGCAATGTGTCGGTTCTGCACAGCGGCAGGAATAATGTCCCGGTGAATGAAGTTTTGTCGTGCTGCCGGAATAAATGAGCAGAAATCCGGCTTTTTGACGAAAACAGGTTTTCAATTATTCAAAACATAGATATAATTAAGCCATTATGAAAATAGTTCAAGTAATAACCGAGTTGCGTCCGGGCGGAGCCGAGCGGGTGCTGGCCGAGCTTTGCGCCGGGCTGCGCCGCCGCGGCCATGACGTGACCGTAGTCTCACTGCGGCCGCTGCCGCGGGAGTCGGTCATTATCCATGATCTGCTCGAGCACAATGTAGGAATTGAATCCCTGGAACTTACTAAATCCGCCCCCTGGCGGCTTTTCCGCCTGAAATCGCTTCTCCGGCGGCTGCGGCCCGAAGTAGTGCATTCCCATCTGCTCCATGCGAATCTGGCAACCCGCCTGAATGCTCTCGGCGCCAAATATAAGCTGATCAACACCGTGCATACCATGGAATCCAGAAAGAGCAAAGCATGGTATTTTTTCCTTGATCATCTCACGCTCCCGCTGTGCGATGTCCAGACTGCGGTTTCCGAGGCGGCCCGCGACTTTCATGCCGCTAAAATGCATGTGAAAGCCAAATCAATGCCGGTAATTTATAACGGGATCGTCGCGCCTAAAAGGCTGCGGCAGGACGAAATTGCACAGTTATGGAATTCCTGGGGGTTCGCCGGATGCAGCGCGGTTTTCGGCTCGGTCGGAAGGCTGGGGCATGAGAAAGGTTATGATATTCTTTTGAAAATGCTGCCTGAACTTTCCCGGCATGTTCCAGACGGGCAAAAGTGGGGGCTGGTGATTATCGGCGAAGGCGCTGAACGCCGCAGCCTTGAACGCCTGGCGCAGGATGCTCCGGAAAACATTCCCGTGGCGCTGCCCGGCTTCCGGAAAGACGCGTCAAACTGCATCGGGGCATTCAATCTTTTTGTGATGCCTTCCCGGTACGAGGGTTTCGGGCTGGTGCTGATCGAGGCGATGGCGCATGGCGTACCGGTCATAGCCAGCGAAATCGGGCCGCTGAAAGAACTCCTCCGGAATTATCCCAACGGAGCGTTTTTCGACTTCAAAACCCAGTCGCCGGCGATGCTGGCGGAATTGATTGCCGACAAGCTTGTCAACGGCGCGGTTTCCAGTCCGGATCTGTCTTTCACGTCCGAAAAAATGGTTGAAGACTATCTGACTCTTTATCAGCAGCAGATCATTAAAAAATGAATCTGCCGCGATAATTCAGGGAAAAGGATTTACTCTTCTTCTTTATTGCCGGAATACTTGTTCGCCATCTTCTTTAACGCGAATAGCTGTTTCGGGCTCAATTGTTTGCCGCCTTCGGCTTGTTTGGCCAGCGATTCATAGAACGTCTTGTCGTTGAAAGTTCTATTCCCCTTTTGCGCGGGCTCTTCCCATTCAGTAACGGCGGCGAGAACTTTCAGCAGCGTACTGGTTTCGCTGCTGGCTTCCGGGGCGGCGGCGTCAGTTTCACTTTTTCCCGCTTCCGGAACAATCCCCAGCAGGCCGGTCAGGGTTTCAAATGTCGGAATCGCGTCTTTGTATTTTGTCGCAAACCTGGCGATCACATTCAATTGCTTGTCGGAAAGAGTTTTGCCAGAATCGGCCTGTTTTTTCAGGGAATCAAAGAACTTCTTATCGTCGTAAACCCTGCCGCGGTTCTTCTGCGGCGGTTCCCATTTGACTCCGGAGAATGCGGAGAATATCTGCACATATTTGCTCTTGTCATCGGCGGTCGCGGTATTTTGCAGACGTCTTTCTTCAGAGACTTTAACCTCTTCGGATTTGGTTGCCAGCTCATTGCTGAAGCTGTGCTTCGCCGCGACGGAATGGAGTTCCGGCAACTGTACGGAATATTTGGCCGCCAGCCCGATCAGCGCGTCCCACTGCCTGGCGGTAATCTTATTGTCCGTGGCGAATTTTTCCCGGACTGAATTAAAGAACTTTTTATCGTCGTAACTGCGGCGTCCGCTCTTTTCCGCCGGGGCCCATTTTACCTGATTGAGCATATTGACCAGCGCGGCGGCCTTGCTGACTTCAGGCGAGCCCGCATTCTTGGCGGTATCCAGCCATTTCGCGAATTTAGAATAGAAATCATCCAGCATCCGGGTCCAGCCCAGTTTGCCTTCCTCGACCTCGTCCAGATGGAGCTCCATGCGGGAGGTAAAATCGACCTCGATCAAATCCGGCAGTTTAGCCAGCAGAAAATCATTGACCCGGAATCCAAGTTCGGACGGACAGAGCTTGCCTTTGTCCTTCGCCACATATTCTCTGGTCTGGATGGTTTGAATGATCGTGGCATAGGTTGACGGGCGGCCGATGCCGTTGGTTTCAAGCTCCTTGATCAGACTTGCTTCCGTGAAACGCGGCGGCGGTTCGGTGAATTTCTGCTCTTTCAGCGCTTTTTTCAACGAACATGCTTCGCCTTCCTTTAATCTGCCGAGGACTTCTGAAGGAGTCTCGGCGGTCTCTTCGCCGCCTTCTTCGGCTTTTGTCACATCGTAAACCTTCATGAAGCCGGGAAATACCGTGACCAGCGCAGTCGCGCGGAAGGTATATTTTTTGCTGTCGGCTCCTTTAACGTCGGTGTCTACAGTCGTCTGACGCTGTTCGACCTGCGCCATCTGGCTGGCGACAAAACGTTTCCAGATCAGGGTATACAGTCTCAATTGAGTGGCGTCAAGATATTTAGCCAGTGATTCCGGGGTGCGGGTCACGTCTGTCGGGCGGATCGCTTCATGCGCTTCCTGGGCTCCGGCTTTGCTTTTAAACAGGTTCGATTTGCCGGGCAGATACTCTTTGCCGTAAGCGCCGGCAATGAAGTCGCGGCAGGCAATCTGGGCTTCCTTGGACACGATTACCGAGTCGGTTCTCATATAGGTGATCAAACCGGCGGAACCGCCGGCGCCGACATCAATACCTTCATAGAGCTGCTGGGCGATGCGCATGGTATTGCTGGCGGAAAATTTCAGCAGATTATTCGCGGCCTGCTGCAAAGTACTGGTGGTGAACGGCGGCGGCGCGTTACGGGTTTTCGGGGTGAATTCCACCGAAGCTATTTTGAAATCTTTGCCCTGCTGGATTGCGTTAAACGCTTTCAGAGCATCGTTTTCATTGCCAATCCTGAACTTGTCATCATTGATTTTAAACAGTCTGGATTCAAACTCGTCTCCTGCTTTGTTCTGCAGTTGCACCGACAGATTCCAGAACTCTTCAGGCAGAAACGCCAGAATTTCGCGTTCGCGCTCGCAAATCAGGCGCAACGCCACGGATTGCACGCGTCCGGCGCTGGCGCCTTTTTCCACCTGCGACCAGAGCAGCGGACTGACCATATAACCGACCAGCCGGTCAAGCACCCGGCGGGCCTGCTGCGAGTCAACCAGGTTCATATTGACTTCCGTGGTATGCTGAAATGCCTTTTCGATGGCGCTTTTGGTGATTTCGTGGAATGCCACCCGCTGGAATTTGCCTTTAAATGTGTCTTTGAGCAATTCCTGCAGATGCCAGGCGATGGCTTCCCCTTCACGGTCAGGGTCGGGGGCCAGATAAACGCTGTCCGCTTTTTTCGCGGCGGCTTTAATTTCTTTCACCACTTTCGCGCTGCGCGGATTTTCCACATACATCGGCGCAAAGTGGTTCTTGATGTCCACTCCGATTGAGCGTTCAGGAAGGTCGCGCACGTGTCCCATTGAAGCCAAGATCGTGTATTCGGGGCCAAGCATGCGGCCAATTGTCTTTGCCTTGGTCGGAGACTCGACGATTACCAGTTTGTTTCCAGCCATAATGTTACCATTCCATATTAATCATTAAATTAAGCATCTCATCAGGAACAAAAAAATTATAATGTATTGATTCCGTGAAACATTCAAGCGACTTTCAAATTTTTTAATAAAAATAAAAATGCGTGACGTCACTGATTTTGATTCTCTTCCGGCCATTCAATCGGGGTTTTCCTTCCGTTGTTATCCACCGCGACAAACGTGCATTCCGTGCGAAACACTTCCTCGTTTTTAACAACGGCAAAAATGTCGAACGTGACACTGGTATGCCCCTGTTTTATCTTTTCACAGTAAAACTCAATAACGTCGTCCTGTCTCACCGGCTTTTTAAAAAGGATCTCCGCAAAACGCACGGAGACAACACTCCTTCCGGTTATCTGCTGCGCGAATATCGCGGCGGCCTCATCCATCCACGCCAGCATGTTGCCGCCGAAAAGGTTGCCGTTGGTCCCGACATCCTTGGTCATGCAGATTTTGGACGTTACCTTCATGCGGATCTCCATGCTTCAATTGCGGCGCGCTGTTAACATTCGCATCGGTTAATTTAACCCCCTTTTGACTTTTTACAATTTTAATACCGGCTTAACACGGCTTTTATCAGCGGCTGATAACGCGTCAGACTTTCCCGCTCCGGCTTTTCCGTGCGTTTTAAATTCATCTTTTCCTGTTGATTCAACGCTTTGAAAATAAAGCGATACGGTATTATCTTATGAGCTTGCATAAAAATTCTTATTCAGGATACAGCATCATGGAAGAAAATATTGTCAGCAGTCCGGCTCCGACAGACTTTATCCGGGCGATTGTCGCGGAAGACATCAGAAACAGCAAGCACGGCGGCAGGGTTGAAACCAGGTTCCCGCCCGAACCGAACGGCTATCTGCATATCGGCCACGCCAAGGCGATCTGCATTGACTTCGGCATTGCCAATGAAAACGGCGGGGTCTGCCATTTGCGCATGGACGATACCAATCCGACCAAAGAGGACATCGAATATGTCAATTCCATTATGGAAGACGTCCGGTGGCTGGGCTGGGAATGGGGCAAGTATATGTTCTATGCGTCCGACTATTTTGAGCAGCTTTACGACTATGCGGTCGAACTGATCAGGCGCGACAAGGCCTACGTCTGCGATCTGACTCAGGATGAGGTGAAATCCCACCGCGGAACGCTGACCGAAGCCGGCAGGGAAAGCCCGGGGCGCAACCGTTCAATCGAAGAGAACCTGGACCTTTTCGCCAGAATGCGCGCCGGCGAATTCGAAGACGGCTCGAAGACTCTCCGCGCCAAAATTGATATGGCGTCGAACAACATCCACATGCGCGACCCGGCGATCTACCGCATCCGCCGCTTCCACCATTACCGCACCGGCGATAAATGGTGCATCTATCCGATGTACGACTTCGCCCACTGCCTGAGCGATTCGATTGAGGACATCACTCATTCGATCTGCACGCTGGAGTTCGAAATCCACCGGCCGCTGTACGACTGGTTCCTGGACGCACTGGAAGTGAAAAAGCATCCGCAGCAGATCGAATTTGCGCGGCTCAATCTCTCCTATACCATCATGAGCAAGCGCAAACTGCTGGAACTGGTGCAGAATAAGCTGGTCAACGGCTGGGATGATCCCCGCATGCCGACCATCTGCGGACTGCGCCGCCGCGGCTATACCCCGGAAGCCATCCGCGCGTTCTGTGACGTTATCGGCGTCACCAAATACAACAGCCTGACCGATATTGCGCTGCTGGAACACTGCCTGCGCGATGACTTGAACAGGAAAGCGATGCGGGTGCTGGCCGTCATCGATCCGCTTAAAATCGTCATTGAGAACTTTCCCGAAGGCGTTGTGGATGAACTCGATGCCGCCAACAACCCGGAAAACCCGGATTCAGGCACCAGAAAAGTGCCGTTCTCCAGGGAACTCTATATTGACCGCAGCGACTTCATGGAAACCCCGCCGAAGAAGTTTTTCCGGCTGGCCCCCGGCCAGGAAGTGCGCCTGAGATACGGTTACTTCATCAAGTGCGAAAGCGTCATCAAAGACGCCGCCGGCAATATTGCCGAATTGCGCTGCACCTACGATCCGTCGACCAGAGGCGGCAACGCCCCCGACGGGCGCAAGGTCAAAGGCACGATTCACTGGGTTTCCGCACCGCATGCGCTGGAAGCCGAAGCCAGAATCTACGACCGGCTGTTCACGGTTGAAAACCCCGGCGGAGTCGAGGACGATTATCTGAACTACATGAACCCGGATTCGCTGAAAACGGAAAAATGCTTCATCGAACCGGCGGTTGCCAACGCCAAACCCGGCGATAAATACCAGTTTGAACGTCAGGGTTATTTCTGTGTTGACCTGGATTCCAAACCCGGCAAGCTGGTATTCAACCGTACCGTGCCGCTGAAAGACTCCTGGGCCAAGATCCAGCAGAACGAAAAGACTAATTAACGGCATCCGGCAGGATGCCATCCCGGCTATTTGGGACACATTATGATATAGTTTTCAAAGAACTTTCCGGTGCAGTGCTCTCGCTCCGCGAGAGAGGTTCCGATTCCTCCCGTCCGGCACGGACGGCACTGCAACCGAAACACATTTTGGACAGTCATCACCCTTATTTTGGACAACCTCCTCCCATAAGCCCCATTGTTTTAGCATAACCAGACGGACAACCGTCCGACTCCGACATTTTGGACAGCCGCTGAGCACAAAACTTTCGGATAATGTCCAGCATTCCGGAGAGTTTAGAGAGCCGTTGAGCACAACCTGTTTCAGGTTTTGATAAGATTTTCAAACAACATTTGCGATATCCGGTTAAGATTCGCGTTAATTGATACATTTTCGTTATTTTAAACTGCTTAAACATTTTGGACACTGCTCACCCTTATTTTGGACTGCCACGGACGGCACTACAATAAACACATTTTGGACAGTCTATTCCGATACTTTGGAGTCCTCCTGAACTCAATTATTTTCAATTTAACAAACATTCTGGACACATAGTGTGCAGAACGTTTCTCTCGCTCTGCGAGAGGTATTCCGAGCCATCCCCGTCCGGCACGGACGGCACTACAACAAAACCATTTTGGACAGCCGACTCCGATACTTTGGAGTGTCGTTGAGCACAACGGTTTTTGATTTTCACTTTTCTCGCTTTTCTCGCTTTCCACTTTTCACTTTTCACTCCCGCATTCGCGGGCTTCCGCATTCCGACACTTTGGAGTGTCGTCGAGCACAACGGTTTTTGATTTTCACTTTTCTCGCTTTTCTCGCTTTCCACTTTTCACTCCCGCATTCGCGGGCTTCCTCACTCCGATACTTTGGAGTGTCGTTGAGTACAACGGTTTTTGATTTTCACTTTTCTCGCTTTTCTCTCCCGCATTCGCGGGACCCGCAAGCGGGGCACACTCCCGCATTCGCGGGACCCGCAAGCGGGGCACACTCCCGCATTCGCGGGCTCCCCCCACTCCGCTGGTCGTCCGTAAATTTAAACACATCCGTCATAAATCCCAATCCCTTTTATCCACAAAAAAACAAAATGGCAACATTTAAAAATTTTAACAATCAAGTATCTATATATGGTAAAATTGTCAACCGGAACAGCGAAGAGAAGTTCAAATAACGCGATTTTCAGACGCTAAATTTTTGCGGATGAAATGAAGAGAAAACAGTTTTTTCATCGTTTGTCGCGGAAGCGCATCCGGTGTGGAAGACTTGTATTTCGTGGAATACAAAGCATGTTACAGACTATAAAATCATCATAAAAGGAGCGTTTGACGAGATGGCAGATAATTTTTCTGGAATAAAAAATGAAGCTAAGTAATATTTTCCAATATTTAAAGAAGATAAATAATAGCAAAATATCGCTTGTTGTTGTGTATTTAATAATAGGCATTACTTTTTTTGCTGCGTTAATGTACTACACCTTTAACTTGTCTACTGGCTATATGCCCAGTTTGGATTCGCTGAAGCAGCAATTGAAGATTGATCTGGATGATTTAAATTTTCAGACACAAAGCGATATTTATTATATTTATAGAAAATCTTTTCGGGGTTACTATTTGGAAATGTATGGTAAAATATGTCTGACTGATATTAAAAAATTGCTGGAAGATAAAAGCTTGCATATCTCAAGGGAGCCATTGGCATTGGTACGCCCAACAGAAAATCTTCCCGATAATGTGCTAACACAAGTGGGACTTCTTGCAAAATCACCGGAACATCGTCTTTATAGTTTAGGAGATAATCAAAGCGATAGCATTATTATTTTTACTCGTCATAATCGTCGTTATCTTTTAAAAATGACTCTCAATGAAAAAACAGGAGGCTTTATTATAAACACACAAAAACCTCCACGCTAACACTCTGCGCAAAAAATGGATGGAGGCGGTCTATTCGGCGTGTTTTAGTAGGGCGGTGAAGGCGATCTGGAGAATTTGGAGGGTCCATTCGGCATCGGCGGCGGCGCGATGGGCCTGCATGGCTTCGAAACTCTCATCAAGCTGGAACGTGCGGCGCAGATTCTGGAGGCTGTAACTGGGCAGGCCGCGATAGGCTTCCTTCATCAGCCGGATGGAATCGAGCGTTTTGCCTTTCCAGAGTTCCAAGCCGCTGCGGGCTAAACTTTCCTGCAGAAATCCCAGGTCGAAACGGGCGTTGTGCGCCACCAGGATGCTGTCTCTGGCCATGTCCAGGAATTTGTACCCTACTTCGTGAAACTTCGGCGCATCCGCGACCATTTCATCGGTAATCAGATGAACACACGAAACCTGCGGCGGAATCGGACAGCCGGGGTTGACCAGCGACTGAAAACGCGTGATTTCCCCGTTCAAATCAATCCGCACCGCCGCAACTTCGACAATGCGGTCGCGCGCCGGACTCATGCCGGTCGTTTCAACGTCGAACACCGTAAAGGGTCCGAATTCATGCCATTTTTTTGACGACATCGCTCTCTTTCCGCATAGTTGTAAAATCAACGATCTTTATTGTATCCGCCGGCGGGAAAATATCAACTGCTGAAAATATAAATCCGGAATACCGTATAAGTATTCCGGATTTATGACGAACTTATAATCCGCGATTATTCGGCGTAGCCGTTCGGATGCTTCTGCATCCACTTCCACACGGATTCGATAATGGCATTGGCATTTTCAAACTGGGGTTTCCAGCCGAGAACTTCTTTGGCGCGGTCGGAACAGGCAATCAGCGTGGCCGGGTCGCCGGCGCGGCGCGGCGCGATTTCCGCCGGAATCGGATGTCCGGTGACTTCCCTGGCGGCCTGAATGATTTCGTTGACGGTAAGGCCGTTGCCGTTGCCGAGGTTGTAGTGGCCGCTTTCGGGAGCGGTAAGCGCCAGCATGTGCGCCTGGGCCAAGTCAAGAATATGGATGTAATCGCGGACGCAGGTGCCGTCTTTGGTTTCATAGTCATTGCCGTAAACCATGATCTTGTCGCGTTTGCCCTGAGCCACCTGGAGCACCAGCGGAATCAGATGGGTCTCCGGCTTGTGGTCTTCGCCGAAATTGGCGGTGGCGCCGGCGGCGTTAAAGTAACGCAGCGCCGCATATTTGATGCCGTGAATTTCGTTGTACCAGCGGAGGACTTTTTCAAAACAGAGTTTGGATTCGCCGTAAGGATTGATCGGAACCTGGGCGGCGGTTTCGCGGATCGGGTTTTCATCAGGCTGTCCGAACGTTGCGGCAGTGCTGGAGAAAACAATCATTTTGACTCCGCCTTCAACTGCGGCGTCGGCCAGGTTGATGCCGTTGGCCAGGTTGTTGCGGAAATATTTGCCGGGATCTTTCATTGATTCGCCGACCAGCGAGAACGCGGCGAAATGCATGATGGCGTCGAATTTTTCCTGACGGCACAGCTTAATGATCAAGTCGCGGTTGGCCAGATCGCCTTTGACGAAATCGGCGCGGGTATCGACCGCTTCCTCATGTCCGGTCACGAGCGAATCGAACACCACGACCTCGTGTTCGTGATCAAGTAAATATTCGGTACAGGCACTGCCGATATAACCGGCGCCGCCGCAGACAAGTACTTTCATCTATAATTTCCCTTTGCTAGATAATTCATTTCATACAAAAATTTTGATATAACCTTAAAGATATTGTTCTGAGCGGACAAATCAACTGTCATAAGGTTAAAAGTATGTAAAAAAAGACAAATAAAAAATTAAAATTTTTTTTGAGAAAGTTTCCGGATTTCTTCATTTGAATACACTCTGCGGCTTTACTTGTGACGGAAATAAGTTATTTTATATGGGAAATATCCAAAAAAAATATTTTACGGAGAATGAACCAAATGAAATATCTGCTGAAATTGACTGGAATGTGTCTGGCTGTAGTCACCGGGACCCAGCTCTGCAATGCCGGAGCCTTTGAAGACGTTAAAAGCTCTCCTTTTGACGCCGGGATTTACCAGCCGGTCCAATTATTCAATGAATACACCAATATTTACGGGATGCGCCTTTCCCTGTTCATGACTGAAAACAAGGATGTTTGCGGCTTTGACACGGGGCTTGTCACTTTGTCCAGAAATTCCTGCGGGATGCAGGCGTCAGCGGCAAATATCGCCGATAAAGACAGCACCGGTCTGGCTTTCGGGATATTCAACTCCGCGGGCAACCGCCTGTTCGGCGGCCAGGCCGGTTTGTATAACCAGTCCGGAATGAATTATTTTGATAAGACCATCCGCAAGGACTGCACTTCCAAAGGCGTCCAGATCGGCTGGATGAACCATGTGCAGGCGATTTTCAAAGGCTGCCAGATCGGGATCGGCAACATCAGCGATTCATATTTCAGCGGGGTTCAGATCGGGCTCGGCAATTATGTTCAGAATGACGACAACGCTTTTGAAGACTATGACACCGTGGCCACCACTGAAGCCGAAATAAAAGCAATTGAAAAAGCCGACGCCAAAAAGGCTGACGTCAATCCGGCGGACAAGAAAGCCGGCGACAAGAAGGCCGAGGTAAAAACTCCTGAAGAGAAAAAGATTGAATACATCAAAACCCCGTTCACTTTCCAGTTGGGGCTTATTAACTTCAATCCCAAAGGCTTCCTGCCGGTATTCCCGATTTTCAATTTTAGCTGGTAATCCAGTTGCATAATATCCACTGAACAGCGCGGATTGATTTCCGCGCTGTTTTTTTTTCTTTGCAAATCCGGATTTACGGAATATGGTAAACTGATATGATTGATGATAATTAACAGGAGTATATGCGCCATGTCTGAACAGGAAACCTGGCTGATGGTCGAAAAGACGCTTGAGACCCAGAAATTCAGCGTGCTGGCGACACTGATGGGCGAATATCCGTACACCGGCGCCGTGGCATTTGCGGCGCCGCCGGATGCTAAATATATTGTTTTCGCCACGCCCAGGCACACCCGCAAATACGTCAATTTAAAAAGCCATCCGAAAGCATCTGTATTTGTCAGCAATGCCGTCAACCAGGCGGATGATATCCTTGGCGCAATCGGGATTACCGCAGTCGGCGATATCGAAGAACTGCATCATACGCCGGGCAATCAGCACTATTATGACCTGCTTTGCAGCAAGCATCCCTACTTGAAAGAGTTTATAGATTCTGACTCCACCGCAATATTCAGGCTGAATGTGCTGAAGTATTACGTCGTCCGGGATTTCCAGCGGGTTTTCGAGTTCCACATGCAGGATAAAGATACAAATCTTTAATCCGGCGCACCGGCAGACGGGTGACTTTACACCGGAGTTTTCATGGTATCAACTATTTCGGCGACAACCGCCTGATTGGTCACCCCGGAATATTTGGTTTTGTTGTCGATGATAATGCGGTGCGGCAGCACGACTTTAGCCAGCCGTTTGACGTCATCCGGCAGCACAAAATCACGGCCTTCAAGAAAGGCGTTCGCCTGGCAGCAGCGGGAAAGAATCAATAATGCGCGCGGACTGGCGCCAAGCATTATGCGGCTGTCCGAACGGGTGGCGCGGATCAGCCGGAGCATATATTCGGCAACGGATTTTTCCAGCCCGACTTTTTTCACCAGCTCGTGGATCTGGAGAATCTCCTGACAATTCAGGACAGGGACAATATCGGCCGCCGGATCATGTTCTTTCCGGTCGAAAAGAATCGCCAGTTCGTCATTTTCATCCGGATATCCCAGCGACAACTGCATCGCGAACCGGTCCAACTGGGCTTCCGGCAGCGGATATGTCCCCTGATATTCAATCGGGTTTTCGGTGGCGATCACCATGAACGGCAGCGGCAGCGCATGAGCCTGTCCGTCAATTGAAACCTGATGCTCGCTCATGGCCTCCAGCAGGGCGGATTGTGTCCGCGGCGACGCCCGGTTGATTTCGTCCGCCAGCAGGATATTGGTGAACACCGGACCGCGCCGGAAGTAAAAGTTAGCGTCGCGCGGGTTGTAAATCGAACTGCCCAGAATATCCGCCGGCAGCAGATCGGGGGTGAACTGAACCCGGTTGAAGATGCCGTCGATGGAGGCGGCCAGCGCTTTCGCCAGCGTGGTTTTGCCGACTCCGGGAACGTCCTCCATTAAAACATTGCCGCCGGCCGCCAGCGCCGCAATCAGCAGATCAACAATATCGCTTTTCCCTCTGATCACTTTCGTGAGATTTCTTTTCAAATCTTTAATTTTTTGTCTGAGCAGCTCTGTTTCCATCTTTATTCCCTGTCTTTTGCCGGCGTACACAAAACTCATACCGTAATATAACCAGAACGGCAAAAACCGCGAATGCCGCAGAAAAAAACTTTGATAAATTTTATTCCGGACCACTGAATTTTGCAGAAGCAAAAATAAATCTTCCCTGTTTTTTAAAGGTTTAAATTTGACAAAAGATTAAAATGCGCTATTTATAAATTCAGTGATGATTCAGTAAAATTTAGAAACAACATAAGGAGGATGCAGGAATGAAACAATTCACCAGTCTGCTAAAAGCCGGTTCCGCCGCAATTGCAATACTTGCGGGAAATGCATTATCTGCCGGGGATGCCGCCGCATTGAATCCGAAAACCAGCGGTGAATGGCTGTGCAACTGGAGCGATAAAGGCAGCGCCGCGCTGACCGCTGCTGAAGCGGAAAATGCGCTGGCTTGTAAAGGCGTCACCGCGCTGTCTTCCAAAACGGCCGTCCAGATTGATCCGGAAAAGAGTTATAAGCTCTCCGGCTCTTTTAAGCTTGCTCCCGATTCCAAGCCGTCCAAATTTTATTTTGGCATAATGCCGCTTAATGATAAAGGGCAGCTCATATCATCAGAAAGCGTAGGCGCGATTGCAGACACCGAAACTGAACTGGCGGCCGACTGCAATCCGGACGACACGGTCGTCAAGATAAAGAATGGCGACAAATGGAAGGTCGGTCAATTCTTCATGATTGCTTTCAAAGCCGATGACTCCGGCAAAAAAGCCGATCTGCCGAATACGGAGCTTTCCGGCTGGAATGTGGTAAAAGTTGAGAAGAACGGCGATGTTTTTGACTTGACGCTCAAGAACAAATGCGGGAAAAAATATGCCGCCGGAACTAAGATCCGGGAACACAGATGCGGAGGGACTTACATCTATATTGGCGCCGACAACAAAGATGTTACAGCCGACTGGACGGAATCCGCCGCCGCGTTCAAAAAGGCGGATTTGTGGCCCGGCACCTGCGGAGCCAAAATCCTTATCCTGGCTAACTACGGCGGCAAGCCGGATCAGGTAATGATGATGAAAGATGTAAAACTGGAAGAAGTAAAGTAATTCGCTGAAGCATTATAAGCCTGGCTGGAACAAACCGGTCAGGCTTATTTTTTTATCTTGAACCGGACCGCGCAGCATCGCACGGGTTGTAAATCGAACTGCCCGGAATATCCGCAGGCCGCAGGCCGGGGGTGATTTGAATCCGGTTGAATATGGCGCCCACGGCGGAGGTCAGCGCTTTCGCCGGCGCGGTTTTGCCGGCTTGCACGAAACTCATACCGCAGAGAAAACCTTTAAGAGATTTTCCACTTGTTCGATAAAATTTCTCCCGAATGGCTGTAGGTAAGAATATATTCTTCGGCTTTTTTAACGTTTTACATATTGACAAAAGCCCGAAATACGATATTTATTAAGTATGGGAATGATCCAATTGAGTTTTTAGAAACAACATAAGGAGATGCAAGGATGAAACAATTCACCAGTCTGCTAAAGGTCGGTTCCGCCGCAATTGCGATACTTGCGGGAAATGCATTATCTGCCGGGGATGCCGCCGCATTGAATCCGAAAACCAGCGGCGAATGGCTGTGCAACTGGGGCGACAAAGGCAGCGCCGCACTGACCGCTGTTGAAGCGGAAAACGCGCTGGCTTGTAAAGGCAGCAACACGATGATTTCCAAGACGGCCGCCCAGATTGATCCGGAAAAGAGTTATAAGCTCTCCGGTTCTTTTAAGCTTGCCCCTGATTCCAAGCCGTCCAAATTTTATTTTGGCATAATACCGTTTAATGATAAAGGACAGCAGATATCAGCAGAAAGCGTAGGCGCGGTTGCAGACACCGAAACTGAACTGGCGGCCGACTGCAATCCGGAAGACACGGTCGTCAAGATAAAGAATGGCGACAAATGGCAGTCCGGCCAATTCTTCATGATTGCTTTCAAAGCCGATGACTCCGGCAAAAAAGCCGATCTGCCGAATACGGAGCTTTCCGGCTGGGATGTGGTCAAAGTTGAGAAAAACGGCGATGTTTTTGATGTGACGCTCAAGAATAAATGCGGGAAAAAATATGCAGCCGGAACTAAAATCCGGGAACACAGGACCGGCGGAACTTACATCTATCTCGGCGCGTCGAATAAAGATGTTCCGTCTGACTGGACGGAATCCGCCGCCGCTTTCAAAAAAGCGGATTTGTGGCCCGGCACCTGCGGAGCCAAAATCCTTATCCTGGCTAACTATGGCGGCAAGCCGGATCAGGCAATGATGATGAAAGATGTAAAACTGGAAGAAGTAAAATAATTTGCTGAAGCATTATAAGCCTGGCTGGAATAAACCGGTCAGGCTTATTTTTTTATCTTGAACCGGACAGGCCGGTCAAAGTTTGCATAATCAGAATAAAGCTGTAAATTTACAGGTTTGAATTTACAGTTTTGCGGAGATTGCCGCTAACGCCGGGATAACGAAAGAGATAAGAAAATGTGTCTTGCCGTGCCGATGAAAATTATAGAGATTAATGAAAACCGTACAGGGATTGCCGAGTCCGGAGGTGTTTCGCGTAAAGTCAATCTCAAGCTGCTGGACGACTGCGCAATCGGGGATTACGTCATCATTCATGCCGGCTTCGCGATTGAAAAACTTGACGAGGAACAGGCGGCAAAGAGTGTCGCGCTGTTTGACGAGCTCGTTCAGGCGATGTCCGGAATTCAGGGGCAGTCGCGATGAAATATGTCGATGAATTCAGAAATTCGGACGTTGCCGCCGCGCTGCTGCTCGAGATAGCGAAACTGGCGGGCGCTCTGGATAAGCCGGTCAATATCATGGAAGTCTGCGGCAGCCACACCATGGCGATTGCCCGGCATGGCATCCGCGAAGCGCTTCCCGCCCGCATCAACCTCATCAGCGGGCCGGGCTGTCCGGTCTGCGTGACCGAAGCCGGATATATCGACGCCGCCATCGAATTAGGCAAAAAAGGCGTTATTCCAGCGACTTTCGGCGACATGCTGAATGTGCCGGGCTCAAAATCCTCGCTGGCTAAATTTCGCGCCGAAGGCGGACGGGTTGAAATATGCTATTCCCCTGACTCCGCTGTTGAGATCGCCGCCAAAGCGCCCAATGCGCAAGTCGTCTTTCTGGCGGTGGGCTTTGAAACCACCGTCGGCCCGGCAGTGAGCGTGATTGACTCCGCGATAAATGAAAAGCTGGACAATTTGAGCATTCTTACCGCGTTCAAACAGATCATGCCGGCGCTGGAGGCGCTCTCTTCCGATCCGGAAATCAGGATTGACGCTTTTCTGTGTCCGGCGCACGTCAGCGCCATCATCGGGGCCGACGCTTATAAGCCGTTTGCGGCGAAGCACCGGATTCCGTGCGTGATCGCGGGGTTCGAGCCGGTGGACATCCTTTACGGGATCATCGGTATCCTGAAACAGATACAGGCGGGAACGGCGACGGTAGAGAATCAGTATGCGCGGGTCGTCAAGCCGGCGGGCAATGTCCGGGCGCGAAACTTTATCAATACTTATCTGGAAACTGCCGATGCCTGGTGGCGCGGCATTGGCGTAATTCCGCAAAGCGGACTGTCCCTGCGCCGGGAATTCGCGGATTATGATGCCGCGGTCAGGTTCAATGTCCCGATTGAGCGCGGCGATCCGGATAAACGCTGTCAGTGCGGCAATGTGCTGAAAGGCAAAATCCGTCCGGACCAGTGCGGGATGTTCGCGAAAGCCTGCACTCCGGAAAATCCGGTAGGTCCCTGCATGGTCAGTTCCGAAGGGACTTGTTCGGCGTACTTTAAATATGGACGCGTGATCGGATGATTTTGTTTCAATCTGATAACCCTGGAAGCTTTATATAATTATGGAAGAGAAGATACAACTGGCACATGGCGGGGGCGGCAAGCTCAGCGCCAGACTGATAAAAGACGAAATCCTGAGCCGTTTCGGCAACGGGCCGCTGCGGAATCTGCCCGATGCGGCGGAATTGCCGCTGACGGCGGATAAAATCATCTACTCCACGGACAGTTTTGTGGTTTCGCCGTACTTTTTCCCTGGCGGGAATATCGGAGAGCTGGCGGTTTACGGCACGGTAAACGATGTCTGTGTGGCGGGCGGCCGCCCGCGCTGGCTTTCGCTGGCGCTGATCATCGAAGAAGGTTTTCCGCTGGAAAATCTCCGCCGGATACTGGATTCAACCGCGGAGGCCGCGAAACGGTGCGGCGTGACGATTGTTACCGGCGACACGAAAGTGGTCCAGAAGGGCAATTGCGACGGAATATATATGAACACGTCCGGCATCGGAGTGAAAATCGCGGGTCTGGAACTCGGGCGTCAGCGGATTAAGCCCGGCGACGCGGTGATCGTCAGCGGTGCCATCGGCGAACACGGCTTTGCGGTGCTGGCCGCCAGAAACGGCATCCGCACCGGCGGGGGCCTCGTCAGCGATTGCGGCCCGCTGAACGGCTTGCTGGAACAGGCCGCCCCGTTCGGCGATAAAGTTAAATTCATGCGCGACCCGACCCGCGGCGGAGTTGCCGCCGTGTTGAACGAGATCGTTGAAAACATGGAGTTCGGCATCGAACTGAAACAGAATGCAGTGCCGGTTTCGGAAGGTGTGCGTTCGGTTTCGGAAATGCTCGGAATTGATCCGCTGAATGTCGCCTGCGAAGGCCGGATGATCCTGATCTGCGACCAGTCGGCGGCGGACGGCATTTTGTCCGGTTTCAGATCGCTGCCGGAGGGCGAAGGCGCCTGCGTGATCGGCACCGCCGGCGGGATTGCCGGAAAAGTAACGATGAAAACCATAACCGGAGTCAGCCGCCTGATAGACCTGCCTTCCGGAGAACTGCTGCCGAGGATTTGCTGATGCATGAGTTATCAATTGCCGAAGCGGTCATCAAACAACTGGAGAATTACGCCGGCACTCATCCGGAGTGCACCGTAAAAAAGGTGACGCTGGAAGTCGGGGTGATTTCCGGCATTGACCGTTCGGCGCTGGAATTCGCATTTCCGCTGGCGCTGGAAGTGAGTTCGCTGAAAAAACTGGAACTGGAGATAATAACCGTGCCGGTATCCGTGGACTGCCTGGACTGCCGCGCTAAATCAACGGTCGAGAAATTTATGCTGAAGTGTGCTTCCTGCCTGTCAACGCATGTCAAAATATGTTCAGGCAGGGAGTTGAAAATTAAATCGATGGAAATCGAGGAGGCTTGAATATGTGCAAAAACTGCGGATGCGATGCGCCGAAAGGCAATAAGCACGAGCACCGTCATGATCATGAAGGTCATTATCATGCGCATGAACACCATCATGACCACGCCGGGCACGAGCATCAACATGATCACGGCGATCAGCCGCACGGGCATCAACATCCTGAAACCACGCATGTTGAAATGGAAATGAACATCCTTTCGGAAAACGACAGGATTGCGGCGGAAAACCGGGCAATGCTCAAGGGCCGGGGGATTGTTGCAATCAACCTGATTTCATCGCCCGGTTCCGGCAAGACCGCGCTTCTGGAGAAGACGCTGGACATGCTGAAAGGCGATGTGCCGTGCGCCGTCATCGTCGGCGACCAGCGGAGCGACGAGGATGCGAAACGGCTGCGCGGCCGCGGCGCGCCGGTAACTCAGATCGAAACCGACGATTCCTGTCATCTCAATGCCGGACAGGTCGCGCAGGCTTTTGAAAAAACTCTGGAGCCGGACACTAAACTGCTGTTTATTGAAAACGTCGGCAATCTGGTTTGTCCGGCGGCCTTTGATTTAGGCGAAGATTTCAAAGTGGCGCTGCTGTCGTCGCCGGAAGGCGAAGACAAGCCGCTCAAGTATCCGTCGCTGTTCAATACCGCTAGAGCGGTGATTATCACGAAGATCGATCTCTGCCCGTATCTGGACTGGGACATCGAAAAATGCCGTCAATATGTCCGGGGAGTCAATCCGGGGGTTTTGGTATTCGAATTGAGCAGCCGGTCGGGAAAAGGCATGGATTCGTGGATTTCTTACTTGAAAACACTCTTATAGCATGTTATTTTAAATGCGGTTAGTGCACGTGACTTTTTTCAATAATTTATCGAAATCGGTTGCTTGTAAAAGCCCGTCTAAGGGTCTATATTTTTTACTTTTGGGGATATAAAAACATGGAATTAACGAATTTTAACGTTCTGCTTGCAGTCCTGATTATCGCGCCTGTCGTCTTCGGAATCGTGGCATATTTATCGCCGATGGATAAACTCAGAAGTCTGAGTATTGTCTTCTGTTCGGTAATTGTCGCGGCCGCCGGAATCATGATCACCATTGAACCGAACAACCAGTTTACGCTTCCCGGTTCTGAAATGATCGCCACGATTCTGGAAATTGCCATCGTCGGTATAATACTGTATATAGCGGTGAAGATCAGGAACTGGCTGATCCTGCTGATGAGCCTGGCGCAACTGGGAATGATCATTGCTGAAATAATTTTTGTCCACAACGGCCACGCGGTGGCTCATGCCCATGACTTCGCGACCGACCCGCTCACCAAAATATTGATCCTGATTACTTCGATAGTCGGCCCGGTCATTGCCGTTTATGCAATCGGTTATATGAAAAGCCATCAGGAACATGCGCCGCCGACCGCGGCTTCGCTCGGACAGTTCTTCTTCTTCTTCATCGCGTTTCTGGGATTCATGAACGGCCTGGTAATGGCCAACAACCTGAAATGGTTCTCATTTTTCTGGGAAGCGACCACCTTATGTTCTTATATGCTCATCGGTCAGGACGGCGGCGAATCAAAGAAAAACGCGGAACGCGCCCTGCTGATCAATACTTTCGGCGGAACCGCCATGGTTGCCGGGGTGCTCTGGCTGGTGGTGGGTAATCAAACTGAGTCGTTTGACGGACTGCTGATGGCCAAAGCCGTAATCCCGATGGTTCTGCTTTGCGTGGCGGCGTTCACCAAATCCGCCTTGCTGCCGTTCCAGAGCTGGCTGCTCGGCGCGATGATCGCTCCGACTCCGGTCTCCGCCCTGCTGCATTCGGCGACGATGGTGAAAGCCGGTTCCTATCTGGTGCTGCGCGTCACTCCCGGATTTCATGATTCGGCCAAAGTAATGATGGTAATAACATTTATCGGGGCGCTGACATTTGCCGGCGCCGCGCTGCTGGCCGTCACTCAAAGCAACGCCAAGCGGGTGCTGGCCTATTCGACCATATCCAACCTCGGCCTGGTAGTCGCCTGCGCCGGGATCAATTCGCCGCTGGCCTATGCCGCCGCGCTGGCGATCATCTGTTTCCATGCCATATCCAAGGGCCTGCTGTTCCTGTGCGTCGGCAGAATTGAACAGAAAATCGGCAGCCGCGACATTGAAGATATGGGCGGCATCCTGTACCGCATGCCCGTTACCACCAGTGTTGCCCTGATCGGCATGATGTCGATGCTGCTGCCCCCGTTCGGGATGCTGCTGAGCAAGTGGATGGCAATCGAAGCCACCATTCGTTCCCCGCTGATTCTGGTCTTCATTATTCTCGGCAGCGCGCTTACCGTATTCTTCTGGTCAAAGTGGATCGGGCGCATTCAGACATCCTCCTATCATCCGAAATTCAACAAGGAATCCATGGACCCGGCGATGGGATTCTCGCTGATAATCCTGGCACTGGGAGTGCTGCTCACCGGGGTCGGCTCCATGTGGATCTTCAACAAATTCTTTGCCCCGATCACCAGAGAGGTCTTTGCTTCCAGAACGGATATTTCCGATGTGCTGTGGAATGTGTTTACCGCCGCCGGCAATTTTGCCGCGGTTACGCTGTTTGTCGCCGTCGGCATTGCCTTCCTGGCATACTGGCTGCTGGTCTGGAGGCGATTCAAGGAAACCGACGTCAGGCTGCCGTTTCTCTGCGGCGAAAACGCGGAGAGCACTGTTTATACCACTTCCGCCTTCCATAACTCGGAAGGAACAAGGAGCTACGCGTTCAGAAGCATGGGCGACAAAGTTGAAAACTCATGGTCTTCAACCACTTATCTAAAGAACTTCATCTGCGAGAAGAAGGTCACGATCTGGCTTAATCTTGTCGCATGGGTCATTATTATCATATTACTAGGGGAAGCACATTTGTTATGATTGAAAAAATTAACATTACTCAATGGATCATTATTGCTGTGTCGTTAGTTGCCGCGCCGTTTATCGGGGCGCTGATTTCCGGTCTCGACCGGAAAGTCACCGCCAGGATGCAGGGCCGCAAAGGACCGCCGGTGATTCAGCCGTTTTATGACATCATAAAGCTGTTTTCCAAGCAGCCGGTGGCACTGCACAAGCTTCAGATACTGTATGCATTCCTGCATCTGGTATTCATGATGCTGGTCGTGGTCCTGCTGGCAATGGGACAGGATTTGCTGATGATTCTTTTCGCTCACGCATTTTCAACAATCTGTCTGGTGCTCGGCGGGATGAGCGTCAGGTCGCCCTACAGCCGTATCGGCAGCATGCGCAAAATCATGCAGATGCTGGCGTATGAGCCGATCCTGATTTTGATTATCGTCGCCATCTACTTGCAGACCGACAGTTTCCTGGCAAGCAGCGTAATGAGTATGCCCAAGCCGATGCTGTGGTCAATGCCGCTGCTGTTCCTGGCGTTCCTCTGCGCGGTGGCCATCAAGCTGAACAAGTCTCCGTTCGACGTTTCCACCTCGCATCACGCGCATCAGGAAATTGTCAAAGGGATTACCATTGAATATGCCGGGCCTTATCTCGGAATTATAGAAATCGCGCATCTTTATGAAACCGCGATTCTGTTCTTCATCATTATGATGTTCTGGCAGACCAATTACTACGTCGGGTTCGGACTTGAGACAGTGGCGTTTCTGGCAATCCTTGTCCTGGACAATACTTTTTCCAGGTTGACGACGACGTGGATGCTTAAATATATGTGGTCCATTCCGCTGTTTTTATCAATCGCAAACATAATCTGGCTGTGGAGTAAATAAATATGTTCAACGCAGTTTCAAAATCGCCATGGATAGTACACTTCAACTGCAATAGCTGCAACGGTTGCGACATTGAGTTTCTCGCATGTCTTACTCCGCACTATGACGTTGAAAGGTTCGGTATTCTGCATATCGGCAACCCGAAACATGCGGACGTGCTGGTGGTGACCGGTTCGGTCAACAACCGCAATGCCCGCGTGCTGCAGAATGTTTATAATCAGATTCCCGACCCGAAGGTCGTGGTCGCGATGGGAGTCTGCACTTCAAGCGGCGGAGTTTTCGCCGGATGTTACAATATTCTCGGCAGCATTGATCTTGTCATTCCGGTTGACGTTTATGTTCCCGGATGTCCGCCGAGGCCGGAAGCGATGATTGACGGAATTGTCAAAGCTGTGGGAATTCTGGAAAGAAAGCGTAAAGGGGAGATTTTCCCGACTGCGCACAAACCGTCTCAAACATTTAAGCCTTCTGAAGAGCAATCTGCAGAAAAAACAGTAATAAAAGAAGAGAAAACGGTCTGATTATGATTAACAATGTAGAAAATATTACAGTTGATTGTCTGCTGGACAAAGTTGCGTCAAAGCTGCCTCTCGGGTTTCGCTTCGTTACTATGACTTGCGTTGACTGCGGGGAGCATTTTGACATATTGTACCACTTTGACAAAAATTATGAGTTGACCAACTTCAGGCTCAGCCTGAAGAAAGGCGAACCGCTGCCAAGCATTTCCGGGCTGATTTTTGCCGCGCTGGTGGTGGAAAATGAAATTCAGGACCTTTTCGGGATCAAGGTTAACGGTCTTGCCCTTGACTATGAAGGCCGGTTCCTGTTAACTGAAACTGCTCCCGAAAAACCGTTGTGCCGGGTTCCCGGCGTGATGATCGTCGAAGCAGGTAAACCGGCAGAAGCCGCAGAGGTGAAGTAAAATGGCAAAAAATACAATTATTCCGTTCGGTCCGCAGCATCCGGTTCTACCCGAGCCGATCCAGTTGCGCCTGGTGCTTGATGAAGAACGGGTTGTTTCGGCAATCCCCGTGGTCGGTTATGTTCATCGCGGCCTTGAAAAGCTGGCGGAGCAGAAAGACTTTTTACAGGATACTTTCCTGATCGAACGTATTTGCGGTATCTGTAGTTTCATCCACTCGCTGACCTACAGCATGGGCATTGAAAGCATGATGGGGCTGACTCCGCCGCCGCGCGCTCAATATCTCCGCGTGATCTGGAGCGAACTGCACAGAATGCACAGCCATCTGCTGGCCGTCGGCCTGCTGGCTGACGCGTTCGGCTTCGAAAACCTGTTCATGCAGCTCTGGAGAACCCGCGAGCATATCATGGATGCCATGGAAGCCACGACCGGCGCCCGCGTGATGCTCGGCACCTGCTGCCCCGGCGGCGTCAGAAAAGACATTGATCCGGAATTGCTCAAGTTCATTCTGACAACTCTGGTGACTGTGGAAAAAGAAATGGACGAACAGATGCCGGTACTGCTTAATGACTACAGCGTGAAACAGCGGCTGTGCGGCGTCGGCATCCTTGATAAACAGGTCGCCTACGAAAGAGGCGCGGTCGGTCCGACTGCACGCGCCAGCGGGATTGCCATGGACCTGAGAACTCATGGTTACGCCGCATACGGCGAACTGGACGTCGAACCGATGGTTGAGACTGACGGCGACTGCTATGCGAGAACTAAAGTCCGCGTCAGGGAATTGTACCAGTCCATGAATATTGTCAGAAAAGCAATCGGCCAGATTCCTTCCGGCCCGATTAATGTTCCGTTCAAGACCAAGCCTGACGGTGAAGTGATTATGCGGGCGGAACAGCCCCGCGGTGAAGTTCTTTATTACCTCAAGGGTAATGGTTCTGATATGCTGGAACGCTTAAGAGTTCGTACTCCTACATTCGCAAATATTCCGCCGGTGCTGGCAATGCTGGCCGGTTGCGAACTGGCCGATGTCGGGGTAATCGTGATTTCAATCGACCCATGTATCAGTTGTACGGAGAGATAAACCATGTTTACGCTAATTGGCAATGTTTTCAAAAACCTTAGAAGCAAATACGCCACCAGGCTGTATCCGTACGAAGTCAGAGAATCATTCACCGGCTCGCGCGGCAAGCTTGAAATTGATCCTAATATCTGTATTTATTGCGGGATTTGCGCCAAACGCTGTCCGGCTAACGCGATAACAGTCTCCAGAAAACCGGACAAAACCTGGACGCTGGATCCGTATCGCTGTATTGTATGTTCATACTGCATCGAAGTGTGTCCGAAAAAATGTCTTCACATGAATCCGAAGCACCGTTCGCAGGAATAATAATATTGTTGTTAAAACAATGATCTAACGGAAGACTTTAACCGGTCTTCCGTTATTGTTTTGAGGGGTTATGCAAGCAGCGCCTGAAATACTCCGGCTGTCCGAAGTCGATTCAACCAACCGCTATGCGATGAAAAATTTCGACGCACTGGCTGACGGAACGCTGGTCGCCGCTGAATTTCAGACCGCCGGCAAAGGTCGGCAGGACAGAACATGGATTTCACCGCCGCGGGAAAATATTTACGCCTCGTTTGTGATGAAAAACCTTGCGCCGCCGGTCAGCAATGCTTCAATCATCGCGTCATTGGGTGCATTGCAGATGCTGCGGAATACCGCACCTGGCGTCAAATTCTGGATTAAATGGCCGAATGACATCTGCTGCGGCTTAAAAAAAATTGCCGGCATCTTGTGCGAGAATAAACTTTCCTCCGCGTCCTCCGGCATGGTTGCCGGTATCGGAATCAATATTAACATGCCGCAGTCGACGCTTGACGCCATTGACCAGCCCGCAACTTCGCTGTCTGTTGAAACCGGTAGAAAATTTGAGCTGCAATCAGCCGTGACGGCATTGGCGGATTCGCTCCGCGGATACTATGCGGATTATTCCATGGCTCCGCGGCAGTTATTCAATCTGTGGAAGCAGGAGAATCTGCTTATCGGCAAAGCGATTGAAATCTTTGACCCCGGACAGAAACTGCTTCAAGGACGGATTGTTGATATTGGCGAATCCGGAGAAATATATTTTGAAACCGGAGGCGGAACGGTTAAGTTTTACAGCGGCGATATCAGGATCAGAAAAGATTCTTTTGGCGGGGATATTTTCCGGTAACGGTAATTTGTATTGCTCAACTGCGGTTTACAGGTTGAAATACTCATTCAAAATGCTATCGTTAGAGCTTGTATTTACAAAAAATTAACAGCCTCTTAATATAAGAGCTTAAAATGATTATCAAAACCAAGGCATACCCGAGAGCTGCGCTGATTGGAAATCCGTCCGATGGCTATTACGGTAAAACTATTGCTTTTGTCTTCAGCAACTACTGTGCGGAAGTCATGCTTTACGAAAGCCCGGAGCTGGATCTGCTGCCCGCTTTGCGGGACCATTCCAGGTTTAACAGCATTCAGCATCTGGCGGAAGATGTCGATCTCTACGGCTACTACGGCGGCATACGGCTGCTCAAGGCGACAATCAGAAAATTTTACGATTACTGCCAGAAAAATTCGATTGAACTTGACGACCGGAACTTTACCATACGCTACCAGACCAGCATTCCCAACCGCCTCGGCCTGGCCGGTTCTTCCGCGATCATCACCGCCTGCATTCGCGCGCTGAAGCGTTTTTACGATATCAGGATTCCCAGCCCGCTGCTGGCTAACCTGATCCTGGCGGTGGAAAAAGAGGAACTCGGCATTGACGCCGGACTCCAGGACCGGGTGGCGCAATCCTACAATACCCCGGTCTTTATGGATTTTGACAAGAAATTCATGGAAGAGCACGGTTACGGCAATTATCATCCGATTGAAATACCGCCTGAACTGAAAATCTACATCGCGTTCAGAACCGATCTGGCGGAAGGTTCCGAGATTTTGCACAGCCGCCTGCGCGAAGATTATGAAAGCGGGAATCCCAAAGTGCTGGCAGCCATGCAGGAATGGGCCGATCTTACCGTCAAAGTCAAAAGCGCGATGGAAAAGCGCGATTTTACCAGCCTCCCGGCGCTGCTTAACCGGAATTTTGATCTCCGCTGCGAAGTATGTTCTTCCGTCAGCAAAAAGAACAAGCAGATGGTCGAACTGGCCCGTTCGGTCGGCGCTTCGGCCAAATTCACCGGCTCCGGCGGCGCGATTATCGGAACTTATGAAGATGAAGCCATGTACTCAAAGCTGAGAGAAAAACTCAAAGAATTCGATATAGAGGTCATTAAACCGGAGATCGTCACTGCCGGCGATCTGGCCGTCTGAGGTCGTAGCCGGTAATTATTCAGGAGAAGATATGAGAAAAGCAGTAATTCCGGCAGCCGGTTTCGGCACCCGGTTTCTTCCTTTTACCAAAGCCGTTCCCAAGGAAATGATTCCGCTGATCGACAAACCTGTTATCCAGTATGTCGTCGAGGAAGCTGTAGCCGCCGGCCTGACTGACATCCTGATTATCATCAGCGGCGGCAAAATGGCGATTCAGGACCATTTCAATCCGGAAGTCGCGCTGGAGCAGCGCCTGGAAAAATCCGGCAAGACCGCGTTGCTGGAAGAACTCCGCGCCATTAACCGCCTGGCCAATATCCATTATGTTTATCAGCAGGAATTAAACGGTCTCGGCGATGCCGTCAGTTATGCCGAGTGTTTTGTCGGCAACGAACCGTTTGCCATACTGCTGGGCGACACCGTCACTTCTTCCGATGTTATGCCGGTGACGGCGCAACTGGTCAAAACTTATGAAAAAGTCAATGCCTCTGTCGTCGCGCTGGAGGAAGTGCCCTGGGAGAAAACCAGCCGTTATGGCGTCATCAGCGGCAAAACCGATGACGGCAGCCTCTATAAAGTTGATAAATTCGTGGAAAAACCGGCTCCTGCCGATGCCCCGTCAAATCTGGTCATTGCCAGCCGTTATGTGTTCACTCCGGAAATTTTTGAGTGCCTGAAAAAAACGCCCCGCGGCAAGGGCAATGAAATCCAACTGACGGATGCCATGCTGCTGATGCTTCAGCAGCACCCGATGTACGGACTGAAAGTCAACGGCAGACGGCACGACATCGGCAATAAACTGGACTTCATCAAGTCCACCGTTGAATTTGCCTTGCAGCGTCCGGAATTCAAAGACCAGATTACCGCATGGCTGAAAACGCTGAAATATTGAGAAATTAGTACCCGCATAGCGCTGTCCGTCATATTTTTTAAAGAAATACATCCCCGAACAGTATTTTCATAAATGTTTAATTTTAAACATTTTAGAATATCAGAAATATATCCGTCATTTGTTCGTCACGGCAGTCGTTGATAAATTCCGCAAGGCGGCTGCCGCCAGATTATTGTCCGGGATTAACGGTGGCCTTCGCCGCGGTCTCCTCCGCGATTATTGTCCCCGGCGTTGTCAATTGCTCCCCGGTTGTCGCTGCCGGTCGGAGTAACTGCAGGAATATGACTGGGTTGAACAACGCGCGGGATTTCGTTTGCCACGCCACGAGTGCGGTTGTCGGTGACAACCGGCACCGTCTGGACGGAAGCGCGATTGTCTTTGACGGGTATCTGAGTTCTTACAGAATTCTGGTTATCAACTGATTGCTTGCGATTTTCATACACCGTATTCTGAACCCTGGCGTGATTGTCATTTGTGACGTTCTGAGTTCTTGCGGAATTCTGGTTGTCAGCCTGTACGGCCGGAACCGTTTTGCGGTTTTCATACACCACATTCTGGACTTTGGCGTGATTGTCGCTGTTGACGGTTTGAACCTGATTGGCAACCCGGCTGTCATTGACGACATTCTGAGTTCTTGCGGAATTCTGGTTATCAACCTGTACGGCCGGAACCGTTTTGCGGTTTTCATACACCACATTCTGGACTCTGGCGCGACTGTCGCTGTTGCCTGTTTGAACTTGATTGGCAACGTGATTGTCAGAAATGACGGCCTGATTTTTGTTGTCTGCCGCACGACTGACGGATTGCTGCGGATTCGTTTTGCGACTGTCATTTACGGTTGTCTGTGCCGGATTTATGTTGCGGTTTTCACTATTTACAGCATTAATTTTGCCGGTATCACGATTATTGTTATTTTTGTTTACTCCCCGGTTGTCGCTGTGTGCGGAATAAGAGAGGCGGGAATCGCGGTTTCCAGACGGGAAATTCCGGCGCTGGTCCGGCGCATATTTGTAATATTTGCCGTGATCCCATACCCCGCCGCGATAGTAGCAATGCGCCGGATAATAACGGCCGTTCCAGCATACATAACGATCTTTCCAATACCAGTAATGCCAGTAGGAACGCGGATAATAGCGTCCGCACCATGACACCCATATGGTAGTGACGGGTTCATAAACGATCTGCTGATCGTAAATTACCGTATCGCCGTTATTGACGACGATAACCTGGGGCGGCGGCGGGGCAATGGTTATATTTGCATTGGCAACCGGCGTATTAACCGTCACATTTGTACCTTGAACCGGAGCCGGCGCCACCGCCGGAACGGTATCGTTCCCGGTGACGGTGCTGTCAGCGGCTATCTCGGACGGGTCGCCGGCAATAGCGCTGCCCTGATTTTGAGCCAGCGCTTTTTCGAATTCCGCCGCTTTGGCCGGATCGTAGCCGTATTTTGCCGCGACGTCAGGCGAAAGGTCTCGAAAATCAGCCCAGCAGGCCTTGTCGTTGCTGACGAAGTTAATTCCGATTGGCGTAATTTCGGTTACCTTGATATCCTTGTAAACCGTTCCGTCAGTGGTGGTGATGTCTTCGCTCAGGACAGTTGCGGCAAACAAGGCAAACAGCAATAGAACTGCATACCCCTTTTTCATAGTCGTAACCCTTTTGATTTATGCCGGAGGCACTATGCGCACCGGCTTTTTATTTTTCCAATTCGGATGTCCAGATGAACTGTTCTATAATCAGTCGTTAAATTTGTCGATACGGTTACACATTTATTGCAGCCGGTTGATGGAAGTTGAAATCACAGCCGCCGGCAGCAGATTGACAGTATAAAAAAGGCCGGGAAACAATTCCCGGCCTTGTGCAGTATATTGCTATAATTATTGAGGACTAATGCCGTCCGCCGCCGCCGCGGTCTCCGCCTCCTCCTCCTCCGCTGTTGCGTCCGCCGCCGCCGCGGTCATAACTGCCTCCGCCGCTGCTGCGTCCGCCGCCGCCGCGATCATAGCTGCCGCCGCGATCGCCGCCGCGTGCCGGTCCGCGGGATGGAGCATAATGATAGTATCTGCCTTCGTGCCATCTGCCGGCGTTATGAAAGTAATGTGCCGGATAATAGCGCCCGTTCCAGGAGATATAATGATGATCCCAATACCAGTAATGCCACCAGTACCTTGGATAATAGCGTCCATTCCACAGTATCCATGTAGTGGTAACAGGTTCATAGACAATCTGTTCATCATAGACCACCGGATCGCCGTTATTTACAACGACAACCCTGGCTTGCGCCGGAGGCGGTGCAGGCGAACCGATCGTCACGTTTGCGATTGGCGTAGTTACTGATATTCCGGCGGAGCCAGGCGCAGATGATACAGTGGCGGTTGCAACCGGAGTTGAAACGCTGACCGTCTGCGGCGACACTGTCGTTGCCGCCACGGGCGTGGAGACTGTTGCCATTCGCGGCGATACTGTCGTCGCTGCCGCCGGAGTAGTGACACTGGCTGACTGCGGCGATACTGTTGCTGCTGCCACCGGGGTGGCAACGTTAACCGCCTGCGGCGATACCGTCGTAGTCGCTACAGGGGTGACGGCGCTAACTGCCGGCGCCGATACTACCGCCGCCGGAGCAGTTACCGGCGTATTGCTGCTGACTGTACTGCCTTGATTTTGAGTAAGCGCTTTCTCAAAATCGGCCGCTTTGACCGGATCGTAGCCATATTTTTTAGCGGTGTCGGGCGGCAGATCGCGGAAGTCCACCCAGCAGGCCTTGTCGCCGCTGACAAAGTTAATCCCGATCGGGGTTGTTTCACTGATTTTGATGTCCTTGTAGACAGTCCCGTCGGCCGTAGTAACATCTTCGGCCGAAACCGCTGCGGTTAACAAGGCAGACAGCAATATAACTGCATACCCTCTTTTCATTTTTCAATATCCTTTGTTATAATTATCCGGATGCACTATGCACGCCGGCTTTACTCTGCAATTCCATTGGCCAATGAATTGTTCATTAAGTAGTCGCATGAAGAATGAATTTAGTTACATATTTTCTGCAACAATAATAAAATAGTATTTTAAGCCGGTTTTTTCCATAGACGTAATAGTCACGGGCTAAAGCGAATCAACTGCCGGATTTGCATACTATTAAATGCAATGATATTTTTACTTTGTTGTTTATTCTTAAAATTATCAGCAGTTTTTTGACGTTGTGCAAAGGGAAAGGAAATGACAATGCGTATATTGTCAGCTTTATTGATGGCGGTTCTGGCAGTTGCCGCGACTGCTGCGGCCGCGACGGAAACAGATCTTTATAAAAAAAACTGGGTTGCGGTTCACGATTTTACGATATCTCCCGATTTGGCTAAAAAAGGCATAACCGGATGGAATATTGCGGAAGAAATGGAGAACAAGCTGACGCAGACCGGAAAGTACCGGATGATTACCCGCGCCAAAATTGCTAAAGTGCTGAAAGAGAAAAACATTGACACCGGCGGATCGCTCAGTCCTGTCGAAATGGGAAAAGTTTCCCAGGCTGAATATATCGTCACCGGCGAGCTGAAGAAGGAGGGTGACCGCCTCGTGATGGTCGCCAAACTGCTGGATGTATCAATACACTCCGGAGAAGTGGAGAAAAGTTTTGACACCTGGATGTACGACGATCCGGGGGAAAAAATAAATGAACCGGTTTCTTTTATGACCGCCATTCTCGCTGAAAAGCTGACGATGACACCCGGCGAGTTTCTCGAACACGGGCTTGGCAGGATAAAAGCCAAAGACTACGAATCGGCATTTGAAGCATTCCGTGAAATGCAGCGGATTGTGCCGTTTGAACAGATCAAAAGCATCATGGCAGAGATCAAAAAGAATCCGCCAGCAGATTCGCAACTGGATATACCGGCCACCGGGCAGGATGCCGGAAAGCAATTTGACCGGGCTTTGATGCTGATGATAAAAGGGGAAAACGGCATTGCCGCGAAAATGTTCTACGGCATTCAGAAAAACCAGCATGTCGGCGAACTGATTAAACTGGTGGAGATCGCTAAAGCCCTCTCCAAAAATCAGAGTGACCGGACGGAGGCGGCGATGGAGGAGGCCTCCCGCAAATACTGGAACGCGGTAAAAAACAAAGAGCATCAGGAAAAAGATAAGGATCCCCGCGTGCTTTGCGATGAAGCGCTTGGTCAACTGTATGGCGTATTGAACGACAAAAGCGTTTTTCTGTCGCCCCTGACCCGCCGCCGGGTTGAACAGATGGCGGCCAAAATCGAAGCGCTGAAAAAAGGGATGTACGCCGGGCCTTCGACTGACGGAATATGGGTGGTGCCGGATCTGGAAATAGCTTTCGTGCCGATAAAACCCGGAATTTTAACCGGTCCGGCCAATGCGGATAAAAACAATCCGCAAATCCGCTACCGGGCTAAAATCACCAGGCCGTTCTGGATGTCCAGGCACGAAATCACCATTCAGCAGTTCAGCAAATATCTGATTTCGCTGACGTTAAATGACCGGAATGCACGGTATCAGGTGGAAAAAGGGCTGAATCTGACCAGTGAGGACTGCCCGATCAATGAGGAGTATAACATGAAAGCGGGATCAGGCCCGACCTGGGGCGATCCTTCAATGCCGATGACCGGCGTCAGTTGGCAGGGCGCCGCGGCGTTTTGCAAGTGGCTGACCACGGCAGAGCGCACCGCTAAACGGCTGCCTCAAGGTTATGTTTACCGGCTGCCGACTGAAGGAGAGTGGGAGTACAGTTGCCGCGCCGGCGATGCTGACGCCAGATATTATTACGGCAGCGATATGGCAATTCTCGGCGATTACGGCTGGTTCATCGAAAACAGCGGCAACAGCCTGCATCCAGCGGGCAGGAAAAAACCGAACGCCTGGGGATTGTATGATATGCTAGGGAACTCATGGGAGTGGTGCCATGACTGGTACGACGAGAATTTTCTCAGTTTTGATTGCGAGAATCCTGTCGGGCCGAAAAGCTCGCCGGACAGCACCAAAGTCTTGCGCGGCGGCAGTTTTACCAGCAATGCCGAAGATATGTTTTGTTCCGCCAGATATAATTTTGATTACAAGTCCGGCAAAAAAAATATCGGGTTCAGGATTGTTTGCGCTCCGGCAATATAACAAGTCCGCAGTTCTGAAGAGCCGCATTTTGGACATTTTGGACAGTCGACTCCGACACTTTGGAGTGTCGTTGAGCATAGACTGTTTCGCCCATGCGGCCGGCATAACCAGACGGACAACCGTCCGACTCCGACACTTTGGAGTGTCGTTGAGCATAATGCTTTCAAATTGTGATAAAATTTTCAAACAACATTTTGGACAGCCACCTGCACATATTGGACACAGGCTGAGCACAATGCTTTTCAGTTTTCATAACCACTCCGACACTTTGGAGTGTCGTTGAGCACAACGGTTTTCGTAATCTGGGAGTTCTGTGAAGACTGGGAGTTCTGGGATATATCGCTCTCCCATTTTTCCCAGTCCCAGAAACTCCCATCCATAGGCCCCATGGGCCCCATAAGACCCATTGGCCCCATAAGACCCATAGGCCCCATCTGTCTTTCCCCTGCAAACGCCACGCCGTCACGCCATGATCATGCGGCATGCGCCGGAACCGCTGCTCAACTCCGTCAGCGCCCAGACCAGGGCGTCCATGCGGTCGGGGCTGGACTGGTTCATCTCCGGATTGTAGCCGCACAACTGGTCTTCAAGCTGGCGGAACCTGCCGACATGATGGACTTTGCCCATCTCGTACAACGCGGAGACCGGTTCGGCGCGGGTGAACTTGCCTCTGG
>JBAYIO010000054.1:0-37327 GCA_041665605.1 Victivallaceae bacterium | reverse complement strand
AGAGAAAAGCAAGAAAAGTTGTGAACGCTGGAAATGCAGAACGAGGGGCCAGAATGTCCGGAATGATTGTAAAACTGAAATGCCTTATGCTCAACGACACTCCAAAGTATCGGAATCGGACGGTTGTCCGTCTGGTTATGCTGGCCGCATGGGCGAAACAGTCTCTGCTCAACGACACTCCAAAGTGTCGGAATCGGACGGTTGTCCAAAATGTACGGAGCGGTTGTCCAAAATCATGAGGTTGTTTTCCAGGCTCCATAAGCCCCGTGGTATCCATAGGACCAGGCGCTGAAACTCGCCATCCCGGACGGCGGCGTCCAAAATGCGGCAGGGATGATGTGGCTGTCATTTTATGGCAAGAAAGCTGTTTTTAAAGCTGAAATATTGTAAAATCGTGATATATTGATGAAATCGGACATTTTGAAATTAACTTGACAATGTTTGATATTTTGTTAAATTGATTATAATTATTTTTAAAAGTAAAGCAATATCATCAATATAAAGCATCAGGGGATATAATGTATCAGGAACTGTACGATAAATTGTCAAAGTACGGACAGCAGCATCTGCTGCAATTCTGGAACGAGCTGGATTCGTCGCGTCAGGAAAACCTGGCGGCACAACTCAATGCCATTGACTGGGAAAACCTGACCGGACAGATCAAGACGTATGTGCTGAAACAGCCGGAAGTAAGCATTCCGCACGATCTCGCCCCTGCCCCTTATTTTCCGCTGCACACCCATGAGTCCGACTTGACGGAGCTATACAGGAAAGCGGCGGTCAAAGGCCATGAACTGCTGCATGCCGGCAAAGTGGCGGCGCTCACCGTCGCCGGCGGCCAGGGTTCCAGGCTCGGCTATGAAGGCCCCAAGGGAACTTATCCGATCACTCCGGTAAAGCATAAAACGCTGTTCCAGTATTTTGCTGAATCCATTTTGCGCCTGAACGCGAAATATGACCAGGAAATGAACTGGTACATCATGACCAGCAAGCTCAATGACTTGCAGACTAAAGATTTTTTCGAGAAAAACGACTATTTCGGCCTCAAGCAGGATAAAGTCATTTTCTTCACCCAGGGGACGATGCCGGCCATCGGTTATGACGGCAAACTGCTGCTGGCGGACAAGGATTCGCTGGCGCTGGCGCCCGACGGCCACGGCGGCACGCTGCTGGCGTTGAAGCGCTCCGGCGCGCTCGGCAGGATGAGGGCCGACGGGATTGATTATATTTCCTATTTCCAGGTGGACAATCCGCTGGTGTCAATCGTAAATCCGCTTTTCCTCGGGCTGCACGCAATTGAAGAGTCCGAGATGAGCGCGATCATGCTGGCAAAAACCGGGCCGTTTGAAAAGCTGGGCAATTTCTGCATGTCCGGCGGCAGGCTCCAGATTATCGAATACAGCGATCTGCCGGAGGAACTGGCCAAAGCAAAGCATCACGACGGTTCACTGAAATTCATCGCCGGCAGCCCGGCCATCCATATCATCAGCCGTAAATTCGTCGAAGCGCTGACCGCTGACGGCAAATTGAATCTGCCCTGGCACCGCGCCGACAAGAAAGTTCCGTTCATCGGCAGCGCCGGCGAACTGATAACCCCCGAAACGGCAAACGCGGTCAAACTGGAATCATTCATCTTTGACGCATTGCCGATGGCAACCAGAACCGTTGTCCTTGAAGCCGACCGTGCGGAGGAATTCGCACCGACCAAGAATAAAACCGGCGTTGACTCCGTCGAAAGCTGTCAGGCAATGCTGATCGAAAGAGACGCCCGCCGGCTGGCCAAAGCAGGAGTGAAAGTTCCCAGAGGCAAAGACGGCAAACCGTCCATTGCGGTTGAAATCTCGCCGCGGATCGCGATTGATGATGAAGATGTCGCCGCCTACTGCCGCACCCATGAGATAATGGATCTGCCTTCCCGTCACGAGGGCGTCTATCTGTCATGATTAAAATCATCGAAATTCTTATTGATGATATTTTAAATGATGCGGCGGCCTGCTCTGAAATCATTAACGGAGCCGTCAAGCGCCATCCTGAACTCAGCGTCACCGGCGTCTGCGCCAGTGAATCGCTGGTTTTCGTTTCACTGGAGGATACGGTTTCAATGCCGGACAAGATGCAGTATCGCTTTGCCGTGCTGTCGGAACTCGATAACGACCTGATTGCCGCGGCAATGAAATCCCGCTATTATGCCGGTTTCACCACCATGGGCAGTTTCATTTCCGGCAACACCGTATGGGCGCTGTTCGCCGGCCCGGCAAACCAATCAACAACCAAACAATAAGCTATGCGTAATATATTCACACCAGACAAGAACATAGAACTTCCGGAAGACATCCAGTCCCAGAAGTCGATCAACTACGCTTACGGCCTGATCATAACTGTGGCTTTGATCACCCTGTTCGGTCTGACCATGCTTTATTCCACATCATACAACACCGCCGGCACCAAGTTCTTTTACAACCAGCTTGCGTGGTCGTTTATCGGAGTTCTTTCCGGCGCGTTTGTGTTCACCATCGGTCACAAGAAGCTGGGTGAATACAGCATGCTGCTGATTATTGCCTCTGTCCTGCTGCTGATCATCGCCGACTTCTGTTTCCCGGCGGTGAAGGGGGCGCATCGCTGGATCAGGATAAAATTCATCGGCGGCCCGATGAGCATTCAGCCGTCAGAGATGGCTAAGATCGCCATTGCGCTGTATATCTCAAAATATTGCGCCGACAATCTGCGTTTCGTCAATGACTTTCTTTGCCGGGAGGGTCCGATTAAGCCGTGCATTGTATGCGGCATCGTGATTTTCTTCGTCCTCGCCGGAAAAGACCTTGGAACCACAATTCTGCTGGTCACAGTTTGCATGGTCGTCTTTTTCGCGGCCGGCATGAGGCTGCTGTATATCCTGCCGCCCATAATATTCGGCGGTCCCGTGCTGTTTATCATCATTAAAAAGTTCGACCCGATGCGCTGGGCGCGGCTTACCACATTCATGAATCCGGAAGCTGATTTGCAGGAAGACGGCTACCAGTTGTGGAATTCGCTGCTGGCGCTGGGGTCCGGCAAATGGTTCGGCATCGGCTTCATGGAAAGCCGCCTGAAAGCCAAGTATCTGCCGGAAGCCCATACTGACTTCATTCTATCCATTGTCGGGGAGGAGCTGGGGCTGATTTCGCTCTGCCTGGTAGCTCTGGCGTATATCGTCTTTATGTATTTTGCGCTGAAAATAAGCCTGAATTCCAGAACCAGACAAGGGACGCTGCTCGGACTGGCAATAACTGCGGTGCTGATATTTCAGTCAATCATCAACATCGGCGTCGTCTCCGGCGGCCTGCCGACCAAGGGCATGCCCGCCCCGTTCATCAGTTACGGCGGCAGCAACCTCATGATGTGCATGACCGGAGTCGGCCTGCTCCTTAACATTGCGGCGGAAACCGCGTCTCCCGGATTCAACGATGAAATTATCGCTGCCATTAAAAAGAAATTCGCGTTCCTGAACTTCTTCAGGAGGAAAAAATGATCTCCCCCAGACAACCCAAAACACTAAAGCGGCTGGTAATAACCTGCGGCGGCACCGGCGGCCATTTTTTCCCGGGCCTCAGCATCGCCAGAGAATTTAAAGAGGAAGGCGGCGAAGTGCTGCTTTTCCTCAGCGGCAAAAACGCGGATACCCAGGCGGATATCGCCACGCTGCACGGGATTGATTCCGTAAAATTGACCTCCTCGCCGCGCCCCAACAGCGTGACCAGCGTATTCAAATTCACCAGCGATACGTTTTCCGGAATCATCGCCGGACGCAGGCAACTGAAGAAATTCAATCCGGACGCGCTGCTGGCCATGGGCAGCTTCACTTCACTGCCTTCCGCCATCGGGGCCTGGTCGCTGAACATCCCGATATTCCTGCACGACGGCAATGCCAGAGTGGGCAAAGCCAACCGTTTTCTCAGCCGCTGGGCCAAACATCTGTGCACGGCCTTTCCGCCGGTAAACGCTTCGCAAATCCGCTGTCCGCATTCTTTCACCGGCATGCCGGTCAGGCCGGAACTCATCGGCAGCGCGATCAGCAAAAAGGACGCGATTCAAAGCCTGAACATAAAGTTCGGTTCCATTCTGGACCCGGAATTGCCGACCATGCTGATTTTCGGCGGCAGCCAGGGCGCGGAAATATTCAACCGCAATTTTCCTGAAGCCATGCTGCAATCCATCAACCGGCAGTTTCAGGTGCTGCATTTGACCGGACACGGCAAATTCGAAATGGTAAACAGCACCTATGAGAAAGCATTTT
Source organism: Victivallaceae bacterium (assembly GCA_041665605.1). Classification (GTDB taxonomy): domain Bacteria; phylum Verrucomicrobiota; class Lentisphaeria; order Victivallales; family Victivallaceae; genus CAIPAT01. Next base: position 33,054 of record JBAYIO010000054.1, on the reverse strand, counting down.
TCCCTTTTCTGGCGCTGCCTTCAGCCTCGGAAATGGACCTGTTCTATCAGGCGGCGGATGTGGTCGTTTCCCGTTCCGGCGGCAGTACGGTCGCGGAACTGACCTTGTTCGGCAAGTTCGCCTTTCTGGTTCCATATCCATACGCGGCTGAAGACCACCAGTACGACAATGCCTTATATATGAAAAACGGCGAAGCCGCCGAGATCATCGACAATGCGGATTGCACCAGGGAAAAAGTGGCGAAACTGCTTGACCGCTGGCTGGAAAATCCGGCAAAATACCGTGAGCTGGGAGCCAAGGCCAAAGCCCTGAGCAAACCGCATGCCGCCGCCGATACGCTGCAAGTCATCCGCGACGGACTGGCGAAGTAATCATTCCGTTTCATGTATCAAAAAAAGCGCCCGGATGAATTATCCGGGCGTTAGTGTTATTTTCGAACTGACAGTTATGGTCAGTATCTTTTCTGCTTGCTGTTGGCCAGCATTCTCAGACGCAGTGCGTTGAGCTTGATGAACCCTTCGGCATCATGCTGATCATAGACATCCTCTTTCTCGAATGTGCAGATCTTTTCGTCATAAATGCTGTATTCGGAACGTCTGCCAGAAATGTGACAGGCGCCTTTGAAAAGCTTGACCCGGACGTCGCCGGTGACGAACTTCTGGCTTTCGGTAATCGCCACCTGGAGCATTTCACGCTCGGGCGCGTACCAGAAACCGTTGTAAACCATTCTGGCATAATTCGGAATGAAGCTGTCACGCAGGAACATCACTTCCTTGTCCATGGTAATGGTTTCAAGGGCGCGATGGGCCATGTGCAGAATCGTGCCGCCGGGAGTCTCATAGACGCCTCTGGACTTCATGCCGACAAAACGGTTTTCGACAATATCAATTCTGCCGACCGCATGTTTTGAACCAAGTTCATTGAGCTTGATCATCAGCTTGGCGGGAGAAAACGTTTTGCCGTTGACTTTGACCGGAATACCTTTTTTGAAGGAAATGATCACATCTTCCGGTTCATCCGCCGCCTTGCTGAGCGGCCTGGTCATTACCGAAAGATCGTCCGGGGGTGCGCTCCACGGGTCCTCAAGAATACCGCCTTCAAAACTGATATGCAGCAGATTGCGGTCCTGGCTGTACGGCTTGGCCGCAGTCACCGGAACCGGAATGCCGTGTTTTTTGGCGTAATTGATAAGCTCGGTGCGGGATTTGAATTTCCATTCGCGCCAGGGGGCGATTACCTTGATGCCGGGCTGCATGGCATACGCGGTCAGCTCGAAACGCACCTGATCGTTGCCTTTGCCGGTGGCGCCGTGACAGATGGCGTCGGCCTTTTCCGCTCTGGCAATCTCGACCAGGCGCTTGCCGATCAGCGGACGCGCAATGGAAGTGCCCAGCAGATACGAACCTTCGTAGATCGCATTGGCCTGCATCATCGGGAAAATAAAATCCCGGGCAAACTCCTCCGTGAGGTCTTCGACATAGCACTTGGTCGCGCCGGTGCGAATCGCTTTGGCCTCAACTCCGTTGAGTTCCTCCGCCTGTCCGACATCGGCACAGAACCCGATGACTTCGGCTTTGTAAGTTTCCTTAATCCACTTGACGATCACCGAGGTGTCAAGTCCGCCTGAATAAGCTACTACTACTTTCACGTTAACTCCTTAAATATTTAAAGGTAATTAGAAATCCGCAAAACTAAAATTTAGATTAAAAACTACTTAATTCAACATGACTTTGCGCTTTTTTTTGTTTTCAGTCCCGCCTGTCAACCAGAACCGGGTTGCCGCGGTCTCCGACAAAATGACTGGTCGTGGTCGGAAACGCAAATTCCAGCCCTTCCTCATTGAAACGCTTGAGGATCATCAGATTCTGCTCATGCTGCCATTTTCTCGCAAGCGCCCCGTCAGTAGTCCTGTACCATACGATAACGCTGACATTCAGCGACCAGTCTTTAAAGGCATCAAAACAGATGTCCGGCGGCATGTCCTTGCTGAAACTTTCGTGGCTGTCCAGAATTTCGTGCAGTATTTTGACAGCTTGATCAACTTTTTCAGGCGGCGTATCATAAGTCAGCCCCAGGCTGTAGGCACATTTAATGTAAGGACGCTTGCTGATATTCTCAATCGCCGCATCCGCCACCTTGCTGTTCGGAATAGTAAGCAGATGGCCGTCAAGCGAGCGAATGCGGGTGCTGCGGAAGCCGACACACTCCACCACCCCGTCAACAGTCTCGAACTTGATCCGGTCACCTACGGAAAACGGCTTGTCCACAATAATCATCACCGAACCGAAGAAGTTGGCAATAGTGTCTTTCGCGGCAAACGCCAGCGCCAACCCGCAAACCCCGGCCCCGGCCAGCAGCGTGGTAATGTTGATGCCCAGAATGCTCTGTCCAATAAACAGCACCGAAATGATTACGATAGTCAGCCTTACGGCCTTGCGGATCAGGTCCACCAGCAGATTGTCCAGATTGTTGTCCGTGCGGCTGGCCAGTTCCATCAGAAAATGGTTCAACACGCTCGTCAGGCGGAAAACAGCCCAGGCAATCGAACCGGCAAACACCGCAAGAAAAACCCTGAAAACGATTTCAAATGCAGCAGGCGGCAGCGATTCCAGAAGCGGCAGGGCGCTCAGAAATAAGCCGATGGTAAAAACCATGACATGCAGCGGACGGATCACGGCTTCGCAAATCAAATCGTTGACCACCGGGTTGTTTTTAGCGGCCAGGCGCCGGATGATTACATGCTCAAATATCCTGCTGACAATCGCGGAAATTATCAGCGTCAGGATAATCCCGCCGAAAAGCACGAGCATATTGAATTTGTGCAGATCGAACCAGTCTCCGGTTGAACAGTAAATATTATCCCAGTACTGGCGCAGCGTCCTGCTGTTGCCGTCCGTATCATAATGATTGCTGGAATTCATGATTTTAGCCAGCGCCCTGCCCTTCGGCATGTCCATTTGCGCGGTTGCCGGAACGCTGTCGCCTGCGGCCAATGCCGGGTTCCAGGCTAAAGCTGACAACAATGCCAGTATGCAAAACGTCAAAATTCTAAAATAACTTACTGTAAACATAAATCATCCTGTTTAAACTTTTAAATATTCAGGCTATATTAAATAACTGGAATCTATTAATTTAATATGAATCCGGATTTTTTCCATGACAGACTGGAATAAAATCCTGATTGTTGAGTTTTTCACAGCGGAGAATTGTTATTATGGCTGCAAAATGCTTTTTTGATGAAATAATCGAATGCCTGGATGCACAAAAGGACAAGCATAAAACTGCTTTTGTCCTGCCGGAAACTGCCCGTGAATTCTTCGCCGAAAAACCGGATGCGACCGGACCGGTTCAGGAAAGACAGTTAAGACAGCCAGTGCCTGAACAGCGCAGGACTTCCGACATTCCTGTCATGAAGCCGCCAGTTGCACCACCGGCAGGCAAAGTCGCGGTCGAAAACCTCAGCTTAAATGAACTCAGGGCTGTCGCATTGAACTGCCATCTCTGCAAACTGCACAGCAAGCGCAATACAGTGGTTTTCGGCGAAGGCAATCCCCGCGCCGAATTGATGTTCATCGGTGAAGGCCCCGGGATGGAAGAAGACATGCAGGGACGCCCGTTCGTCGGGGCAGCCGGACAGTTGCTCGACAAAATGATCCTCGCGATGCAGTATAAACGGGAAGATGTGTACATTGCCAATATTGTGAAATGCCGCCCCCCGAATAACCGTAATCCGGAGGAAGACGAGGCCATGCAATGCCTGCCTTACCTGAAGCGGCAGATCGAACTGGTTTCGCCGAAAGTCATCGTCCTGCTCGGTGCCGTCCCCCTGCTCCGCCTGCTGGGCAAAACCGGCATCATGAAATGCCGCGGACAATGGGACGAGTACAATGGCATCAAGGTTATGCCGACATTCCACCCCGCATTCCTTCTGCGCAGCCCGGAAGCCAAAAAAGATGTCTGGAGCGATCTCCAGCAGGTTATGCAGTTTTTAGGCAAAGTCTATAAAAAAGGCTGAGTTTGGTCCCCGCAACCGCGAATGGCCTTGCTGCCCAACCCGCTTTGGGGATAGCGCCTTTGGCTGATCGCCAGTTAAGGTTTTCATTAACAAATTATCCCGCGACTGCGGGATCATTTTGGACAACCTGAACACATGCTGAACGGGCCCATCAATTTCGGAGACATTAGAGTCCCGGTGAGCACAATACTTTCCGCTTTTCATAAACCACTCCGAGTTTTTTGATAGTCGTTGAGCTCATAACATATCAACATTCCAGACATTCCGACATCCGCGCCGCACAACATTCCGGAGAGTTTAGAGACATTTTTAGCATAATGCATTTTGTTCTTATATTCTGCTTTACCGGTTTTATGATTTTAAACTTTCAATTATTAATCGTCTACATATATAGTGAATTTGTCAATTTAATATGACGTTAATGCTTATCAATTAATATGTTAAATGATTTTTACCACAAAGAAATTGTAATTCAGGGATAGACAGGAGAGGCAGTCCGCGATTGTTAAGTGCAATTATCATTTTCTTAAAATATCTGGACATTTCCTTATATTGAGCTATTGACAAAGCGCATATAATCAATTATAATAGCCTTTGTAATGCTTTGTTATGTTTTGTTACCATTTGTACTAATCTTCTTGAAATTGATTAAGGAAAATATGAGTGAAGCGATACCGCAATACATGAAAATCAGGCAATATGTCTTCGGACTCATTGCAAACGCGAAAGTTGTCGGCGGCACGCTAAAAATCAATACGGAAGAGGAATTGTGCAAGATATTCGGCGTCTCCCGGATAACCGTGCGGAAAGCTCTGACCCATCTGGTGGATGAAGGCTTACTCGTGCGGATGCCCAGTCTGGGGACTTTTATCCGTCCTGAAATTGTTGACAGATACAGCATGCGTTTTGAGAAAAAACTGGCAATCGGGCTGATCTACGCGGACGGAATGGCTACTTTCATGGAAGAGTTTTTCATGGCTCAGGTAGAGAAAGTACTTGAATGCCTGAGAGCGAACAACTGCATCGCCCGGTTGATTTACTTCAACGGCGATCCGGAGCGGGAGGCCGAACTTCTGAGCAAGGGCAAGCTGGATGGCATCATCTGGCTGGCGCCGGACCGGAAACATATTCCCGTTCTGCGCATATTCAAGTCCTGCCACGTTCCGGTAGTTGCCACGTTCCCCATATTCATCAGCGATGAGTTTGACAGCGTCGCCATGGATTACTACAAATGCGGCTATACCGTGGCAAAATATCTGCTGGGACGCGGGCACCGGGAAATATTATATATCAATAGAAACCCGTCCGATGTGGAGGCGGTGAAAAAAGCCGGCTGCATGGCGGCGTTTGCCGACTGCGGCGCCGAATGGCATGAACGTCTTTGGCATTGCTGTTCAGGAGAAGGTTTTTCGGAAGCCAGGGTAAAAAGCATCCTTGAAAATTCCGGCAATTTCACCGCCGTCAATTGTCATGGAATACATGTCAACCATGTTAAACACGAATTGGCGAACCGCAAGGATGTTCAGATTATCTACAACATTTACAGCGAGTCCGCCGCTGAAGGAATACCCGGGATACTGCAGCCTGTCGCGCAGGCCGCCGGCCAGGCGGCAGCGATGCTGCTGGATCTGATCAAGCAGCCGGATACTTCCGCCGGGCCGCGGCAGTTGTTACTTGAAACTAAAATATTTGAACCCGAAAGATAAAATTAAAATCAAACCAGGAGAAACAAAATGAAGAAATGTCGGCGACAAGGTAATTTTACACTCATTGAATTGCTGGTGGTGATTGCCATCATCGCAATTCTTGCCGGGATGCTGCTGCCTGCTCTCAACAAAGCCAGAGAGATAGCCAGAAGCACCAGTTGCAAGAACAATTTCAAACAGTTGGGACTGGCGATGCACAATTATCTCGGCAGTTACAACGACATGTTCATTCCGGACAGCAATAATTCCAATGCGCTTTATTGGACGGCGGTGTTTGTCAAAGGGCAATACATTACCAAGAAACAGATGACCTGTCCAGCCAGAACGCGCATCGCGCCGAGCGGCAGTGACTGGTACAGAAACTTCTGGAACAATCCGACTTCCGGCCTGAGCGATCTGAATTCGCTGGACTGGACTGTTTGTGATTACGGATACAATTACTACTTTTTGTCGGCCAGAATCAAACCGGTGCGGCTGTCGATGTGCCGCGCCTCATCTCGAACCGTAATGTTCGTCGAAACCGCCGCGCCAAGCCGTACTCTCGGAGACATGAATCCGTTAGGCTACTACAGAGATTATTTCACCTATAACACGCCGCCGACCACCCCGGTCGCCTGGCCGGCGCATCAGGGGAACACCGAATGCAATGCCGTTTTTGTTGACGGGCATGTGGTCGGAGCGCGGGCGGCAAGCGGCAAAGGTGAAACTGCGGCGATAAGTTTGCTGAATAATCCCGCCAGTCCGATTTATGCACCGTATGTGGACGATACCAGTTATAAGAATGACAAGAGCATGTGGGTCAGGCATGACGGACGCTTCGGACCCTAAGCCGTCTGGAATTGAAACCATAAGCGGAATCTTCAGTAAAAACGTTTAAAGCCTACAGGACAGTTATTATGAAATCAATTTGCAGAAAATGGCCGGCAGTAATATTCAGTTTATTCATTTCAGTATTTTCGCAGGCGGCGGAACTGCCGGCAATGCTGAAAATCAACCCCGCTGGTGAAGTACAGATAGGGGAAGGTTTTTTGCGGTGGGGCTATTTTGATCATGACTGGAACAGCACCAGGTTTGATCAGGAATTTTTCGCTCCGGCAACGGGTTTTCCGCAGCGCACGGCAAGTGAATTTCTACTGCACGGGGAGTGGAAATTACGCACTGTTCCCGGCAGGTTTAAGGTGAATACCAGTATCGCGGCCGATACTGCCGGCACGGTAAAATATTCCTCCCGCTTTCAAGCCAGTCCGGGTATTCCGACCAACATGCTGGCGCTGATTCTGTTTATTCCCATGCACGGAAGAGAAATAACCGTCATGATTGACGGCAAGCCATTTTCAATTCCGGGTACTGCCGGAAAAACGATATTGCGGCCGCGCGGTAAAATCGAAGCGCTGACGGTTATACTGGATGGAGTCGAAGTTACATTCGGCGGAAAATACCTTTTCTACATTCAGGATGACCGCACTTTCGGCGGGAGCGGCGTATCGCTGCGTTTCCTGCCGTCGCAATGGGAAGAAGAAGTGACGGACAGCAGCCTGGATTTGAATATCAGCTTCAAGGTTCCTGCTTCAACTCCGGTGAACCTGGCCGCTGTGGCCAACATGGGTTTCAAGGATGAAGTCGCGAATGACGGCAAGGGCGGCTGGTCTGACCAGGGCCCCGATAACGATATGCGCACTTTCGATATAGCGCGCAAGGACTACGAAGGCATTCCCTTCAAGATCATCGACCCGGCGACAAACGGCGGGCGGGCGGTGATAAGTTTTGACAGCGAGCATCTGAGAAATGGTCTCAAGCGCGCAGTTGTTGACCTGTCCCAGGTGATGCCGGCAGCAAGCTATTTATACCTGCTCCACACCAGTTGCTGGAATCAGGAGCCGAATGGAACGCCCGTTGGTTCGATCTCGGTGACCTTTGATGACGGCAGCACAATAGCCAAAGAGGTAAAGACAGGAGTGGACTTGATGGACTGGTGGGCCGCCGGCGATCTGGCGAACGCCAAAGTGGTAGTGAGAAAGGGCGGCGCAAGCGCCAACGTCGGAGTTTTCCTAAGCAAGTTTGAGCTGTCGAAAACGCCCCGGCGCATAAAGTCGATTGAATTCAACAGCAATGGCAAGGCGATCTGGATAGTGGCAGGCGCCACGCTTTCCGAGAGAGACGTTTCCCTGGCCGCCAGAACTTTGACGTTCTACGGAAACAATGAATGGAAAGCTGTCGATATGTCGGACATACAGATTAAGAAGGGAAGCGCCCTGGATCTTTCGGGGCTGCTTGAGGAGGGGCCGGCCGGAAAGCATGGAAGGTTGATCGTCTCCAAGTCCGGTCATCTTGCCTTTGAAGACTCGCCGGATACAGCGATACGTTTTCGCGGATTCAATTCATTCTGGCCCATCAAGAGAATCGGAGATGTGCCGAAAGAGCAGATGCGCGAGCAAATCGCACACTATGCCGACCTCGTCCGCGGCAGCGGATATGACCTCGTCAGGCCGCTCTACATGGATAACTACATCATGAGCGGCGCCGTGGCCGATGCCCAATATAATCCCGACAAGCTGGACAATATAGACTGGCTTGTCGCCAGCCTCAAGGCCAAAGGAATTTATACCTATGCCAGTATCGCGGCCTACCGGGTGGGAAGCGCGGATGGACGCAAAGGCTGGCTCGAAAGAGACACAATCAAGCTGAAGATGTATCTTGGCGACCCTGAAACCAGAGCCCGCTGGAAGGCTTGTGCTGAAAATCTTCTCAACCATGTCAATCCATACACCGGCAACGCCTGGAAAAACGAACCTGCCATTGCCGTCGTCGAACCCTACAACGAACAGGAGACCGCCTTTCTGAAGCTGGGTGATCTAAAAGGGGATACACTCCGTCTATGCGAGCAGAAATGGGGTGCCTGGCTCAAGTCCAAATACGGTACGCCGGAGAAACTTGCCGCTGAAGGCAAAGATCCGTCAATCCCCCCCGATGCCTCTTTTGACTCCATGAAGCTGCCGTCTCGCGGAACCGGGTTTCTGGCGAACGAGTTCATTCTTTTCCGGCAGAGCATGGCCGAAGAGTGTTTTTCATGGTACAAGGACATTATCCGGGGGATCGGTTACAGGGGACTGATAAGCCAGTATAATTTCGACCAGAAGCTCATGGGCTGCGCGGTCCGGTGGGAATCCTGCGAGGCCATCTCCATGAACGGTTACTTCGCGCATCCCACTGACACCATCAACCCCGGTTCGAAATGTGTCCAGAACTCGTCTGCCGGCAATGTCGGGGGCTACTGGAGGTCCATGAATGCCACGCGTTTTTCCGACAGACCCTTTATGAACACTGAACAGAAACAGGCTTTCTGGAATAAGTACCGGCATGAGGACGGGCTGCTTTTCGCCTCCTATTCGGCCTTTCAGGGTTTTGACTCGGTAATGGTTCATTGCGATCCGGTATTGCTGAAGGCAGAACCAAACATTGATTTCATCTCTGCTTACGATCCGGTGGCAATGGCCAATGAATTCATCTCCGCCTGTCTCTACAAACGCGGCGATGTGAAGCATAGCGAAAAGTCGGTCGAACTGCTCATTCCGGCCGGTTACGTCAACAGTTCATGCAACGGGGAGAAAGCCATAAGCTCAACCCAGAGCAGAATCGCCCTCCTTACCGGCTTCTCCATCGCCTTCGCTGAACTGAAAAAACCTTCGGCCATTTCCAGCACCGCGGCGAAACCGGATTTGATAATCGGTCCGGACAGCGGCTCGGAAGTCAAGGGAAGCGCCTGGGCGGCTAGCGTTGCGGAATCCAAAGACTCCAAGTTCAACCTGAAGCAGTTCGTCGAATCACTCAAGAATAATGATATTCTTCCGAAATCCAATATCAGCGATCCCGAGAATGAAATCTTTCAAAGCGGAACCGGAGAAATCGTTCTGCGGGCTAAGGAAAATCTGCTGAAAGTCGTGACGCCAAAGTCCGAGGGCGTTTCGCTGGAGTCAGGCAAGGCCGAACAGCTTTCCTGCCTGAACGTTCTTAATTCCAGCACCGCGGCATCAGTTGCAGTTTGTGCAATTGACGGCAAACCCCTTGGCGCAAGCTCCAGGATCGTCCTGATCTACGCGACGGATGCAGTCAATTCAGGCATGGAATTCTCCGGGGACCGCATCACGCTTATAAAGCCGGGCAGCCTCCCGATCCTGATGCGGACGGGGAAACTGAACGCCACGCTTAAATCATCCGCACCTGATGGCATGAAGCTGTTTGCATTAGGTATGGACGGCACCCGCAAAGAGAATCTTCCGCTGAAAATCGAGAACGGTTTGCTTAAAATAGAGATCGATACGGCTAAACTGAAGAACGGTGCAACTCCATTCTTTGAAATTGCCAATAACTAACAATCCATATGCAGGAGGAAACATGAAAAACAATGATTTTCAGCTCGAACGCCACCCGGCCAATCCCATTCTCGGTCCGCACAGCATGCCGGGGGCGGACGCGGTATTCAACTGCGGCCAGACCATGTATCAGGGGAAAACTATATTATTAGTGGCGGTCATGCTGCGCAACAACCCCATGCCGCGCATGCATGTGGCCGAGAGTGAAGACGGCGTAAACTTTACGATTCGCCCTGAACCGTTCATCACCCGCTCTGAACTGCCGCACATCAGCCACCTCGACCAGTGGCCCATCGATCCACGGGTCACCTATTTCGCCGAGGAGGATGTCTACTATATCATGCGGCCGGGCAACTCCGATGTCGGGTGCGTGGCTTTCCTCGGCAAAACTAAAGACTGGCAGCATTACGAAGATATCGAGGTGATAGCGCTTCCTTCGAACCGTGTGCCGTGTCTTTTCCCCGAAAAAGTGAACGGCAAATACCTAAGACTGGACCGCCCGTACTCGCTCGTGTACGACCCGCACAATCATCCACAAATGAGCGGGATCTGGTTGTCGGAATCACCCGATCTTATCCACTGGGGACGGCATCGCGTGGTGCTGAAGCCGTGGACGACATGGAATTATACCAAAATCGGTCCCACCCCGCCAATAAAAACCAGGCAGGGATGGCTCGAAATCATCCACGGAGTCAGCCAGTCGTGCAGCGGACAGCGGTACTGCATCGGCGCAATTCTGCTTGACCTGAACGACCCTTCAAAAGTGATCGGAAATTCGCAGGGATATCTGATGTGTCCGAAGGCCGATTATGAATTCATGGGCAGGGTGCCGAATGTGGTGTTCCCCTGCGGCGCGATTGCCGATTACGAGCAGGACAGGCTGCGGATTTACTACGGCGCCGCCGATACGAGTATCGGTCTTGCCACAGGCTGCCTGAGCGAAATCGTTGAATTGTGTTTGAGGCAGGGTGCGGCAATATAATTATTTATAATTTCAAGACAAGCAGCGGGAAAATCGCCGTAAACGGGGTTTGCCTGATGATTTTCCCTGCTATATTATAACGCCGGTCAGATGACCGGCTTTCCCGGCGGCTAATGCGTCCAGTGATGTCCGGCGTGATGCATCAGCGCGTCGGCTTCAGGCTTCGACATTTCCGGAAAAAGCATGTACAGCCCGTCATTGCCGTAGCGTTTCACGAGTTTGTCCGCCACGGCAACCGTTTCATGAAAATCGCGATAATCATATAAATAAATCCACAGCGATTTGCCGGCAGCGCGGACTTTGTCATAAATCCAGAACCATTTATCGTCCCCCGACAGTGTATTCCCGGCGCCAGGCACCCATTGCACGGCGTCTATTTCCGGGATTTCCAGCACGGCATCAAGCTGCTGCAGTGCGCCGGGGCCGTCAAAATGGTACAGCCGCCGGTCATAATGCCGGGCCTGGTCACGCAAATAAGGCACCACAAATTCACGGAACTGTTCAGGGTTCATCAGCGCGGCGAAATCACATTGCAGTTTGATGGTGCGCCCCCTGCCCCAAATTGCAAAACAGGTGTAGCAATTTCCCGGCACATCATCCTTTGATATTTCATAGAATGCCTCGTAATACTTGTGATAAAGCTCATTGAGCCCGGTCAAATGCTTTTTGATTAGCTCGGGATAGTCAACGAGGTCATAGCAGAATTCCAGCGGCCCGCGCATAGCGGCAAGAATATCCACGCCCTCGAGCAGATCGGGAATGCCGACCAGAAACTCGCCATTCGACAGTTCCCGCTGCCGTTTGATGGCTGCAATATGTCTTTTGAACCAGTAATTATTCTCATCAAATTCAAGCTCCAGCGACGCCCAGTCTTTAATACACGGCTGGAACCATACCGTTCCCGGTTCGAACACCGGTTCCGAGCCGAGATATACCGCCAGTGAGCCCGGCCCGATATTCACGTTGGTATTCGGAAACGCGTCTGCCATGAAATAATGGCTGCTGATAAAATCACGATACCTGGCGACATTGTATTCCGGGTCAATATGATGCTGTTCATTGCTCTGCGGCGGCGGGGTCAACAGGGCGCAGGGCTCCTCGCGCCGCGCAATAACGTTCATCAGCGGGCGTCCGCAGCTCGACCGTTTCCACCATGCCTCAAAGCGTTCACTCACTTCAGGCCAGCACGGTTGATTTCTTTCGATATTCCATTCCATGATTTTTCCCTTTCAATAATATCTGCTATATATATCATTATATCCTATTATTTATAAATAAATTATGCTAATTTTTAAAAAAAGTACACTATTATACAGATATTGCCTGTTCAGTTCAAATTTGATTCATCGGGTTGCGCCACGAATGCAATTTGAGTATCACGCCTTTCGTAAAACACTGACTGCGAGGTGAATAATTTTCGGATATTTGCGTAACGCCGCTTGAAAACAAGCGCGGTAAAATTATATTGAATCTTCCGTGTTTTCTGTTGTTTTTCAACAATTTAGTAAATAAACAGTAAGATTTTCTAAGGAGACAAAAATGAAAATTCTTCACGACAAAGACGCAAACTTACGCTATCTCAGCGGTAAAACTGTTGCCGTTATCGGTTACGGCAGCCAGGGCAGCGCTCAGGCGCTCTGCATGAGAGATTCCGGCGTCAACGTAATTATCGGTTCAATCAAAGATGCGTCTTTTGACAAGGCGAAAAAAGACGGATTCGAAGTGATGGACGTCGCTTCCGCCGCCAAAAAAGCCGACATCATCCACATTCTCCTGCCGGACGAATTCCATGCTCCGGTCTATGAAAAAGATATCAAGAAACACATGAAAGCCGGCAAAGTTCTCTGCTGTTCACATGGCTTCAATATCGTTTACAAAGAAATCGTCCCCCCGGCCGATGTCGACGTGATCATGGTCGCACCGAAGAGCCCGGCCACCGAAGAGCGCAAGGCGTTCCTCGAAGGCTTCGGCGTTCCCGGACTGGTCGCCGTCAAGCAGGATGCCAGCGGCAAAGCGCTTAAAATCGCGCTGGCCATGGCCAAATCCATGGGCTTCACCCGCGCCGGATGCCTGGAATGTACTTTCGAACAGGAAACCTATGAAGACCTGTTCGGCGAACAGAACGTCCTCTGCGGCGGCCTGGTCGACCTGATGAAATACGGATTTGAAGTATTGATCGAAGCCGGCTATCCCCCGGAAATGGCTTATTTCGAATGCGTACACGAAGTAAAACTGATCGTTGACCTGGTATTCGAAGGCGGCATCCAGAAGATGAACGCCGTTATCTCCAACACTGCGGAATGGGGTGAATACGTCAACGGCCCGAGAATCATCACTCCCGACGTCAAAGCGCGCATGAAAGAGTCGCTGAAAGACATTGAAAGCGGCAAGTTCGCCAAAGTATGGCTCAAAGAAGCCAGAGGCGGCGCCAAGACTCTCCTTGCCAAACGCAAAGAACTGGGCAAACACCCGGTTGAAATCGTCGGCAAACAGATCCGCGAACTCTTCGAAAAGAAGTAATTCTTTTCCATAATAGTTTCAAAATAACCCCGGCTCAAAAGGCCGGGGTTGTTTTTTTGTAAAAGAATCGGGAGTTTTTCGATATAACCGGTATTACCAGAATAACATGGATTCCCAAAAACTCTTTTCCGGCACAGCTTCGGCAGGCCATTTTAAATAATGATACTGTTCTATGCAGTGGTATGAATAACTGAAAATGCGCAACCCGGAGGCCTGCCGGGTTACGGCCTCCTGAGCCGGATCATTCAATATCCTGGTCCGGAAAATATTGACTTGCCACAAATCCTCGAAATTACAGGCCTTGAACTGATCAAGCGGAATCTTCATTGCGACAGACCAGCGGTCTTGGGCGATTTGCGCTTTAACTTCTATCTTTAAATTTTTCAGCGCAACAGGCGGTTTGCCGCCTTCATGATATAAAACCTGATATGTTCCAAGACTGTTTACGCCAATTTGATAATAAATCCGTTCTTTCGGGTTGCAAACCAGCATGATTTCAAAGCAGTCGTCGTTCCATATTCTCCCTGTATGGTTGATTTTACATTTCTGCAAAAGCCTGTCCGGCTGTTTTTCAAAAGCATTCAACCCGATAAAGAGATTTTTCGAATCGCAACCGATAAAAGCCTCGCCCGGCTGAAAATCTTTATACATTTTGTTCGGATGAAAATTCTCCTTTAGCGCGCCTGCCCATTCGGCAGATGTGATCGCGCCATCAAGCGCCACCGGATTTTTCAATAAAGGAATGTTCAATGTTTTCTGCGGCACGGCATTGAATAAAGTATCTATCTCCGGCTTTGCCGCGAGCGCTTCATGGTAGAACTTATTAAAATCAGCCTGAAGTATGGGAAGCCAGACGGAATCTTTCTTCACCTTGCCGGCAGCATTATCCAGCAGGGATTTGGCTTTTTGCAGTTTGTCCGCATAATAGATGTCTTCAAGCGGATTCCGCCTGAATTCCTTTTTGTCCATATACAACCCTTCCATTTCCTGATAAAACGCAGTCATCTCCTGTTCAGCGCCGGGATAGGCGAAAGCACAGAATTCCGCAGTCAGTTTATCAACATCCGCATTGACGTCAAACAGCAGTTTTGCTTGTATAAACTGTCCAGGCGCACTGAATGCATATGGCGTATTTCTTAAATCGCTGTAATAGGTCCCTTTGACCACTCCCGCAAAAAGTTGCAGGTATCTCTGCGTGAATTTGGGATTGATTATCGGATAATTTTTAAAATCAGGCCACCGGGGATAACTTTTAAGGAGCGTCCGTGCGCCAACTGCATTCCAGGCTTTCGCCAATTCCACGAATGGACGATTATCCGCTTTCACATCCGGATATTGAGTAAGAATCTCGACCGTGAATTGCCAGCCAAGATTCACCAGTCTGGGCGGATTGCGGTAGGAATCGCCTTTAGTCTGACTCATAAAACAGATTTGCGGATGTGCTTCATGCACCAGGTCCATTACTCTTTTCTGGAACCCGTAAAATTCCTCGCCGATATCCATGTCCTGCCCGGTCATCCCGCGCTCTTTTGACGCGGTGCAGCGCGAGCATTGGCACTGCACTATCGGCGCGTCACAAAACATTCTAACAACTTCAATCGCCGGATTGCGGTTGATCTCGCCGACAATATCCGCAGCTGCCTGCTTAACCACTTCCGGGTTGGAAAAACACGGAACATGAAACGGATAACTTTCGTTTATCCTTTTTCCGTCACGCACCATAAAATACTCTGGATGAGTGTTCCAGAAGCGCTTCTTCCATTTTTCGATGAAATAATAAGCGAAATCAGGCTTTCCCCAGAACGGGATATTGCACAGTGATCTGCGAAAGAAAATATTCATATCCAGCGCGGAGAATTCTTTCGTGGCTGTGGAAAAGCCGCGGCATTCAAACGTCGGCGCAGGAATGTCCAGTTCCTCGTCAAATGTTATTTGACAATTCCGGGTTACAGAATATCCATTCTCGCCGGGGAAATAAAAACCTGTACCCGCGTATTTAATTAAAAAGTAATATACCGCAGATAAAGTTCCGGCATTATAATTAATAGTTTTCACCGGATCCAAGTTATTGCAATCTTCGCCGAAAAGCAGGAACGTTGAGTTTTTTCTAAAAACGCCAAACCGCCCCTGCATTGCGGGAACATCATTGAAGCCTGCCATTATTGCTTCTTCAGGAAACCCCACCATAAAGGTTACCGGATCAGTTTTGCCATTCAGTATTAGCGGCGCCGAATAAGTTAAATCAAGAAAAGTCTTCAATTCCGAGGCCGCAAATCTCTGGACTGCCGTCGGGTTGTCTGGAATTATTATCCGATAGTTCAAATTGTGATGAAATACACTGCCGGCATTAACGCTTGTCCATGTAGACGATATCAGCAGACAAAAGAGTAAACGGACTATCCAATTTTTCATGACTGCATTCCTGAGCTTGTTGTTTTTTCAGCATTGCGTCAATATAAACTTCTGATTGCCGAATACAACCCGTGAAGCAGCCCGATTATTCGGCTTCAATTGCGTCGTTTAGGCTTGCAGATCTTTTTATTTTCTTTGACTACTTGATTTTTATACGCTAAATTAAAGAATAAAATCTGGAGGCACAATGAATCAACAGGCGGAAGCTCCGAAGAAGCAGTGTCCTTCCTGCAAAGCGGAATTGGCGGCCAATGCAGTAATATGCGTCAATTGCGGGTTTAATTTAAAAACCAACCGTCAGATGGCAACACAAATCGGCGAGGCGCTGCCGGTGCCGGGGCACTACTCCGCCGGACTGGTTTTCGATCCGCCATCGCTGGCGGGGCGGATCGGCGGGATTCTCCGCAGCAAATTGACTGCCGTCGTCTGCATTACTTTTTTAATCGGCGGCGGTTGTTATTACTGCAAGAATACCGTCAGTGTCGGGATTGCTGAACCGGTATATGCCGTCGCGTTGTTCCAGGAAGTGCAAAGTCCGCCGTATTCCAGAGAAATCATTAAACAAAATGTGCTGCCGCCTGACTGTATGATTCTCGGCGGCGAAGACGAGGTTGTCCTTATGCACCGCGCCAGGACGGCCACCGGCAATTATCTGCTAATACCGGTTCGCATGTCAGTCGCCTGGTCTGTCGCCAATAAGCTGGACGGGCGGTATCACGGTTTTCTTAACAGCCGGGACTTTGAACTGTGTGCCGGTTCCCAGTCGCTGCATCCGGTCATACTGTATCAACGCCTTCCCGCCAGATTCAGTATGGATATGCTGGCGGCGAAAAGAGAGAAATCCCGCTATGCCGGTTATGTTGATAATGAAAAAGCTGTGCACACATACCATGGAGAACTTTTTTACCTTAGAAACTTTCAACCCGGTATTTCTGATCAAACCGTGTTTAATAATGACGGCAATATGATTCTTTCAGCTTCCGCCGCCCAAAACGCGGAAATCACTTTGAAATACCAGACGGCCCCGGAGACAGGTAAAGAGATTCCGCTGGCCGCTATTAAATCTATCGGTACACCGCCGTTTACTGACTTTAAATTCAGCAATTGCACCGAGGTAAAAAAAGGCGGTACCACCTGCTATAGCGCTACCGCCAGTAATGTCAGCCCTCAGATCAGTCTGAACACGACCCTGCGATATGTGATCGAAGGCCTGTGGCGGATGGAATGCGAGAGCAAAAACGGCTGCGAAAACTGGCTGGCTGGAAATAAGTTCGAAAATGACAAGGGTTACATGCCGCAGCCGGTTGATGTCTGCCTGCTGTTCCCGATGCCGTCTCCTCCGGACAAGCCATATACATTAAAAATGTATAACACGACTATTGCCGTAATGCCACAATAGATGAAAATTATGCGGATTAGCTGACTCTGGATTCTTGAGCAGGATTCAAGGCAAAAAAAAATGGTACGCCCAGGAGGACTCGAACCTCCGACCCAATGATTAAGAGTCATTTGCTCTACCAACTGAGCTATGGGCGCACATCAACATCAACTGCTACAGGGTTAGAAATATGCCTGAAAAAAGCAAAAATTCAAATCCTAATCCGTAAAAAAATAGAAAAATGCGATTGTTTTACGGAGTATTTTCTCCGGAAAGATATTTTGTCACCTTTTCGTAGAGAATATCTTTCTTGACCGGCTTGGTAATGAAGTCATCCATTCCGGCACTCATACATGCCTCGCGGTCTTCTTTCATGGCATTCGCAGTCATTGCAACAATCGGCACATGACGGCCGGTACCCAACTCAATTTTACGGATTTCGGCAGTGGCTGCCAGACCGCCCATTACAGGCATCTGGAGATCCATGAAGATCATGTCGTATATCTTATTCCGATAGGCCTGGATTGCTTCAGATCCGTTTTCAGCCTGATCCACAACCAGGTCAGACTTTTCAAAGAGTTTCATCACCAGCATGCGGTTAACGCTATTGTCTTCAACCAGCAATACCTTTAAGCCAGGTTTGAGTCCCAGAAGCGAGACGGAGCCGGACTTACTTATCAGAGCCTCAGTTTTCTTGACTCTATATGTGAATGGCAGCGTAAAATAAAATTCGCTGCCGACTCCGGGATCGCTTTTCAGATTAATGCGTCCGTTCAGCAGATTGATAATTTTGCTGGAAATGCAAAGCCCCAGGCCGGTGCCGCCGTATTTTCTGGAAACGGAACTGTCCGCCTGCACAAATGCGTCGAAAATTACTCGCTGTTTTTCCTCCGGAATCCCAATGCCGGTATCTTTTACTGAAAAATCAATCCATGCTTTATTGCTGTTTTCTTCCAGTTTCTTCATTTTTACTTTGAGCAGAACCGACCCCACAGGTGTGAATTTGATGGCATTCGAAACAAGGTTGATGATGACTTGCATCAGTTTGTTATAGTCGCCGACGAGGCATTTGGGAATCAGCGGATCAATGTACCAGGAGAACTGAATTCCGGCTTCCTGTGCTCGCAACAGCAGTGATTTGAGTGACGCGACACTTACTTCGTTAATATCGAATTCGTTCTGTTCCAGTTCCAGTCTTCCTGCTTCAATTTTGGACAAATCCAGTATTTCGTTGATAATTGTCAGCAGCGAGTAGGAGGATTTGAGAACGATACCGGCCAGTTCCTTGCGCTCGTTTTCCGACTCTGTTTCATTCAGCAGTTCCGTCATGCCGATAATCCCGTTAAGCGGCGTGCGGAGTTCATGGCTCATATTCGCCAGGAAAATACTTTTTGCGTCATTGGCGGCCTCGGCCTGTTCTTTCGCTTTCTTGAGTTCCTTTTCTATTGCGATTTTAGCGCGAATCTGGCTTTCCAGTTCAGCGTTTTTCGTTTCCACAAGCTCCTTGCGCAGTTTCTCATCATTGAGCTTATTTTCCAGAATTTTATTGCGCATGAAATTGTAGGCTATGAAAACAATCCCGACCAGAATCACAATCAGCAGAACAAACAAAATCAGCAGCAACTGCATATATTGATCGGAAGACAGCACCGAGCGCTTCGGCAAAAGCGAAACCAGCCGGAAAGGGGTATAATCCACCGGCAGCTTAATGCCGACATAATTGCCCTGACGGAAGTCTTCACCTTCGACCGGCACCAGCACCCCTTTCTTATCGATATTCAACGGAATCACCTGGGTTGTCGGCAACTTGCTCAAAATGTCATTATCCAGATCGTTTTTGAATCCGGCGCCGACTTTATAGAGCAGCGTATTACGGTACATCATGCAGTAGAGATAATTCGATTTGTCCTGAAGCGAAGTTCTGAACAGATTGTCCAGAAACGTTTCCCAGGATGGAAATGCCACCAGCATGCCGGCAAAATGATCGGAAATATAACAAGGGGCTTTTATAACAATCTCAGGAAGCTCCCCCTGATTTCCGGCAATCAATTCGATTGATTTTGATTTCCGGGCCAGCAGCAGCGGCCAGCTTGACGCAGGCGGCGATTCCGGCAACCCGCCCGTATCTGCCACTACATTGGCATTTTTGTCCAGCAGCACAAGCCGGAAATAGATATTCTTGTTTTCAATTTTTTCAGAATCAAGGAACCCTCTGAAGAAATTATGCAGCGATTCGATATCTTTCTCAATCGTTCCCAGTGGCGCACGGCTTGAAACATCACGGAAATAATTTTCAATCTGTTTGTTGGATGCAAGGCTTTCAATCGAATTCTTGCGTTCAAAGAAGAAGTAACTGATCAGCATTGCCTTCTTCTGGTTTTCATCGCGGAATTTTTCCAGAGACTTCTCGCGCATCTCAAAATCGTACAGGTAAATGAATCCGAAAAACAGAATAAAAAAGAACACCAGTGCCGTCAAAGTGACAATAGACACCGTCTTGCCTGCGATTTTAGAAAAAACACTCATAAAGAATAATTCAAGTTATTTATAATATTTCAATTGCAAAGATCAAACCTTTGCATAATATATATATGTTCAATAATAAAAGCAATATCGGCAAGAGAAAGCAACGTCTATTTGACCGGTTTTATATGTATTGGTTTATAATTCATGAAAAAAGAATCTTTGACGATAGGTATACTTGGCGGCATGGGGCCGGCAGCTACTGTTGACATTTTCAGTAAAATTGTCAAGTTCACTCCGGCCACCACGGATCAGGACCACATCCGCATCATTATCGACAACAATCCCAAAATACCGAACCGCATCGCGGCATTTTACGGACGGGGGGCGGATCCGTCTCCGGCGATGATTGAGTCCGCCAAAAGCCTTGAAGCAGCGGGCGCGGATTTCCTCATTATTCCATGCAATACCGCTCATCTCTTCATACATAAGATTGAAAAGCATCTGAAAATACCGTTTCTCAGTATCATTGACGCCAGCGTGGACTTCATTAAACTGAATTATCCCCGGGTAAAGAAAGCAGGCATCCTTGGCACAACCCCGACCGTGGAATCCGGATTATACCGCGATGTTTTCGCTAAAATGGGCATCGTCCTGGTCTCGCCTGAAACCGAATTACAGCATAATTCGGTTATGGAGGCGATTTTCGGCATTCAGGGGATAAAGGCCGGGAATACTCATCTCCAGCCGCGGGATCTGCTGATTATGGCGGCGGAGCAACTGGCGGAACAGGGCGCTGAAATCATCCTCATGGCCTGTACGGAAATTCCGATTGTACTGAAATCCGGGGATATTACCGTGCCGCTGGTGGATTTGAACTCGATTCTGGCCGTGGCCGCAGTAAGGAAAGCGTTAGGCAGAGAAGACATCCGGATAGTTAGCTGACTTAGACATATCTTCTGTTTATACTTCTTCGCTCAAATGTCTGTATCCGGCAAGGCATTTGAGTTTGATCAAAAAAAATACTCCCGCATACAAAGACACAGGAGTATTTCCGTGCAAAAGGCTAAAATCAGATAACAGCCTTATCCCAATCTTTCTTGCTTACAAACGCGGTGAGATTGCGCTTGTCAGGAGTCTGAGCCTTGAAAGCATATCTTTCATTGCCCTTCTTTCCATAAGTGACTTTCTTGGTTACGACTGCTTCGACTTTCTTCTTCGCCTTCACGTCATAAAATGAATGTTTCATGGTCCCTCCTCCAAGGGGTTAAGGTTAACGACTGAGAATAAATATAACTAGCTTTGTCTGTTTGACAAATGCCTTTTTTCGTTTTTTTTATAAAAAATGGTTTTTTCAACCTCAAAAAAGCCTTTTCTAAAATCATAAACTATTAATTATAAGCTTTTTACAATAATACAAAAAAAAATTGATTTTTTTTTGATTTTTGAACAGAAATCACTTGTATCGGCCTGTTTTCTACAAGATGGAGGAATTTTCAGGTAAAAAAACATGCTTCATGCTGTTATGCTAAACAGACTCTGACTGAAACATTCAAAGCAGAGAATTTGGTTGTTCCGTCTTTACAGATCAGCCTGAACAGATTTAGCCACATCAAGCATTTCCAGTTCCCGCTTATCTACTGGCTTTTTACTTTCGATATCGCGTTCCATCCGTTCTCTGGCACGGTCTTTCTGCTGCTCCTCGGCGGCTTGTTTCTGGAATTCCTGAAAACGTTCATTCGAAATGAGGAAAAACACTTTTATTTTAAGTTCAAATGTTTCATGCACGGATTGCTTCAACGGAACTGTCTTATCAAATGAATCAACGTAAATTGGCGAACCGTCTGAACGTACGCCATTGTTTGCCCAGGTACCTACAACACCATCATATTCGTTACCGGGGGAGGAAATCTTCTGCTCCCCGGTCTTTTCGCGTTTGAACTCGACGACTTCAACCGCGTCAGCGCCGCAGGCACGGGCTTTCTTGAGAATCTTCTTCTTTATTTCAGCGGGATTATAGCCGCCGGGCGCGTCAATATTGGCGCGTCCGATGATGCGGTAGGTATTTTTCGGAACATCATCCCTGGAATTGTAGAACATTATTTCGGCGTCAGGATTCCTTTGCGCGTACTCCTGCCCGACGTAATTTATGTTGACGCAGCCGGCAAAAAACATAATGCCCAGCAATGAAAAAGCAGTTCTTAAAAACAACCTGTATGAACTCATAAATTTAAACCTGTATTAAAGCTCTGATTTTCAGACTACTGGAAAAAGAACCACAAATTGGGTTAACCGGTGTTCAAGCAACTCCCGGACAAGCAAGTAACTTATTATTTTAAGCCCGCAGTTTCAAGCATAAATTGCGGTTTTTTATGAAAAACGGGCAAAAGTCTCAGCTCCTCGAAAAATATATTATACGGCGGGAAACTAGTCCACCTTGTTCGGCGTTTTGAAAAGCCTGATCGTCTTCCATTCCTTCTTGGTACCGATCTCGTCCGGCAGCCAATCCCCGCTATCAGACTGAAACCGGGCGTCTTCATGCTGTTTAGACAGCAGATAGAATGCATTGCCTTCCGGGTCATGGCAGATATAGAAATCCACGCCGATGCGGTGAGCTTTTTCCAGACGGATATGATAGCCGTACTCGTCAAGCCTCGACTTGATTAAATCAATATTTTCAATCTGGCATCCCCACACCATATTATCGGCATCAACAGAGCCTTTGCGGTCCACTTTCTCCAGCACCAGGGTAAAATTGCAAGGGAGTTTGAACTCAACCCAGAAATTGCTGTCAAGGGCTGGTTCCCCCAAATCCAGGATATCCCGATAAAAAGATCGGCAAATATCAAGGTTTTTCACCTTGATAATAACAACGAAAAGGCTATTTTCCATAAATGCAAGTTCCAAAATTTGATAAAACAGTCAGCTAAAGATATGTCAATAAGTTAAAAGTTCAAGAGAAATTTTAAAATTCGTAAATTATAAAAATAAGGAAATAACATGAATTACAACATCTATCAAAACCCGTTGACCGGCAGATACGCAAGCAATGAAATGAGCTTCAACTGGTCCCCCCAGTACAAGCATTCCACCTGGCGCAAACTCTGGCTGACGCTGGCGGAGGAGGAAAAAGCGCTGGGGCTGGCGATCACCGACCAGCAGATCAGCGAAATGGCCGCCCACCTCGAAGACATTGATTTCGAGCTGGCGGAAGCTAAGGAAAAAGAGCTCCGCCACGACGTGATGAGCCATATCCATGCATTCGGCACGCAATGCCCGTCCGCCATGCCGATAATCCACCTCGGCGCCACCAGTTGCTATGTGACCGACAATACCGAACTCATACAGATGCGTGAAGGCATGAAGCTGCTGCGCGGCAAACTGCTCCTGGTCATCAAGACCATGGCCGGCGTTGTCGAGCAGTACAAAGATATGCCGACACTGGGCTTCACCCACTACCAGCCCGCGCAACTGACCACAGTCGGCAAGCGTTTCTCGCTCTATCTGCAGGACCTGGTGATGGACTATGAGCGGCTGGAGCATGAAATCGACCATCTGCCGTTCCGCAGCGTCAAGGGCACCACCGGCACTCAGGCCAGCTTCCTGGAACTGTTCAACGGCGATCATGAGAAAGTCAAAGAACTGGAACGCCGCGTCGCGGTGAAAATGGGCTTCGACAACGTCATTGACGTCAGCGGCCAGACCTACACCCGGAAAATCGACTACTTTGTAATGACGGTGCTTTCCGGCATCGCCCAGTCGGCCTACAAACTGGCCGGCGATATCCGGCTGCTGGCCAATCTCCGGGAAATCGAAGAGCCGTTCGGCAAGAAGCAGGTCGGCTCCAGCGCCATGGCTTACAAACGCAATCCGATGCGCAGCGAACGCGTCTGTTCGCTGGCCCGGTATGTCATCTCCCTGCCCGTCAACGCCGCCAACACTCACGCCGCGCAATGGTTCGAGCGCACCCTTGACGACTCCGCCATCCGCCGCCTCGTGCTGCCGGAAGGCTTCCTGGCGGTGGACGTGATCCTGTCGCTCCTCAACGACATCTGTTCCGGCATCCAGGTATGGCCGAACGTGATCGCCCGCCGCGTCGCCGCGGAACTGCCGTTCATGGCTACTGAAAATATCATGATGGAAGCCGTGAAAGCAGGCGGCAACCGTCAGGATCTGCACGAGGCGATCCGCACTCATTCCATGGAGGCCGCCAGAATGATCAAGGAGGAAGGCAAAGAAAACGATCTGCTGGCAAGGCTGAAAGCCGACCCGCTGTTCGCATCGGTCGCCGCCCATATCGACGAACTGGTCAATCCCAGAGCGTTCATCGGCCGCGCCCCCGAGCAGGCCGGCGAGTTCCTGCAAAATAAAGTTTACCCGATACTGAACAAACACGCCGCGGAACTGAACAAATCACAGTCCGACAGCGTTTCAGTGTAGGTTACAGCGGCAATGCCAGGGTGCGTCAGCGCAACGGCATCTGCTTGAACGGTTTAAACTTGCTCAAAACCTTAAATATTCCGGGCAGCGGCGCCTCTATTGACTTCAGGACTGCCGGATTATCCAAAGGCGACATGACGAACGTGCAAACACCGCGTTCGCCGGATGGCTGCGCAACCGCTTCAACCGCCCAGTTCAGGGTAATAAGCCTGCCGTTAAAGCTGTAAGGCGCCGCGGGAACCGCAAACTGGAACGACTGCCTGCCGCCGAGGCCGGCAACCTCTAACTCGATACTGTTGACAATTTCGGTATCTGGCGTCCCCTGCCCCGCGGTAAACCAGAAAAGATTGACAATGATCTTTTTGGGAAGCTTCTGAAAGTCCCATGTCACCTCGCCCCGGATTTCTTCACCCGGCAGGAACTTGGCTTTGCCGTCTTTGATTTTGATGCTTACAATGTTCATAACCGCCTCCTGTCAATGCCGGACGGCATTACATTGACCGCGTATTCATAGTTCAAGTCAGGGAAGAACCGCTTTTTGCCCTTCAGCTTCAGCCGCCAGATGATTTTATTGCTGTCGGCATCAAATGTGTGCATTGACTCGCGCGGTACCGTGAACGCGGCATTGCCGGCCGTGATCTCACGCCGGTCAACTGTATCAGCGATGCCGATCTGTTCAAATACGCTTTTGGCGATGGTGTTATTGTTCCCTGATCTGCTCTTTGCCTCTTCATAACCTTCCAGCGTTATTTCCAGACGGGTTATCGAGCGGTAATCGGGAATTTCCCAGGACAGCGCGGCCTTCCCGCCCAGCGCCGGACTTGCCGGATCAAGTTTAAGCACTGGCCGGGGATTGAACGCTTGCAGCAGCGTGTGCAATACCAGGAAAATCAGCAGCAGGCCGACCAGCACAAAAGGAATCATGAAAAATGACAGGAACCATTCCACATTATTCGTGCTCCAGCTTTTACCCGCCTGAAACACAAATACCGACACAATGGCATTCCAGAATATGGCCGCGATTGTTATCCCGGCAAGCGTTTTCAGCGGAGTGGAGACCGGCTGCAGGACAGATTCACTGACGCCGTCATATTTGAGGACAAAATCTCCCCCGCCTTTCGCCGGCTGCTCGTAAACATGGACTTTTACTTTCTTCCCGTATCTTAAAGCGCCGATTATTCCGCAGAATCCGACCAGGGCGAATACTGCCGGAATCAGGCCGATCCACAATTCTGGACGGAAATTTCTGGACAATACCGCTTCATCCGGGTTATCCGGGTTGACATGGCAGAATGTCTTTCTGCCTGCAAAATAACTTCCGGCAATCCGGGCGCTGGAATCATAACCGCTGCTGGAACCGCTGATAAAATCGTATTTGTCACCAATATGGGCAATACCCTGATATTGGTAGCGGAAAATCACCTCGGCGCTGTAGGTTGTGCTTTTGCCTGAGCTGGATGCCACCCGGCTTGATTCAATCACACACGGCACCTGCGGCCAATTCGCGGAAAGCCATATCTTCAATACCGGCTTTATAAACGTAAAATACCCCGCAAACACGCCAACCAACAGAAATATCCCGAAGAAAACACAAAGAGCATAACGTCCCGAACGACCGGACTTCAGCGGTTGCGGAATCGCGGCGGTATTATTGTTTAGCGCCGCCAGCTTCTTCTTTTTCCAGGTAAAATAGATGCCGCCAATGCCGACGGCGACAAAAATCAACGGGATAATCATAAACGGCAGCATGTCCCATTTTACCTTGCGTACCAGCACCGCGTCCGAGGGATTGGACGGGTTCACATAACAGTTTGCGTCACGGCCCGGCGGATAATCCCGGCTTAACTGCAATATCTTTTTGTATTCACCTTCAGATGAACTAAATGATAATCTTGCCGCGGAATAAGTGCGCCCGTTATAGACATAGCTGTATTCCACTTTATAGCTGTATTTGCTGCCGGAATGTTTCGGATAGACTATTTCCCCCGCCACAATCCGGCATGGAGTTTCCGTCCAGGACTGCGCCGCCGCGCCCTGGACAAACGTATAAGCCATGAACCCGATGAACATCATCCCGAACATCGCAAACATCACCATAAACAGCGATGTCCCGATTTTACCCGGAACGCCGCCGCTATTATTATTCTGTAACATGATCGACATTCATACGCCTTTATTGCAGTTATATTTTCATAATTATAAAAACAGATTATTATATCATCCGGTATGCAGATTTCAACCCTTGTCAGTCACTCCCCGTTTTTGGACACATTCCGGAGACAATAGAGTCCTGTCGAGCATAACGCTTTTCGCTTTCCATAAAACATTCCGAGTGTTTAGATAGTCGTTGAACACAACGCATTTCAATCCTATGGAGGGTTGCCCGTTGTGGCAACCGTATCCGATCCCGGTTACGACTTTGAGACAACGACCAGCCGTCCGGTTTCGACGGCGGCGGCAAACGCCGGAAACTGCCGCTGATAAGTATAAAACGTGTCTTCGGATATGTCCAGTTTTGCCGCGACTTCAGCATTGTTCATCACGTCGGCGGCGTATTCTCCTGCCCTTCCCGGCAAACTTTCGTCATACTTTGATTTCGGCATGATACCAGTCTCCTTGCTTTTTTATTGATTTTTGCGTGACCACCCTGTCGCAACACGCGTATACATATAGGAGATTTGTCACTCAACAGTAGTGTAAATAGTTTAAAACAAAGTGGTTAAATGCGTCATATTTCGCAAAGAAAAAACAGGTCTCACGCGGAGACGCAGAGAAGAAAAAGCGGGAAATGTGGCATACCATGAATAGCATCAAGGAAATAAGGATAACAGCCAATATAAGTAGTTTTAAGCATAGTTATATACAGGATTATTATCTATATTTATACTTAAAAATATTAGATAATATATTAAGATGTACAAACAAAATAAGGATTTAGGGGCTTGACTTTCGACATACAATCTAGGAGTCGGGCGGTTGTCCGTCTGGTTATGCCGGCCGCATGGGCAAAACAGTTCTGCTCAACGACTATCCAAAGTCTCCGGAATGTTGGATAAGCTTTGCCGGGGCCTGTTCAGCATGTGTCCGGATTGTCCAAAATGATCCCGCAGTCGCGGGATAATTTGTCAATGAAAAACTTAACCAGATGCCGGAATCACGGGCAAAGCAGTCCTGCACCGGGTATGTCCGGAATTTCCAGTATGGACAAAGAAATCCGGCGCACATTGAGGTTAATCAAGTGCGCCGGGAAAAATACTTTACAACAATCAGTTAAACTTGAGAACGCCGGAATCGTAGCCCTGCGGGGGCTGGAAGCCGAGCAGTTCAATGCAGGTGGCGGCCAGGGAACTGATGCCGAGACCTTCATTGAGTCCGGAATATTCGCCTTTGCTTTCCGGATCAAAGACGATGCACGGCACCGGATTGAGCGAATGGCTGGTCTTGCGGCTGGGGACGCCGTCCTGATCAAACTTGACGTTGCCCTTTTTGTCATGTTCCAGCATGTCGTCACAGTTGCCGTGGTCGGCGGAAATGACCATTACGCCGCCGGCTTTGGCGACGGACTCACGGATACGCCTGATGCAGATGTCCAGAGCGCCCATGGAAACCAGCACCGCCTGAAAAACCCCGGTGTGGCCGACCATATCGCCGTTAGGGAAGTTCATCCGGATGAAATTGTATCTGCCGTCTTCAATCGCCGCGCAGACCTGATCGGTGATTTCGGCGCACTTCATCCACGGGCGCTGCTCAAACGGCACGTTGTCGGATTTGATCTCGACATAGTCTTCGAGCTGTTCGTTGAATTTGCCGGAGCGGTTGCCGTTGAAGAAATAGGTGACGTGTCCGAACTTCTGGGTTTCGCTGATCGCGAGCTGCTTTACGTCGCTGGCGCAGAGGTATTCGCCGACAGTGCGGTCAATGGCCGGGGGATTGACCAGGAAATTCTTAGGAACATGCAGATCGCCGTCATATTCCATCATGCCGGCATACAAGACCTGCGGACGGACGCCGCGGTCGAACTTGTCAAACTTGTCTTCCTCGAACGCGGCAGTGATCTCAATGGAGCGGTCGCCGCGGAAGTTGAAGAAAATCACGGAGTCGCCGTCCACCATCTTCCCGACCGGAGTTTTACCGTCGTCGGAAATGACAAACGGCTGGAGATCCTGGTCAATGGAGCCGGTGTCCCTGCGGATGGTCTCGACCGCCTCGCGGGCAGTCCTGTAGTAATTGCCCTGGCCGTGAACATGCACCGCCCAGCCTTTCTTGACCATGTTCCAGTCAGCGCCGTAGCGGTCCATGGTAATGACCATCCGGCCGCCGCCGGAAGCAATGCGGAAATCCACGCCGTCCTTGTTAAGGCCGGCCAGGAACTGTTCAAACGGATCAATATAGAGCAGCGCGGAGGTCTCCGGCACATCGCGCCCGTCGAGCAGCGCATGGATGCGGATTTTCCTGACCCCTTCAGCTTTGGCCTGAAGAATCATGGCCTTCAGATGGGCAATATTGCTGTGTACGTTGCCGTCCGAAAAGAGACCGAGGAAATGGAGGGTGCTGTTCTTTTCCAGACAGTTGGCAATGACTTTTTTCCAGGTGGCGCCGCTGAATACCGACTTGTTCTCAATGGCTTCCTCGACCAGTTTGGCGCCCTGGGCGAAAACGCGGCCGCAGCCGATGGCGTTGTGGCCCACTTCGCTGTTGCCCATGTCTTCATCGGAAGGCATGCCGACCGCAATGCCGTGGGCCTTCAGTTTGGTGCTGGGACAGCTTTTCAGCAGGTTTTTGAGTTCCGGCGTATAGGCCTGCAGGAAGCCGTCGCCGTCGGGATACTGGCCGAAGCCGACGCCGTCCATAATGACGAGTACGACCGGGCCTCTGCGCTGATGAAATTCGGGATTTCTGGTCAAAGCTTCAACCATCTTGAGTAATCTCCTGTTATCTTAAAGTTCAGTTAGCTGTTATTAAGAACGCTTGCCGGCGATGCGGTTCTGGAGAACACCGCGGTCGCTGGATTCACAGAAATCGAGGAATTCCTTGACTTCCGGCAGCATCTGGACTTCCGCCTTGATCTGCTCGATGGCATTGGTGGTGTTCAGTCCGAGACGGAAGAAAATACGGTGGACATCGCGCAGCGCCCGGATGGCTTCATCGGAGATGCCTGCGCGTTTGAGACCGACCAGGTTGACCATCTTCACGCCGCCGTTGCGGCCTTCCGCGGTCATAAACGGCGGAATGTCCTTCGAGAACACGGAACCGCCGCTGAGCATGGCAAGCCGTCCGACACGGCAGAACTGATGAATTCCGGTCAATCCGGAAACAAACGCACGGTCAAAAATGGTGACATAGCCGGAAAGTCCGGCACCGACCACCAGAATGACGTTGTTGCCGAGTATGCAGTTATGAGCCACATGGACATTGGCCATCAGGAAACAGCGGTTGCCAATGACGGTTTCGGTATCAGGTTTGGTTCCGGTGTTGACCGTAACGCCTTCGCGGAAAATATTGCCGTCGCCGATGCGGAGATAAGTCTTTCCGCCTTCGAACCCGAAGTCTTCCGCCGGAGTTCCGAGCGAGGCAAACGGATAAACCGTGTTATTCGCGCCCAGTGTCGTATATCCGGTGACGTGACATTGAGGGAGAAGTTTGCATCCCGGCCCAATCTTTACATCAGGGCCGACATAGGCCATCGCGCCGATTTCAACATCATCGGCGATTCCCGCCTTGGACTCAACAATAGCTGTCGGGTGGATTCTGGGCATATTATCATTTCCTTATTTTAAATTTTTTCCGGAAAAGCTTTCCGGTAACATAATAAAAATCCAGTAAATCTGAATAAGATAACACATCTAACCCAAAAACCAAAGGAGAGAACGGCAAATCAGCGCAATAATTAGTGAAATCAGAGGCGTTTAATATTACGGCTCAAATATTGATCAGCACGGTATTTCAGCCTCGATTCCGCCTGGAATAACCCTTGCTGCAATTACCCCGGTAATCTCGTGCGGCTTAATTCCCGAGGTGCCGCACCGGACGGAGACGTAATTATCGGACCAGCCGGTAAAACGCCCTTGCTTGTCACGTGATTCAAAGATGACATTGAGCTTTTGATGCAGTTGCGAACTGATAAATTCAGCCGATGAAGCGTCCGTTATCTCCATGAGCTGTTTATAGCGCTGCCTGGCGATTTCAGGCTTCACCTGATCCGACAGTGTCGCCGCCGGGGTTCCTTTACGCGGCGAGAATGTGAAGATATGGACATTGGCAAATGCCATCTGCCGCACAAACTCACATTCTTTACTGAACAATTCGTCGGTTTCCCCGGGAAAGCCGACGATGATATCGGTTCCCAAATGAATGCCGGGGATCATTGAACGGGCTGCTCGAACAAAATCCGCATACCCGGCAGCAGTATATTTGCGGTTCATCGCGCCAAGAATCTCGTCTGTGCCGTGCTGGAGCGAAAGGTGCAGAAAACGGCAGATTTTAGGATTTCCTGCCATGACCGCCAGCAGTTCCATATTGTCCGGATGCGGTTCGGTTGAACTTAACCGGATACGGAATTGACCGTCAAATCCAGTCAGCTTGTTCAGCAGATCCGGCAGCCGCCGTCCATGATCATTGTAGGCGCAGACATTGACCCCGGCCAGGACGATCTCCTGAAATCCGGAATCAAGCTGATGTTTAAAGTCTGCAATAACCTCATCCCAGGCCCGTGAGCGCTCCCTGCCCCGGGTGTAAGGCACA
Source organism: Victivallaceae bacterium (assembly GCA_041665605.1). Taxonomy (GTDB): domain Bacteria; phylum Verrucomicrobiota; class Lentisphaeria; order Victivallales; family Victivallaceae; genus CAIPAT01. The sequence goes on along the minus strand of JBAYIO010000054.1, from coordinate 2,027 downwards.
ATGCAGTAACTGCAGAAATTGTTGCAGCCTTCCTGGATTTTAAGAAAAGCCCGGCTTTTAAACGGGAAACTGGACTCGGCATTTTCCATGAACACATCAGGCGGTTCGCTGGAGCTGAATTTCAGCATGCCGGACATCTGCCGCTGATCCTCAAAAAAAGTCCTGACATGTTCGGCAAGCTCTTTCTTCTGCGGGTTGGCCAGCACAATATCGACGGAATCCTCTCCTGCCCAAAACTCACTTTCAACTTCGGCGCTGCATCCGGTGACAACAATACAGGCAGACGGATACAGCCGGCGGAACTTTCTGGCGGCCTGGCGGCTTTTCTGCGAAGCGGTTCCGGTCACGGAACAACTGTTGATGATAATCAAGTTCAGATCGGAGCCTGATTCCATTTCGACGATATTCCAGCCGTCCCGGGTCAGGCGGTCGCAAACCAGGGAGCTGTCCGCCTGATTCAAACGGCAGCCGATAGTGTATATCGCCGCATTGCCTGAAAATGTTGTTGCCATGCGTTAAGTTCTGATCTGCCCGTTGCCGTAAATCAAATATTTGTAGGTAGTGAGTTCAGGCAGCCCCATCGGGCCGCGGGCATGCAGCTTATCCGTGCTGATGCCGATCTCCGCCCCCATGCCGAATTGTTCGCCGTCGGTGAAGCGGGTCGAGGCATTATGATAGACTGTGGCGGAATCAACCCAGTCCATGAAATATTTAACATTAGCCTGATTGCCGGTGATGATGCCGTCGCTGTGCTTCGAACCGTACTTGTTGATGTGCTCCACCGCCTGAACAACATCGTCAACAATTGCCACCGCAAGAATCAGGTCGAGAAATTCAGCATAGAAATCATCTTCCGTGGCTTCCACTGCATCCGGCACCATAGAGATAAACCTTGAATCGCCGCGCAGTTCGACTCCTGACTTTTTCATGGACTTGACAAACCGGGGAACGAATTTATCCGCGACGGCTTTGTTAATCAGCAGTGTCTCCAGGGCATTGCAAGTACCGGGACGCTGGCATTTGGCGTTTTCCACCACTTTTACCGCCATGTCAATATCACATTCCTCATCCACATATAAATGACATACGCCTTTATAGTGCTTGATGACAGGAATCGTGGACTGCTCAACCACCGCCCGGATCAGGCTTTCGCCGCCGCGGGGGATGATTAAATCAATATACTTGTCCATTTTCAGCAGGATACCAACCGCCTGGCGGTCGGTCCAGGGAACGAGTTGAACAGCGCCGTCCGGCATTCCGGCAAGCACTGCGGCGCGGTTGAGGCAATGCGCCAGCACACTGTTCGAGTGAAAAGCCTCCGACCCGCCGCGCAGAATAACCGCATTGCCGGCTTTCAAGCAGAGTCCGGCGGCATCGACGGTGACATTGGGACGCGACTCATATACAATGCCGATAACTCCGATCGGAACTGATATTTTTTCAATTTTCAAGCCGTTCGGGCGAACGGTAGTGGATAAATTTATGCCGACCGGATCTTCCAGTCCGGCAACATAACGCAGGCCGTCGGCCATTGATTTAATCCTGTCGGCATTAAGTTTCAGACGGTCCAGCATCGCGCCGGAAAGACCGCTCTTGCGACCGGCTTCCATATCTTTTTCATTGGCTTTGCTGATCTCACTTTCCGAAGCCTCCAGTTCATCGGCCATCCGGTTCAGGCAGTTGTTCTTCGCCGCGGTGCCGGCCACTGCCAGAAATCTGGATGCCTGCAATGCTTTTTCGCCCATTTGCAGCAATACAGACCGCATCTCATTGAGATTTTTTTCCATATATATTCACCTTCGTAAACCCAAATTCAGTTTAAATAATATTACAATGCTTAAAATACCATAAAAAACGCATTGTTTCAAACGCGATCACCAAATCCGTTGACATGTGGCACTTTTTTCGTAATGGCTCAGTAGAGCGGTGACAGAGGAAAAGGCGTTTACATCAGCAATGGAATCAATTTTGTATTATTTCCCATCTGTATTGCATTGAGTATATTTTCAAATGCGGCAGCGGGGTCT
>JBAYIO010000053.1:0-38051 GCA_041665605.1 Victivallaceae bacterium | reverse complement strand
TTATTTCACCTTGGAAAGAATAGACGGTGCGATACAGGCAGAGAGCTATGTTGGAAGCTATAAAGCATCAGACGGTGGTTCAGTACCCGCATATGGTGTCAATCCCAGATTTTTAGGATATAACATTAATGATTGGGTTACTTATAATGTAAATATTGCGTCTAAAGGAATTTACAGATTAACGGCGAGCATAGGAGCTCCCGCAAACCATACCGTCGCAATCGCGGTTATAAATAATAGTAATGGAGTAGAACTATGCAGGAAAGCTCTCGCCATTAGCGGAGATTGGTTTACATTTGTTTCTACCGAAGTGGGACAATTTTATTTACCTGCGGGGCCAACCACAATTAAATTACTGAACAATGGCGGCGGTTGTTACTTTGATTATTTTATCTTGGAAAAAGCAGGTGATGCTCTTTTTGTGTCAGAAAACGGTGACGACAACGGCACCGGCCAACAGGATAGTCCATTTAAAACTATTGGCAGGGCAAAGCAGGAGATTGCTGCCACCAATGCTAGCATGAGCGATAATATCATAGTAAATATTCTGCCCGGTTACTATAAATTGGACGCAACCGAAATATTCGGAATAGCGCATAGCGGGAAAAACGGCTACAATGTCATATTCCGCGGCACAGACCCGTTATCTCCTCCGATAATCAGCGGCGGAACAAAAATAACGGGTTGGACGCTTTGGTCGAATGGAATTTGGAGAGCTCCAGTTACGGGAGTAGCAGAAATAAGAAACCTGTATATTAACGGCATACCCGCAACGCGGGCAAGAAGTGAATTTACCTACCAGTCACTTGGAGAATATAGCGATTCGAACGGCACTGGCTTTACGGTATCGCATCACACTTTCCCGCCAAGCTTTGCCCATCCCGAGGAATTAGAGCTTGTTTGGGAGCTTTATTGGTGTAATCAAAGAACACCGGTTGTAAATATTGTACGAGAAACCGACAGAGTTATCATGCTAATGAAGCAGCCATGTTTTTCTATGGACACGGGAACACCGCAAGTAAATCCTTCAACCGGCAGCCGATTTTTTATCGAAAACGCAATTGAGCTTCTCGATAAACCGGGCGAGTTTTACTACAATAAAACCGAGGGTATGATTTATTACTACCCGTACGAGCAGGAAAATTTAAGTGAAACCTATGTAGGCAGTACTGAGTTTATGTTCAAGATTGCAGGCGAATCTCCAGATAATAGAGTATCGAACATAGTATTTGACAATCTGGATATAAGATATGGTGCGTGGAACGATGTAAGCGAAAATGGGCTGATAGGCATTCAAGCGGATCAAATACTGGATACTGCAAACGGCTCTGACGCGAAGAAAATGATGCCAGCACAATTCACGGTAGAAAAAGCCAGTAATATTGTTATTAAGAATTGTAAATTCTCGTGTCTTGGCTCGGCTGCCATCAGTATGGTTGATGCAGTGTCAAATTCGAATATAGAAGGTAATGTGATAAAAGACATAAGCGCCACCGGCGTTATAATTGGTACCTGGGATCATGCCACTGCGGTTGAAGGAATGAAAATGTGTGAAAATATCAATGTAAATAACAATGTATTCAGGCGCGTTGCCAACGAATACAGAGGTTGCACGGCAATAAGCGCTTATTATGAAAACTCCATTAACATCCGTCATAACGATATTAAGGAAATACCGTACACTGGCATAACCGTTGGGTGGGGGTGGGGGTATCGCGACGTAGTGAACTGTGGCAATATAAACATATCTAATAACCGCATTGATAACACTATGTACACCTTATACGACGGCGGCCCCATATACACGCTCGGACCATTAAGGAGCAGCGTCATCAGCAATAACTATTTGCTCAACTCAAATTATTATGTCAAGGGCGTTTACACTGATTCCGGTAGCGCATATCTTAACATTAACAACAATGTTATGGATTGCGGCTCTGGCAATAATAATTATTGGTGGTTTATGGGATTTAACTACACGCACGATATGCTCGCACAGGACAACTTTATTACTCCAAGCATAAATAATTATAACGGCATTAACAATATTATCCAAAACACAACGGTTGTAACAGGCGAATGGCCGGCTATGGCACAAAATATAATAGCCAACACGGGCGTTGAGGCAAAATATGCAGGCTTGCTAAGTGGTGTTGAAAGACCGGCATGGCGGGAAAGTATAATTAAAACACCAAAAACTCCTTATACGACTGGCTATTTGGTTGAGGCAGAGGATTTTGTCAATAGCTATGATCCTACTACCGGGACGCCAACTGTTGTAAGTGACGGTGCAAATGAATATGTCAGTTTTAATCCGCCCGAATGGATGGAATATCATGTAAACGTTAATGAGAGCGGCACGTATACGTTAACAGCTTTTGTCGCCATAGCCTGGGGCGATGGAAGAACTGCTACAATTGCGGTTTTGATGAGTGACGTAGAACAGTGCAGGGGGGCAATTAATGAGACCCCATCCTGGCATGCTTACATGCCTAATGTAATAGGGCAAATTAACTTAACAGCCGGAATGAATACAATTAAAATACTAAATTGCGGTGGCGGGTTTCATTTCAATTTTTTCACCTTGGAAAAATAGGAGAGCAATTTAGCATCAAGTACCCAACATATATCAAAATTATGATAAAATAATAACATGGTTCCGTGAAAAAAATCACGGAACCATTTTAACTACGGTTTACGATTGAAACTCAGCCTGTTTGCTCGACCCTCGTGGCGAACCCATGACATAAGGAAAAGGTGTGTGATTTTAAAGTTTGGAATTATGTATTTGGGAGGATCGTTTTTCAGTTATGTGGTAAAAGTAAGCGTCCGATAGTGACACGGTTACAAGTAAATTATTGAAAGACAAAGAACCACAAGATGGAAAAAGGCGAGGATTTCGAGTGGCTGATCGAAGACAAGAATACGCTGGTCTTGACCAGATGCAATAAACTGGCGCGGAGAAATGCAAAAGATGAAGAATGATACTATGATAATACGAGCTGCGAAATTTACCGATGCCGAAGGCATTGCCCGAGTGCATGACGAGAGTATGGAAACAACTTACAGCGGAATATTGAACAAGTGGCTGGATAATCTTTCTCATGAACAACACGTCATGATGTGGAAGAATGTATTATCTGCTGAAACTAACGAATTTTATGAGAATTTCATTATGCATGTCGCCGAAAACGAACCAGGAGGGATTATCGGCTTTGTTTTTGGCGGAAAAAAACGGCAGCATGATAATATTTATACAGGTGAACTGTTCGGCATTTATCTGCTCCGGGAATATCAGCGTCAAGGAATCGGACATAAAATGATTTCCGCTTTTGCGCAAAGCCTTTTGAATATAGATGTTGAAAGCATGATGGTGTGGGACCTAGCGGAAAACGAAGCCATACGGTTTTACGAGAAACTGGGAGGCCGGAAGATATGCGAGAACAGGCTCGCTAACGGCGATAAGGAATATACTCTGCTGAATTACGGCTGGAAAGACATCAGACTAATTTTGAATGACAATGCGTCATTGATGGCCGAAAGGAATGAAATCTATGATCAAGCTGCGAAAATTTGAAGAGACGGATATTTCCCGGCTTACCGGCTGGATTCCGGATGCGCGGTTTCTCCGGCAATGGGCCGGGCATCAATACCAGTATCCTCTGGACAGAGCGCAACTTTTGAAAAGCATTGATAGAACCAGGAACGAAAGACCTGCACATTTCATGTTCTCCGCCTTCCGTCAGGACGACGGAACGGCGGTCGGGCATATTGAGCTGATGAGCATCGATTATGGAAATGGAATTGCCAGACTGGGACGTGTGCTTATAGGCCAGGACGAAGATCGCGGTAAAGGCCTAGGCTCTGCGATGGTTGCCGAAGCGTTGAAGTACGGCTTCAATATTCTGGAACTTATGGAAATCAAGCTCGAAGTATTTGCCTGCAATAAACCGGCGATGGCTTGTTTCATGAAGAACGGGTTCACAGGGTACGAGTTTCGTGAGAATGTCCAGCAATTTGAAGATGAAAGCTGGAATCTGCTGATGATGAAACTGAGCAGACATAAATTTATGGAATATTCTTATACCGAATTGAGAAAAAACAAAGTTATATGATTAAGCATGGTTTTTATCTGAAATGGCAATAGCCATTGAATCAGATCGAAGTCATTTTATTTCGATTTAAAGGCGGGAACATCGGATATGGATTGTACGTAGAATTGAATTTTTACGGTCAGCAATCCAGCAGGGTTGAGATAGTGAAAAGGAGTATTTTATCTGCACCGAAAGATAGAAATATCTGAATTCATGAGAATCACAGATTCAAGTTATTGAAAATCTTTCTGTAATGTTGAAATGGGCGATAACAATGATTTGAGATTTGATAAAATTGTATGCCGTAATTTATGCCGTAAAAATGCCGTAATTTGTGTTTGTAAGGCATGTTAAAGCGGCTTTTTGCATGTTTTGCGGAGAAATTGAAAAATCTCATTTTTGAGGCTAAAAAATGGGGTGGATGACGGGACTCGAACCCGCGACCTTCTGGGCCACAACCAGACGCTCTAACCAACTGAGCTACAACCACCATAAGACAGGCCGCATGTGCGGAAATCGAAAAGAGTGGCTGCCCCGCAAGGATTCGAACCTCGACAAAATGATCCAGAATCACTTGTGCTACCGTTACACCACGGGGCAGACTAAACAAGGCGTATACTATAGAACAAATAAAATAAATGTCAAGAAAAAATCCGCCTTTTTTTGAGGCTGTATGTACATCCGTGACGGAATCATGGGCGTATTGTTCCGCCTGTCCGTTCCGGTTTGCGGTTACTTGGGGATGCTGTCTGCCAGCGGCTTGCCGTTGTGCGCCACGGCATCCGGATATTTATCCTTGATTTCCTGATACAGTGTTTCCGCTTCCCGGGTCTTTCCGCTTTGCCGGTAGTATCCGGCCAGATAAAATCTTGCATAGGCTCCGACCTGGACGCCATTGCCGTACCAACTGTTGCCGTAATTGGCGATGGCCTGGCGTAGATATTCCTCCGCCTGCGGCCGGTCGGGACAATTTTGGCCCAGATAAACCAGTGCACAACCGGTGCGGTTGGCGTCCGGATATTTGCTGGTAAGTTTTTTGAGGCTTTCCTGTGCTTCCGCGCTATAAATTCTTTTGTTGGCAGTCTGGTAAAGCGACTCTATTTCACTTAATTCCGACTCGCTGTAGCGTTTGCGGTCTTGTTCGTTCCGTGCCATAAACTTCTTCCGCCGCTCGGCGCGCATAAATGGATCTTCAGATAATGGCCTGGCAGAAACTGAAGGTCTGGTCTGTGTCGTTGCCGGCGTCATAATTGGCGGCGGTGCCGGGACTGGCGCCGGAGCCAGGGATTTGTTTGCGGCCTCGGCGTTTGCCCACTCGCAGATAAAACCGTAGGTGTTTTCGCCAGGAGTTTTATTAATGGATACCGTGCCGTAATAATTGCCCCAGCAGTCTTTTCTGGACGCAGGGGAAAACGCCGCGTAATCTTTGCCGCTTTCATCGCTGACCGGCTGACCGGCGTCCCATTGAAAAAAGTTGAGCAGTTTATCGCTGCCTGCCCACCGCCATACTCCGGTTTTTTCCTCATCGTTGGCGCCGATGAAAATTACGCCGTCAATATGCTTGATATTCTCGTAAAGAAAACTGTTTTCGGCAGGGGTCTCGACGCTGACCAGGTTTCCACCCATTTCCTCGCACCTTTTTTTCGCCATATTCCAGGAGACGCGCTCGTTGAACAGCCGGTAACAGTGCCCGTTATAGACCAAAACCGGCGGCTTCGGCACAGGAGCGTCTTCGCCGTGCAGGAAATATGCTGCGAACATCAGCATAATGCATGTCAGAGATCTAATTATTTTTGTCATTTTGCGTTCATCCCCCGGGTATTGGACTCCTCATATAAGTGTAAACAACTTCTAATTTAACCTGTAAAAGCAATGAGTCAATAACTGTTGGACCGTAAAATATCTATTAAAAAAAGCACTTTTTTTAATAGAACCGCCAAGATTATCGTTTTTTTTGCGTCATATTAATTGTAGATCAGAGGAATAAGCAGGAAGCTGTAATAATTTTGCCGGGGGAGTTATGAGCGAAACAGTTCTGTCCGACAACCGGGAACTGGTGTTCGGAGAGTTGATCGATTGCCATTTGCCGATGATGCGGCGCGTGGTATTCCGGATTTTAGGCAATACCGGAGATACTGACGATGTCATTCAGCAGTCCCTGCTGAAAGCCTGGACTAAGTTTGACCGCTGCGAGAAGCCGGATAAAATTTCCGGATGGGTCTGCCGCATTGCCTGTAATGAGGCATATGATCTGCTGCGCCGCCGTAAACGGGAGACTGCATTATTTGAAAATCAACCTGCTCCGGATGCGCCTGCGCCTGAGCACGGCCGTGACGTTGGTGAAGTGATTGAAGCAGCCATGAGTACCTTGCCGAACTATTTGCATTCGGCCTTGAATTTAACCGTATTTGAAGGACTTTCCACCAATGAAGCGGCTGAGCTGCTCGGCTGCGGCCCGGCCACCCTTTACTGGAGAGTGCACAAGGCCCGTAAAATCCTCGGGAAACAGCTTAAGGAGTTATTGAAATGAATGAACATTTAAACCGATTGTCCGGCGAGTACGAACGCCGCCACGCCGGAGCCGGATTTCGTCCGGCTGCGGATTTCAAGGCTGAATTTTTCCGCAAAGCAAGACAACTGCCGGAACGGTGGAAGTACCGTCTCGTCAGGATATATCCATGGATCGGCGCGGTCGCGGCACTGGTAATGCTTGGCCTGGGAATCTTTTTTTATCATCGTCCGGCGCCCATTCCAACGACTTCGTTATTGACGGAATCCAGGCGGTTGTTTGAACCGGACGGTCTCGGCGTTGCCATGGTTAATGGCGAGCTGTTGACTTTCGAGCGTACGGAAAAAAAGAAAGTGGAGTCGTTGTTTGAGATAGACCTGAACCCCGGCGGACATGGACAATCCATTAAAATTCAGTTTGCCGCTGCCGCCGGAGACGTGATCCGGCTCGACACCCCCCAGCTTAAAGGCGAATTCTGGGTCTGCAGAGTGGATAAAAAACTTTTTGCGTTTGAGGCTGATTGCATGGTAAAAATTGCCGGCGGCGAAGCGGTGCGGCTTGCCGGATTCTCGCCTGTCGCCATGAATGGAGCGCAATCCGAGAAGATCAATCATCTTGTCATTACTCGAAAGGTTATGCCGCTGTGAAACGTCTAAGCCTGTTACTGCTTCTGTTGTTGACGCCGGGAGTAAATGCGGCGAAAGTGGCTTTAATTCCAACTGTTCCGGAGCTGGCGCCGGTGGCGGATCAGACGCTTGCCGCCATGGCGAATGATCCCGGCATCGAATTTATCGAACGCGCCAGTATTGAAGCGGCGCTCAATGAACGCAAACTTGCCGCCTCCGGTCTTACAGCCGGCAATCTTGCCGACCTGGGCAAAACCATTCATGCCGATTTGTTTGCGGTCATTGTCGGAAAACTGGCGAAAAAGGAAGACGGCGGCACAGTGCCGTCCGGATTGATTGTCTACGACACCCGCAACGGCTTCCGGCTGGCAAACATCGCGCTGCCGGAAAAGCAGGAGGATTGCGTCAAAGACGTGATTGGACAATTGCGAAAATCTCTGGAGGTCAGCAGCCATCCTGATAAACAGATTCTGCTGTCATTGGCGGCGGTGCGGGACGCCGGGGTGCCGGAACGCTTCAAATACCGGCAGGCGTTCATCGCGGCGGATCTGGAGCGCCGCCTGGGTGGAATTCCAAGCGTCACGGTACTGGAACGCGATTATCTGGAAAGCGTGAATCTGGAGCGTAAAATCACCGGGCAGATGTTCAAGCTGGCACCGTCGGCGCGGCTGCTGCGTCTGGAATTTGCGCCGGGTTCCTCGCCGGAAATCGTCAAATTGACTTTGCGTGTAACCGATGCCACGGATAATGAATTATTCCGCTATGAACAGGATAATTGTTCTGCCGAAAATACGGTGGAGAAAATGATGACAGAACTGGCGGGTTATTTAAAGGAACCCGTGCCGGCGGTATCGGGTTCTGCTGTATCTGAAGCCGCGCGGTTTTTCGAGGAGTTCCGTTTTTTCAATTCCCGTAAAGAATATCGGGCGGCTCGAGCCAAATTGAATGCGGCGATTTCCCTGAACCCGGAACATCGCGATTACCGGGAGTGGCAGATGCTGCTGAATCAGGCGGAAGTACTCGCCGGAAATTATAAGCGGATGCTGGCCGCCAACCAGAAAAACATGGATCTGGCGCAGGAATTCAAGCGAGATTTCCCTGGGACCCAGCATTCTTTGTATATCAACTACAATATTTTCCCCCTGTCCGGTTTCCGCAAAGGCTCCACGCCGCAGGATTTTGCCGGCATGGCCAAATGGACGGAAATCTTTCGCCCGCTGTATGAAGAAGAATTCCGTCGTCTCGGCCCGCCGTTCGACCTCCGCAACGGTATCAATTCTTATACTGAATGGCAGAATTACAATCAGTACTGCTGGAGAATGTGTGTGTTTGAGCTTTATTACGATTGCGACGCCTGGGCGGCGGCAATCAATAAAATTGCCCTGGAACATCTGAAAGTCAGCCGGGAATTTGCCGAAAAACATCCGGAATGGTGCGCTCCGCACAGTTTCGACGGCAGAATTTTCCGGTTGCTGATGGAAGTCGGCCATTTAGTGCTTTATCTGCGGGAAAAAAGTACGCTTGACAGCCAGGCGGTCGGGGAAAAAGTTCTGTCCGGCTGCGACGAATATATTGTCCTGGCCGCAAACCATCCGCTGCCGCAACTCAGGATCGAAGCGCTGCAACTGAAATTGATGCGGGAAACCGTCAAAAATAAATACACTTCAACCGCTTTTGGCAGTGCGATGACCGAATACTGCAAGCAGGCGTCCGCCATCGACGGTAAAGTTTTTGAGACCATCGGAGTCAGAGAGATTGAGAATTTTTTCGGCGGAGACAACGATTATCGCGATATTGCCCGGAAGGCTAAAAAGGAATTTCACAATCCCAATTTTCAGTCTGACACGATAGATTCGCTTTTTGCCGCCGTCAATGCCGTCGCCGATCCGGATGAAAAAGCCGCAAAAGTGCTTGAACTGGCGCCGGAACTCCTTAAATACAAAGAACAGGCTTTTGTCGACGTCAAAGCGCGTAATTTCTTTTTTGACCTCGGCGCAAAACTCGCTAAAGCCGCATATTTAAAACAGAACGAACCCTCCCGCGAAGCGCTTGCCGCGCTCAACGAAGATGTCAGTATCAGCAGAATCGCCGCCGTGTCCATGCTCCATGAAAAGAAGAGTAAAACATCCCGCGTGGGAATTCAAAATTCCTTGCTGGACGGCAACAACCTCAATCTGCTGCTGTCACAGAGGACGAAGGAAAAAGAGGGAATGCGGGAAGCCTGGGCGCTTGCCCGGCTGGATGTCAAAACCGCGGAAATGCAGATGCTTACCCCGTGGACGCCCGCGGCGGAAATATCCGCCGACCGGAATCCGGAACGCAAACCGCCGTTTGCCATCGAAGACGACCTGGCCGTAATTGCCGGCAACAAAACAGTTTATGTGATGTCGTTGCGGGAGAATACTATTAATGAAATCAAAGATTTGCCCTCGCCTGTAGTTATGGGCCTCGCTATCCTCAACCGTCGCATCTATGTTTTCGCCGGAGAAGAAAAATCCGGGCGCTCCGGTTACGCCAGTGAAACCATCCTTTTTTCCTGCGATCCGGACGGCGGCAACCGGAAACTCCACATTTCCACATCCCGCGACGACAAAAGAGATTTTCTGGATTCCAATACGGCGTTCAGCGTTTATAACCTGATTGCCGACCGGCCCCGCAGCCGTTTGCTGTTCAATGCGGTTTTTTCGCCCAACCACGGCAGCGGTTTACTGGAATACAGTCTGGCTTCCAACTCCTCCCGCTTCCGGCTTCGCGGGCGGAAAATTGATTCTCCGATGACGGTGGTCAACGGCGTCATTTTCTGTTCATTTGCCGACGCGGATTATTACACCTATGATCTGGCAACTGACCAGCCGGAAATGTTCTTCTCCGTTTCCGACGGCAAAGCCAAGTATTGTCTTGACGCCAAATATCACCAGCCCAGAGAAATCATTTATAAACCGGCGTTCTTTTCGCGGGCCGGTCAAATCTGGTTCGGCGGCGAGAATACTGTTAAATTGCTGACATTGCCGGATGTTTCCCAGTCCCCGCTGATTTTTATGCCGCCTGCCGCCACTACGACCTGGCATCACCTGGTATTCCCCCATCCGGACGGCAAGTCGGCCATTGCGGTTGACGAAAACAATATTTATAAAGTAACGCCGAAATGAATAGTACGATGAAAAATCTGTTATTAATTCTGGTTATGTTCTGCTGCATGGCGGTTAATGCCGCAAAGGTGGCTTTAATTCCGGCTGCGCCGGAACTTGCGCCGGTGGCGGATCAGGCGCTTGCCGCCATGTCGAACGATTCCGGCATCGAGTTTCTTGAACGCGCCGGCATTGAAGCGGTGCTCAAGGAGCGCAATCTTACCGCCGCCGGCCTTACCGGCTCCAATCTTGTTGATATGGGCAAAACCATTCATGCCGATTTGTTTGCAGTTATCACCGCCAAACCTGGAAAATCGGGAGCGGTGGTTTCCGGACTTATAGTTTATGATGCCCGTAACGGCTTCCGGCTAGTTAATGCGGCGGTGGCAGAGCAGGATGCGGTCAAAGAGATTGTTGAACGGTTGCGGCAGGCGCAGGACATAATAAAATACCCAGAGAAACAGATATTATTGTCGATAGTAACAGTACGCGATGCCGGCGTGCCGGAAAAATATAAATACCAGACGGCATTCATTACGGCGGAAATAGACCGCCAGTTGAGTTCCATTCCCGGTGTTGTCATGCTGGAGCGCGAGTATCTCGACAGCGTGAACCAGGAACGGCAGATCACCGGACAGATGTTTAAACTGGCGCCGTCCGCACGATTACTGCGCCTGGAATTTTCTCCCGGCAGTTCGCCGGAAATCGTCAACCTGATTTTGCGCACGACCAATGCCGCCGACAAAGAACTGTTCCGTTTTTCTCTCGACAACGGCCTTGCCGACTCCAAGGCTACTGCGACGAATACCGTCACGGCAATGGCGGAATATCTGAAAGTCAGTCCGCGGCAGATCACCGTTTCGGCATCCGAAGAAGCGGCGCGGTTCTTTGCCGAATATCAGTTCTTCAGCCGCCTGGGCGATTATGCCGCCGCCCGCCGCAAGCTGAATGCCGCCATTGCGCTGGAACCGAAAAAATTGGAATGCCGCCTAGCGGCGTTGGCGTTGAACAGAGATGAAGGTTATATCAGTAATTCTCCCCAAAAAGCGATTGCCGCAATTACCAAAAACTTGGAGCTTTGTCAGGAAATAGAACACGATTTCCCGATATGTCGAGGATTATATTCATATCAATATTTTGATTGGAACCTGGACAATAAAAGACAATTTATAACCCGGCAGGACCGGCAGGAACTGGCACAACTGACTAATCTCTATCGTCCAAAATTCCTTGAAGAAATAACCCGGCAATTTTATAAGTTTGATCTGGCCGACGGAATCAATTCCTTTGAGGAATGGAAAATGTACAACCGGTACTGTCTTGATATGGGACGATTTAATCTATATTGGGACGAGAATCAATGGTGCGATTTTAATTATCAAACCGCTTTGAAAAATCTGGAACTCAGCCGGATATTTTTCCGGAAACATCCGGCATTGCCGGAACGCGATGCGGCGGCAGACTGGTTCAACAGCATGATGATGGAATATGCTTTATTTCAGTCCGGAGCCAGTCAGGGAAAACCCGTTCCCAATCCTGAGTCTAAAAAAGTACTGGAAAATATGCTTCGCAACAGTGGAGATTATATTGCCATTGCACCGTCGCATCCGCTGGCAAGTGTCCGGCTGTGCGGGTTAAAGCTGGATTTACTGCGAAAAACCGTGCTCAGCAATTATAATTCAACGGATTTCAAGAAAAATATGCAGAAATACTGTCAACAAGAATTAGCCGTTGCCGGCAGCAGGATACAGGGTGAGCCTGATAACTATTTCCTGATTGCCTTTTTGGGATATAACAATCCATTGCTTAAGGCGGTTGCCGATATACGGCGTGAAAACATTGTAAAAATGGCGAACCCCGATACCCCTGATAAGCAGAATGTCACCCCGGAATTTTCCATGAAAGATTTATTTAATATGGTCAAGCGGGAAGCGACGCCGGAAGGAAAAGCTGGCAAAGCGCTGGAACTGGCGACTCAATTGCAACCATATATAAAATTGTCCTTTACCGATCCGGAAGTGCATGATTTTTTCATGGAGATCCAGCGGTTGGTTGAACAATATGGAAATAATCAGAACCCGGTTTTTGGCAAGCTTGAGAAAGCCATGAACAGCAATGTTAATATCCAATTGTTCTCTTCGCTGGACTCGATAAAGATTGCGCAGCCTCAAAATGGCGAGTATAAAATGGACATCAAAAACGCAGTTTGCCAAAATGAACATGTCTATTTGCTTATTCAGCGGGAGCAGTTTTTGCCATATAGCAAGCCTCCGGTTCGCCAAGCCTGCTGGAACATTGGCCGGATAGATATGGCAACAGGTAAAATAAACCTGATTTCAGCCTGGTCTCCCTGGAAAAATATATCTTTGAAAATTAATACTGAAATGACTCTTCCGTCTTTTTACGTTTCTGACAACATTGCCATAGCCGGCGCGGATGACTCGATCCTGCTCTTTTTACTTGGCGGAGGCGAAATTAGGGAAATCAAAGATCTGCCAGGACAAAAGGTAATGGCGGCGACAGCGCTCAATGGTCGGATCTATGCTTTTACCGGGCATAAAGACGGTAATGTTGCCAGGGAGACCATACTATTTTCTTGTAAATTCGATGGCAATGACCGGCAAATCCATATCTCAACATCCCGCGATGACAAGAAAGGTGATATGGACCGGCAAAAGCCATTCATAGTTTATACCGTGATTGGCGACAAAGCTAAAGATCGTCTGATTTTCAACTGCGATTCTCCGAACCAAAGCGGTACAGTCAAAGGACTGTGGGAATTTCGCTGTATCTCCGGTACCGGGAAATGTCTGTTTGATAAGAAATGGCGAATGATGGACTCTGTCATGACAAAAATTAACGATAAGGTTTTTTTCTCATTCTTTCATGAAGATTATTGTGTTTATGATCTGAATACCGATCAAGGAGAAGTTTTCTTTTCCACTACAAACAATACCGCCAGGAATTACTTGAAAGCAAAATTTAGCTCCGGTCAGGGGATTTTTTATCATGCTCCTTTCTTTGTGCGACCGGACCAGATTTGGTTCGGCGGCGATTGCAGCATAAAATTGATAACGCTGCCGGATGCCGGCAAATCACCTTTGATTTTAATGCCGTATCGAAATTTGCTGTTGAATAATTTACGCTTACTTTTTCCTCATCCGGACGGCAAGTCGGCAATTGCTGTTGATGGAAAAAGTATTTACAAAATCACCCCGAAGGAAACAGGAGGAAAATGATGATGAAAACATGGCTTTGGATGATGTGCCTGATGTGGGCAGGAGCGGCATTGACTGCCGGCGATTTCAATCTGTACAGTGGACGTCCGCAGAATATTACGCTGCGGAAACTGGTTGCGAACCAGGATTACAACTGGGAACTGCACACTTCCAGCGGGCGGAACATGGGCAGCGGCCAGTTCAAGGCCGGAGAAGACGGCAGCGGCGAGATTACGTTCGAATTGCCGAAACTCGAACTCGGAACATCTGTCAACTGCAAACTGGAATTGGTTCCGGACAGGAGCTATGGTATCACATTCTATTCGCGGGAGCCGCTCAATGAACTGGCGGCGGCGCTTGGCGAAGCGGGAATTTACGCCGACAGCTCCGGTTTGAAAAAGAGTGTCACGGCAATCGGCCTGGTTCCGGCGGAACGCGAGCAGGCAAAGATTTATCTGCTGGCCGACACCGCGGAACGTGAGCTGCCGGGGTTGCTGGCCGCCGGGAAAACCGTGATTTATTTTGCGGGCGGCGATAACGAGTTGTCGCCGCCGCGGGAAAAATTACGGGAAATATCGCTGGAAATGGTTTCGGTCGCCAAGAAACCGCCCAGGTTATCCGTCATATATAACAGGAAAGAATTTGTAATCGGTTACGAGGGCGATGCGGGAGTGGCGGACTTGCATTACGGAAGCGGACATTTGATCGTGGTCGCGCCGCAGTTGCGCGCCGTCCTTGACACGACCCCGGAAGTCTGGTTGATCCTTAAAACTAAAATAGAGGGAGATTTGAAAAAATGGTCAAAAGAATCATCATCGGAACGTTAGTCGGGCTGGCTGTTTACGGAGGCGGGTTTTTGCGGGCGGCGGACAAACCGGCGGACAAAACAGCAATCGCGGTTCCAACTATCGCGGTAATGCCGTTTGAATGCCGTATTTCCGGGTCGGCGGCGGAGGGGCTGGGCCGTTCGGTGGCCGATCTGCTTTCATCCCAGATGAGCGAAACCGGTGAATTCGAACTGGCGGATCGCGGCGAGATCAACAAGATCATGGGCGAGCTGAAACTCAGCACGTCGGGACTGGTGACCAAGGAATCCCAGTTGAAGATCGGGCAGTTGACAGGAGCCAAGATCATCATCACCGGCTCTGTGTTCAAGAACGACGACAAAAACTATGTCGTGGCGAAAATCATCGGCGTGGAAACCAGCCGGGTAATCGGCGCCAGCGTTTCCGGTTCCGCTTCTCCGGTTGAACTGATTCCGGAACTCAAGGCAAAAGTTGCGGGCATTATCACGAACAACGCGGCGAAGCTGCTGCCGGCAATGGTGGACCGTCCTTCGCTGATTGATGAACTGAAAAAGGAAATCGGCGACAGCGCGGCGAATAAAAGCGTCTTCGTTAAAATTCAGGAACGCACGCTGTTGAACATCGATCCCGCTGCTGAAACGGAAATGAAGAAACTGCTGCTGGCGCTCGGCTTTAAAGTGGTAGAAACGCCGGACCAGGCCGATTTCCGGATCACCGGCGAAGGCCTGGCGGAAAACAGCGGACATTTCAAGGAATTTTTCAGTGCCACCGCCCGGCTTGAAATAAATCTTCGCGCCAGGGACAACCGCCTGATCGCTTCCGACCGGCAGGTGGAAACCGTGGCCGGCCCAGCGGTCAATATTGCATCCAAGGATGCTCTGGCGCAGGCTGCGCTGATCCTGGCGAAGCGCATTGTTCCCCAGATTAAATAAGCGGCTGCGCATAATTACGGTTAAAAAAATTCCCGGCTGTCAATGACATGCCGGGAATTTTTCTTTAGCATTAAATCTTTCTTCAAAAAATGAATCAGGTATTGTCTTTTCCAATCCCGACATTATTTTTTAGTGCGGTTCAAGAGTACAGGAAAACCAAAGACGCGGAATTCCCATTGCGTAAAATTTTTAACTGATATTATAAATGGCGGGAGGGCGGAAATATGGATGCTAAAATCAGAACGCTGTCTTTCAATGAATTTCAGTTGGTAATTGAATGGGCTGTCGCCGAAGGCTGGAATATCGGCCGGTGCGATGCGGGAATATTTCACGCCATAGATCCGCAGGGATTTTTCGGGGCGTTTATCGGGGAGGAACTGGCCGGGGCTATCTCGGCGGCAGCCTACAGCGCGGATTTCGGGTTCATCGGCTTTTTTATTGTCAAACCGGAATACCGCGGCCATCTGCTGGGGCCCGCTCTCGGAAATAAAGCAATTGAATATCTCGGTGCCAGAAATATCGGCGTTGACGGCGTGGAAGCCAAAGAGAAGCATTATGATCAAATTAGCCTATAATAATGTCCGCTTTGAAGGCATGGCCGACGATGACGCATGCCTTGACGGACTGGTGGATGCCGCGGATGTTCCGTTTGATGAACTCGCCGCTTACGACCGCCGCTTTTTCTCGGCAGCCCGCCATTCTTTTCTCTCGCTCTGGATCAATCAGCCGGAAGGTTTTTCGGTTGCCGCATACGGCAAAAACGGCATCAGCGGTTTCGGCACTATCCGGAGCTGCCGCAAAGGATACAAAATCGGGCCGCTGTTCGCGGATGACCGGCAAACTGCGGAAAGGATTTTTGTCAGCCTTACCGCGAAGATACCAAGAGGGGAATATTTTTACCTGGATGTGCCTTCCGTAAATCCGTTCGCCAATGCGATGGTGAAAAAACACAATCTGCGGCCGGTGTTCAAGACCGCGCGGATGTACAGCCGGGGTCTGCCGGATCTTCCGCTGGAGAATATCTATGGAGTCACCTCTTTCGAATTAGGTTAATATAAAGGGTATGTTTTGAATTATGAAAAACCATAAGAGTTCTGTTTTCGGCGACGAAATCGCGTTTTTAAAGCAGCATATTCCGGTACTGATGCTTGAGGATCAATCTTCCCGGGCAAAAATCGCCATTGCCCCCAGTCTCCAGGCGCGAGTTCTGACTAGTACGGCATCCGGCGACAGCGGACAGTCTTTCGGCTGGATAAACTGCGAACTGATCGCGTCCGGCGAGCGACGGAAACAAATCAACGCGTTCGGCGGCGAAGACCGTTTCTGGCTGGGCCCGGAAGGCGGACAGTTCAGTCTTTTCTTCAATAAAGGAGCCCTTTTGAGTTTGAAAACTGGCAGACCCCGGAAGCTGTCGACTGGGGGCCGTGGGAGCAGACTGGAACCGCCACCGGCAGCGCCTCTTTCCGCAAAGAATTTCAGGTTGCGAATTATGCCGGCACAGAGTTTCACGTCCTCGCCGGACGCACCATTAATCTGCTGACAAAACCTGAAGCGGAGGCATCATTGAAAATCCGTTTCGGAGAAAGCATTAAAACCGCGGCGTACGAAACCGTGAACAGCATTACCAATAACGGCAATGCCGCATGGACCAGAGAAAGCGGCCTGCTTTCGATATGGATTTTAAGCATGCTGAAACCTTCTCCAGGCACGGTAATCGTTATTCCGTTCAATTCAGGGGCAAAGACTTCGCCTGAAATCAATGCCGGATATTTCGGCAGTATTCCGCCTGGCAGATTTACAATCTCCGGTCAGACCGGATTCCTGAAAGCGGACGGGAAATTCCGTTCCAAGATCGGGCTGCTGCCGGAGCGCTCAAAAGGGATTGCCGGCAGCTATGCGTCCGACAGCAGAGTGCTGACGATCATTACCTGCTCTCAGCAGCCCGGTGTTACGGACTATGTCAATTCCATGTGGGTGCCTTTCCAGCAGGAACCGTTTCGCGGCGATGTGATCAATGCCTATAATGACGGGCCGCTGCCGGACGGCGCTCAACTGGGTCCGTTTTACGAGCTGGAATCGTCTTCTCCCGCCGCGGCCGCCGCTCCGGGAGAAAAGGTTTCTCATATTCACCGGACGTTTCATTTTGAGGGTAGCGAAGCAGATCTTGATCAACTGGCGGTGGAGTTGCTGGGCGTCAGCCTGAAGCAGATATGCATGGTCTTTTAGCGTGTAACGTGGAATAATCTGTCCAAAAAAAACTCCCGCATTGGCGGGAGTTTTTAAAATAATACTGTGCTAAGATTAGATCTTGGCAGCAGTCCAGTCAGCTTTGCTGACAAAAGCGGTCAGGTTGCGGCCGTCTTTGGTCTGGGCTTTGAAGGCATATCTTTCATTGCCTTTTGCGCCGTAAGTGACTTTCTTGGTTACATCCGCTTGAACTTTCTTTTTCGCCTTGACGTCGTAGAATGAATGCTTCATTTTACCATTCCCCCTTTGAGGTTATTGTTTTTGCTTGCCCAACCTTGAAGCAGGCTTGAGCAGGCGAATTGAAATAACAATAACCGTAAAATTGTGTAATGCAAACTCAAAAAACAAAATGATTTAAACAACTCGTGATTTTTTGCTGAAAATAGCGTTTTTTCAGGCTTTATTGAGCATACAGGCGTATTAGCCGGTCATAGCGGCATTTCCCTCAGTATAAAATTAAAATAGAATTTTTTTGTTCCCGGGTCTTGCAAAAAATATTCTTTGAAGTTATAATTTATCATATATTATATTCTAAAAGAAAACTAAGGAGGTGTTAAAATGTCTTACTATGATGATAGAGTTGAAGAGGTTGCCGTCAAATTAAGCCAGTTTAAAATTATACCGGTGCTGGCAATCGAAAAAGTTGAAGACGGTCTGAAAATGTGTGAACTGCTTGACCGCTGCGGGCTGAAAGTTGCGGAAATTACCTTCCGGACGGCCGCCGCGGGAGAGATTATCCGTCAAGCCTCAAAAAAGTTTCCGGAACTGGTCATCGGCGCCGGAACCGTGCTGAATGTCTGCGATCTGCATCTGGCGATCAATGCCGGAGCGTCCTTTGCTGTTGCCCCCGGGTTTAATCCTACTATTGTTCGCGACGCGATTAAAAGCAAATTCCCGTTTTTCCCTGGAGTTTCCTGTCCGACGCATATTGAACAGGCGTATGAGCTGGGAGTCAAAGTTATGAAATTTTTTCCGGCAAAGGCGTCTGGCGGCGTCAAGATGCTGAAAGCGATCATTCCGCCGTACCGGCATCTCGGGATCAAGCTAATTCCCACCGGCGGCATCACCAGTGACAATATAAAGAACTATCTCGAGCTTCCTGAAGTCATTGCCGCAGGCGGAACCTGGCTGGGGACTTCCGCGGACATCAGGGCCGGAGAATGGGATAAAATTGAGCAACTGGTTCGCGACGCGGTAACGCTTCTCGCCTGAGTAAAAAACACTAAACTGATGAGGCTGGATAAAATGAAAAGAGTTGCATTAATTACCGGCGGCGCGCGCGGCATCGGCTATGGAATTGCCTGTAAACTGGCGGCGGAAAACTGTGATCTGGTCATCTGCGATATCCAGAACGAAAGCGATTATCAAACGAACATGGATAATTTGAGAACGCTCGGAGCGGAAGTGCTGTATTGCCGCTGCGACATTACGGATGCGGCAGCCAGAAAGAATATGCTGGAGGCGGTAAAATCCCGGTTCGGCAGGCTCAATGTGCTGGTCAATAACGCAGGAGTAGCGCCCGCAGTCAGGGCGGACATTCTGGAAGCGACTGAAGAAAGTTATGAAAGAGTTATGCGCATCAATCTCCAGGGACCTTATTTTCTCACGCAGTTGATCGCTAATTATCTGGTTGAGCAGAAAAAATCTGCTCCTGAGACCGAGGCCTGCATTATCAATATGTCTTCGGTTTCGGCGACGGTGGCGTCGCCGTCACGCGGCGAATACTGTATTTCCAAGGCCGGTATCAGCATGGCTACCCGGTTGTGGGCGGCCAGGCTCGGCGAATTCAATATTCCGGTTTACGAAATCCGGCCGGGGATAATCAGGACCGACATGACTGCCGCGGTTACCGAGAAATACGACAAGCTGATTGCCGAAGGCCTCTGCCTGCAAAAACGCTGGGGGTTTCCGGAGGATATCGGCCGTGCCGTGGCGATGATGGTGCGCGGCGATATTGCCTACTCCTCCGGACAGGTCATCAATGTTGACGGCGGCATGACCATTGACGTATTGTAATATTAAACCGGAGGTTGTCAATATGGCGGAAAAATTAAAAATTCAGGGTCAGGAAGTTCCGGTAATCAAAGTTCATACGCTGGTTATCGGCAGCGGCGCCGCCGGGCTTAACGCGGCAGTTCAACTGCATGCCCGCGGAGTGAAGGATCTGCTCATCATCACCGAAGGGCTGGGCATGGGCACTTCCATCAACACCGGAAGCGATAAACAGACTTATTATAAGCTCGGACTTTACGGCGCTGAACCGGACTCTCCGGTGGAACTGGCGAAATCGTTTTTCGGCGGCGGGTCCATGCACGGCGATCTCGCATTGGTGGAAGCCAGCCTTTCCGCCCGCGCATTCCTCAATCTGGTAACCCTCGGCGTGAAATTTCCGCAGGACCGTTTCGGCCAGTTTGTCGGCTACAAGACCGACCATGACCCGCGGCAGCGCGCCACCTCTTTCGGACCCTATACTTCCCGTGAAATGTGCCGGATGCTGATTGACGAAATCCGCCGGCGGAACATCAGCGTCCGGGAAAACCGCGTTACGGTCAATCTGCTGACTTCCGGGGAGGGTGATTCGAAACGGGCTGCGGGGGCGATCGCCGTTCATACGGAAAACGGCGGAAACACATTCGAGGCATACGCTGCGGAAAATGTGGTTTTCGCAGTCGGCGGCCCCGGCGGACTGTATAAAACCAGCGTTTATCCAAATGTTCACACCGGCGCAATCGGCCTGGCGCTGAAAGCCGGGGTGAAAGCGCAAAGCCTGCCTGAATCGCAATACGGGACCGCCTCCATCAAATTCCGCTGGAACGTCTCCGGGACCTATATGCAGGTGCTTCCGCGCATGATCTCCGCGGCGGCTGACGGCGTCAGCGATGAATGTGAATTTCTGCGGCCGTATTTTACGACTGAAGGACAAATGAATACTGCGGTTTTCCTTAAAGGCTACCAATGGCCGTTCGATCCGCGCAAAGTTGCCGGAGGTTCTTCCATTGTCGATATCCTGGTTTACATCGAGACCGCGCTTAAAGGGCGCAGAGTGTTCATGGATTTCCGCCGCAACAGCTCCGGAATGAATTTCGAGGAGCTTGAAACGGAAGCATTTGAATATCTGAAAAAATCCAATGCATTGTTCGGACTGCCGATAGACCGCCTCCGCAGGATGAATCCGGACGCGATAAAACTTTACGAGGAACACGGCATTAATCTGGTGGCGGAGCCGCTTGAGATCGCGGTCTGCGCCCAGCATAATAACGGCGGGCTCGCCGGCAATCACTGGTGGGAGTCGCTGAACGTCAAACATCTTTTCCCGGTCGGCGAAGTCAATGGCTCCCACGGGGTTTACCGGCCCGGCGGCTCGGCGCTGAATTCCGGTCAGGTGGCGGGTTTTCGCGCGGCGGATTACATTGCCGGCCGCTATATGGATTTTACGCTTGACGATACCGCATTTTGCCGGGCAGCGAAAACCGGACTGGATGACTGCGCCGCCTGGCTGGAAAAATGTTCCGGTTCCAAATATAACTGGCGGACGGTGAGGGATGAGTTCCAGAACAGAATGACCAAAGCCGGCTCGCATATCCGTTCCGAAGCAAAGCTTGAATCAGCGTTGTCCGAAGCCCGTGCCCAGTATCGCCGGATCAGCGAAGAGGGCATCGCGTTCAGCTCCGCCGAAGAGATGATTGAGGCCATGCGCAACATGCAACTTTGTTTCGCGCATGTGGTTTATCTTGAAGCATTGCTGGCCCAGGTCAAAAGCGGGGTTGGTTCGCGCGGTTCGGCGATGGTGATGGATATAAATGGAACTGCGGCGCATCCGATGCTCGGCGATGAATGGCGCTTCGCAGCGGAAGATGAGTCTTTCCGCGACAAAGTGCTTGAAACCGTTGCGGCTGAAGACGGGGCAGTCCGTCACGAATGGGTGCGCCGCCGTCCGCTGCCTGAATGCAGCGCATGGTTTGAAAACGCCTGGGCGGATTACCGCGAGGGCAGAATTTTCGATTCTGCAGAAAAAGGGTTATAAAATTATGAGCAATAACATGTATGACTTTTCAATCCTCCGGGATTTGCGCAAGAGGGAAGATCTGAACATTGCGGATCTCTCTGAAAAAAGCGGAGTTTCCGCCTCGGTTATTTCGAAGCTGGAACGCAATCAGAGCGTTGCCGAACTGGAGACGATCTTCCGCCTGGCAAAAGTTTTCGGCATCACCGCTTCCGACCTGATCGCGCTGGCGGAAAACCGGACCGCCCATCAGTGTGTTGCGACCCGGCATGTGTCGGAAGGATTCACATTCTCGGAGATCACTTATAAAAACATAAAATGCCTCCACGGAAAAGCCCCCGCCGGGGCCAAAGTATCCCGTCCGCACCTGCATCGCGACGATTATGAATTGTGCTGGGTGCTGGCCGGGAAACTCCGGTTTTATCTGCCGGATGAAAAATACGAGTTATCCGCCGGCGATTCGATTCAGTTTGACGCGCTGCTGGCTCACACCTATGAAGCTGTTGAAAAAAGTGAAATAATCATTATCCATCTGCGCAAAGACAACCGGTTTTAGGGGGAATTACTCATGAGCTGCGAATATCGTAAAATGTCGTCCATTAAAACCGCGGCGGATTTCAAGGAGCATATCGGCAGCTTGAATATCAACCTGGGCTTTGTGGAGAAAACTCGCTCCGGAGAAACTTCTCCGCTGGGCCGTCCGCTGGCTTACAAAGGCCGCACTATCGGCAACCGCTGGTGCATCCTGCCGATGGAAGGATGGGACTGTCTCGGCAACGGCGCGCCGAGCGGACTGACCGAACGCCGCTGGATGCGTTTCGGGCAGAGCGGCGCCAAACTGATCTACGGTTGCGAAGCCGCCGCCGTAATGCCATCCGGGCGCAGCAATACCCGGCAGATGATGATCAGCGATGATACCGTTGGCGGCATTGCCGCACTCCGGAGTAAAATGGCTGCCGGTCACAAAACAAAGTTCGGAACTGCCGATGATCTTTATGCCGGACTGCAAATTACTCATTCCGGCAGATATTCTCACCCTGCTGATGACAAAAAACTGGAATCGCGGACAGCCTATTCGCATCCGCTGCTGGACAAGAAATTTCACAACGACGCCTCGTGCGTGGTGAGCGATGCCGAGGTTGAAGATATTATTGCGCATTTCATCAAGGCCGCGAAACT
This sequence comes from Victivallaceae bacterium, assembly GCA_041665605.1. GTDB lineage: Bacteria > Verrucomicrobiota > Lentisphaeria > Victivallales > Victivallaceae > CAIPAT01. Next base: position 15,309 of record JBAYIO010000053.1, on the reverse strand, counting down.
GGCGCATAAAGCCGGGTTTGATTTTGTCGACGTAAAACACGCGCACGGCTATCTGGGCCATGAATTTCTCAGCGCGTTTGACCGCCCCGGCAGATACGGCGGCAGTTTTGAGAACCGCACCCGCTTTTTCCGGGAAATCGTTGAAGGCATAAAAAGCGAAGTCCCGGGGCTGGATATTTCGGTAAGGTTGAGCTTGTTTGACTGGTTCCCCTTTGAGAAAGGCGAGAGCAATGTCGGCCGCCCGATGCAATGGGACGGGCCATACAAATACGCGTTCGGCGGCGATGGCACCGGGTTGGGCCGGGACTTGACTGAAACAGTTAAATTTATCCAACTGGCCGAATCGCTGGGGATAAAAATGATCTGCACCACGGTCGGCAGCCCGTATTACAATCCGCATATTCAGCGCCCGGCATACTATCCTGTCAGCGACGGCTATCTGCCGCCGGAAGATCCGCTGGCCGGAGTGGCCAGACAGATCAACTGCGTTGCCGAAGTTAAAAAACAATGTCCCGGTATCGTTTTTGTCGGTTCCGGCTATACTTACTTGCAGGAATGGCTGCCGAACGTGGGCGAATATGTCGTGGAAAACGGTATGGCGGATTTCATCGGCATCGGCCGCATGGTGCTGTCATATCCGGAAATCTGCGCCGATTCACTTGCCGGCAAGGAACTCGACCGCAGACATATCTGCCGCACGTTCGGCGACTGCACCACCGCGCCCCGCAACGGCCTGATTTCCGGCTGTTATCCGCTGGACGAATATTACAGGGAAATGACAGAGGCGCTGAAGATGCGGGAAATTAAACAGGCCATGAAAAAACAGGTATGAGACGGGCTATTTCAGCGAAAGATCGCCGGTTATTTTCATGCCTGAAACGTCATGAACGACTTTCAGATTTTTACCGGGAAATTGTTCCGGAAGCCGCCTGTTCAGAATCTCTTCGGCAATAGTTTCCGCCTCGAGTTTTGTGGTTTCCGGAACATCATCAAAGGTTACCCAGCGGACCTCCACGGCATAGCCTTCGCCGTACCGGGAGCCGAAGCCGGCGGTGTATGTGGCCTGAACCTCAAAAAGTCCGTCATATTGCGGGTTCGCGGTATTGCCGGCCGCCGGCCGGACCGTTTTGCGATGAAAAAGTCCGCCGAACTTTTTTTCAAGCTCGGCGTCTATCTCATCGAGAATCTCTTTCAGTTTTTTTTCCCAAAGCTCAAGTTCTGTCGGCATATTTTCCGTCCTGAAATTGTATATGATATAACATTACAGTCATCCGGACAAATTTGCCAGTTCTCCTGCGGAAGGCGGACTTATTTTTTGTGCTCCGCCGCGGATGCCGATACTTTCTTATGAATGGATAAAGTTCTTTCCGCCAAATCCTTCATGGTACAGGTCTGGAAGCCGAAAACCAGCGGCTTGACAGTGTCGTGCAGCGGCGCGGCCAGTTTGCCGCCGAAGTTTTTGCGCCCGGCTGCCGCGCCGACGATTGAACCGGTGGTCGCGCCGTTGCAGTCCGTGTCCAGTGCGCCCATGACGGAAACGCAGATGCTGCGGTCAGGAGCCATTTTCCCGTAGAACAGCGACATCACGACGATCAATGCATTATTGACCGTATGCACCGGGCTCATGCCGGCATATTTCTTCTCCATCTTTTCCATGAACTGCTCGAATGTTTTACATTTGGGTATCCAGGTCAGCGCCTCGCGCACCGCTTCAGCCAGCTTGCAGTTGCGCGGAATTTCCGACAATCCGATTTCAACCAGTTTTTTCGGGTCGCTTTCAACGAATGCGGCGGCAATCATTGCCGCCGCAAACATTTCACCGTAAATGCCGTTGGCGGTATGGGTCCAGGACGCGTCGCGCCAGGCGAACTCCGCCGCCAGCTCCGGATTCCCGGCGCAGGCATACGCCCAGCCGTCAGCACGGATTTGGGCGCCGATCCATTCCCGGTAAGGGTTGTTGTGTCTGCGGGTAAACGCCGGAGTGGCCGGTAACGGGTCCACAGACCAGCGCCGCGCTCTGGGAGTCATCATGTTGTAATTCAGAATGGCCTGGGTTTCCGCTGTACAGATGGCGTTATATGGCAGCGAATCGTTCCAGCAGTTGGCTACATCGGACCATTGAAAATCCGGACCTTTGTTTTCCAGTACTTTCAGCCCGATCAGGGAATAATGGATGTCATCGTCCGGTTCCATGTAGGCAATATTTTCACGCATGGATTTTTCGCAGCCGATTTTGAGTCCGTCCCCGGCATCCTTTCCGCTGAAGTAATAATCCAGTTCCCAATGCCCGCGGTTCTGCAAATATTTTTTAATCGTCAATCTTCCGTTCAAGCCGTTCGCTCCGTTCATCCCCATGCCTTCGACCGGCTTGCCGAGGGCGCAGCCGGCGGCGCGCCCGGTCCAGGCGCCGTGAAAACGGTCCAGCAGGGCCCTGTCATTCAATTTCAGCGGTAATTGCCTGGGGCCGTCCGGACGCTCTTCCCTGATGGCGTCAAGCTCGTTGGGCTGAACGTAATTGTACGCTGGCGAGCGTGGCAGATTTTCCAGCGCCGCGTGGATCTGCAGCAGTTTCTGCTCATTGAACGCGTCATATACCGGATGCAGGCCGGCGATTTTATCCTTGACGGATTCCGGAACGATGTAACCTTCATACTCCAACTGCACAAGTTCATGCTTAAGCAGCGCTAACGGATTTTCCCAGCCGGATACGATATACATGATGCTGACTCCTTTTTATAAAAATAACCGTGATTCTGATTGATTATTGATCAAGATACATCATATTATTGATATAAACATTGCAATAATGGTCAAATTTTATGCAAAAACAACCAAAATACGCGCTTTCCTATTGCCGGGTAAACATGAATCCGGAGTTTCCGTTCAAGGTATCCGGTTTGTATACGGAAACCGACCGGACCATAACCGAATTGCATATCCATGACACCCTGGAGCTCGGCTATTGCTATGAGGGTGCCGGGATATTCGTCGTGGGCAATAAAATACTGCCGTTCAAGGCCGGCGACGTGACGGTCATCACGTCTAAAGAATGTCATCTGGCGCGCAGCCTGACCGGAACCGTCAGCAAATGGCGCTGGGTTTACCTGAATCTGGAAAAAATCATATATCCGGTATTTAATGATTCTGAGCTGTGCGATTTCTCCAGATTTCAGGGACTGAATTTCAACAATGTCATCTCTCCGGAACAGCAGCCGGCAATCTGCGATCTGGTTAGTAAAATTGTCGCGGCCGGTATTGGAACAATGAAGTTTCAGCAGGAAAAAATAACTGCCATGGCCTGCCTGTTTGCGGCGGAAATGCATGCCGCGTTTGATGCCCTGCCGCATGAAAGCTCCATCGGAGAGAGCAGTCCCGGCACCATGCAGCGGTTGAATGCCGCATTGGAATATATGAGCCGGAAATATCAGGAGCCCTTGAAAAGCGAAAAACTGGCGGTGCTGTGCCGGCTCAGCCAGACTCATTTCCGGCGGCTTTTCCGCCAGGCCATCGGCAAGTCCCCGATACAGTATTTAAATCAAATCAGGATCGGCATGGCCAAAGCGGAACTGGACAGAAATATGCGCCCGATCGGCGAAATCGCGCTCGGATGCGGCTTCGAATCCGTTTCCAGCTTCAACCGCCAATTCAAAGCGCAGACCGGCCATTCCCCCCGCGAGTGGCGCAATAAATTCATTTGATGTCCGCTGGCTACTCTTTGCGAGCCGGAAGCAGGAGCATGAAGATGAAGGAGAAGACTGCCAGCAGCAGGAGAAAACCGATGTAACTGGCGAAGCCGGAGGCTTTCATCTTTTCCTCGGCGTTGAAATTAATTTCCAGCGGGGCGTTGTTCTGAATCTCCAATGCCCGCTCGAAAGTTACTTTTTTGCCCTGCCACGGAATATCCGCGCGGATTACTTGCGGCAGGGCGGCGGCGGCCTGCTGCTGCAGGAATATCCGGTCGGAAATTTCCTGCAAAGATTTGAGCTCGTCGCCGGCCGGTTCGCCGGTTTCCGACGGAGCTTTTGCCTGCGGTTCGGCGGCGGCGTAGCGGTTCTGCGCTACCGCATCGCGGCGTTTAGCGATATTTTTGACATTTTCGCCGCGGGTGTTCTGCATAAGCTGCCCCTGAATATCACTGCGGAGCGCTTTGTCGCCGGAAATGTCGATGGCGCTCTGGAACGCTTGAATCGCCTGATTTTTATTGCCGGAAATGTAATACTGGTTGCCCTGCGACAGCAATTCCTGAGCGCGGCCTTTTTCCGACTTTACCCGCTGGATATTTTCAGCATCATATTTCTGGAGGGATTCCGGGTTGAAGGAGGAGATGAACTCATCCTTCCGGGCGAGGGTGCCGCCGAAGTTGGAATAGCTGCTGTTTTCCGGCAGAAATACGTCCCAGGTCACGTTGCGCAGCGGGATGTCGAATTGCGGCCCGGAGTATGACTGAGCCGCCTGCGACCATTTGCCGCCGGGGACGCATGAATAGATGAAATTAACGGTCTGCCTGGAAGCGCCGGATGTGCCCTGATGCAGCGGGATCATGATCGAATCCCTGCCCGTCACCGCATCCACCGGGGAGGAATCGACGAACGCCGCCCACAGCACGCCGGATTCCGGCAGTTTGACCGGAAGGAATGTGCGGCTGTCGTTGTTAATGACCGCCGAAACTTCGCAGATCATCTGTCCGGACGGCGACAGCAGCGATTTGATTGAAACGCTTTCCACGGCGGCTTTCAGCACTTCCGCGGTTTTATGCCGGGAAATATCCACATTCATGTTGCAGTCTTTGCCGACCGAACGGAAGCAGAGCACCGCCCCGGAAAGCCCGCTGACGCCGAATTCCGGCGGAATACTGCGGGGATTGAACACAGCCGCATCACCGGCAGCCGTTCCCGGGCGCAACTGCAGTGAATCTTCGGCGAATACGGCGACATAGCCGGTCTGAATGCCGCTGTCCGGCGACTTTAGCGGCAGTATCTGCAATTTAGCCGGATCGTCCTGGACCAGGCGGCATTTTACATTGAGGCGGTAGCTGTGTTCAACTTTGCGGTTCAATTCGACTTTCCAGAGGTTGTCCTTGACTTTGCCCGCGGAGGCGATGAACCGGCCGGTAAATTCCGGGGATTCGCTGTTGGCCGGCAACTGAATCAGGAAGCTCTTGACCCCCGCATTCTCAATCGCATAGAGCAGCGTGAAATCACATTCGGCCGCGGAATCTTTAACCCTGACGACTTCCAGGGTTTTCAACTGAATCCACGTCGGGGTCTGTTCCAGTCCGACAGTCAGCGTCCAGCCCGGACGCAAAATCTTGAACCGGCTGGAAGTGCCGGGCGTTCCGGTGAAACCTTCATTGTCGGCAATGACGCCGTCGCGCTGAATCACGTTCAGCGAAGTGCCTTTTTCCAGCGCCACCGTCAGCGCGCCGGTCAGCTTTTCCACCCCTGTGATTTTCACGGCAGGAATGTCGAGTTTTTTAGTTTCATAGCCGGACATTCTGGCAAGCTCGATGAACAGCGCGGTTTTGCCGGAAATCCGCTTATTGAAATTGATCACCGCGGTATTGACCGCGCCGACTTTCATTTCATCCCAGTGCTGGACATCGCCGCCGGTGATCTTCATAATCTCATAGCCGGCGGGCAGTTCCAGGCCGGCCGCAAAGATGCCGCCCTTGACCACATCCAGGTCAAGTTTGGAAGAAAGGGTGATGCGCTCATCGTCAAAATTGACTCTGGATTCCTCTTCCACGCGGAGTTCCGGCTTCACTTCGGAGACTTTCACCGACATGGCGGCATCGGTTCCGGCGTAGCGGTAAGCGTTCTTCAGTTCATATTCGCCAAGCGCGGCCGTTTTGAAATAGCTGTTGTTGATCGCGGCAAAGTCTTTAATGTCGGAAATTTCGATTTTCACGCCGGGATCAACGAAAATGCCCGTCGTGCCGTACTGGCGCGATGCCTTTTCCACTTTAATCACGCCGATGCCGCAATCGCGCGGCAGCCTGCCGTCGGTCAACTGCGAGACCATGGTAATGACCGCGTCGCCGGACAGCGGTTTGTTGAACAGCGCTTTCATGATGCCGGTATCGCGCTGGAACTGCCACGATTCCAGCCCGGCGGCTTCCACGTTCGTCACCCGGTACTCTTGGGGAACGGTTATATTCAGCGAGGAAATGCTGCCTTGCGGGATATTCAATTCAATGACGTCCCTGATCTCGGCAGAGCCTCTGCCGACCGCTATATGGGTGGTGATTCCGGCAAAGAATTTTGCGGATTCCGCCAGCGTTTCCGCCCGGGTCCGGACGACTTCGAAAACCGCATCGTCACCGGGCACAAATCCCGTGTTGGCGGCGCCGTTTTTATCCTGCCTGAAGAAAACAGCGTTGGCGGATTTTATCTCCGAACCGGGCAGCGCCTGGACGGTAATGCTGTTGCTGAGACATTGAGGAACTGGAATCTGGAAAGTTATCTGCCGTTCGTCACGCTTGATAACCGACAGGAAATCCACGGAGAAAGTGTAACTGCCGCGATCGCTGACCTTCAGCAGATACCGGTTGCCGTCGCGCACGATTTTGCAGTCGGAAGATGAAATGTCAAAAGCGGTGGCTGCCGCCGGACTGCGCAGAATCTCGATTTCGCCGGAACCGGCGGCAGTGATTTTGAACACGGAGGAGGAGATCGCCGCCTTGTCGCCGATTTTCGTCTGGCAGGTGAATGAGTTAATGACAATGCCGCCGGCTTGTGCTGAAAATCCGCAGCAGACAAAAGCGATGACCAGCAGTGAGCAGAGCCGCCGCCATGCCGCCGCCCAGATGCCGGAAGTCAGCAGCAGCGGAAGCAGCAGCGCCAGCACAAAACCGGTCACGATATTGATTTTCATCCATTGGGACAGCGCCAGCATCAGCAGGGCAAGCGCGATGCCGAACAGTACGCCGGAAACACCTTTGCGGCGGATTTTAATGCCGGCATAGGCCAGGATCGTCGCAAACACGATTGCCGCGACCGTAACCAGCAGCGCCCACGGCGAAAAAGACTCCATATTGATAATGCCGAGGTCAACCGTAAAAGGGGCCGCCGTCAGATTCATCACTTTGGTGAATTCCATCTGGTTGACAATAAATGAACTGTGGAAGTCGAACCCGGTCCGGCACAGCCTGACAAACATAAACAAACCCGAGCCCAGCATAAAAATAAAACCCAGCACCGGAGTGACGATGAGCTTTCTTTCCCCCGTCCTGCTCCATAGAATCAGCAGTCCGGAGAGCGTAAACAGCACCCAGGCGAAAATAACGCCATTACCCAGCCAGCTTTTTAAATATGCGGCAGCGCGTCCGGTAATGCCGGCAATACCGGGTCTGGCGAAATCCTGGCGTCCGAGCTGTTCGGGAGAGGAAGAAACGACCGAACAATTCTCCGGCAGGCTGAAAGACCATTTGGAATGCAGCGTCTTCGCGGCGGTTTCCGGCGCGGCAAACATCATCTGTGCAAAGTTTTTAACCGGTTCCTGCTTAGTGGCGTAAGTGATGGAAACCGCCACCGGCGTGTTAATGTTCTGGAGCCGGGGCAGCGGGATCAGCAGCTCGCCTTTTTCGTCGGAGAGCCGTTTGCGCTTGCCTTCGACGCTGACCGACCACAACGCGCTGCCGGCGGGCAGCCGCAGCGCGAAGAACTGTTCCGCGGAATTTTTAATGCGGTACTCGGCCTCGGTAACGCATCCGCCATTGCTGTCGATGCGGGTATTCAGCTCGGCGCGCTCCACGATCAGTTGCGGGGTCGCACATTTGTCATAGCGTTCGATCTTCACTTCCTGCCACTGCTCTTTCGCGGAGCCGCGAAAGACTTTAAGCACCGGATTGGTGATCATGTTCAGATATTCATCCGGCAGTTCGGCCTGTTCTATTTCCTGCACTCCGGCCGCCGCGGCGCCGTTATGGATGCGGAAGGTCTTGCCGCCGGTCAGGGCGATAAAGGAGCCGGAGGAGTCGGCATCGTCGCACGACAACCCGCCCAGCCGGATCGTTTCGCCGCCTTTCAGGGATATTTCATAAGATGCCAGCAGCGTGAAACTGCCGAGGATTTTCTTCTGAAGACGCACTTCCCACCGGCTGAATCCCTTTTGCGCCGCCGGACCCAGTTTGCGGCGGCTGATGATGCCCTGTCCTTTAAAGTCCAGATTATTGAGGGAATCATCGGCGGTGAACACCAGCTTATCCACCGGCGAACCGGTAATATTCAGCGAGAACACCGTGCTGCCGTAGGCAGTGCCGTCGCCGACGGAAATAAGATGAAATGACTCCGCGGCAATATTGCCTTTAAGCTGCTCAATCAATACCCTGCCGCTCCAGTCCTGATCGCGGAACAGGTAGGCGTACTGCATTCCGGCAACCCTTACCGGCACCGAACCGGCATAAACCGGGGTGAGCTTGTTCAACTGTTCAGGCGTCAGTTTCAGGCCGCGTTCCGCCGCCAGCGCCAGGTAGCCGCGGACGGATTTGATACCGTCAATTTTAAATGAGGGAAGCGGAAATGACTTTTCGTCTTTAAATTCTTTTTCAAAGAAAACGCTTAACGACACCCTGCCCGTCATTTCGGACATGAATGGAATTTTGACGATCCGGCGCGTACCGTCTGAAATTAAATCATAGTCCTGCGGACGGATATTGTCGCCGGAAACCTTGCTGAAAGTGTAGCCCGGCAGATATTCCATGCGGATTTCCTTGATCGGAGCGTCGCGCACATCAATCACGCAGTCAAAACGGACGCTGATTGTGCGGTCGCCGCAAACGGTTGAACAATTGACTTCGCCGGTGTAATAAGGCGTGATGTTGTCGGCCAGCGCCGTCAAACTTAAATCAGGTGTTGAAAAGGTGTAGGTATAAGGGTTGTTCAGCAGAAATGCGTGAGCCGGCAGTTGCGGCATGATGGTTGCGCTGTCCACCTGGACCAGGCCGGGAGTTGTCTGGGCAATAAGTTTGACGCCGCGGCCGGAGCCCAGGCGCATCATTCCGCCGAACCGCATCACGTTCTTCGGCACAATCGGCTGGAAATTGAACTGGCACGGGAACCCGGTCAGAATCTTTTCCGCCTGCACCAGCAGCGTGTAGGTTTTTTCCTGGTCTTTCAGCAGTTCCACTTTGACAATGCTCCCGTCTTTGACGGACTCCGTCCGCCACTCCCGGATATCCTGTCCGGTGATTTCCAGCACATTAACGTCTTTCGGGACAAACAACTGGAGACTGGAAAGCCTGCCCTGAAAGACTTTATATTCAAACTGGGAGTTGAATTTGACGGCCCCGGTTTGCACTGCGCCGACAATATTCGCTTCCACGCCGGCGGAGAGAACTTCCGTGCCGCTGATGATTTTTTTCCAGTTTACCGCGCAATTTCCAGTCGGCTGGAGGATGCCGGAATAAGTGGTGATTCCGTTTTCAGCTTTGACATCCGACGGGAAACCGGGGGCGTCCGTCACTTTGGCGTCAGTATTTTGTCCGGACAAAATCAACTGCACATTGCGGGTTACCGCCGGCAGTAAATAGAAAGAACAGGCCCGGCTGACGCCGTCTTTGACGATCTTCGCCGAAAAAGTCATTTTAACTTCATACTCACCGGCTTCAGGGCAGTAGAGGTAATACGCGGAATTCCTGGTTTCGATCCGGCCTTCCGGGGAGGACTTCCAGAATTTCCAGAAAGAACCTTTGCAGGACACGTCCGGCGTTCCGGTGCCGCAGACGTCGCCGGAAATAATCGGGATTTCCGTTTTGGCATCCGCATTGATTTTAAACGACAGCGTGAATCCGGCATTTTCGTCGTTAATGTCGCCGTTCAAGGAAAGTTCGCCGGCTGCCGGGACCTCCGGTTGTATAACCACTACTTTGGCCGTCAGCGGCATTGACATGGCGAACAGGATTGACAAACAGATAAGCAGCCTTTTCATAATTACCTCCGGTATATTAAGTTATTATCTTGCTCTTGAAACTAAATCCAGCAATTCCCGGACTTTTTCGTCCTTGCTGTAATTGCTGATGTATAACTGGCGCAGTTTGACGGCAATGCCTGACGGAGTGGCGATATTCTGGGTTTCCGGATACTCCAGCCCTTCGGCAAATTCGGCGGCAAACGACGCCAGCTTGAACCCCGGCGACGCGGTTTCAAAATTCCTGCCGATGTTCCCGGCGTCAATCACAAAGGACTTTTCTTCCACCCGCATATCTTCGGCGTTTTTATAGCGGATGCGGGTGGTCGCGATGGTCGCATCCGGCTTCACGCCGGGCTTCAGGCGCAATTCATATAAAGCGGTCACGGACTGCCCGGAGCCGACTTCGCCGGCATCGACGCGGTCATTCCGGAAGTCCGCTTTGCTCAACTGACGGTTCTCGTAACCGATCTGACGGTATTCGGCGACATTTCCCGGATTGAACTCCACCTGGATCTTGACGTCGCGGGCGATTTCCCGGAAACGGGCTTCAAAATTGGCGGCGAATAATTCCTTCACGTCATTTTCCGAATCCACGAAAACATAACTCCCGTCGCCGGTGGCGGCAATCTCTTCCAGCAGCTTGTCGTCGCCATCGCCGCCGAGCCCGATTACAATATTGGAAATACCGTTGATGCGGTTCTTTTCGATGCTGCCGATGATTCCGGCGCGCGCTTCCGGTTCCAGTTTAACAATGCCGTCGGTAATAATGACGACCCGGTTCCACGCTCCGGCACGGTAATTGACGGCGGCCAGTTGATATGCTTTCCGCAGCCCGTTATAAAAGTCGCTTACCCCGCCGGCTTCAATGGCCTTGACCGCCATGTCCAGCGTATTTTTAGTTTTCATCTGGTTATTGATCAGCACATTGGCGCTGCCGCCGCAGGTCACGAGCGACAGCCGGTCGTAAGGCGTCATTTTCGTCGAAAGCAGTTTCAGCGCGTTAACGGCCAGCTCCATTCTCTCGCCGTAAGCCATGGACCCGCTGGTATCCAGCAACACCGTGTAGACGGATGCTGAATTAATGTTCGGACCCAGCCGTTTACCCTGGACTCCGATGCGCAGCAGCGTATTCTGCGGACGGAACGGCGCCGGAGCGCTTTCCATGTTAACCGCGAAAACGCTGTTTTCCGGAGAGCGGTAATGATAATCAAAGTAATTGATGAAATCCTCCGCCCGGATTTTTGACGGATCGGGACGGATGCCGCGTTTGATGTTCTTTTTCGCCGTCAGATACGAGGCCGTATCGGTATCTATCGAGAAGGTTGAAAACGGCTTCGATTCAGTTTTGGTGAACGGCAGCCCGTCTTTGAAATCCTTCAGCCGCCTTTCTTCGCTGTTGAGAGTTTCAATAATGCCCTTTATCCGTGTCATAACATTATATGGAGCATCGAACCTGATGGCGCCGGCGTCAGTATCAATCAATATTTTTGCCGGAGCCGGACAGTTGCGGCTTTTCAGAAAATCGCGGACATCCTCAACCGTGGTCAGGTTCCAAAGCTTAAGATTGACTTTAAATGTTTCACTGGCAGCGAACTCTTCCTTCTTTTTACTTGATTCGGCAGGTCGATCCAGTGCATCGGATGCCGCTAATGATTTTGCTTCCGGCACCCCTTTCCAAATTAAGACGTTTGAGGCTTGTTCCTCTGAAAACTTCAAGCCTTCCTGTTTTACCTCAGCCTTATCCATTTTGTCTATTGTCGCAACTCCATAAGCATAGCTTGAAGCTGCCGGAGCGGCGGCAGGCGTGGACGACTGATTGGCCTTATATTTCATAAAAGCGACTTTTGCCGCCTTTACCGGCGGCTGCGGAAGCGGCGGGGTTGGCGCCAATGCCGCAAAAGATTTCTCGTCCCGCACTGCCGGTTTCTCTTCAAGCGTTTGCAGAGCGGGGCCGCCAGTAGGTCCTGCTGCCGCCCTGCGCAAATAGACGTCAGCAACATCTTTTCGCTTCTCCGCCGCAAGCTTGCCGGCAGCACCCCCTTTGTCAGCATCTTTACCGGCGTTGACTTCGGTCAAATCAGAAGATTCAGATTCCGGCGCGGCGGCAGGAGCAGCGGAAGAATCTGTTTCTGATTCAGGCGGCGCGCCGAGAGCAGGCAAAGCTCCGTTTGCTGCGCCAATCCCTAATTCCTTTAAATTGCTTGTAGCGGAGATTTTCCGGCCTTTTTCCCTGGCACTGTTAAGTGCCGGGAGAAGAAATATGCTAAGCACGCCGAATCCAATTATTAATGAAGCGACTAATTCCAGCCATCTGAATCTGGACGGCATTTTTGGGGAGAGTTTCAGCTTCGGCAAGTCGGCGGCGGCTTCGAAAATCTCTCTGCGGTGCGCGTCTGAAAGCTTTAAATCCTGATGATTCCGCCGTAACGCGTCTCCGGTGAAATTCCAGATCTCCCGCAGTTCATCAAATTCTTTGCGGCAGTTTTCGCAGGCGGCCAGATGCTCTTCCAACTGCTTTGCCTGAATTGCAGAAAGCTCTCCGGCCAGCATGTCGGTCATCAGACGGGATGTTTTGCTGCATTTCATATTGAGAGCTCCTTCGTAATGTGATTCTTCAGCTCATTGACGGCGCTGTGCAGGATAAACCCGACATTGCCGACGCTCAAATCCATGATTTCGGCAATCTCGCGGTAACTTTTCCCGTGTTCCAGCTTCAGCACCAGAATTTCCCTGGCCCGCGGCTTGAGGCCATTGATCGCGGCAGTCAGCAACTGATTTTTCTCGTGGTTCATGATGCCCTGGTCCGGCCGGTCATGGTGCGCCGTAAAGTTCCCGCCGTCATCAATCGTTATCTCCGCTTTGATTTTTTTGGCCCGCAGCAGATTCAGGCAGTCATTGCGCACGGTCTTGAACAGCCAGGCGCGGGGGTTGCGGATTTCGCCGCCGGTATACGTTTGACGGTTGTATTTGATAAATGCCATTTGAACCGCATCCTGCGCCGTGGAGGCATCCCTGAGCATACGCCCGGCGAAGCCCAGCAGCGCTGATTCATTTTCTTCCATCAGGTTTTTTAACGCTTCTTCAGGCGACATTCCATAAACCTTTCAGCTCTGATTATCACCATTAATGACACGCCGGCTCAAACAATATTAGAGCAGGAACCAAAAAAAGTTAAAATTTTCTCCATTATCTTCAAAAAATAACCCGGTTTTGGGAAATAACAAACCAGGCAAGCAAGTTTAAAGCTTAGTGGAATGGAAACGAGACAGGGAAAGGATCGCCCTTTCCCTGTATGAAAAAATACCGGCTATTGCCGATGCGTCAGCTTTTCTTCCGGCGGACCGGAATGTGGGCGCTTTCGCCGTGAACGGCGTGGGCGGCTTCCATCATGGCTTCGCCGAGCGTCGGATGGGCATGAATGGCCCTGCCGAGTTCTTTGGCGGTGATTTCCAGATTCATCGCCGGAACCGCTTCCGCGATCAGGTCGGTGGCATGGGGGCCGATAATATGAACCCCGAGCACCTGGTCGGTGACGGCATCGGCAATAATCTTGCAGAAACCTTCGGTTTCGTTGATCGCCATGGCTTTGCCGAGCCCGGCGAACGGGAACTTGCCGACGGTGATTTCCAGGCCTTTTTCTTTGCACTGTTCCTCGGTCAGGCCGACGGTGCCGATTTCCGGGCTGGTGAAAATACAGCCGGGAACCAGATCATAGCTGAATTCGTTGCGGTGTCCGCAGATGTTGTCAACGGCGCAGAGTCCCATCGCGCTGGCCAGATGCGCCAGCCAGATGCGTCCGGCGATATCGCCGATGGCATAAATACCCGCGACATTGGTCCGGCATTTGGAATCAACGGGAATCCAGCCGCGTTCATCGGTTTTGATGCCGGCGGCGGCAATATTCAAGCCGTTGGTGACCGGTTTGCGGCCGATGGAGACGAGCAGATAATCGGCTTTCAGCGTTTCGCTGCCGACTTTGCCGCTCACGCCTTTCTTGTCGGCCTTGATGTCCTGCATCGGAGTGCCGGTCATAATGGTGATGCCGGCTTTCTTCATGTATTGAGTCTGCGTGCGCGAGATTTCTTTGTCCAGATTCGGCAGAATCGTCGGCAGCATTTCCACGATGGTTACCTGAGTGCCGAGTTCGGCGAACAGACAGGCGAATTCGCAGCCGATGACGCCGCCGCCGAGCACCAGCATGGTTTTCGGAATTTCTTTAACCGAAAGCAGTTCGGTCGAGGTCAGCACTCTTTCGCCGCGCGGGATAAATCCCGGCACGAGCGATTCGGAACCGGTGGCGATAATGAAGTTCTTAGCGGAAATCTTCGTTCCGGTATCCCTGCCGCCGTTGATTACAACCGTTTTGCGTTCGAGGAAGGAAGCGGAGCCGTTAAAAGTCGTCACCCCGGCCGCTTTCAGCAGGGAGCCGATGCCGCCGCGCAGGGTTTCAATCACATTGTCTTTGCGGGAGAGCATTTTTGCCCAGTCGGGAGCGATTTTACCGGTGATGCTCACGCCGAAATCCGCCGCGTGGCGCGCCTTGTGCAGAACTTCCGCTCCGGCAATGAGTGTTTTGGTGGGAATGCATCCGGTATTCAGACAGGTGCCGCCGAAATATTCTTTTTCAATCAAGGCGACGTTCAGGCCGAGTTGTCCGGCACGAATCGCGGCGACATATCCGCCGGGACCGGCCCCGATCACACACAGGTCAAAATTTTTCGTTTCCATAAAACCTCTTGTTCTTTAGAAAATTGACAAAAACCTAGCCTGAGAGATTATTCTCTCAAACCTTATTCCAATAGAAAAATTTCGAACCCGCCTTTAATCTAGCCCGGTTATTCATTTTTTCAACAAAACATTCTGGACACTCCGACACTTTGGAGTGTCGTTGAGCATAGACTGTTTCGCCCATGCGGCCGGCATAACCCGACGGACAACCGTCCGACTCCGACACTTTGGAGTGTCGTTGAGCATAGACTGTTTCGCCCATGCGGCCGGCATAACCCGACGGACAACCGTCCGACTCCGACACTTTGGAGTGTCGTTGAGCATAACGTTTTTCGAAATCTGGGTACTATGGGCCATTCTCGACAGCCGACTCCGACACTTTGGAGTGTCGTTGAGCACAACGGTTTTCGAAATCTGGGAGTTCTGAGAAGACTGGGAGTTCTGGGATATATCGCTCTCCCATTTTTCCCAGTCCCAGAAACTCCCATCCATAGGCCCCATAGGCCCCATAGGCCCCATCTGTCTTTCCCCTGCAAATGCCATGCCGTCACGCCATGATCATCCTGCATGCGCCGGAACCGCTGCTCAACTCCGTCAGCGCCCAGACCAGGGCATCCATGCGGTCGGGGCTGGACTGGTTCATCTCCGGATTGTAACCGCACAACTGGTCTT
>JBAYIO010000052.1:0-38425 GCA_041665605.1 Victivallaceae bacterium | reverse complement strand
CACAATTCGTTGCCTCCTCATGTGCCCGGTTCTGTTCCGAACTGCTGGTTAGGCTTTGTTCGTGCCGGATTAGCCGGCTTGTTTACATTAGCTTTGCTTGGCGCACACACTTTGGAGTGTCGTTGAGCATAATGCATTTCAATGTTTAAGATTTTCAAACAGCATTTTGGACATTCCAGACACCTGTGTGCAGAATGTTTTCCGGTGTAGTGCTCTCGCTCTGCGAGAGAGGTTCCGATCCCCGTCCGGCACGGACGGCGCTACAATATAACCCATTTTGGACAGCCCATTCCGAGAGTTTGGAGTGTCGTTGAGCATAATGCATTTCAAGGTTTAAGATTTTCAAACAGCATTTTGGACATTCCAGCCCCCTGTGTGCAGAATGTTTTCCAGTGTAGTGCTCTCGCTCTGCGAGAGAGGTTCTGATCCCCCGTCCGAGACGGACGGTACTACACCAAAACCATTTTGGACAGGCATCTCCCTTCCCGCATTCGCGGGAGACAACGCTCCCCATAGGCCCAGGCCCCATAAGACCCACAAGACCCATTGGCCCCATGTTTTCCTGTCCTCCGCGTTCTCCGCGCCTCCGCGTGAGACATCATTTTGGACAACGCTCCCCATAGGCCCCATAAGACCCATAAGACCCATGTTTTCCGGTTCTGCGCCGGGCAACCGTCCGCTTCTGCACCTCCGCGAGAGACATCCTCTTTCGACATTTTTGATTAAGCCATGATCCCTGTCTCCTGATTTTTTGTTGATTTTTGCGCTGTCACGCTGTCGCAACTCGCGTATACCTATAGTAAATTTGTCAACAGAAAGGTGCGCTGTATAGTTATAAAGCATTTGCATAAATGGTGTTATGCGGCTTGAAATTGTAATTGTCCATCACAAAAAATCGAGATCAGGAAGGCGTAAAAACGAAGTCCGGTCCGTGAATTTTAACAGGGCTTGTCCGCCGGAGGCGTGGATGTACAGGATAAGCAATGAATATATACTCAATCAATAAAAATAAAGCGGACAGACCACGCACAGATGCCTTTGATCTGATGCAACTATATGATGGTCAATTTTCTGATTGGTTGAGAGGACTACTCAAAAATTACTCTCAAAAACAAAGGCACAAAGAAAAGTAAAACTTTCAGATGGAAAAACAAAGGCAGGTTTCATGTCTTACAGATTGTCACTCGCTTCGTGTTTGGGGTTGACGTTCCCTGGCTCAGGAAAAGTCAAGTTGCAGAAATTCTTCAGGCGTCAGCACCGGAATGTCGTCATGAGGAAAATCCCTGACATTGCGGGAAATCAGATAATCCGCATTGCTGCGCATCGCCGAGAAGAATTGAATGCCGTCTTCAAAATCGTTAAAATTGGATTCAATGGTCCGCGTAAGTATTTTTTCGTCAAGCGTGACGATATTGAACGCGGACAACAGCATCCGGATGGCATTGTCGGCCCTGGTCTTCCCGCTTTGTTTGCGCAGAATGTAATGAATATTATTGAAACTGATGGCGGAGATAAAACCCTCGGCTTCATCCTTTTCCAGCATGGTCAGGATTGCGGCGGAAGCATCATAGAAACCCTGGCGCTGAGCAAGCACATCAATCACAACATTGGTGTCGATGAACAGTTTCACAGCTTGACTCCGTATTTTTCCGCCAGGATTTCCGTCATCATTGCTTTTTCGCTGAAATCAGGAGGAAGTTTCATAATCCCGGAAATGGAACGGGTCAGCGGCCCGATTTTATGTTTGACGGAGCCGGAAGGGTTTTCAGCGCGGACCCATTCCGCAAACATCGCGGAAATACTTGTCCCCCGCGCCTTGGCTTTCTTGCGGGCCAGCGCGATTTCTTTGTCCGGAATGCTCAGTGTCAGTTTCGACATATTCAATGCTCCTTACGTATTATCGTCATTAATAAAATACGTGCAAAACCGCTTTTTGTCAAATTAAAATCCAAATCCGAAATCCTTTTTTACCACAGAGACACAAAGACACAGAGAAATCCTTTTTTACCATGAAGTTAATGAAGGAAATGAAGATGAAGCAAAAAAGATGGAAGCCGGAAAATGGCTACCTCGATTGGAATCCACGAATCTTTTCAAGACATCATTGAGCAGAATTACGAAGTCATACGAAAACACCAAAAACACAAAAGTTTAGCACGGAGAGAAGTTTTTAGGGCAAAAAACGGAATTATGATTTGGTTTCCGTGGAGATACTTACTATATTTACTTCAATGAAGTAAAGCGAAGTAAGAGAAAAATATTTATGTGCAGAAACTCAAATTTTAATAACGATAAACTATATAATAAAAATCCCATTACATCACTTCGCCATTCAATAGTTTTAATAATATACATAATATACAAAACAGTAAAATAATTTATTAGGCAAAAAAGACAATGACCATTCTTGATATCGCTTCTTTCGATGAATTCATTACAAATTGCACAAGTCAATGTGGTCACACTGTGTATCGTGGGGTTACTGATACCAGGATTCATCTTCTAATTCCGTCAATTGGGCGAATCAATCGATTTCGGAACGATTCACTTTACTCATTGCCTCAACAAGAGCGTGAGTTACTTCGTGCTTTCAAACTTAGAGCCGTCGGTGTGTTATCGAATGAACCGAAGAATGATTGGGAATGGTTGGCTCTCGCCCAACATCACGGACTCCCTACGAGATTACTCGATTGGACATTTAGTCCTTTGATAGCCGCATATTTTGCAACAATTCCCAGACTGAATGCTCAAGGAGATTTAATTGAACCGGATGCTGAGTTCGCTGGAGTATATGCCCTTCATGATTGCTCCTACATTACTACTGAGGACTATGTAGATCCTTTTGCCTGTGAGCTTCCCGGTCTCTTCTTTCCTCCACATGTTTCGCCACGTATATCTGGACAAGGTGGCTTATTCAGTATTCAGCCAGATCCGACAGATGAATTGCAGATTTCCTTCGAAACTTGCGAGTATCGGTACATAACTTTGTTTCGGTTTAGCAAGAATATAGTAAATGATATTCAAAAGAAGTTATATCTATTGGGTATTCGGCAAAGTCTGCTATTCCCAGATCTTGATGACTTCGCAACGGAAATTAGAATGCGTGATACCTTATCAGACTGTTATGTAGCGGATCATTGTTTCAATGAAAATAATGAAAATAGTAATGTTTGATTTGATTCTCATGAAAATTATTACTATATTCCCCATCATGTTCTAGCGATATACGCTCAGTATAATAGCGTATTGAAAAGATTGAATTAGCCTTAAATGATTAGTCAGAAATAATTTTTTTTAATATTTTACAAAATGTAACGGAGTTTTTATGAAAAAAGAATCCAAGACAAGAGTTAATCCTGGAGTACATCCTGATGCTGACTTTCGACACTTCACTCCGACAGAAAATGAGATTATACAACGTCATTTTGGAACTGAGTTTTATGTCACTAACCAAGGAGGCGAAATATCTCTTTCGGCAACATCAGTATATAGGTATTTTTTAATCAAGCCTACAAATATTTATCAAGAAATGTTCAGCTTGGAAAGAGAAATAATTGTAGTATTTAGTGATTACCAAAATTTTGAACCAAGAACATTAGATTCATTTGAAGAAATCTATAAGCAATATCAAGAGCTTAGATTAGATAGGATTTGCTGTGTATTGATTAGCAAAGATGATAAGATTGAAGAGAAAATTCGTTCATTACTTAAAAATACCGCAGAGAGTCAGATAATAGTTCCATTTTCTTATAAAGAAATCTTTAATATTTCGGATGTGTATTTTTTTAGAAATCGCTTTAAAAGTCATTTCTTTAGTCGAGATTTGTTTGCATATGAATCGGCCCTAAAAAAAGACTTGTATTTTTTCGGACGAAGCGACTTAGTTCATAAAATAGCCAATAGGCACAGAAGTGAAGAAAATTCTGGTCTATTTGGTTTAAGAAAAACAGGAAAAACATCTATTATTTTTGGCGTTAGGCGAGTATTACAAGCGAATGATGAATATTCAGTATACATCGATTGTCAAAATACAGGTTTTTACTTAAAGCGTTGGAATCAATCTCTAAAATATATTATTGATGAAATCAAATCTCAGAATAAATTAGAAGTATCCTTGGCTACAATTGAGGATTACACAGAAGAGAACTGTTCAAAATGCTTTGAAAAAGATTTAGTTAAAATTCAAAAAAAGCTTGGTGGCAAAGCGGTTATGTTAATTTTTGACGAAGTTGAACGAATTACATTTGGGTTATCTACATCTAGTCATTGGAAGGACGGTCTTGATTTTATTCATTTCTGGAGAACAATCCGTTCCATTTTTCAAAAGCATTCTTCACTATTCACGTTTTTAATAGTTAGTACTAATCCGAAGTCTGTTGAGACAGCTACAATAAACGGGGAAGAAAATCCAATCTTTACATCAGTTCCATTTGAGTATATCCCACCATTTGATGTAGCGCAAACCAAAGAGATGGTTGAGCGACTTAGCCAAATCATGGGGATGAATTTTGATGAGATAATTTATTCCAAGTTGACCGAAGATTTTGGCGGTCATCCATTTTTGATCCGAATGGTTTGTAGTGCAATTAATAAGCTTTGCCCCAGCGAAAGACCTGTCCGGGTGGACAAAATACTTTACCAAAAAGGAGTAGACCTTTTTAACCAAGATTACCTTCCATATATTGAAATGGTTATTACTGTTCTTAAAGAGTCTTATGGTGAAGAATTTGATATGATCAAGTATCTTGCTTTAGGCGACATAAATACATTCAAAGAGTTGGCTGACTTATCAAGTGAATATACTAAGCATTTACTTGGCTATAATATACTCGACAAAAATATGGATAATTATAGTTTTAAAATTGAATCAATTAAAACATACTTAATTGCTAAAGACAGATTTAAGCGCATAGAAATGACAGATAAGGAAAGATTATCTGAGATTTCTCTCCGAAGAAACACAATTGAACCCCGTCTTAGGACTTTAGTTCGGACAACATTACATTCTAATTATGGCGACACTGAAGCAACAAGAATTGTCTTGGAAACTTTCGGAGAACCGAGGAAATCTAAATATATTTCTATTCCATATAGAGAACTGTTTAATCCGAATAGCGTTGATATTTACTTTGAAGATCTGAAAAAAATAATTTTAAAAAAATGGACAACTTTTGAGTTTTGTTTTGGTCGCAATCGAGACCAGTTTTCGACATTTATGACCACAATTAATAAATACCGTGTTGATGCTCATGCGAAAATAATTTCTCCAGAAGAAATGGAATATTTTAGAATCTGCGTGACAAAGATTGAAGACTATTTAAATGCCTACTTTTAACAAATCATTGCATATTGGATTAGGCCTTGGCATTTGTGGTTTTTAGTTGAATATGCCAATAAATAATTAACTTTACAACCATTGAGGCAAAAATCAGCGTTACTTTCGCTTTGGTATTTTCGTTGCCCAATATATCGCACTGCTGGTGCTTTTAATATCCGAATGAGAGGCGAATTGTTTTTGGAATAAAAGCAATTATATTATGGAAGAGAGAATTCAGAAGTCAGAAGTCAGGAGTCAGAATGGGAAGCAGAAATTCTGGAAACTGAGGACTGGAAGCTGAAGGTGCGAAAGCATAACCTCTAATGAAAAGACGGAAGAAGCAAGACTGGATTCTGGGCAGGAGTGAATTTTATAGTGCTGTTATTTTTTGTTTTAGATTTATTCTGACTCCTGACTTCCTGTTTTATTAAATAATTTATTACATTAATCAGATAAAAAGCGGCGTGAGAGAATGAATATTGAAGAACTGAGAAATGAGATTGACCAGATCGACCGGCAGATTGTAACGCTGATCAATGAGCGCTACCGGCATGTGCTGGAGGTCGGAAAACTGAAGAAAAACAATAATTCGGCCATTTATGTGCCGGAACGGGAGAAAGCGCTGCTGGATAAAGTGGCGAAACTCAACGAAGGGCCGATGTCGGCGCGGGCGCTGCAGGCCATTTACCGGGAGATCATGTCCGGGGCGCTGGAACTGGAGCATCCGCTCCGGATCACGTTCTTCGGCCAGGAAGGTTCCAACACCCATCTGGCGGCGCTGGCTAAATTCGGGCATTCCGTGACCTACATTCCCAGCACGACGATTGCCGGGGTGTTCAAAGATATTGAAAGCGGCAGGACGGATTACGGCTGTGTGCCGGTGGAGAACTCCACCGAAGGAGCGATCAATTACACGCTCGACACGCTGATCATGTCCAATGTGAACATTTGCGCGGAAATGGATTTGCGGATTCATCACAACCTGATGGCCAAATGCCGCCGCGAAGAGATCAAAAAGGTTTACAGCCATCCGCAGATACTGGGACAGTGCCGGATTTATCTTCAGGAAAAACTGCCGGGCGTGGAAATAATCGAGGCCGAAAGCTCCACCAAGGCAGCCGGCATCGCGGCGGCGGAACCCAATGCCGCTTCGATCAGCAGCACTGTGGCCGCCGAATTGTTCAATCTCACGATACTGGAGGAGAACATCGAGGATTTCAGCAACAACACCACGCGGTTCCTGATTCTCGGCAATCAATCCCCGGCGCGGACCGGCGACGACAAGACTTCAATCTGCTTTGCGATAAAAGACAAAGTCGGGGCGCTCTACGACAGCATCAAGCCGTTCAAGGATGAATGTATCACGATGACCATGATTGAGAGCCGCCCGACTAAAAGCAGCAACTGGGAATATTGTTTTTTTGTTGACATTCTCGGCCACCGTGAGGACGCGAAAGTCATCAGGGCGTTTGCCGATGTGGAGAAGCAGTGTAAATTTCTGAAAATTCTCGGCAGCTATCCGCGCTGTGTTTAGAACAGCCGGGTAACCACAGAGGCACAGAGACACAGAGAACAGCCGGTATGACTAGCCGCTTAACAGGGATGAATCAGGATATACAGGATGAGGGCTGCGGTGTCCGCAGTTTTATCAAATAAGCAACTGTAACGGGACAAAGATCAAAGACAAAAAGTAAAAAGAAAAGTTTTCTCTGTGTCTCTGTGCCTCTGTGGTTAAAAAGAGCAGACAGTTTCCGGGGACTTTATTAGCAGGATAATGTTATGTTCAATTATATAATCAGGCGCATCATTTACTCCGGTCTGGTGATAATGGGGGTGCTGCTGCTGACTTTCGTGCTGTTCCGGCTGGCTGCCGGCGACCCCGCCGCCGCGGTGCTGGGCAAGAATCCTTCGCCGCGGGAGGTCGAAGATCTGCGGCAGGAACTCGGAGCTGACCGTCCGCTGGTTTTCGGCTACTGGCGCCAGAGTGAAGTTTTCACTTCGGCATCGTTTGCTGAAAAGAGGCTGATGCCGGGGATGGAAGTTTCCGGAAATCCGGTTTTTGAAAACGGTTTCATGCGCCTTGATTCCGGCATTATCGGCCTGAAGCGCAATTTCCCGTCGGACAAGCTGGAAGTGCAGGGGAAGATTGTTTTTCGCGGTGAATTTGCCGTCAACGGCCGTACTTTCAACGCGGCGGACTGGCGGGAGATTGAATTTCCGGTTGCCGCCAGTCAGGAAAAAGTGTTGATTGCCGCCGGTAAAGTTCCGCTGGAAGTTAAAGAGGTTGAATTTTACCGCCGCCAGGCTTCTCCGCTGGATTCGCAACTTGCCGCGGCGCTGGGCGAAATCTGTTCATTCCGCAGCGAATTTCCCTATGTCAGCTTTTTCAATTTCGGCAAAACCCTGATGACGCGGGAGCCGATCCGGGAAATCCTGTGGCGCGGGGTCGGTCCGTCGATGGCGCTGATGCTGCCGATATTTTTCGGGGAACTGCTGCTGGGGATAATTCTGGCGCTGATTTCCACGGCGTTTAAAGGAATGCTGTTTGACCGGATGATCGTGCTGTTTTCAATCGCCGGCATGAGCATCAGCTATCTGGTGTTTATTATTTTCGGGCAATGGTATCTGGGATATTATTTCAACCTGTTCCCGGTCTGGGGGTGGGGGGAATTCAGGCATCTGGCGCTGCCGGTGATCATCGGCATTCTCAGCGGGCTGGGTGGAGGGGTGCGTTTCTACCGCACGGTTTTCGTCAACGAACTGAACAAGGAATATCTCCGCACGGCGGCGGCCAAAGGCTGCAGCCCGGCAGTGATATATGGCAGGCATCTGCTGCGGAACGCATCGATCCCGATTATTACGCGGGCTTCGGCGGCGCTGCCGTTCCTGTTCACCGGCAGTTTGCTGCTGGAGGCATTTTTCGGCATTCCCGGTCTGGGTTATGCGGGGATTGACGCGTTGAATAATTCCGATTTGCAGTTGCTGAAAGCGCTGGTGCTTATCAGTGCGCTGCTTTTTGTCGTGATCAATCTGATGACCGATATTGCCTACGCCTGGGCTGATCCCAGAATCCGGCTGAAGAGTTAATCTTTTTCAGTCAAAAAAGCCCCCTGGAACGCGCAATCGGGAGATTTTTTGAACTCTTTCCGGTAAAGCCGCCCGGCGGTACTGTTGACATCGTTCCAGAAATTATCATCCATCGGCATGTTTTTCCCGTAAATGCTGACGAAGCGCAGGACATCGCGTTTGCTCAGGCCGATATCCATGGCGGAAAACCAGATTCCGGCAATATCCTTCACTATCCAGCGGCGGGGCGTTTTGCCGCGGAGCTGGGCGCGGTGCAGATCTATCAGATATGCTTTCAGCTTATCCGGATTTACGTTTTCCGGTCCGCCGTCGATATCCAGCAGAAAATGACAGATATAGAAATCGCGGTGGTTGAGTCCGTTTGCGTGCATTTTACTGCTGACTTGTGCCAGTTTTCTGATCAGTGCGTGTTTCAGGCGCGGGACCGGCGGATTTTTCTTCCAGTCTCTGCAGAAATCTTCCAGGCTTATGGTGCCGGTCAGTTCATCGGTGATGATAAATGAATCCTGTTTTGCCGGATTTATGCCGCGCGTGCCGAAAGCGCACGGCGTCATCGTGTCAATGTCCAGTTCTTTCAGTTTAATGAGCGCCGCGTATTCATTGCCGGCTCCGGTGATGGTGGATTTGAACTGGGTCAGGTTTTTCAGGATTTCCATCCAGCCGACGCCGTGGTGGATCTTGGCGAAAAAGCCTCTGCCGTCCATTTCGAAACGGAATGTGCGGCGTGATTTGACTGCGCGGAATACTCTGCCTTCCAGTTTTTCAACTTCTTGAAAGGGGTCCTTGCCGGCCCAGGCTTTTTTAAAATCTTCTCTCAAATAGAGCATTTATTACTCGCTTGGGTTACAGGATCAAAAACTGCTGTTATACTTTTTTTCGTTACTTTTCTCTGCCGGATTGAACGGTTTGTCAAATTTTTTCCGGAACGCCACGCATTGCTGATGGCCCATCCTGCCGGAAACGATTATCTCATACTGCGGCTTCAGTTCCGCCGGGAAATTCTTTTCATAGTATTCTTCCCTGGTGATGTAGATGGTGTTATCCGGCATTGTCAGCATTTTATCGCAACCATACCTGAAGTAGCGCGGTTCAATTGGCGGATAAGCTTTTTTATCTTCCGGACAGAAGCGCAGGATTGCTTCAGCAGCGATTTTTTTCAAATCAATAAATGGCTTCGGCTCATCTGATTTTGGCTTAGGCTTCGCGGGCGGGAAGAAATACTGGCCGATAAATCTCTTTTCAATCGGAATATTGATCAGATACTTTAATTCATCGCCATCCGGCCCGAGTTTGAAGTAGCCAAGCTGTACTTTGTCCTGCCGGACAGTTTCAACTTTGGCAATGAATTCGCGTGAGCTTTCGTTGTACTGGTCTATCGGTTCCAGAATCAGAATCCTGATTACGGCAAGGGTGGCGGCGGCAATCGCGACCAGCGTAAAATCACGCTGTTCAGTTTTAAGACTCTTCAGGAACGCGGAGATGCTGACCGCGAAAAGCGCGAACAGTATTGCCGGGAGAACAATCGGAAACTCTGTTTTCAGTCCGAATATCTTCAAAACAATCACCAGAATTATCAGTCCGGCCACCGCCAGCAGCGGAAACAGCCGGCAGAATGCGAAAAAGAATTTTCTGATTTTGGCGAACAAGGGGAGCTTGTCGAAATTCATGAAAATCCATGCTCCGGCCAGCGCCAGCGCCGGAATTACTGATATGATATAACGCAGATGCTTTGTGCCCGGGATGCTCATGACAAACAGCACGATCAATATCCAGGCCGCAATGCTCCTTAAAAAATAAATCTGTTCACTGTCTTCCGCCGCCGGTTTTTTTATCAATTTTTTGATGTAGACAATGATTACCAGCAATCCCAGCGGGAATGCGATGGAGTATGAAGCCAGTCCGTTGGTAAAGAAATACCAGATTGGCTTGCCCTTCTCAAACCGGCTGGTAATCTGGTCGGCAAGAAACGCTTCCAGCAGTTCCTTTCCGCCCTGCTGTACGCATAACAGCAGCAGCCCGGCCATGCACAAAACCGCCAGCAGTCCGGAGACTAATCCGCATATAATGCACATTTTCCATCTGCGGTTGACCAGATAATAGCTGAAAACGACAATCGAGGGGATCACGATTCCCAGCGGTCCGCGGAAAACAAAGCCTGCAACTAGGCACACCGGCACCAGCAGCAGCCGTTTCCAGCCTTTGTCCTGATCGGCGGTATAGATCAGATAGAAGGACAGAACAGTGGCGGCGGCAACAAACAAGTCCAGCGACGGCGCACGGGCAATGGATACAAATTCGAATGACAGCAGACAGAGCAGCACGGCATAGCCGCCGAGCCATTTTGAAACGCGCGCGCCAAGCAGATAGGTCATTATCAGGGTGAATACCGCCATCAGCGCGCTGGGCAGGGTGGCGGTCAGCATATTGACGGCATAGCCGCCCAGTGATGCCAGGTACATCATCAGAATATGGGTTGAAGGGTAGTCGGTATACGGCTTGTCGTAAAGGGTGGGGAAAATGCCGATGCCGTACTGCTTCATTTCACCGATAAACAGCGCGAACCGGCAGTTGATGCGGGTAAACTCGGCGGAATAGAGCCCGCCCAGAAAAATAATCATTCCCAGTGCAGATATTATCACCAGCGCTTTTTTGTTACTCAAATTTATCTCCCGGTTAGGTATCTGAAGTCCTTCAGCTCTCTATTGTTTTAATATCAGATGCATTAACTGGGAAATATAGCATTGCAGATGATATTTTCAAAGACTGTTTAAATTTTAGAATTATATGGCGTCTTTTCATATTATTCGTGGATAAAAATGCTATATTATCCGTCAAGTTTTTATAATTACAAAAGAAGATCATGCCGGAAGAATTCACTATACAGCAAACACGTTTGAATGAACTGGAAAAACGGGTGGCGGAACTGCTGCTCCGGGACCGGCACGCCGCCGTTCCGCATATAAACCGGGTGCGGCAGCGCATTCATGCCGGACAACCGGTTGACCGGATGCTTGATGATCTGGAAAAGTCCATTATTGATTGTGAACGTTTCGTGCTGAAACCGGTTGCTCGGCGCATCAACTATCTGTTTCCTGACAATCTGCCGATTACCAATCATGTTGAGAATATCCGCGAGGCGCTTCAGCACCATCAGGCGGTGATTGTCTGCGGCACGACAGGTTCGGGGAAGACCACCCAGTTGCCGAAGATCGCGCTGGCAATCGGGCAGGGCAGATACGGCCGCATCGGCTGCACCCAGCCGCGCCGGCTGGCGGCGACCGCCATGGCCCGCCGCGTGGCTGCCGAATTGAACGTCCAGTGCGGACGGGAAGTCGGGTATCAGGTCAGGTTTGACAACCGCACCGGCGCCGATACGGTTATAAAATTCATGACCGACGGTATTCTGCTGGCGGAAACGCAGAACGACGCCAATCTGCTCCAGTATGACACTTTGATTATTGACGAAGCTCACGAACGCAGCCTGAATATTGACTTCATTCTCGGCTATCTGAAAAATCTTCTGCATAAACGTCACGACCTGAAAATCGTCATTTCCTCGGCTACGCTTGACGCGGAGAACTTCTCCCGTTTTTTCAATGACGCTCCGATCATTACTGTCGAAGGACGCACCTATCCGGTGGAGGACTTTTTTCTGCCGCCGGAGGAGGATGAGGATTTGTCTTCGCATATCGGGCGCGCGGTAAGATGGATTTCGGAAATTGACCGCAAAGGCGATATTCTGGTTTTTCTGCCGGGGGAGCGCGAAATCCGCGAGACCGCCGATCTGCTGAACGGCTGGAATCTGTTCCACACGGAAGTGCTGCCGCTGTTTGCCCGCCTCAGCATGAGCGACCAGCAGCGGGTATTTTCACCGGGGGCGGCCCGGCGCATCATTCTGGCGACCAACGTTGCGGAAACATCCATTACGATTCCCGGCATTCATTACGTGATTGATTCCGGTTTCGTCCGGCTGAGCCGCTTTAATCCCCGGAACCAGATTCAGGAATTGCAGATTGAGCAGGTATCCCAGGCCAGCGCCAGGCAGCGCCGCGGCCGTTGCGGCCGTATTGCCGACGGCATCTGCATTTATCTGTATGAAAAAGAGAGGCTCGAAGCCAGCCAGCCGTACACTGATCCGGAAATCCGCCGCACCTGTCTCGCCGGGGTCATCCTGCAGATGGCGACGCTCGGGCTGCCGTCAATTGAGCGTTTCCCGTTTCTCGACGCTCCGCAGCCGGCGCTGATCCGTGAAGGCTACCGCACGTTGCGGGACATCGGCGCGATTGATGACGCCGGGCGGATAACCCGCGAAGGCCGTCAGATTGCGGCATTGCCGCTGGACCCCAGGCTGGCTAAAACGATCTGTTACGCCAGAAGCTGCAAAGTGCTGCCGGAAATCATGGTCATCAGCGCGTTTCTCAGTATTCAGGACCCGCGCGAACGGCCTTCCGACCAGCAGCAGGCGGCGGATCTGGCGCACCGCCAGTGGCGCGATGAAAACTCCGACTTCATCTCCATTCTCCGGCTCTGGAATTTCATCCAGAACGAAGCCGCCGGAATCTCCAACAGCGCCGTTCACAAACTCTGCCGCCGCAATTTCCTGAATTACAACCGCGTCCGGGAATGGAAGAATCTCTATCTTGATCTCTGTGAAGCGGTATCCGATGAAGAATGGGGTGTTTCCACCGCCGCGGGAATCGCACAGGAGGAATTCAATTACGATATGATCCACAAGGC
Organism: Victivallaceae bacterium; assembly: GCA_041665605.1. Lineage (GTDB taxonomy): Bacteria > Verrucomicrobiota > Lentisphaeria > Victivallales > Victivallaceae > CAIPAT01. The sequence goes on along the minus strand of JBAYIO010000052.1, from coordinate 25,284 downwards.
GCTGCTGTCCGGAATTCCCGGCAATATCGGCATGTATGACCGCGAAGAGCAGATATTTATCGCTGCCGGCAACCGTAAATTCTACATATTTCCCGGCTCCGGGCTGTTCAAAAGGAAACCTGTTCCGCCGTGGGTGATGACGTTCGCGCTGGTCAGCACCGCCAAAGTATTTGCCCGCCAGGTGGCGGTCATCAAACCGGAATGGATTGAAGAAGTCGCGCCGCATCTCTGCACCAGAATTTACGAAAATGCGGCATGGGATAAAGCCGCCGGATTTGTTTTCGCCCGGGAGAAAGTTATTTTTGGCGGCCTGGTGATCAATGCCGGGCGCCGCGTCCACTACGGCAAGGTCTGCCCGGCCGAGGCCCGCATCGTATTCATCCGCGAGGCAATGGTTCCCTGTGAAATCAATTCTTCCGGCAAATGGCTGAAAAATCATTCGCGGATGCTGGAAACGATTAATACGCTTGAAGAGAAAATCCGGCGTCCGGGCACATTGCTGGACACGGAGGCGATATTTGAACATTTCAGCCGGGTGCTGCCGCCGCAGGTGTGTTCCGCCAAAAGTCTGGAGTTGTGGCTTCAGGAAAGCGGCGCTGAGATCAATATGCAAATGGCGGATGCCATGCAGGAGCAGTTTACACCGCTTCATCCGGAAGATTTTCCGGACGATCTTTCCTTCTCCGGCCATCTGTTTGAGTTGAAGTACCGTTTTGCGCCGGGTGAGCCGGACGACGGGATCTGTATTCTGGCCGCCGCGGATGAAATGAATCTGATTCCGGACTGGGGACTGGAATGGCTGGTGCCGGGCCGGCTGGCGGAAAAGGTTGAACTGCTGATCAAGTCCCTGCCCAAAACTCAGCGCATGCAGTGCAGTCCGGTCGGGGAAGCCGCGGCCGGATTTGCGGAGGATGTCCGCGACAATAAAATATCCCGTGAACAATCGCTGGCCGATGCCCTGGCGGCATATCTCAGCCGCACCTTCGGCGGAGACTTTCATCCCAAAGACTTCGATTCCGGACGGCTGCCGGATTACCTGACCATGAAGATTGCCGAAACCGACGGCAGCGGAAAAATACTGGCGCTGCATCATGAAGTTCCGGCGGAACTCTCTTCCGGTTCCAGACTCAGCGCCGCCGTTAAAGGCGTCGGCAAGTGGATATTGTCCGGCTGTACCGGCTGGCCCGACGGCGACATGCCGGAATCCATTCAACTGCCGGGCGAAGAAGCGCTGAAGGCATTTCCGGCGTTGACCGATGAGGAAGGCGGCTTTGTCGGAAGGCAGGTGTTTCTTGATCAGCGTGAAGCGGAATACTCTCACCGGCGCGGTTTGATCAGACTGTTCCGCAATGCTCATGGCGGACAACTCAAACTGATGAAAAAATATTTCCAGTTTTCATCGCAGATACAGCTTTGTTTCTGCGTGAATGACCGTTCAGGGCGCTACCTGGACGACTTTGCCGACGCGGTGATACTGGCGGCGCTGACGGCGGAAGATACGATTGATATCCGTTCGCAGGATGTTTATGCGAAACGTGCCGATGCCGCGCTGACCGGACTGGTTAATTCCGCTGAAAAGCGCATCGCCATGCTGGAGCAGATGGCTGAACAGTATGACCGCATTCATGAGTTCCTGAAAAAATCACGCGGACGGGCGCATGAAAACTGCGCCGATGCCGACGCTCAACTGGACTTCATGTTTCATGCCGGTTTTTTACGCGGCGAAATCGTCTGGACCCGCTATCCGCGCTACCTCAAAGCACTGACTATCCGCGCCGAACGCATTCACAGTTCCCCGCAGAAAGACCTGGAAAAAATGCAGCCGCTGCAGCCGTTTTCCGCCCGCTTTGAACTGGCGGCGGGAACTGTGAAAGATTTCGAACTGGCTTTTGATTTGAAAGAATTCTGGCTGCTGCTGGAGGAGTTCCGCATCATGCAGTTTGCCCCGGAAGTACGTCCGCTGGAAAAAGTCTCGGTCCAGCGCCTCCAGGAAATATGGGATCGTCTGCGTCTGTAAATTAGTTGTAAGTTAGGCAAGAAACAGGAATTCTAAAATGTATGAGAAAACCGTTATTCTGACTTTTGACGATGCGGTGTCGAATCACCGCACGTTTGTCGCGCCGCTGCTGAAGGAACTCGGGTTCAACGCCACTTTTTTTGTCTGTGAATTTCCGCCGGATTTTGCGACGAACAAAGTACAGTACATGAGCTGGGAGCAGATCGGGGAACTTAACCACATGGGGTTTGAAGTCGCCAACCACACCCTGACTCACGCCGGGCTGGGCAATATCACGCCGGAGGAGTTTGAAAAACAGTTGCTCGATTTGGAAGCCTTGTTCCAAAGTCACGGTATTCCGAAATCGGAGAATTTTGCCTATCCGGGCGGTCCCGGCGCTGCTTATGCGCCGCCGGTTCTGCAAAAGCACGGGTTCAAAACCGCCCGGACAGTCCGCAATGCCGCGTGGAACATTGCCAATGACGACCGCTGGCAGATTCCGTCGATTCCCGTCCACGGCCCGGACGATTCAGTATTGAAGAAAGCGCTGGAGCTGTCGGCAACCGGCGAAATTCCGGTACTGCTCTATCACGGGGTGCCGGATATCCTTCATCCGTGGGTTGACACGCCTCCTGAGGTATTTGAGCACGAAATGCGTTATCTCGCGGCCGAAGGATGGACGGCGCTGGCGCTCCGGGACATAACCAGTCTATGGTAATAATTTAATATTCCGCATCGGGTAGATCGGGCAGGATTACCGGCAGGCCGTCTTTCGGACTGATGAACGAGGAGACCCCGTGCCCGTAGGCCTGGAACAGCGATTCCGGCGTTAAAACCGCGTGCGGGTTGCCGTCGCCAAGCACATTGCCGTCTTTTAACAGGATGATCCGTTCGCAGACCCGTGCGGCCATTTGCACGTCATGGGTTACAATCAGGATCGAAGAACCTTTTTTCCGCTGCCAGTTGATCAGGGCTTTTATCACTCTGGCGGAATTGCCGATATCGAGATGCGAAGTCGGTTCGTCCAGCAGCAGCAGATCAGGTTCCTGCGCCAGCGCCGTGGCGATCATAACCCGCTGGCGTTCGCCGCCGCTGAGTTCGCCGATCGCCCTTCCGGCAAAAACTGCTATATTCAAATCATGCATGGTGCGCGCAATCACTTCCTTGTCGTCATTAGTCAGCCTGGCGAAGCGGGAGATGCGGGCCAGCCGGCCCATTTTCACGACCTGTTCAACAGTGAACGGGATCGGCGCATAAATGTTCTGGGGAACGGCGGCGACCAGTCTGGAACGCTCAAGATTGTCATAGGACTGGATTGGTCTGCCTTCCAGCAGGACTTCGCCGGATGCTGGTTTCAGATATCCGCAGAGGATTTTTAAAATGGTGGATTTGCCGACGCCGTTAGGTCCGACTATCGCAGCGACGCTGCCCTTGGGCAACCGGAAGTTCACTCCGTTCAAAACCTGCTTTCCCGGCTGGTAGGCAAAGGTTATATTGATCGCCGCAATTAAATCTTCGCTGCAATTCATCCTTCCCATGCGCGTCTCCTGCTCAGCACCCAGAGGAAAAACGGGCCGCCGATGAATGAAGTTATTACCCCTACCGGCAGTTCCCGGGTAGCGAAAATACAGCGGGCGAAAGTGTCGCAGCCCATCAGGAATATTCCGCCCGTCAGCATGCACAGGGGAAACAGCCGCCGGTGCTGCGAGCCGAAAAGATTCCGGATTATATGCGGGATGATCAGCCCGACAAACCCGATGATGCCGGATACCGCCACCGAACATGCCGCCAGCAGCGAGGAAACACCCAGTAGTATGTAAGAGAGTTTTTTCGGGTCCGCGCCGAGGCTGAACGCGGTTTCTTCGCCGAAAGTGACGGCATCCACTTCGCGTCCCAGCAGGGTGAATAAGAGCGTTGCCGCCAGCAGCGAGACGGCGGAGAAGGTCAGCAGCGTATTGCCGGAAGGCTGGAGACTGCCCAGCAGCCACCAGGTAATCCCGTTGAGTTCATGGGAATTGCTGATGCTGATTATGAACATCAGCAGGCTTGAACACATGCTGCCGATAACTATTCCCGCCAGCGCGATACTGGCGGGAGTGTCCGCCGCCCAGCAGCGGGCCATGCCCAGCACCAGCACCAGCGCTAAAACCGCGCCGGCAAAAGAAAAAGCAGGGATGAAAAACTCGGAGATTATTGCCAGTCCCAGGATGATCGCCGCCGCCGCGCCCACGCTGGCGCCGCCGCTGACCCCCAGAATATACGGTTCAGCCAGCGGATTGCGCAGCGCCGCCTGACATGCGGCTCCGGCGACCGCCAATGAACCGCCGACCACAAAAGCGCATAACAGCCGGGCGGCGCGCAACTTTAAAACAGCCTCCAGCATCGGCGAAGGATTCAGCAGATCGGCAAACCCGGCGGAATAAGCGCCGCAGCACATGAAGGCAACGAAACAGACAGGCACCAGCAATCCTACCCAGATTACCGGTTCTGATAATATTCGCCGGACATTGGTAAAAATCATTCAGTTTTTCCTTCGCTGTTTGTCGTGCCGGTTTCAGATTTTACATCATCATGGATATATTTGCGCAGGAGAGCAATCCCCTCGATGGTGCGCGGCCCCAGCCGGAAAATCTTGTCCTGTTCCAGACCGGTGTAAATACGCTTGCTTTTTACTGCGGAAATATGCTGCCAGCCGTCGCGTTTGGCGACTTCGCCGCTTTTGCCCGAACCCATTCCCGGACAAATGATTACATCCGGGTTTTGCTGCATAATCCATTCCAGTGAACACGGAAAATATTCCGCCTTCTCATTGCGTCCGATATTGATGCCGCCGGCGTATCCGATCATATCATTGATGAATGTTTTTCCGCCGCAGGTCAGGAGCGGACGGTGCCATACTTCGACATATACTTTCGGGCGGGATGCGGCAGGAACCTTATCCGCCAGGCTTTTAAACTCTTCCAGCGCTTTGGAGAAACGGGATATTTCGGCATCGGCCGCCGCCTGACAGTTCAGAATTTCTCCGAGCATCTTCACGCATTTGATATAGTCGTCGAAGCTGTTGTCATCCAGCATGATCACTTTTGCGCCGAGACTTTCCATCGCCTGCTTCGAAGCTTTATCTTTCAACTTGGTAGTTATCACATAGTCCGGTTTTACCGCCGCCAGATGTTCCAGAAACGGAACGCCGAAGTTGCCGACAACCGGCAACTTTTTTGCTTCCGCCGGATAGTCGCAATAACTGCTTCTGCCGACCAGGCAATTATTTTTGCCCAGCAGAAAAATGATTTCCGTGATGCTTGGCGACAATGACACTACCCGCGGTTCCGGGACGGTTGACGCGGATCGGGCCGCCAGGCCCAGGCAGATTAATATTACAGCTAAAACTGATCTCATGTATTTTCCTTAATATGTCAAATGTCTAAAGTACTCAGGCTTTCCGGCTTGTCAAGCCGGGAAGCGAGCTCAGTCCAATGGAATGTTGTCATCCCACGGGTCGAACCACGAATTGTTCTTCGGGCCGAAAAAGCCGAGTCCGTTAGCAGTCAAAATTGCTTCGTTCAAAGCCGGATTGTTCAGGGTGAAGCCGGGAATTACAACCCATTCTCTTTTGTGCGAACTGACATGTCCGTCCACCCAGGCGACATTGGCGGCGCTGTTGTGCCGGAAATGAAATTTTGCCGTATTTTCGGATGATGTCGGAATTTTAGCATGCAGGTTTACCGGGGTGCCGGAGAGGGAGAATGGGGGACTTACTTCATCAATTTCAACCATTGTGAAGCTGGTGGAGTCAATTTGAGCGACATCAGCAAAAAATATAGTTTTTGATGACCATTTGATGTTTTCCGGTTTCATCCCGGCCTGCCAGCCGTTGCCGTAGCCGGTGATATAAGACTGACTGCCGATGCAAAAATTGTATCCATATCCGCCGGCGCCTTTCAGGTTATTGGCGGAAGCGGGGGCGTCGGGATTGATTTGATTCAGCGCGGAGCATTCTCTGGTTTTCTTGTCTTTGCCGAGATAATTCACCAGCAGGCCGCGGCTGGAATCCCAGACGTCGCCGGCCGTGGCCCGATAACCGCACCAGTGCTGGCCGGTTTTGATTGCACCCTGCCGGGCAGGGGCATAAAATCCCCAGTCCACAGCGTATTGGATATTCGCCAGTGCGAGTTGTTTAAGGTTGTTTTCGCACGAGGCGCTTTTGCCCGATTCCCGGGCATGGGTCAGGGCAGGGAGCAGCATTCCGGCAAGGATTGCGATGATGGAAATCACGACGAGGAGTTCAATAAGCGTAAAATTCTGATCTGACAGACGGACACCGCTGACAGCGGCTTGGGAACTTTTCATTTTTTGTTCTTCCTGATTATTGTGTTGCGCGCACATTCATTCCGCGCCGGAAGAACACAAAAAAATGAATTCATCTTCTGTGCCCGGTTTCCAGTCTGTTTCATCTGGCGACATCTGACGCGGAACAACCGAACAACAGGCAATGGCAGGACCTGGCTTACAGCGTTTAACGCCGATCACAGTTGCGCGACAGCCCCCGGTTCTCACGGGAGTTCACTGCTCAAAACCTGTTATATACAAGTTATAAATATAGTTCTGATTCGTCATAAAGTCAACATTATTTGTCTCTGCGGCAGTTTTTTTATCCAAATTGCAGTGCTAAGTTATCTGAGATTTTGTTTAAAACTTTTATACAGGAAGATAAGGTATGAGCATAGCGCCGGATTCAAACCGTTATTCACAAATGATTTATAACCGCTGCGGACGGAGCGGCCTGAAGTTGCCGGTGATCTCTTTCGGCCTGTGGAACAATTTTGGCGATAATGATTCTTACGAAAATAACCGTGATATGATTTACCGGGCTTTCGACTTGGGAATAACCTATTTTGACCTGGCAAATAATTACGGACCGCAGCCGGGAGCCGCTGAAACTAAATTCGGACGGATACTTAAAGACGGACTGGCGAATTATCGCGACGAACTGATCATTTCCACTAAGGCCGGGCATCTGATGTGGCCGGGACCTTACGGCGATTGGGGGTCACGCAAATATCTGCTGTCCAGTCTGGACCAGAGCCTGAAACGGATGGGCCTGGAATATGTCGATATCTTTTATTCACACCGCCCGGACCCGGATACGCCGCTGGAGGAAACCATGGGGGCATTGGACCGGGCGGTACGCAGCGGCAAGGCGCTGTATGCAGGTTTTTCATCCTACCCGCCGGACAAGGTAAAGGAAGCTGTGAGAATTCTGCGCGAACTCGGAACGCCGTGCGTAAATCAGTTGAACCGGTACAGTATGTTCAATCGCACTGTCGAAGAAGGTTTGCTGAATACGCTGGAAGCCGAAGGCATCGGCGCGACAGCGTTCTGTCCGCTGGCGCAGGGTCTTTTAACCTCGCGTTATCTGAATGGCATTCCTGACGACTCCCGCGCAGGCAGAGGCATTGTTTTTCTGAAAAAGGAAACTATTACCGAAGAAATTGTCTCTAAAATTCAGGCATTGAATGCAATTGCCATGAATCGCGGCCAGTCACTGGCGCAAATGGCGCTGGCATGGGTGCTCAAGGACAAACGCATTACTTCAGTTCTGACCGGAGCCAGCAGAACCGGGCAGATCGAAGACAATGTCAAAACCTTGAACAACCTGAATTTTTCAGAGGAAGAACTCCGGCAGATCGAAGCCATTCTGCAAAATAAACCGTAAATACTTGTAGAAAGATTATTTTTGCTTATTGACAAATATCTATTATTTGGCTATATTACCAAATATATAATAAGCGAAGGTATATTCTTATGGATGATAAAGCACAGGCAATTATTGATGCTAAGGCGAAAGTTCTAAAATCGCTGGGGCATCCCACTAGACTTTTTATTGTGGAGGAATTAGCTCGCGGAGAGCGTTGCGTATGCGAACTGGTCAAACTTGTCGGGGCCGATTTTTCAACAGTGTCAAAACATTTAACTCTTTTAAAGAATGCCGGCGTCGTGCAGGATGACAAACGCGGCCAGATGGTTTATTACACGTTGAAAGTACCCTGCATATTGCGTTTCATGGACTGTATTGAGGCGGTTATAGGAACCGGCTCATGCAGGTAAATCTCCGCATTTTTGTGTGCGGTGTATTTGGCTGAAATGGAAAATATAGGTGATTAAAGTGCGAAAACATAAATATTTTAAATGGCTGTGCGGTATCCTGGCAGGGGCCGCAACTGCTGTATTATACTGGCATCTTGCACCGCTAGCCCAATGGCTGACCTATTCGTTATTATGCTTGTCGCCGGATAGTAAATTCAGTTCCGCTGTCGAATTTTTCCTTTTCGAGACGCCTAAAGTTATGCTGCTGCTGACCGTGGTTGTGTTTGTGGTGGGAGTGATACGTTCATTTTTTTCGCCTGAGCGGACAAGAAAAATTCTTGCAGGGCGTCATGAGTTTATCGGCAATGTGCTGGCCGCCAATTTAGGCATAGTTACTCCGTTCTGTTCATGTTCCGCAGTTCCTCTGTTTATCGGCTTTGTAACTACAGGAATTCCGCTTGGAGTGACATTTTCATTTTTGATTTCGGCGCCGATGATTAATGAAGTCGCGCTGGTGCTTTTATTCGGCCTGTTCGGCTGGAAGGTCGCCGGATTGTATCTCATTACCGGCTTGCTTATTGCGATTTTTGCAGGATGGGTTATTGGACGGCTTCGTCTTGAGCGATATGTCGAGGCCTGGGTTTATGAAATAAAAGTGAATGAAACGCTGGAAGAGGATTCAATAACCTGGAATGACAGGATGCATTCCGGGTATGACGCAGTAAAAGACATTGTGGTGAAAGTCTGGCCTTATGTTGCAGCAGGTATTGCAGTGGGAGCGGGAATACATGGTTATGTCCCGCAGGATTTCATGGCATCAGTCATGGGGCGCGGCGCCTGGTGGTCGGTGCCGCTGGCCGTTCTGCTGGGAGTGCCGATGTACTCCAATGCCGCCGGAATTATTCCCATTGTACAGGCGTTACTGGAAAAAGGCGCGGCCCTGGGTACGGTGCTTGCGTTTATGATGTCGGTAATCGGGCTTTCGCTGCCGGAAGCAGTCATCTTGCGCAAGGTATTGAAATTGCAGTTGATATTTATATTTTTCGGCGTGGTTGCTGTTGGCATTTTGATCGTCGGATTGCTTTTCAACCTGATAATGCCATATATGGGCTTTAAATAAAATAAGGATGAAAGATAAGCATGAAGAGAGCAATTATATTGCCTGAAGTTTGCCGGAACTGTGAATGTTGCGAAGCTGGAAAAGTATGTCCGCAAGACGCGTTCATACGTGAAAAAAAAGATGATAAGCCATGGATTGATTTCTACCAATGCCGGGGCTGTTTAAAATGTAAACCGGCTTGTCCTTACGGCGCGGTCGGGGAAATCATTCAACCGTGCAACGGAAAAGGTAAGATGAGCTGGTAAATAATAAAAACTCAAGGAGCAGTATGATGAAAATTCAAATTCTCGGAACCGGATGTTCCAAATGCAGGAAACTGGCGGAAAATGCTGAAACCGCAGCTAAGGAACTTGGACTTAGCTTTGAATTGGAAAAAGTGACTGATATCAATCAGATAATGAAATTCGGGGTGATGATGACTCCGGCGCTGGCGGTTGACGGCAGCGTCAAAGTTGTCGGCAAAGTGCCTTCGCCGGATGAAATTAAAACTATGCTTAAATGATTCTTAATTCAAGGAGAAAAATCATGAGTGATCAAAAGAATTGTGCTTGCAGCGCTGCTCCTAAATTAATATTCCCTTGTTCCGGTGCTGCGGATGTCGGAGCAATTGCCGATCAGGCCGCCCGCAAACTTACCAGCGAAGGCATCGGCAAAATGTTTTGTCTGGCCGGAATCGGCGGACGGGTCAGCGGTATTATGAAAACTGTTGAAAGTGCGGAGAAGATTCTGGTGATAGACGGTTGTCCTTTGAATTGCGCAAAAAATTGTTTGGAGCAAGCTGGATTTACCAAGTTTGAACACATGAATCTGACCGGTTTGGGCTTAGTCAAAGGGCAGGCGGCAGTCAGCGAGGAAAATATTCAGAAAGTAGTTGATAGCGGCAAAGCAAAACTGTCATACAATTGAAAAATAGAAGGAAATTAAAAATGAATTATCTGAAATCATTATTGATATGCATGATGGCGACAGCGGGATGGATTTGTATGGCGCAGTGCGGTTGTTCAGAAGCAGCGGCAGCAGAAGACTCATCCACCACTGCGGGTAAAGATGCGCCAGCAGTTAAAGCCAGGCTGCCCAAGCTGCTTGATCTGGGCGCTAAGAAATGCATTCCATGCAAAATGATGGCTCCGATTCTGGAAGAGTTGACTAAAGAATATGCCGGGGTTATGGAAGTTGAATTCATTGATGTCTGGCAAAAAGAGAATGCTGAAAAGGCGCAAAAATATAACATTCAATCTATTCCGACCCAGATTATGTTTGACGCGGACGGCAAGGAATTGTGGCGGCATGAAGGTTTTATTTCCAGGGAAGATATTTTTAAGAAATGGAAAGAGCTGGGCTACGACTTTGAAAAGTTGAAGAACGAAAAAGCTGCCGATAAAAAATAATATCAATGAAACAAACCGGAACTATAATTAAAAATCTGTTGCTGATCTTTGTGCTGGTCAGTATCGGTTTTGCATTCGGCAAATACAGCGTGGCCGGACCGCGGGCCGCCTTGCCGTCCGGTCCGGCTGAAACTGTCAACGTGTATTATATGCATGCGACGTTCCGCTGTGTCACTTGTAATACCATTGAAAAAATGACGAAGCAGCTTCTGGAATCGAAATATAAAAAACAGATGCAGGACGGTTCCATCCTGTTTTCAGCAGTGGATTTTCAGAAGAACGAACCAATGGCCAAACAGTTTGATGTAATTTCCAGTTGCGTAGTTGTCGCAAGGACAAAAGATGGTAAGACAACTGTTTTTGAGCGACTGGACAAAGTATGGGAATTGCTGGACAAGCCTGATGAATTCAACGCTTATATCAGTTCAGCAATTGATAAACTGTCAACCACTGGAGGCGCTAAATGACCTGGTATATATTGGCCTCCGCGCTCTGGCTGGGTATCCTCACCGCAATCAGTCCCTGTCCGCTGACGACTAACATCGCGGCGATATCCTTCATCGGACGGCAGATCGGCAATTACAAAGGGGTATTGTCCGCCGGGGTTCTATATACTTTAGGCCGGACTTTTACTTATATACTGCTTGGCGCATGCATAACCGCCGGGTTGCTGGCGACCGGCGAGGTATCCCGCTTCCTGCAAAAATACCTTAACGAAATGCTGGGACCATGTCTGATTCTGCTCGGCATGGTATTGCTGGGCATGATCGGCGCCGGTTTCTCCTTTGACCGGCTGCATCACAAAATGCATAAGCAAGCCGAAAAGAGCGGAGTATGGTTTGCCTTGCCGGTCGGCGTGGTTTTCGCGCTTTCATTCTGCCCGGTATCCGCCGGATTGTTTTTCGGAGCGTTGATTCCGCTGGCAGTGAAAAGCAACGATTACTTTGTCCTGCCGCTGATATACGGCTGCGGAACGGCGCTGCCGGTCATTCTTTTTGCCTTTCTGATCGCGTTCGGCGGCGAATATCTTGGCAAAGCGTTTAATTGCCTGACCAAACTCGAACTCTGGTTCCGCTCCACCGCCGGAGTATTGTTTATTCTTGCCGGGATCTATTATTGTCTGACTCACATTTACGGTTTGAGTCTTTAGTCATTCATAGTAAATTATGATTGATGCTGGTATTTATGGAGTTTTTAATATTAAGGAAGTGATTATGATGACCGGGATGAAAATAAAATTGATTGTAAAGATTCTTGTTTTGCTGATAATTATAGGCGGTGTGTTTTACTGGTTCCGTCTAGCCCCGGTAAACGTTCAGGCGTATAAAATTGTCAAGGGAACGGTAGTCAACGAAGTTATGGGCACCGGAACACTGGAAGCCAGAATACGAGCAAATATCAGTCCGAAAATTTCCGGACTGCTGGTAGAAGTGCTTACCGATCAGAATGCCCGCATTGTCAAGGGGCAACTGCTGGCCAGATTAGACGATGGGGACTGGCGGCAACAGGTGGAAGTAGCAAAATCCGACTTGGACGCAGCCAAGGCAACTGTTGAACGTATAGGTGCGGAGATTGAAAGTGCCCAGGCAACAGCAGTTAGAGCGCGGGCTAATCTGGAACGGAATTCCAGTTTGCGTAAAAACCAGGTCGTGGCACAGAAAGAGTTGGAAAGTGCCGTTGAATCCAATGATGTCGCCGAAGCTAATATCAGGAGAGCGCAACTCGCCAGAATAGAAGCGCAAAGAACTGTGGAAAAGTCTGAGGCTTCTTTACATTTTTACCAGGAGCGACTGAAAGATACCAGTCTTTGCGCCCCGTTTGACGGACTTGTTGTTCGCCGTAATCGCGATCCTGGCGCTGTAGTGGTGCCTGGAACTTCAATTCTTGACGTGATTTCGACCGACGAACTTTGGATTTCGGCATGGGTGGATGAAACAGCCATGGGACTGCTGGCATCAGGACAATCTGCTCGTATTGTTTTTCGTTCTGCATCTGATACCATGCTTGGAGGCAAAGTTGCGCGTCTTGGGTCGGAAACAGATCGCGAAACGCGGGAATTTATAGTCGATGTTGATGTGCTGCAACTGCCGAAAAAATGGGCCGTCGGACAGCGGGCCGAAGTCTACATCGAAACCGGCCGGCGCAATGACATTCTTTTCGTTCCGCAAAAGTTTGTCATATGGCGAGATGGACAGCCTGGTGTTTTTATTGACGATGCTGGCAAAGCTAAATGGCAAAAAATATCTATGGGGTTGCGCGGGAAAGAGAATGTGGAAGTGACAGAAGGTCTGTCTTCAGATAAAATTGTGATCAGTGCGCTACCTGGAACCGACCTGCCAGGTGCCGGGCGAGCTATAAGGTACGACAAACCATGAATCTTGCTGCTAAAGACATAAAGCATAATATCGGGCGATTCATACTGACTGCCGTTGGTATTGGTTTACTGTTGATGGTGGTCATGGGTATGGGGGGCATCTACCGGGGATTAGTGGAGGAAGCCACGTTGCTGGTGGATCGTGTGAATGCCGATTTTTGGGTGGTTCAAAAAGGAACTCGCGGCCCGTTCGCCGAGATATCCCGGTTGCCACGCAATGTGGAAGACAGGGTACTGTCCGTTCCCGGTGTTCTCAGTTCCAACAGTTTTATTTCACACACTATCCAGCGGGAATACAAGGGAAAGCAATTACGATTAACCATTCAAGGATTGTCATGGCCCGCTGATCGCGGACAATGGCTGCCTCTCATTGCGGGACGCTCTCTGGGACAGGCTCATTATGAAATTATGGCTGACAAATCGTCCGGATTAACGTTAGGCAATAAAATAGTCTTAGGTAAAGATATTTATACGGTGGTTGGACTGACCCGTCTCATGAGTTCTACTTCGGGTGACTCGATGGCCTTTTTGACCCGTGCCGATGCGCAGTCCGTACAGTTTGACCTTTCCGGAGATGCCATCCGCAATGAGCGTACCGCACGCGTCAACCGGCTGCAAGCGATTGATCTAGGCAGTACCAACCCGCAAATGGCTGAACGTGCCGGAGGGGATTCGTCCGGGATTCCATCGCTTGGTGCTTCAATGGTCAGCGCCATACTGGTGAATGTCATTCCAGGTTATGATCCGATGGCCGTTGCCGCAAAAATCTCCGCATGGCCGGATGTTTCCGTTTACAGTCAAGAGGGACAAAAGGAATTACTCCTTCAAGGTATGGTTGACCGCTCCCGTCGGCAGTTGGGGCTTTACCGGTTCTTGCTCATCATTGTATCGTCTGTAATCATGGCCTTGATTCTTTATACTCTGACGCTTGACAAAATCCATGATATTGCCATGCTTAAACTGATGGGGGCGAGAAACCGGGTAATTCTGGGTTTGATTCTGCAACAGGCATTATTGCTTGGCGGGCTTGGCTTCGGTATTGCTTATTTCATCGGACAGTGGATTTTTCCCCACTTTCCCCGCCGGGTGGTAATTATGCCGGGCGACCTGATACAACTGGCTGTGATTGTCCTGGTAATTTCCGTGCTGTCCAGCCTCTTGGGAATCGGCAAGGCGCTCAAGGTCGATCCGGGCGAGGTGTTGTCATGAAAAACAATCAGGATTTAGTGATAGAAGCATCCGGACTAACCAAGATATATGGTAGCGGCAACACAGAAGTAGTCGCACTTCGGGACGTGACATTAAGCATCTCCAGCGGAGAAGTCGTGGCCTTGCTGGGCCCCAGCGGGGCCGGAAAAACGACACTATTGACCATATTGGGATTGATTCGCCCGCCGGATGCCGGAAAGATCGTGATTAGCGGGAAAATTGTTTTTGATTGCCGCCTGCTGGTAGATGCTCGTATTTTCCGCCGTAAACACTTGGGTTTCGTTTTTCAAAAAGCTAATCTGATTCCGTTTTTAACGGCAGTTGAAAACGTGCAGTTAGCAATGGAAATCAATGATGCTTCGCCCCGTACTGCTCGAAAAAGGGCTATGGAACTGCTTGAATATCTCGGAGTTGCCGATAGAGCAAATCACTTGCCAGCAAAACTTTCAGGCGGACAGCAGCAGCGCGTAGCAATAGCTAGAGCGTTAGTTAATCGTCCGAGTCTGTTGCTAGCTGACGAGCCGACTGCTGCATTGGATAGTATTCGCGGACGACAGGTCATGGAATTATTCCGTAATGTTGCTCATGAGCACAATGCCGGAGTAATTGTTGTGACTCATGATCATCGTGCGTTGGATGTGTTTGACCGGGCTTTCGAAATGGAAGACGGCAAGTTGCAGGATGGTCAGATTTTAAGTAAAAGTGCCGAATAATAATGAAGATGGAGGCATAATATAAACAAGAGTGATTTTCGATTTAATGATTTATTAACAAAACAATACTTGTAAAGCAAAAAGCTTGATTATATATTTAGTCATATAGCTAAATATAGATATGGAGATCTGGGAGATGAAAGATTTTGATAAAACATTAAAGGTGACCAAGGCATTGGCGGACGGCAACCGGCTTAAAATAGTCGCGGCGTTGCTGGAGTACGACGAACTGTGCGCGTGCGTAATCACGGAATTTCTTGGAATTGCCGGCGCTACCGCCTCCCGCCATCTTTCCATATTGGTTAATGCCGGGGTGCTGGCAAGCAGGAAAGAAGGGCGCTGGATACATTACCGGCTGAGCATTGCAGATAATCTTCTCCGGGCATGGCTTAAAGAAAGCTTGAGTGATAAGGCGAATTTAAGAGGTTTAGCTAAAATAGTTGCATCGCCGCTGGATGAGATTTGTCGAAAGCAGCGCGGAATCAGTTGCTGTCCGGTAAATAACAAATGACAGAGGCTTTTAATGAACAAGCTTAAAATTCTATTTCTTTGCACGGGTAATTCCTGTCGCAGCCAGATGGCAGAGGGCTGGTGTCGTCACCTGAAAGGCGATCTCATCGAGGCATATTCAGCGGGGATTGAAACGCATGGACTTAATCCTTATGCGGTCAAAGTCATGGCGGAAGCGGGTGTGGATATCTCCGGGCATAAATCGAAACTGCTGACCGACTTGAACGGAATCGACTTTGACTATGTTGTAACTGTCTGCGGCCACGCCCATGAGACCTGTCCGTTCTTTCCGGCGAAAGCCAAAGTGGTTCATGTCGGTTTTGATGATCCGCCGAAGCTGGCGAAGGCATTGAATGATGAAGAGAAAAAACTGAATTGTTACCGGCGGGTAAGAGACCAGATTAAAAAATTCATAGAAAGGTTACCCTCAACCGAAATAATCAAAAAGGAGAAAAGCTATGCCGGACAGTAACAACAAAAAAAAGAAGTCTGGAATTCTGGCGGCGATTTGGGAGTCAATGACTAAGACCGGTGGTTGTTGCGGCTCCGGAGAAAGTTGCAGTTGCAACTCTAAGTCAGGCAGCGACAAGAATAAAACAGCAAAGAATAAAATGAATGGTGATTTACCGCCTGCTTCAGATTCCGGAAAAATGAAAAGATAATTAAATGAGCAATAATAACGAAAACCAGAATAGCAGATACCATGACATCGTAATTTTGTCCATTGTTCCAGTGGCTGTCGCATTGCTGATCATTGTGAGCTGGATGCTTGCCCATTGGGAAATCGGACCTTATTACATCAATGCATCGCTTGCCATATTTGCTACGGTTTTCGGTGGCTTCCAGAGATTTATTGCCGGATTCAAGGATATCTTTAAAGGCAAGATTACGGTAAATGTGTTTGTTGTCGTGGCTCTGGTTGCAACGCTTGCCATCGGAGAATTCAGACCGGCGGCGATTATTGTATTCATTATGGCCGCTGCCGGAGCGCTGGAGTCCTACACTCTGGCAAAAACCCGGCGCAGTATCAGTGATCTTCTGGATTTTGCCCCGAAAATGGCGACAGTCCGTAAGAGAGGAGAAGAGGTAACCGTGCCGGTTTCTGAACTTCAGTCCGGTGATATTGTCGTGGTTAAGCCGGGTGCAAGAATTCCAGTGGACGGGGTTGTGACCGCCGGAGCAAGCAGTGTCAATCAGGCGCCTATCACCGGCGAGTCGATGCCGATAGATAAATCCCCCGGCAGCAATGTCTTCAGCGGAACGCTGAATGAATCAGGCCGGCTTGATATCCGGACGGAAAAGGCAGGGGAAGGCACTACTCTGGCAAAGATTGTTCACCTTGTGCAGGAGGCGCAGGACACACGCGCACCCATTCAGAATATTGCGGATCGTTTCACCACATGGTTTCTGCCGACTGTGATTGTGCTTGCGATCATCGCGTTCGTGATTTCCGGCGATGTAAAGGTGGCCGTCTCGGTTCTGCTTGTGGCATGTCCGTGTGCATTCGCAATAGCTACGCCTACAGCCGTAACTGCGGGTGTTTCCAATCTGGCGCACAGTGCGGTTCTCGTCAAAGGCGGGATATTCCTTGAACTTGGGCATAAAATAGATCACCTGCTCGTGGATAAGACCGGAACTTTCACATTCGGCAAACCCAAAGTAATTGAGATTATTACTTTTAACGGCTCGAGTAAGGATGAAGTTCTTAAAATGGCATGTATTGCCGAAAAATACTCCGAGCACCCGCTGGCACGCTCTATTCTGGCCGTTGGTAAAGAGCGTAAACTTGAGATTCCAGACCCTGAGCATTTTGCAAGCGCAACCGGAATGGGGGTTGAAGCAAAATTTAACTCAGAGAGGATTCTTGTCGGCAAATCATCATTTTTAACAGACTCCGGTGTTGCTTTGAGCGTTTCTGTGAATCATGAAGTTGTGCTTCAATCAAAGAACGGACGCACTGCGGTTCTGGTGGCATGCGGTACACGTATTGCCGGTCTGCTGGCTATAGCCGATGAAGTTCGTCCGGAGATACCTGAAACAATTCGCTTGCTTAGAGCAATGGGAATTAAAAAAATAACCATGCTGACCGGAGATCATCAGCAAGTGGCCGCCGCAGTGGCCGGAGAAATCGGCGTTGACGATTTTCAGTCCGGATTGCTGCCGGAACAGAAGCAGGACATTGTCAGAAAACTACAGAATGAAGGTCATATTGTGGGTATGATCGGCGACGGAATCAACGACGCGCCTGCGCTTGCATTGGCCGATGTCGGCATTGCCATGGGCGCAGCCGGAACGGATGTGGCAATAGAAACTGCTGACGTCACTCTGATGAATGACAATATATCGGGTGTGGCGGACTTTATATGGATGTCGGGTAAAGTGCTGCGACGCATTAAGTTGAACATCTTTTTCTCCATAATTTACAATGTTATCGGTTTAACGCTCAGTGTCATTGGATTAATGACGCCGATAGTGGCGCTTATATTTCAGGAGGCAGGTTGCCTGACTGTCGTCTTCAGCTCGACGCTTCTGCTTTGGTCAAAACGTAAAATTCAACAACGAAAAGGAATGGAATCATGAGTGATCTGTCAGAAAAAAGTAAATCTGTTGAAGGAACTGAGACTTGTGCCACAGGATGCAGTTGTAACTGCGGAACTTCTTCGGGGAGTAAAAGATTAAAGATGGCTTTGTGCCTGATTGTCCTGCTGCTGGTTGTTGGTATTTTGATCTATAAGTCATCCGGCATAAAATGTAAAGCCTCACGCGATAATGCAAAAGATGCCAGCTTTGCTGTTACCCGGGCCGCACCAAAGAGTATACCGGTTAATAATTCTGTAAAAACGGAGAAACAGGTGGACGCTATTGCAATCAAGGCGACCCCGTCAGTAGTAAAAAACTCCACAATACCGGAAGCCACCCCTAAAGGCCGGATGATCGGTGAATATCTTGCCTCGCTCAGTTCCCTGAATAAGGTGGCATCGAGCCATGACACCGTTTTTGTCTTCATTCCGGCGCCGAGGAGCGAATCTGCCGATGATGCCACGACCAACGCCATCATTGCCGCACAGCAGGCATTAAAGTCTAAAAATATCAGTCTTGGTTTGTATACTCTGCCGAACAGCTCTCCTGATTATGCTGCAATCTCTGCGCAGATTCAGACTCCCGCCATTCTAGTTGCCAGCAGAGGCAAAGGCATGGCGACAGTCTCCGGTGAAGTGACTGAAACCAAACTGTTGCAGGCGTACATATCTTCGGCGCGGGCTGGAGGCTGCGGGCCTTCGTCGGGAGGTTGCGGTCCGTCGTCGTCCGGTTGTAATTAAGGATTAATACTGATGCTTGAATACGTAACTGACACATTGCAGCAAGTGGCTTCGCAGCCGCTGGGATTGCTGTTTGCGTTGATTTTGGGGACGGTCAGCGCCGCCACGAGCGCCTGTTGCACCATTCCGGCTTTGGGAATACTGGTCGGCTATTCCGGCACACAGACGAATGACAATCGGAATTCTGCGTTCAAATCCGCCTTGTTCTTTACACTGGGAACGATCATTGCGCTGATGGTTATCGGAGGCGTGTCCGGATTTATCGGGCAAATGGCCCAGAGCGGTCTGGGACGGTATTGGCAAGTCTTTGCCGGTATCGTCGCGGTGTTTCTGGGATTGGCAACACTGAATCTTTTGCCATTCAAACTATCCCTTGGTAAGTTAGACGGCATCGGCGGAAAACTTGGAAAATCCGGTGCGGTGCTGGCCGGGCTGGTGCTTGGCGGTATTGTTGCCGTCAGTTCGCTTCCATGCAATCCTGGAATTTTTATTGTGATCGGAGCGGCAATTCTGCAAGGTAAAATTGTATGGGCAATATTGCTGCTGGCGATGTTCGCCGTCGGTTTCAGTATTCCGTTGGGAGCCGTATTGCTGGGGGTATCATTAGGGAAAGTCGGCCTTGCCGCGAAAGGCGCTGATGTTGTGATTCGATGGATATCCGGAACTATATTAATGGTTGCCGGACTCTATTTTTTGATTATGTTTTAAACTGTAAATATTAAATTAGGAGTTTTTCAAATGCAGAATGGCGCTGGAAAAGATGAGAAAATTCATAATTATGTGAGGGATGCTTATTCCAAAATCGCAGTTAGTGAAAAATCTTCATGTTGCGGAACGAAAAGTTCATGCTGCGGAATTGAAAATCCGGAGAAACTTGCCGCCGGTCTGGGCTATACCGAAGCGGAATTGGCTTCATTGCCGGAAGGCACAAACATGGGGCTTTCCTGCGGGAATCCGACCGCAATTGCAGCTTTAACGCCTGGCGAAGTCGTGCTGGATCTTGGTTCCGGCGGCGGCTTTGATGTTTTCATCGCGGCTGAAAAGGTCGGGCCGTCAGGCAGAGCTGTCGGGGTCGATATGACTCACGAGATGCTGATGAAAGCGAGAAATAACATTAATCAATTTACCCGCAGAACCGGATTACAGAATGTTGAGTTCAGGCTAGGGGAAATCGAGCATTTGCCGGTTGCTGACAACAGTATTGACGCGGTTATCTCAAATTGTGTTATCAATCTTTCGCCCGATAAACCTCAGGTATGGAAGGAAATCTTCCGGGTGCTTAAACCGGGAGGCCGGGCCGCAGTGTCCGATCTGGCGTTGTTGAAACCGCTGCCGGTAAATGTTGCGGAATCTGTTTCCGCGCTTGTCGGCTGTGTCGCCGGCGCGGTTTTGATTGATGAAACGGAAGCAATGATAAAAGACGCTGGCTTTGCGGAGTTCAAATTTGATAAGAAGTCCGGTTATATTGACAAGATGACCGAATGGAATGATCCTTTATATTGCGCCATCATCGAGTTGCTGCCCAAAGGCGAAAAGCTGAGCGATTACATAACCAGTCTCAATATTTCCGTCATTAAAACGCGGGAAGCTGGCAATGACGAGAGAATACAGGAATTGATCGCTATCGGCGCTTCGGTTACCGCCCACTGCCAGCCGTGTTTTACCTATCATCAGAATAGAGCGAAAGAGCTTGGGGTGTCTGAAGAAAAAATTAAAAATGCCGTTGCTGTAGGTGAATCTTTGCAGCGGGGGGCCGATTCATTCATGAGCAAACATGTGAGAGCGGCTCTGGGCAATTCAATCAGGAGCAGTTCATGTTGCAGGGCAGGAGAGATTGAAGAATCAAAAAGGCTTGTTGCCGGTAAACATTAAGGAAATACAATATGACATATCATATCGCTCGGAAATTATCGTTTCTCGACCGTTATCTGACCTTGTGGATATTCGGCGCAATGGCCCTGGGTATCGGACTGGGATATTTTATCACCGGCATTGAAGATTTTGTCAATATCTTTTCGGTCGGAACCACGAATATTCCCATTGCCATAGGGTTGATTCTGATGATGTATCCGCCATTCGCCAAAGTCAGATACGAGGAGATGGGGGATGTATTCAGCAACAAGAAAGTGCTGGGGATTTCCCTGTTGCAGAACTGGGTGATCGGTCCGGTTCTGATGTTTGTGATTGCCATTGTATTTCTGCGCGGCTATCCGGAATATATGGTCGGGTTGATTATGATCGGTTTAGCCCGCTGCATCGCCATGGTCATTGTCTGGAACGACCTGGCCTGCGGGGATACTGAATATGCTGCCGGACTGGTTGCATTCAACAGTATATTCCAGGTGTTGTTTTTCAGTGTTTATGCCTGGATTTTTATTACTGTCCTGCCGCCGCTGTTCGGGTTCAAGGGGGTCGTGGTGGATATCAGTATTGGTCAGATTGCAAAGACCGTTTTCATTTACCTCGGCATTCCATTTATTGCCGGTGCCTTGACCCGCTTTGTCGGGGTGAAACTGGTCGGGCGCGAAAGATATCATGCCTCATTTGTTCCCAAGATCAGTCCGGTCACCTTGATTGCCCTGCTGTTTACAATTGTCGTTATGTTCAGCCTCAAGGGAAAGTTGATTGTGCAGATACCGATGGATGTGATCCGCATTGCGGTTCCGCTGCTGGTTTACTTTGTGATCATGTTTCTCGTTTCCTTCTGGATGGGCAGGAAAGCCGGGGCAGGGTACGGCAAGACCACGACTCTGGCGTTTACCGCCGCCAGCAACAATTTTGAACTGGCAATTGCCGTAGCGGTGGCAGTATTCGGCCTTAATTCCGGAGCCGCGTTTGCGGCGGTCATCGGACCGCTGGTTGAAGTTCCGGTGATGATCGGCCTGGTCAACGTCGCGCTATTCTTCCGGAGCAAGTTCTGGAAATAAGAACGCCTTTGATACATCAAATGTGAATAATGTGCGTGCGGCGGGTTGATTTTTCCTCATCGTTGATTATTATACAGGAGACATTAATCATTAATCAATAGTGGAGAAGGGGAGAATGGACAGAAAGAAAATAGAACTGGACAGTTTCAACACCGATATCTTTAAAATTTTGAATAAAGGCTGGATGCTGCTGACCAGCGGTGATGCCGGAACCGGCAAGGCCAATACCATGACTGTCAGTTGGGGATTTATGGGTACCATCTGGAATAAGCCGGTGGTGATTGCAACTGTCAGGCCGCAGCGCCATACCCGTGAATTCATAGAGCAATATGACAATTTTACAGTCTGCGCGCTTCCGGAAGACAAAAAAGAGGTGCTCAGTTTCTGCGGAGCCCACAGCGGCCGGGATGTTGATAAAATTAAAGAATGCGGCCTGACCGTGATTCCGTCCGGGCATATTTCGTCGCCCGGTTTTGACGAAGCAGAACTGATCATCGAATGCCGTGTAATGTACAAAGATGAGTTCAAGGGAGAGAACTTTCTTGACAAGAAGATTATCTCTCAATGCTATCCGGACAGCGACTTTCACCATATCTATTTCGGTGCAGTCTTGAACATTTCCGGTACTGATAAGTATATTGCTTAATCTTTTGGAATCAGGAGTATTGATTATGAGCATGCCGGTAACTACGACTTTTACGATTGAGGGATATCGCATCAAGGAATACAGGGGCGTTGCCCGAGGGATCATTGTACGGTCGCCGACGATTGCGCAGGGGATTATGGGCGGGTTGAAAAATATCATCGGCGGCAATATCGGTTCATATACCCAAATGTGCGAACAGGCCCGGCAGCAGGCCTATGATCTGCTGTTGCAGCATGCGCGGGAAATGGGGGCGAATGCGATTGTCGGGATGCGTTACGACGCGTCGGAAGTCGGCGTCCAGGGCTCCAGCACCGAAGTTCTCTGCTACGGCACCGCTGTAGTCATTGAACTGGAAAGCAAATAGAATATACCGCAGGAGAAGATTATGAAAAAGCTATTGTTGATAATGCTTGTTACCTTGAGTCTGGTTTCGGTTCATGCCGCGACCTATCAGTTGAAAGTATCGCCGGGAGATGTTTTTACGATCAGCGACAACAATGAATGGAATGTTGCTGTGACCAGGCTGCGGGTGCTGGACGTCGCGGAAGTGACGGTGACTCCTAAAGACAGGAAAAGCTTCATGCTGATGCTCTACTTTATGCGCGACACGGAAGAGCGCGGACTGTTTGACACCCCTGATAAAATGAAGATGGCGGTGATGGAGTCCAGTCAGAAGTATGTTCCCGACTCCGCTGAAAAAAAGGTGAATCTTGAGCGGATCGACATTAAGGGTTCATACGGCTTCAAGGCATGTTTTACTGATGCCGACCTGGCGAAGCAGAAAGATCTTCCCGTTCCCGCCGGACAGTTTATGTATGTGGTGCGGGGAATGGTCCGTTTGACCGTAGATACTGCCCTGGGATTCAGGCTTTGCACGAATGACCTGAATTCGGAAGAGACTAAAGCCGTCGAGAGATATATTCTTTCTTTTGTTAAATTATCAGATCGTTAATAAAGTTCGAGAAATCAATAAGGCAGCGTAAATGAAGATGGCGATTTTCCCCGCTCCGCGAAAAGTGGTTTTAAGCAGCAGAACCGTAAATGTTTCCGACTGTGAATGGGTTTGTTTCTCGGATGACCTCTCCGGCACATTGAGAAAGCATATCTGCGATTTTTCCGCTGAAGCCGCCCGTGTGCTGGCCCAGCCGGTAAAGACTGTCGGCGGTTGTCCGAACACCGGCAGGGTATTGCTCGTGATCAGAAAGGCAAAGAATATCGTCCCGCAGGGCTATGAGCTGGCTGTGAGTAAAGACGGCGTCCTGCTGGAAGCAGCGGACGAAGCCGGGATTTTTTACGGTTTGCAGACGCTGCTTCAGCTCATAAATGAATATGGCGTCAAGCTGCCGTGCTGCAATATCAGCGATTATCCGGATTTTGAAAACCGCGGGGTCATGCTTGACGTCAGCCGCTGCAAAGTCCCGACAATGGATTCGATGCTGGCGTATATTGATCTGCTGGCAAAGCTGAAAATAAATCAGCTTCAACTCTATATGGAGCACACTTTCGCTTTTTCCGCTCACGAGACTGTGTGGCGCGATGCATCGCCCTTTACGGCTGAAGAGATTATCCGGCTGGATGCATATTGCGCGGACAGATTTATTGAGCTTGTTCCCAATTTAAACTCCTTCGGGCATTTTGAACGCTGGCTGAAACACTCTGAATACAAGCATCTGGCGGAGTGTCCGGACGGCTATGAAAGATGGAACGGCGTCTGGTCTGAATGCGGCATGACTTTGAAACCGCATCCTGATACTTTAAAATTCCTGAACGGTCTTTATGCTGAATTCCTGCCTAATTTCACCAGTCGACACTTCAATGCCGGCTGTGACGAAACCTGGGAACTGGGGCAGGGGTGGAGCAAAAAGCTCGCAGAAAAAACCGGCAAGACCCGTGTTTATCTGGATTTCCTGCTGAAAATACACAGACAGATTGGCAAATATGACCGGAAAATGATGTTCTGGGGAGACATTATTCTGCATGAACCTGAACTCATTAAGGAACTGCCGGAAAATGTCATTGCGCTGAACTGGGGTTACGAGGCCGCCCACCCGTTCAACGAACAATGCCGTCAGTTTGCATCGTCCGGCATTCCCTTTTATGTCTGCCCGGGCACTTCCAGTTGGAACTCGCTGACCGGACGCACTTCCAACTGTATCGCGAATCTGGCCAATGCCGCCGAACACGGCATAAAATATGGCGCGGCAGGCTTTCTCAATACCGACTGGGGTGATGGCGGACATCATCAATATTTACCGGTAAGCTATCTTGGGATTCTGGCCGGGGCCTGCTTCTCATGGTCGTATAAAGCCAGCCGGAACGCGGATCTGGTAAAAGGCCTTAACTCTTTGTGCTTCAAGGACAATACCGGTATCCTGGGAAAAACGGTTTATGAACTGGGCAAAGTGCTTGAACATATCAAAGCCAGGCCGGCTAATTCGTCCGTGTTCAATCATCTGCTGTTCTCCGACTTGAAGGGCAAGCCGGAGGAGTTTCTGAAAGACATTGAAGTTCCGGCGTTGAAAAAATGCATTGCTGATTTCGACCGTCTGGCGGCGCAGATCCCGCTGGCCGCGCCGGGAACTCCGGATGGCGACCTGATTAAAGCCGAACTGCGCAATGCTATCCGGATGGCGCGGCATGCCGCCGCTAAGGCCCTTGCTTTCATGCGCGGCAAAGATGAATATCTGCAACTCAAGCATGACCTTGAAGCGATCAGGCGGATTCATGAGCAGCTCTGGCTCGCCCGCAACCGTACTGGCGGACTGAAAGAAAGCTCTGACCGGCTGATTAACACTATGTCCGCGCTGGAATTGCTGCGGAAATAATGTGTCAGCGGCTGACATAGTTTTTGGGGGTTCTCGCATTTTGGACTGGACTCCGGTCGAGTAGACATAATATGGTCTTCTGCGTTTAGGTTTATTTTGTATTCCCTGTTATCTCCGCCCTTTCGGTTTGCGGAGTGTCACAATATTCCAACCATTCGAAGAAGACTTCAAT
>JBAYIO010000051.1:0-38450 GCA_041665605.1 Victivallaceae bacterium | reverse complement strand
TGCCGCTGTGCGGCGCGGCGGCATGACGGCTGGAATGTCAACGCTGTTCGGCACAACGGCAATGGGTTGCCGGAAGCCCAGACGGCGGAACTGTTCAGCCTCTTCCGGCGCCGTGGCGTGCAGGCAGGCCGCCGACTGCAAATCACGCCGCTGGTACAGCCACATGGCCCATTGCTTTTTCCATTTGTGGTGGTTTAATGACCATGGTTCGAGCATGCCATGAGGCGCAATAATCAATGGGATTTTATATTTTCTGGCCAGTGACGCCGCTATATGATTACTGGCTATCCAGATGCCGTGGTCATGAATAATGGCAGGTTGTGTTTCATGTATTAATCTGGTCATTTCCCGGCATGACGCTCTATAACCGCCATGCTTAACCGTAAGAAAATGTGCAAAGCCGGGCTGTGTCAACTGATCGCCGGGGGTATGACTGAGCAGCCAGGCATCCACGCCGCACGCCGTCAGCCCGGCGCACAAGCTTGGTATCGAGCGTGAAGGTCCGCCGGCTTCCGAACGTACAGTTCCAATAGAATGTAGAACACGCATGTTATTTATTATTCTCGGTTGCGGGAATGAAAAACAATCCCGTTTTATTATAAAACCATAGTTTTTTTACATAAAGCAAGTTCACTGCCTCGACTGTCCATAGCGTTTGAACGCACCGGAACGCATTGCTGATTTTGCATACAAAATTACATAATATGGTTTGCGAGATGGCAAAAATCCATCTGATTAGTGCAAATCCGCGCAAATCATATTTGTTCAAGCATAATCTTCATCTTGTTACTGATGCTATGATAGCTGAATTCCGATTCGGCGCGACTGCGACTGTTGATTGAAAAAATGGAATAGCGCGATGATTCCATTGCCTTCAGGATACATTCTGCCAGAATCTTCGCATTGCCAGGCGGGGCAAGGAACCCTTCGATATCCGGTCTGACCGCATCTGGAATTCCCCCTGTCGAGGCAGCCACAATCGGCAACCCGGAAGCCATAGCTTCCAGTACGTTAAACGGCATCATTTCCATGATAGACGGGCAGACATATAAATCCAGAGTGGAGAGAAATGCAGGTATCTGATCATATTCGATCCTCCCGTAGAACAGGACTGCCGATTCAAGTCCGTAGCGTGCTATCAGCGCATCAAGCTCCCTGCGGTAATTGATGTCTGCAATGTCACCGGCAAGATGCACATTGACGGGGATGCCTTGTTCACGCAGCAGATGTGCCGCTTCCAGCAGAACTGATTGTCCTTTTTGTTTTCTTAAAACCCCGACATATCCGAGATTCCACGATCCCGGCTGCCGGCGGGTTGCTGCCGGCTGAAAACGATTGACATCCACGGGATTGCCGATATGAAATGATGCGAGCCCTATTTTGTCACAATAAGTATGCCACCGTGCATAATGACAATATGCCAGAAAAATAAATGCGTCGGCAAGCAGACGAGTTAAAGCGAGAACTACTGGCGGTTTCCATGGGATTTGCCATGCATAGGATGAATGTGATGTGACGATAATGCGACATTTGCAACTGGACAGCCGACGTGCCAGCGCATAAACAATAAGGTCGCTTGTGCCTTGGGCATAAATCACATCTATATGATGTCTGATTAAATATTGAGCGAGAAATTTGATGGTCGAATATCTGCCCCCGGATGGAATTTGAAACGGAAATATATTCGGACGATTAGCTACAGCATGGTAGCGCATTCCATTGTCGGCGACATGCACCTCGCCGGCAAAAAGGCTTAGCACATCTGCATATTCACGAATATTATGGGTTAACAAGATGTTCATGCTTACGAATGCCTTCTCCGCGAATTCTCCAGCAACTCCAGGTAAGTTTGGGTATTTTTGTGCCGGTTGAAGAGCGATTCCGCCTTTTGCCGGCTGTGCCGGCCCATGGACGTGCGCCGTGCGACAGTCAGGGAAGCGAACGCCATGATTTGACCGGCAATATCATCCGGCTGCCGCGGCTGGAAAATGTATCCATTAACTCCATGTTCCACTAAATAACCGGCGTCTGACACATCGCTCATCAAAATTGGCAGCCCGCACGCCATAGCCTCGCATACTACATTGGGCAACCCTTCCACAAATGAACCGAGAATCAATGCATCGGCTTGTTGGTACACTGCCGCCGCATCACTCGTCGGGCCATGCAGGCGTATGGTTGACTCCATGTTCGCTTCCCGAATGGCTGCCTGCGCTTTGATGCATACATCGCGTTCAATATTGGCTCCATACCAGTCAAACTCAAAACGCAGTTTATTCCTGCCGCATTGAATCAAGGCTTGAACCACTCCCGAAACGTTTTTGTTTTCCGAGTAAT
This sequence comes from Victivallaceae bacterium, assembly GCA_041665605.1. GTDB lineage: Bacteria > Verrucomicrobiota > Lentisphaeria > Victivallales > Victivallaceae > CAIPAT01. The sequence continues at coordinate 36,113 of JBAYIO010000051.1, read as the reverse complement.
TTGCCACGGATACAAAGCGAATTGGCCGCGAGTCATCAACTCTGTAATCGTTGCCAGGCACAAAATGATCAAGATCAACCGCGTTGTAAATACATTTCACATTATTTATAAGCCCCGGGTAGATATTGACAAGATTATTCCCGGCGTTATGACTGTTGCAAGTAATGTAATCCGCCGCATGGTGGAGTATCCGGAAAGACAACCGGCTGCTATTGGCGTTTACAATTGAACGTTCAGATACGACCAGTCCCCAGCGTCGTCTTGTAATTCCGAAAATCTCGGCGTAAAAAGCAGGTTTCTCCAAAAAGGCTAACACCCCGTCGCCATTAAAGTGCCTGAATTCCTGTAGTAATAAGTATAATCTTCTGGCGAACGGATATGGCGGGATGGATTTATATGGAATGTTGTGCTGCTTTAAAGTCGGAACAAAAAAATCCTGCGGGTGATAGGTTAGAACCTCCACTTCATGCCCCAGCTCGACCATGGTGACAGCCAGCGTAACCATCTGCCGCTGGGCGCCGCCACCGCCCATAGTATCAATAAAGCAGAGTATTTTCATTATATCAATCGCAATTTTAAAGATTAAATCGAATCAGTGTTATTATTAAATTTCAACCCGCAAGCCCATTCTTCATTGAAGAGAAGAACTCACATAGTCTGGCACCATAGTTTGCATAATGAAAATGCTGTTGTGCAACCCGGCGTCCATTCATTCCAATAACCTGGCTGCCTGCCTGGTCATCAAGACGGCGGCAGATTGACTTCGCAAAGGCAATCGCATCGCCGGGGGGCGTGACACAGGCGTTAACGTCATTTTCCAGATAGCGTGCAATCTCTCCGACCTGATTTGTAACCACAGGACGGCCCGAGGCCAGATATTCTCCCAGTTTAGTGGGAAAGCGTGCATTGGAGCGCACGTCGTCAAACATTGGAATAGCCAGTACAGAGGATGCGGAATATTCCTGAAGCAAAGCACTGCGCTTCAAGAATCCGGCATATCGGATTCTTGTGTTTCCTTTCTTAACCATCGTTCCTGGCGTAGACTCGGTCGCTCCGCCCGTAATTACTAGATTGCAGTCCGGATGGCTCGCCCATACCGTTTCCATCGCTGCCAGTAAAAAACGCAGGGTCTCATCATACGCAGGCGAGCCAGCGAACAGGACTGTCTTGCCGGGCGGGGAAGCCGTTACATGCGCAAATTCATTGACGTCAGTCAATATTGGGATTTCAAGCAAAGCGACGTTGCGGCCGGTCCTGGTGTTTTCCTGGCGGACCCAGTCTGCCAGGAAACTGGAAATACAAATCACGCCGTCGGCGCCGCACAATGGAGAAACTATCTTTTCAATCATTGACTGGTTTGGATTGAAGCACCAGGGGGCTTCACGGAGATCAATCACCACCGGGAATTTATGTTTTTGGGCCGTTGACCTGACCACGGCGCGCTCAAAATCAAACTTCAAGTCAGAAGTGTAGAAGTACAATCCGTCCAGAATTCCGGCGCTGGCAGTTTCGGACATCCGGAGCCGGGCCGCCATGATCAACGCGAACCGGTCAAAGATTCTTCTCCATTTGTGGCGGCTCGCCTGAGTCTTTCCAAGAAGATATTCGAAAGAAATCCCGTCTCTTTCTCCTGTTGCTTCAGGGTTTCGCGGATCAGTCCAACTGTCCAATCCATCCACCCACACATTTACCGCCGCACCGGCCTCAGCCATGGCGCGTGCCATCAGGTGAATCCGTTGCGCCGATGCCATTCCATTGGGATATGGAATCCGTCCGGTCAGTAAACCAATATGAAGTTTATTTGTCATAGAAGATCTTCGTCAATATGTGCATAAATGTGGCACACTAATCATCTTGTTTGCAACGCCGCTTTCACGATAGTCCGCGCGATCTGTCGCCCTCCCAGCAATGCCATAAGCACGGCAGTCCGCTGCGGCAGCGAAAGGCGAGGTCTGGCTTCCCGGTAAGCGTTCCATGCTTTTGTCCTTTGGCCCAACATGGCCAGCGATAAGGCAATATTGCGTTGCACGAGTGTGTAATCTGCCGGATGGTATTGCCGCAACAACTCTAAATGCTCAGTTTCCAATGCCATTTCGCGGTAATAGCCAATACGGTCTTCCAGATTGACTGTACGCCGCCGTCCGCAAAGGCGGTTCGCTCCATCGGTATGGTAAATTCGCAGAGCTTGATTCAAGTAATAGCGTTTGGCTGTTTTGCTGATTTCCCACCACAGTATTGCTTCCGCCCCGCCCCGCATTTTGCTGTTGAACCTCCGGCTGCCCAACAGCGAACGCTTTGTCAACCCCCAATGTTCGCCGGAGCACCTGGTCATAAGCGTTTCGAAGTCGATCCACTGATCATGATCCAAACCGTGTCCGGAAAATTTGCCGGTAGTAGAGTCCAGGCAGTTGCAGGTGATCGCATCGATGGCGGGATCCACAGTTTCTAAAAGTCGCAGCATTGTGCTCAATGCCGATGGCACCATCTCGTCATCACTGTCCAGTGTGGTGAACCATTCCCCGATCATGAGATCGAAGCCGGTGTTCTTGGCTGCGTTAACGTGCAGGTTACACTCATGAAAAGCGGCCCGGATGCGTGAATCCTTACTCAGATAACTCTCGATAATCGCACGGGTATTGTCAGTAGATCCATCATCCACGATAATGAGTTCCCAGTCAGGCATATCCTGACACAGTACGCTGTTAATGGCCCGCGGCAGGGTATCTGCCCGATTGTAGGCGGCCATGATTATAGAGACCTTGGGATTATTCAATGGGCTGGTTGGTAAACTCATAATTATTTCCTTTCAATGGTTCCCACCACTTGTGCGGGATTGCCTGCGACAATAGCTTTTGCTGGAACATTCTTAACGACCACTGCGCCGGCTCCGACCACTGCGCCGGCGCCAATCGTCACACCTTTTAAAATAATTGACCGGGCTCCAATAAATACATCATCTCCAATCTCGACAGGAGCCGTACAGGCCGGTAATTTTGCCTGCCGGTCCTCCGGGAACAAAGGATGAGCATCGGTGTCAATGATAAGTGCTCCTGAACCAATCAGGACACGATTGCCAATGACAATGCGTTGTGACGCTGTGATGCTGCACCCGCTCATGCCAACGTCATTGCCAATGATTATTTCCGCAGTTTTTCCGCAAGCAGTGATAATGACCGGCTGAAAGACACCTATGGAGTTGTGTTTGTTACGGCTGTTGGCGCGGAAGCGCTCCCCGATCCGGATACATCCGCTACGGCCGCGAAACAGCGGGAAGCCGCTGAGCCTCCAGCCCCACCGCCAGCGGACTCCACTCAATACACACCAGAGATAATCCACCGGTGCTGCTATTACAGCACAAATCCAGCACCAGATATGATACCCTGTTCGCAAAATTAACCGCCGAGTTGTCATTTGTTTACAATTTTCTATCATTGTGAACCTCTGTCGGCACTCACAGGCGGCAGCGTATCGGCGGTAACCCGCTGTGCTGATTTACTTCGGTGCCATCGCTGCTGAAAAAAATGAAATATAGCTGACATGGAATTGGCGGCAAAGGGCAGATAACACAGATAAACGCCTGTCATGTATTTCCCTGAATCACAAATGACCAGATTCATGCCAATCCGATATGCCAGCGCAATACCAAGACATAGAACGATCGGCTGGTTTAATTGAAATGGAGCCTTTCTCATGGCTAGAAAGAAGCCGAATATGCCGAGAATGGAGGCTGCTCGAATCAGAATCCCCTGCGCGATAGCGTAAAGCAACATGCCCGCTACTTTGATTAAAGAGGCAGAATGGCCTGTTGGTTCTGGTGTTACGGCGATATTTGGATACCCCCATGGCTTTATCAGTCTGACCAGCTCGCGAACTGCCCGCTCCTCCGCAGGAGTTGCGGCGAAAGGAACGAAAACAAACGGATAGTAAACCGTTCCCCAAATTCGCATTCCAAGGCATTTCACATAAGCCGGCGGACACTGCCTTACGGCTTCGACAAATTTGTGTTTCAGGAAGTTTCCGCCCTGGAAAGACAAGGAACTGCAGTTCAAACCGGCCTTGTCCACCGTTTCCTGTGCAAAGCCGTCCGAAGGCTCGATATTCCATGGGTTGGACGGTAATTTCGCCAGACCAATAAAGACGACGTGTCCCAAATTTGATTCACTGAGCGAAAAACGGCCGGCGTTGAAATGGCAGTTCAATGCCCATGGAATTTGAAGCATCAGGGCAACGCCGGCGCCGACAGCCAAAGGCTTAATCGATGCGCATCGGAACCATTGCATTTTGCTTAATATGAATACTGCTATCAGAACTGTTCCCGGCAGGAGAAGCAGTTCTGATCGGAAGTTCTGTCCGACTCCGCAGAGTATGCCTGCGACGATGCCCCAGGTGATCCTTCCGGATCTTATAGCCATCTCCAGCGCCAGCAGCGCGAGGATCACGAAAGTCGAACTGATTGGCATCTGATAGGCGTAAGCCATGAATGACAGCCAGGGAAGGGAACTAAGGAAAAGTGCAGTAGTTATCCGTTTCAGTCCGGGCGCCAGGCAGTTCAAACGAACCATCAATGCTGCTGTAGCGAACGCACCCAGCACGGATTGCAGCGCTACCACGGCCGTGACGGATCCCAGCAGCCGGATTAAAAGGCTGTATCCCCACATGGGAAAACTGGCCAATCCATCCCCGTTCATAATATAAGCATTGCGAATTGGTTGAACATCCTGACGATCAAGCAGTGAAGCCAGCGCCCAGATAATCGCCAGAAACACCATAGTCCAAAAGGCTACTTTGCGCAGATTGGCTTTGTTCATCCATTCTCCGCCCGGAGAAAGATCATCTTTTATTTTCATCAGTAAAACAACTCCATAATACGTTATGAACTGTCTCAAAATGACCTGTGTTTTTTCATCGTTCTCTTGAATGTTTTTCGCGAGCGTCAGATCGAGATATTCGGTGAAAGTCTGATAGGATTCCTTCGTGCCAGCCCTTTAGCTAGTTTTCTTGAAATCGCCGCGGCTCAAGTATTTTTCCAGCCAGATATACATGACAATGAACAAGTACCGGCTGCCCATCTCCTTGATCTTGAGTTTGGGTTCGCCGTAGCGCCGGTTCCGCCAAGTGATCGGCACGACGGTCCATGAATAACCGCGCACAATGGCTTTAAGCGGTATTTCCACCGTGAGATTGAAGTGCGGCGAAATCAGCGGCTCACAGCCCTGAATCACGGTCCGGCGATAAGCTTTGAAGGCGTTAGTAGTATCATTGAGCGGAATCCTGAAGATGGTCCGTATGAAGAAGTTGGCTATCCGGTTTATGAGGAGTTTGACTCTGGGGTAGTCGATCACGCCGCCTCCTTTGGCAAACCGGCTGCCAAACACACAATCCCAGCCTTCATTCAGAACCTGCCAATACCGTACTACATCCCGGACATCGTCAGACTCATCGGCCATCATAATCACCACAGCGTCGCCTTTGATGCTGCGGAGACCGAAAACAATCGCCCGTCCAAACCCGTGCTGCCCCGGATTTTGAACCGGCCGCAGCTCGGGTATGCGCTGCTGAATTTCCTGCAGCACTGCCCAGGTGCGGTCGGTACTGCCGTCGTCAACCACCACGATTTCGTGCGGTATCTGGTTCAACCGCAGTTCCAGATGCAGATGTTCCACCGTTGCGGGCAGGGCATCTTCCTCGTTGCGGGCAGGGATAACGACACTCAGCAGATTGAGCTGCTGATATTGCTGGGCCGGTTCGGTTGGAATGTTCATAACTAAAGTCTCTGTTTTTCGTTCAATTTAATCAGGCGGAGTTCAATTATTCTAAGTTGCAGACGAAAGCTGCAACCAGTCAGGGTTGCCCTCTGCATGGGCCGCAATCTCTTCAAGAATGGCCCCGGTACTGATCTGCGGAACCCAGTTCCACGCTTCCTGCGCCTGCCGCGAATCGAGTACTACCCAGGGCAGATCGAACGGCCGCGACCGCGGATCGCTGTCCACCGGGTGTGGTTTAAAACGATTGTCACACCAATCTGTGAGCTGGCGCAATGACATCGCGGATGCCATGCCGCCGGCGACATTGACTAATCTAGGCTTGTGCAGGTCAATACCAGCCGCAATCTGTTTCTGGAGCAATGGAACAAGATCGCGCGGGTGCAGGCAATCACGCACCTGATGCCCCTTGCCGTCAAATCCGATATAGCGAAGAGGCATCCGCCGAAGATGGCAGTTGATCCAATAGGCAAAAATGCCCTGATCAGGCCGTCCAAATTGCCCGGCGCCAGCCAATACTCCGCAGCGGTTTATCCAGACGGGGAAGCCGAACGTCGCGCCATATTCCAGCGCCAGGGTCTCACTCGCCAATTTACTCGCGCCATAGAGGGACAATGGTGGTTGGACACTGAAATTCTCCGCGATTCCTTCTGCCGACACCCCGACAGGCAGCGGTTCGCCGGTCGAGAGGCGAAATGCCCGATCAAATACTTCCATGGGCAGCTTCGCCAGAGGTTCAATGGCGTAAACCCGGCTGGTGCTCAACAGGATCAAACCGGCCTTTGTAGCTTTACACCGCTCCAGGAGGTGAATAGTACCCAGCAGATTATGTTCCATGAGTTGGCGGCTGCTAGTTTGTCCATCGGCTCCTGCCAGTACGCTGGGGTTGGCGGCGCAGTCGATAATCCAATCCACTGCCGGCAACGCGTCCACGTCGCTCTGACAACGCAGGTCGCCATGAAACAATTTGACCCCAAGACTTTTCAGCAGCGGACGATTCAGTTCGCTGCCGGGCCGACTGAGGTTGTCAAAGCCAAACATCTCCCAACCCGGCAGCGCGTCGGCAATGGCACATGCCAGCGTGCTTCCCACAAAACCACAAGCGCCAGTTAAAAGAATTTTCATATTCGCCTCATCCATGATTCGTGGATTTCAGTGAAAGTGGTTCTCAAGTCTTTAGTAATGTTCCAGCCCGGATAATGGGCTTTCATCTTCTGCAAGTTCGAGATGTAGCAAATATGGTCACCTTCACGGTTCTGCTCCACATATTCGTATTGCATCGGTTTGCCGGAAATGGATTCAATCAGTTTGAACGCTTCCAGAATGGAAATGCTGTTTGCCCGGCCTCCTCCAAGATTATAGACCTCGCCAACGCGGGGAGACTCAATAAACCGCCGCATGAACTCCACCACATCATAGCTATGAATGTTGTCCCGCACCTGTTTGCCTTTGTAGCCGAAAATCCGGTAGATGCGTTTTTCGAGATTGCACTTGATGAGGTAGCTGAGGAACCCATGCAGTTCGACCCCGCAATGGTTCGGCCCTGTCAGGCAGCCGCCCCGCAAGACACATGTTGGCATGCCGAAATAACGGCCATACTCCTGCACCATGATATCGCCGGCCGCTTTGGATGCGCCGAAGACGGAATGTTTGCTCTGATCGATGGAAAAATCTTCTGCAATTCCATCAGCATACGCCGGGTCATCGTAGTCCCATCGCGCAGGCAGTTCCTTTAGACGTATTGTGTTTGGCCGGTCGCCATAAACTTTGTTGGTGCTCATGTGAACAAACGGCGATTCCGGACATGACTCGCGTGAGGCTTCCAATATATTCAGTGTGCCGACAGCGTTCACATCAAAATCATCGAACGGACGTTTGGCGGCCAGATCGTGGCTGGGTTGCGCTGCGGTATGTACAATGGCCTGCGGCCGGAGTTCTCTGAGCAGCGCCATCACCCCGTCGCGATTGCGGATGTCCAGCTCGTGATGCTGAAAGGCGGGGTGCTCTGTTTTGAGCCGCTGGAGATTCCACCGGGTGTCGCCCTGGGGTCCAAAGAAATCAGCACGCATGTTGTTGTCGACCCCATGAACTTCCCAATCCAGACGGCAGAAGTGTTCCACAACTTCAGACCCGATCAGACCCGATGAACCCGTAACCAAGAGAATTTTTCTTTTCTGTATTTTCATTATTGTTCCCGAAATATGTTGGATGTCATGGAAAAAGTTCTGCATTAGCTCCGGCAGGCCGCTTTTTGCAGGATTATCCGGAAATTCTCTGATACAATTTTGGCATCGTGCTGTTCGGCTGCCAGCCGTCTGGCTTTTCGACCCAACTGTTCGCGCAAGGCCGCGGAAGCCATAAGCTCACACACGGCAGCCCTTAGTGCAGCCGGGTCGCGACGGTCCACGACCTTGCCCCAGCCTTCGCGGCGAGCGTATTCAACAACTGGCAAGCCTGCCGGTCCATAAACCAGTACGGGAGTGCCGGAGGCCATGCAATCCGCCAGTTTGCTGGGCATGCTATACCGTGCCTGTGTAAAAGATTCCGGATCGAAGTCATAACAGACGATGAGTACATCCGCTTCAGCCTGGACGCGTGGCAAGTCGGCCAATGGTCCGGGCGCTTGTACGGTCACCCCGGAGAAGGCACAGCAGGCGGCCGGTACTTCCTCTGTTTGAAACGTTACGATATCAAAAAACACGTCTGCGCCTTCCTGTCGTAATGCGTGTACAGACTGAGCAATATCTGTTAAGCAGTCGCGAATTGCCCAGCCAACCCGGCCGCCGTACCGTATGCGAAATGGTTGTCCCGCCGTCCATTGGTTGTGTGCTATGGTCTGATATGCATCCAGTTCCGCCGGCATTGGCAATGACAGAGTCGGTCGCTGATAGCGCTTTTCATATTCCCTGGCCATTTCTTCACAGATGGCAATCGCGACATCAGCCAGATTAACCAATTTTGCGAATTCATGCAAATAGTTTAGCCGCAGAACCCTTGAAGTCAAATTCTGACGGTAGATGGTTGCCGGCCAGTCATCCATGAAATGGAGCGCCAAAGGGATGCCTAATTTCTGATGCATACGGAGCAGAAAACGGACACTGTTCAGATTGGAACAAATTCCATAGAGCACCTCCGGCTGAAAATCGCGCACCCACTCAATAAGTTGTGGTGACGGGTCAACCCGATAGAGAATTTCCCCGCCACCCAGAAAGCGAAGGAACATGCCCCACGGATACCGGGCCAGACGGCGACTGGGAGACATTTTGACTGACGCAAGATGGTTATAAACCGCTGATGATGGAATCACCGGGCCTGATACGTTAGCAGGAACCAACCAATTAAATGGTGACTTCAACCGAAACTCCAGGTCTCCCGTACGGTAATGCCGCTGACACCGTCGCCAGTCCGGGGGCAAGTTGCCGCCGCAAACAGTAGCCACTCGGTCCGTCGGCCAGCTTGAGAAAATCCTCCCCAGGAAGTTGCCGCTCCCCGACTGCTCGGAGAAGTGTGCTCCGACAATCAGGGTACGGGGATGAGCGGAGTCATTCATTCGGCTAATTCCCCATTGTTTATTTTCCAATCTTCAACCGCTTCCTCATAAAAAGAAAGATATTCGTTAATCATTCTTTGTCTGCTAAAATGCAATTTGGCATATTCCGACGCATTGTCCGATATTAGACATCGCAATGGCTTATCTGTAAAAATTTTAATTACTGCATTTGTCATCGACTCCACGTCGCCAGCCGGGGTCAGAAATCCAGTACTGCCATTTACTATCTGTTCAGGGATGCCGCCCACGGCTGTAGCCACAACGGGGGTTCCGGAGGCCAGCGCTTCCAGCACGACAGTTGGAAAAACATCTGCCAGCGCTGCATGAATATATACGTCAGCAGCCCGGTAGTACTTCGCTAGCAAAGAAGCATCTTTTACGTATGGGACGTGGCGGATTTCCTCAGCTCCTTTAATTTCAGTTGGAGCAGCTTCTCCAATTGCTAAAAATAATAACTTTTCGCCTTGCATCCGATGTGATAAACGTCGTACTACCTCACGCATCATTTTGAAATCACGGAATCGGCTATTGCTGATGCCGTTTGCCGCGAACATGATTATTTTGGCGTTAACGGGCAGGCCAAGTTGAGCTCTGCTTTCAGCCATTGAGCCGGCTGAAAAAGTGCCGGTGTCAACGCCATTGGGGATTAGCCGGCTTAACGCCACAGCAGGACGCACCATGGAACTGTCTATTTTGTCCATGACCCACTGTGACGGGGCGGCTAAATACAGCCTGCTCTCTGCAAAGATACTTTTTTTCCTTTCCCAGTTATGCCGGGTAGCATCTTTTATCGCTGCCGGCGGACTTTTCAGATCAGGGCATTCGCCGCAGCCGGACCTCCATTTTAAGCAATCAAAAGGATGTGCACAATGTCCGGTCAAAGTCCAAAGGTCGTGCATTGTTAATACTGTGGTGCAGGATTTACTTAAATCAGGCAAAGCTCTAAGATCAAAGTAATTGGCATGAAGATTGTGAAGATGCAATATATCCGGTCGTCCGGGAATCATTTGCAGGATATTTTCAGTACCGGGAAAATTGAAATCTTCACGACCTTGCTGATAATCCAGCCAGCGCCGGAAGTCTGCAATATAAGGAAAAATCTGCTCTCCAAAACGTTGCGCTCCCCGTATTCTGCCGCTGAAAGCTGAGACTTTTTTTGCAGCAGTCATCCAGCAGCGCCCCCATGCGGAACGGTAAGAATCATGATCAATCAGAAAGGTGGAGGCATCCGTCTCTTTTTGTTTTCCGACAAGCATGTATGACGCTAAACCACGATGCAAAAACTCCTGATGCAAAGAGCGGCAGATGCCGGCGGCTCCTCCAGCCCCATTCTGGGTATTAACTTGACAGACACAATTAACCATTAAAGTGCATTCTTCTTGAGAAACTGTTTAAATACATTACCAGGGCAATTTCTTACAACCAGGCGCGGCAACTGGAAAGGGTCTGTATCAGAAGAGATACGGCTTCTGAAATTACTGGCGGCATTGGCAATTCCGGTTGCCTTTAGAATTGCCAGTGTATTTGTGTCGTAAGAACAACGAGTACCATAAGGATATGCAAAACTTGTAACCCTTTTTTTCGTGCAGGATTCGATTGCTTGAATAGAACCGGCAATTTCGCTTTGCTGCTCATTTTTTGACAATGATGATAAAAAAGCGTGGGTTACGGTATGTGCGCCAATATCAACAAGTCCATCCGCGGCAATTTCTCTGATTTGCTCCCATGACATGGCAAGGTGGGTTTGCCGGGCCGATCCATCATCTCCTATCGCACTTCTAATTTTCTCGAGAGCCCGCTCCTGCTCGCGGTATGGCTGGCTGTGCAAAATCCGATGCAGCTCCCGGTAGGCCTGATGTGCCGGTGACGGGTTGTCCGCGGCAAGAACGTTCCATGAGTCTTTATGCCGGGAAACATTGTTTTTGCAGGGAGCCGCAAACCGCCATTCATAGTGCTTGCCGGCAATCTCTAAATTTAATACTTCCGGCAAGTTGTCAGGCCTGAGTATTAGCCGTTCCAGTTCATCGCAAAAGAATTCCCGATTTGCAGACACATAACCCGTGGTAACATAAATAGTCGCCGGCATCGAATATTTTTTCAATAACGGCCAGGCATATTTGTAATTATCGGCATAACCTTCATCAAAAGTGATTGCCACAGCTCTTTTAGGAACATTTCCCTTGAGAACCGAAGTGACCATGTCTTCCAGCCGCATAATGTTATAGGATTTCTTCAGCAGTGCAAGTTGCTCCTCAAAATGAGCAGGAGAAACTGACAGCAATTGCGGGTCGGTGGTCAAATCATCAACACGATGATACAAAAGGATGACCGGACCGGGAGAAATTATTCCGCAAGCCTTCCGCCAGGCTTTTTGTAATCTTCCCGCACCGCGCAATCTCATTCTTCATTCCTCCGGCGTACAGCTTTGACGGTTATAGTCACCTGGTAGTCCGGATCATGATAATCCAGTTCTTGCTGTGTGAGTTCATCGGCAGAAATTCCTTGAAGGAAAGCACAGGCGGTAAGGACATTGCCGAAGCTCTCCACTGATACGTTGTCCGGTCCAAATACCTGTTCAAACAGCTTTGCGGCAGATGCAGTAGTAAATCTCCAATAATCACCCCATCGATCCATGTCGTACCGGCTTATCTGGCTGATTCCGGATAGCGTCGCCAGCATAACTCCGCCCGGTTTAAGCGCTGCGTGTGTATGGCTGACAGCCGCTTGCACATCGTAAATGAACGGAAACGTCTGAGTCAGTATCATGCAATCAAAAGTATTTTCCGGTATCCCTTCGCCGGTTGCCAAATCTCCCACCAGTGTTGCTTGTGAATTACCCAGCGTTGCATGAAGCACATCTGATACTACTGCGCCGCTGTTGCAAAATAATTTTGTGTAGTGAGAATTGCCCACCTCCAGCACGCGTCCGCTTACATTTGTGCAATTTTCAGCCAAAAACTTTTCTATATAGTAACGATCAACGGCGCGCCCCCGGTCAAGCCCGAATTTGCGGCTGACAGGTTTTAGTTTCCGGAGGCTGCCCCAATTCACATTGCCCAATGCCGGCAATGGATATTTCTTGCTTTTAATTTCAAGTAATAGCGAATGTATTCTTCTGAAAAGCATCTGCTGACTTCCTTTTTAAATTACCGCAATCAATTCACTGTCCGCCATGGGCATAACGCCATGTCCGTAAAGTCCGTAATGCGGCGCGGACTGAACCTGGCAACAGACTTACGACCCGTGTCCGAAGCCGCTGCCATGCGGTTGGAGGATCTCCATAGAATATGAACCGGCCATACTGCTGGTCGAAATCCGCGTTCCTGACAACCACGGGTGGATGTTTAAGCGGCCGGCTAAGCGTCTGAATTGATCTTCCAAGCAGCTTGCCGTTGACTTGCGTATGCGTGGCTTCAGGCCCGCTGCCAATATTGGTCACCAAATTCGATATTGGTACTATGCTCAAGCCATTTTGCAGAAAACTTGCCAGTAACCATTGAATATCATATGGGTCACACCGGCATGTACGGCTCCATATTTCATCAAATACTTTTTCCCAAAACACCTGTTCCTGTTGTCCGAGGAAAACAGACTTCAAGAATCCTCTATTTTTTGCTGCCGGCCATAATTGTATATCTGCATCATAATGATACCACGCTCGCGCCCAAGTGGCGTAACCACAGGTCTCGGCATATCCTGAGAAAAGATAGCTGCGGTCACCAAAGCAGGCGCAATTGGGAAAATAGTTAGTCCCGCTGACTGTCATCACTCGCGGGGCATCGGCGTAGCGTTCCAGCATTTCCGCGCAGAAAGTGAAGAAATCCGGCGTGGGAACGGTATCATCCTCCAATATTATGGACTGATCAACCCGTGAGAACACCCAAGTGATGCCGCGCGGGATGTTGCCGCGGCAGCCAAGATTTCGATCCGAATAGATACGCTCCACCCGGCATGGCCAGTCAATCGCCTCGTCTACTGACTGGCGGACCGCCTGACACTGCATGTGTTCTTCCGGGGTGCGCCCCCCATCCGCAATCAGAAACAACTGTTCCGGTGCATAATCGCGAATTTTCTCCAACACGCTCATAACGCATTGTCGGCGGAAAAAGATCAAAGCAACGGGGACTTTTGTAGTCATAGCATAAACCAACTTACAACACTTTGAAGTATTTGACGGGCAATATTTAATGGTATTTTGGGAATGAAACGAGATTTACACACGGCTAACTTACCTCCACGCAATTGTGGTTTGATGTCCGGACGGGGTCGTGGACACATGGTATTTAACCTTCCGAAAAGCCTGTTCCAGACGAATTCTGGTCGACTCGCCATCTACGATGTGATAGGATGCAATGGAGAAAACAGTGGAAGGGAGTCCTTTAATCCATTCGAGACACGATTCCACCATTTCAACTTCCGCGCCCTCGATATCGGCCTTGACAAAAGTCGGAGTGTCAATGCCCGCAATTTTGCAGCAGTCAGGCAGTGAATATACTTGAACCACATCTTGCGTTGCATTCGATTGGCATCCCAGGCAGGAACCAAGACCGCCTAGAGAAACAAATGATCGTTTTTCCGTCCGGCCAGAAACACCCGCCTGGATCACTTCAATGTTCGTCAAGTCATTTCGCTTGCAATTGGCTTCAAGTGTACTTCTGGACTTTGCGTCCGGCTCAAAACAGAAGACGCGTCCGCCCGGTCCCACGTCAATGGCGGCGGCAATGCCGAACAGCCCATGGTAAGAGCCAAGATCAAAGACAATTCCATCGCGGGGCGGCGGGCCAACTCGGTAATGGTAGTTTGAAAGCAGATCGCTCCAAAAGAATACCTCTTCCAAACTTTCCTCTGCCCATTTTGGACTAACCTCGTATTCAAGCCATGCGCCCCGGTAGTTCACGCGTGCCAATTCTCCTTCCAGGGTGACTCCAGCAATCGAGTGAACGTTGTGTGTTTCGTCGAGTTCCAGCGAATTCCAGTGCTTAATGATTCCACCCAGATAATCAATTAAAGTGGAGACAGGCGGAAGCGCAACCACTTTAGATTCAGATTGCAGAAGTAATCGTGACGCTCCTTGTTCCGCAATAATACGGAAACGTCCAGCCGCCATCAGCGCAGCGCATTTTTCCAGGGAAGGGAGATACTGTTTTATCTGTAACGGCGTAATTGCCACACTGCCAATTTGCATTGACTGTACCGTCTCGCCTGGTCCGTAATGCACGTTCACCCCGCATTGCCGCAGTTGTTTCAAACAGATGTTTCGATAAATCTGTCTTGACACGCGATTATGGACAGCGCGATTTAGAAAAGACTGAAATTTCGATTTCATTGCGCTGTGCCTCCTTGGTAACACACTTTCTCCAGGGAAGCAACTAATTTACGTGCCGCAACCGGCAACGCGAATTCAGCCTCATATTTATTGCGGCTTTCGATGGCCATGTGATACAACAGGCCAGGCTGGGCGGCCAGTTGGTACAGCAACTGAGCATACTCGTCAACGTCATCTATTCGCCGCGTTACAAATCCGGTTTGTCCATGCTCGATCATCTCTGGAATTGCCCCCGCCGGAGAGCCGATTACCGGAAGTCCGAAGGCATAGGCTTCAGCGATCACATGCGGACTGAAATCTGCCCGTGACGGCAGGAATAGAACGTCTGAATTGAGAAAAATCTGTGAGATTTTCGCATATTCTTCGGGAACGCCTTTCTGCAGCGGCGGCAGGATTTCCAACCATGATTCATTCTGCAATTCCGCTGGCGCCTTCATCCCCAGTGTAGTCAGGCGGACATCCAGCCCCATCCCCCGTACTTTGTGCACGGCCTCCAGAGCGATGTCGGCTCCCTTGCGCAGCCAATCGTTGCCGACGATGAGACACCTAAGCGTTTTTTGTGCGCCGGAACGTACGGCCAACACCTCGTCCCTGGACGGCACTCCGGGAAGAATCGCCGGCGCTTGGACAACCCCCAGCCGCGATTCCGTTGCGTGATAGCACCTGATGGCTCTTGCGGCAGCCCAGGATGACATAAGGATAGTAAGAGCCGACCGGTGCAAAGCGCGACTTTCGGCGCGGTGGCCTGCGCGCAAACTTAAGAAGTCAAGATGGGTATGTGAGGGATAGAAGTCCACAATGCAATCAAAAACCGCATCGACATAGTTTACCACTGGCAAAGGAGTGTTTAGCCAGGCGGTGAAATGTGTACTTCGTGAAAATATGATGTCGGCCTCTGTTCCGCTGAGTGCTTTCCCGACGGAATAAGCCAATCCGCGCAACCGGGACACATCACACGCCGTGGACACATTATATCCCATTCGGCGGAACAAGGCTGAGCGCCAGCGCTCAATCCTGGCGGCTGGCGGCGGAGTCGGCTCTATGACCGTCACTTTCACGCCCAAAGCTTCAAAGGCGCCAATGAGGGCCGTATCACGGTCGAAAGCCCCGGCACCAACCCGGTCTGATGATAGAAATGCTATATGCATTGAAAGTCTCTCTTTCTGTTATTCTGTTCCAAAAATCGCTGCCAGTGTGGCAAAAACCGTCTTTTCATCCGCCAGGCGTGAAAAATCCAAGGCATTGTCCCTGAATTGCGCGGGGCTTTTCCGCAATTTGTCAAATTGACTGCGGAGATGCTTCAAGTCCAGATGCCGATAGGTCAATCCGATGTCATAACGGTTCACTGCCGCCGCCATATAGCCGATATCCGGCACGAGTGCTGGACACCCGTAGGATGCAGCCTGGAAGAGGCTGCCGCTTAATCCGTACCAATGCCGGTAAGGCAGTATGATATATCGGGCTGAGCGAAAAAGATCATCGACCAGGGCGTTTTCCGGCAGGAATGGGATGCTCAATT
The DNA here is from genome assembly GCA_041665605.1 of Victivallaceae bacterium. GTDB lineage: Bacteria > Verrucomicrobiota > Lentisphaeria > Victivallales > Victivallaceae > CAIPAT01. The sequence goes on along the minus strand of JBAYIO010000051.1, from coordinate 19,956 downwards.
CAAATATCCGGTTTTGCTCTGCCAGTTGTTGTCTAACCGAATTTGTTGTTTTCGAGAATGTTTCTTCCGGAACATCGCGGCCCACATCAACAAAGACGGTATCCTCGTACTCCAATGCCAAAGCGAGCAAGGTGTCGTAACCGCGCCGCATGAAGCGTCCTCCGTAGTAAAGCAACACGTCTTTTCCGGAATGGCATTCCAGAAATTCTGCATACACCAGTCGAGCCTGGCCGATCTCTGGCGGTTCATGCCCAATGTTCGCCCCCCACGTCCGGTAAATCTCCGGAAGATAGCGCACCCGGGGGTGGGACAGCGCAGCAACAGCATTTTCATCAGTGGAAAGAATTAAATCCAATCCCAGCTTCGACCATGCCTCCCGCCTGAAAAAGCGCCGCCGCCGATATTTTTCCCTGAGATGTCGTGCCCATGGACGAAGCTTATCCCAGAAAGCGTACTTTCGCAAATCCAACGGATATTCATGCGGGAAATAGATGAAAATGGCGGATCTCCGGCGTTGATTAGATTCCTGCCGCCATTCTCCCTGGAGCGCACTGACACATTCCTCCCCGTTTACCAGCAGAGTCCATGTGGGATTAAGGTCGGTTTCCAGCTGGGTAAGCCGCATCCTGAACCGTGCCGGGGCATTGACGACATCGGCATCCAGATCGAAGGCGCGCGCATTCGAATCTGCCAGGAACTGAGCCAGAACCGGAGACCGGGATGCAGGGATGCCATGCTCGCCGGGGCCGCAAGCGATGACGACCGGATGACCTGCCCCGGCAAACCAGCGGCCAAGAACAGCAACATAATTCTTCCGGTGGCCGTCCGAATCCGATGCCACAATCAATACAGGTCTTTGAAAGGATGCATTCATCAGTCTGCTTTGGAATATCTTTGTTTTAATTTTCTACGTTTTCAACGTTAATAAAATGTCTGGAGTTACACATAAATTCTGAATCGCCAATATAGATTCATGTTTTTCGCTGACTTTTAATCTTCGGCATTTTCTTTTAAAATTCCTTACTTGAAACCTGACAGTTTATTATGGATAAAACTGCGGGAGCTGCAGTTCATCGCTGACACATGTCACCCGATTCCTTCCTGGGATGCCGGCAAAGCCCGGCTCTGACACTTGTCATACAAACGGCAGATTTCGGAGAAGAACAGTACTGTAAAGAACACTTCCGGCGGATGCAGGCTATAGCCGACGATCCAGACGTAAACGAAGTAGATGGACCAAGCCGTCAGCATACTCCTGAACAATTTTTGCTCAGCGCTCACCTGTATCAGCCAGCATTTTAAAAGTCGCCAGAATGCCGTAAAAAACAGTGCGGAGAACAGTATCACGCCAGGTATTCCATACCAAAGCCAGACATTTAGTATCACCGCAGTGTCAACTGAACCCTGGCAGTTTGCCAAGGGGTCCGGACCCGGTGCGCCAAAGAAACACAGGTTTTGCAGCAGATAAGTCTGTGTATTGGCCGTGTTATCCAGTCGATTCCAGACATTTTCATCGTCCAGGCCCAATGACAAAAACCTCATTTGAAACTCTTCTATCAAGACCACGAAATCAATATGGCAGACGGCAAATCCCAGGAGGCACGCGCCCGTGATTCCGATGGCGAACTTGCGTGTGCGGTTAAACTTTCCGCTCATCGATAGCCACGCAACCAGCATGACAAGCGTTCCCATGCTCAGCACCAGAATCATGCTTCGGGTTACACTGATTCCCACCGCGATTAAAATAGTTCCAACTCCGGCATACATTGCCAGATTCCACAGCCAATGATGTCTGGTTTCGACAAGAGCGCCTCGCAGTACATACCAGTAGGCCGACGGAATCACCGTAAACAGCCCCATTACGACAAAACGGTTCTTGACGATCCACGCAGCGTCACCAAGCGTTAAGTCGCTCCCACTGTCGGGGATGCCCCAAATAGCCATCTGCATCAGATATTCATTGCCGGTCAGATAGACCATGGTTCCCCAAACTCCGACGACGATTCCAGCCATGCACATCCACAGGCGGAGGCTGGCCATCTCATCATCGCTGAGTCGGTTGAACGCCACCAATAGCGGACCCCACAGAAACGCAAGGCTAAGAAGCTGGACACACTGGCCCGGCCCGAAACCGAATTCCTGTTTCAATTCACACTGCCGCAACAGCACAATCAGCGAGAGTGTCAGCGCGCAGATTTCAAGCCCGCGCAGGCGGCTGCGGTGACTGAACAGCAACTTGATGGTGGCCAGGATGAGTATGGCAGAGGCTAATTGAGGATGCACAAACTTTCCTGCTACATTGAACAGCGGCGTTTGCAGGAACATGAACAACGCATAACCCAGTACAGGACGAAGCCAGGCGACAGTTCCCAAGAGAAACAATAACAAAAAGCTCATTAATTAGACTCCAAAACTAGCGGAAGCAAGAGGCTGAAGCTGAAAACATGATCGCATAATCTGTTTTAAATGTTTCCAATTCCACGGCGGAAGATGACATCGCTCTGGATCACTTCCCCACTCCTGTCGGGACTGAACATCTGCTCAAGAATACCGGCATATTGAAATCCAAAACTGTACATCTTTTCATACAACACATGAAACGTCGGGGAACCTGTATAAAGTGGCCGCATTGAGACTTCCACCACCACGGTATCAACCGCGGAAAACGCTTTCTTGCCCCCGTTGATGGCCATAATTTCCCCGCCCTGGACATCCATCTTCACAAATACGCGTTCATTGCGTCCCACCTCGAACAACGAATCCAGACAGCGAGTTTGTACTTTAATACATTGGTCTGTGCCTGAGCCGGGCCATAATTTCCGGTGGTTCTGACTCATTGGCAGGAGTGACGATGAGTCCGCATAGTCCGCCCCTCCGAGATGAAAGTCCATCAATCCATCCTGATCACTCAGGGCGCATTGATGGCGCTCAATATTGGGTTGTCCACTGGTTCTGCGAGTTAGCTCCGCAAAATTTTCGGGGAGCGGTTCGAACGCAAGGATTCTTGCATTGGGAAAAAGCCGGCGAAACAAAAGCGCATGTGTGCCGCGTGCTGCCCCTATGTCCAAAACAACGTTGAAGTTCCTGGCTATCAGCCATGGCAGATTATAAGTATATAAATCATGGGGAGATATTCCTGCCTTGCGCAATTGGCGCTCGCGAAGAAGTTTCCTGGGATGAGTCAGCTTACTGGCAGTACTATAAATCTTGTTGAGCATTTCTGGAGAACCTTTCCATAAAAGTTGAATGTTAAAAAATATCTTGTCGTCATGAATCTTCTATTGTTTGATCATATCATAATCAAGCCATTTAATGCCGGAACCTCCGCACATCTCATTCCCCTGATTTATTGCGATATCCCGGGTAGATTAAATTCATGCCGGATATTCATTTAGAGAATCCATACCTTGCTTCAGCACAATTTGCATGCTCCCCTTTAAGATGTGCCGCTGTCACTCATGCGCTTGCCGCGTTGATTTTTGTTGCTAAACTTTTATCCAGGACAATATAGGCCGTATGACTCCGGGTTGAGGAGTGCTGACTACCCAGAATTCATTATTGCCGTGGGCGACATATACATTGAACTGTATCGAAGACGGAGTATGCACGATCCATCGAGTACAGTGAAGGCTGATTCTTGGAGCGACTGAATATCTCCCCTTGTTCAGCAGTCCCGGCGGGATTTTACAGGATAGGCGGTTTATCCCAATCGAGAGCGCAGGCCACTCGGAAGCTGCAGCATCATTATGATGGGATGTAAACACCACTGTTCCGTCTTGCCACAGTAATTCGAACCCCACGCGCAGAGCTGCATCAATACTGCGGACATCCAGCAGCATCTCCACAAAAACGTCTTTGTCTGATGAGAAATCGGAGCATACATCGCCTTCGCCATTCATCGTTTTTAAGGACATAATCCGTACAGTGTCATCTCCCGGAGCGGTTGCCAACGGCCAACTTTTTTCACCTGTGCAGTTGTCATCACTACCCATATAAGAGGATGTCACGTCTGCCGGGTCCCCGTTTGCCGCAACATTGCCGTCCTGTAACAGAACGCAGCGAGTGCATAGCAAGCGGATTGCCTGCATGTTATGGCTTACGAACAATACAGTGCGTCCCGTCTTGGCAACGTCCCCCATCTTTCCCAGACATTTCTTCTGGAATTCCGCATCACCCACTGCGAGAACCTCATCCACCACCAGGATTTCCGGTTCCAAGTGCGCCGCCACGGCGAACGCCAGGCGGACATACATGCCACTGGAATAGCGTTTTACCGGGGTGTCCAGGAATTTGTCAATCTCCGCGAAAGCTATGATTTCACAAAACTTTTTTCTAATCTCGGCGCGGCTCATTCCCAAAATTGCGCCATTCAGAAAAATATTTTCACGTCCGGTCAATTCCGGGTGAAAACCGGTACCAACCTCCAAAAGGCTCGCCACTCTTCCACGCATGGTAATCTTACCTCTCGTGGGAGGAGTTATTTGCGATAATATTTTAAGCAGTGTACTTTTACCCGCGCCATTGCGGCCGATGATCCCGATCGCCTCGCCTTCCCGCACGTTAAAACTGACATCTTTTAATGCCCAGAAGTCTGTTTCAGACGGTCTTCTATTTTTGATCCCCGGGCGGAGCCTGGAGGTAAATTTTACGATTTCATCACGCAGAGACAGATATGGCTCCTTATTCGCGCCAATGCGATAACATTTACCGACGTTTTCTATTTCAATTATAGGTTTGGTCATAATATTGTCTTTAACCTTAGATTTACGCTCAAACTATGTCCGCAAAATATCTTTCAGTACTCCGGAAATAATATAATCCGGCAACAAAATAAACTATACTCATCAACAGAGAGATTCCGAGCACGCCGTAGTCAATTACGCCTTGTCCGAGCAGACCGGCACGGGCGGTGGAAATAACCCCGGATATCGGGTTCAGCCAGAGCATAAGCTCTTTGATGACCGGATAGTTATTCAACATCTTGACCGGATAGATGACCGGCGTTACATACATCAGTATCTGAATGAAGAACGGCAGCGCGAAGCGGACGTCCCGGTATTTGATATTCAGCGATGCCAGCGCCATCCCCATCCCCAGCGAGCTGAGCACGGCAATCATCAGCAAGACTGGTAGAATCAGTAATCCGGTCAGTTGCGGCATTATCCCGTAATAAACCATCATGCCCATCAGGATCACAGTTGCAATCGCCAGATCAACCAGTCCGGTAGTGGCGGCAGTCGCAGGCACGATGAGGCGGGGGAAATAGACCTTCTGGATTAGAGAAGCATTGCTGATCATGGAGCCGCTGGCGTTGGTCAGCGTGCTGGAATAATATTGCCATAGCAGCAGTCCAACATAAAGAAAAACCGGATAGGGGGTGTTGTCCCCGCTGCTGATATTCGCCATACGGTTAAAAATAAAGGTGAAGACGATCATTGTGACGAACGGCTGGAATATTGCCCAGGCGATTCCCAGCACGGTTTGTTTATAGCGCACAGAGATATCCCGCCAGGCGAGGACCAAAAAGAGGTCACGGTAGTGCCACAGTTCCTGCCAGTTAACGGCAAGCCATCTCTTCGACGGCGCAATGATAAATTCTGATTGCGACAATATTAGTCTCCTTAAAATTTATTAGTTTCTACATTAATTACTATACCGGTATCAGCTTTCAATAATTCAAGAATGCCTGGCTCAATAATTTCCGGCATTAATCGCAGAGCAATTATTCCATTGATATAACTTTTACATTATCAATTGTGACATTGCCGGAGAAAATTAAGCCCAGCCTGATTTTTTCGCAATTTTTAAGCATAAATGGAATCAGGTAGCTATTTTTCTGGTTGCTGAGTTTTATTTCTTTTAATACGAACGGCCGTATGAATTCATCCTTTATATTATAAGTATATGCAGACAGGATTAAACATCCTTGAGTCTTAGAATCAGCCCGGACTGCTACCAGATAAAATTTATTGGAGTTAAGCGTATCCTTATTCGAATATAGCGAGACCATGTTTTTACTTTGGATATTTAACGCATTAGTGTTTCCCGCTGTGAGTTTGATAGACACCGGACTGCAATTTGCATTCCAGCCATCTCCCGTATTTATTCTCCATCCATCAGGCAGATAGACATCTCCATTGCCGAACAGGTCGATTCCGCGATCCAGTAAATCTTTAGCTATGTTATCTTCAGATGAAACACGATACTTCTTTTTAAAATCTCCGTTCCGGAATAAGTCGTCTTTATTTGCCAGCATACTTTTAAATTCATCAGTGGCTGTCCATGCAATTTTATGCGGCGACTTAATCCTGTACAGCCGATATGCGGTTTGTTTTCTGCTGATGTATTCAAATATTAATTCCGGGTTATCACTGTACTGCTTTTCCCAGGCAGCACGGAAATTGTCATGCACCGGTTCAACACACAACAGATATAAATGCGGATACTGGCTTTTCAGGACATCTATATTTAAGCTGGTGTTAAGTTGCGGACACTGATATTCAGCATTGGCGAAGCGGCAGCCCCAATACTCGTTTTTTACGTTAATTACTTCGATATTATTATCGAAGTTCAAATGTCCGCCGGGATTGCCGAAAACGAGTAATGCAACATTCCTGTTAATATTGCTTTTTTGACAATCCAGTTTGATAACTTCGGCAATCTCATGGAGATAGTCCTTATTCTCCTGCGGGCGCATGGCTTTTGCGACACAGGCAATCAGTAATGCAGCGGTGAAAACTCGAGTAACCGCATTGGCATGTGAAATTTTGAATTTCTTAAGAATTCCCGGCAGCAGCATTAATACAAAAGCGCTAAGCACTATACCGGTAACCATGATCGGCATGGCATAGCGTCTGGTACTATCCACCACAGGGACACGCCAGAGTGCAGTGACTGTCAGAACAATAACAATAAAGAATAACGGATAATACCACTTTTCCTGTTTATATTTTCCTTTAAAGAACAGCAGAACCCCTGCCAGCGACATCAGTCCGAAAGGCAAAAAGTTTACCAGGAAATAAGCGTCAATAAATCTCATTTCAACCCGTTGCCGGTAAATAACCTGAAATAACCAATGACTCTCTGATTGGTGCCACGAATATAATTATTATCGGAATTAATAAGCGCTCCAATCAGCAGGCTGAACGAGACTATGTATATAGCGAGACTGTAAAAACACATTCGGACACGCTGCCATTTGTATTGCATAAAAATAACGATGACGGCCAAAGGCAGGAATAAGCTGATTTCAATTCCTTCGTATCTGGTAAAAAAACCAAGCATAGTCAAACCGGCTAAAAGCAGTGGATAGAGAGGGTTCAAGCTCTGATTCTTAATAAATCTCACTGCAAGCCATAAGCCGGCCGTGAATATCAGGAGATAGAGCGGTTCCCGCAGAATTTGACATGACATCCGGATCGAATACGGGTTGAATGCTGCCAGCATCATTCCGAGCAGCCCGGCGGTACTGCTGCTGAATACCTCATAACATAAAAGAAACATCATCAATAACCACAAGATGGAATAGGCTACATTGAGTGAGCGTAATGCCGTTTCCGGTTCAAGGCCGAATCGGGCGACATTCGCAGCCAGCATTGGCATAAGAGGACCAAAAGTATAATCTTTTTTCCGGTAATCATCATTTTTTATTATTCCTTCAACATTTTGAATATATAACTGTTCATCACGTGGAGGGTGGTCGCGCATCATCCAATAACCGCAGCGTAATCCCAGCCCGATAATTAACAATACCAGGATTGCGAATAATACTTGTTTTTTAGACAATGAAAATTTACATTCCATGAAATGTAGAAGCGAAGCAAATGATTTTTTCATAACATCATTATAAAGGGATTTGTCCGGTTGCACTAGTTACGGCAGCAATGTTTTCAGGTAGTCAGCATACGAACTTTTGCCGTATAGATCGGCTAGTTTTTCCAGTTGCCGGCGGTCGATCCAGTTATTGCGCCATGCGATTTCTTCCGGACAGGAAATCTTTAAGCCTTGCCGCTTTTCTATGGTTGCAATGTACTGTGAAGCTTCCAGCAGAGAATCATGAGTGCCGGTATCAAGCCATGCCATGCCGCGGCTTAGAATTTTAACCGTCAATTTGTGCTGCTCCAGATAAATACGGTTGACATCAGTTATTTCCAATTCCCCGCGGGTGGAAGGCTTTATCTGTTTGGCAATATTTACGATATCATTGTCATAAAAATACAGCCCGGTTACCGCGTAGCGCGATTTAGGATGTTGCGGCTTTTCCTCGATGCTGATGGCGTTGAAGGCTGAATCAAATTCCACGACACCATAGCGCTCCGGATCGGCGACTTGATAGGCAAAAACTGTTGCTCCTGTCGGCTGTATGTGGGCATCTTTCAGCAGTTCCGAGAAATTATAGCCGTAGAAGATATTATCGCCGAGCACCATTGCGCAGCAGGAATTGCCTATAAATTTCTCTCCGATGATAAACGCCTGGGCCAGGCCGTCGGGGGAGGGTTGTATTGCATATTGCAGATTCAGTCCCCATTGAGAGCCGTCTCCAAGCAGTTGCTCAAAGCGCGGCGTGTCCGATGGTGTCGAGATGACCAGAATCTCATTGATGCCGGCCAGCATTAATGTACACAATGGGTAAAAAATCATCGGCTTGTCATAGACCGGCAGGAGTTGTTTCGATACAACCCTGGTACTGGGATGAAGCCTGGTTCCGCTACCTCCTGCTAAGATTATCCCTTTCCGTTTCATGATGACATCCTTAATGATTAGTTATAATAGAACTATTTAGTACTGCCAAGCCTTTGTCCGGAATATTTGCCTTCCCTGATCGGCTGCCACCACCATGCATTGTTCAAATACCATTCAATGGTTTTGCGAATCCCGGTATCAAAATTTTCCGCCGGCTGCCAGCCGAGTTGTTTTTTTAACTTGGAAGCATCAATCGCGTAGCGCTTATCATGTCCCGGCCGGTCTTGAACGAATTTAATCAAATTGCGGTATGAAGACAAACCGGAAGCCCGCCGTTCCGGGGCAAGTTCATCCAGTGTATCGCAGATGGAGTAAGTTACTTCCAGGTTTGTCCGTTCATTATTGCCTCCGACATTGTACGTTTCTCCGGGAACGCCTTTTTCCTGCACCAGGCGTAAAGCCTTGGCGTGATCTTCCACATACAGCCAGTCGCGTATATTGTCGCCGCGTCCATATACGGGCAGGGGGAGTCCGTGCAAAGCGTTCAGAATCATCAGCGGGATAAGTTTTTCCGGAAAATGGTACGGGCCGTAATTGTTTGAGCAATTGGTGATCAGAACCGGCAGTCCGTAAGTATGGAACCAGGCCATGACCAGATGGTCGCTGGACGCTTTACTTGCTGAATATGGTGACCGCGGATCATAAGGTGTGGTTTCTGTAAAATATCCTTCAGGGCCGAGGCTGCCGTATACTTCATCAGTGGAGATATGCTGAAAACGGAAATTCTCTCTTTCAGTTTTCTCAAGCGTTGACCAATATTCTCTGGCAGCCTGTAATAATGTTGCGGTTCCGACGATATTGGTCTGAATAAATTCCATCGGCCCGTCGATCGAACGGTCAACATGTGATTCGGCAGCCAGATGCATTATTGCATCCGGTTTGAATTCAGCGAATATTCGCTCCACTGCTGAACGGTCACAGATGTCGGCCTGTACGAACCGGTAGCGCTGACTGCCGCTGACTTCATTCAGGCTTTCCAGGCATCCGGCATAAGTCAGTTTGTCAAGATTCAGCACTTGCCAGTCGGTTTCTTTAATCAGATGCCGGATCAAGGCGGAACCGATAAAACCTGCTCCCCCGGTAATGATAACTTTTTTCATGATGGTGAATTCATAGTAAAATGTTGATTTACAGTCTGCCGTCTACAATCTCTTTGGGAAGAACTCCCTTTATATCGTAAATGACCAGGTTTGCTTTATTAAAATGGCTGTAGTCCAATTCTTTGAACTGGTGATGTGACACCGCCAGTATTACCGCGTCATAGTTGCCTTTCATTGTTTTCAGCACATCATGGCTTTTGATCAGTTCAATGCCATATTCATGCTTTACATCTCGGGCATTTGCCCATGGATCATAAATGTCAACCAGGCAGCCGAACTCTTTGAGTCCGCGGTAGACATCAACCACGCGGGAATTGCGGATATCAGGACAGTTTTCCTTGAATGTCAGGCCCAGCAGCAGTATCCTGCTATCCTTGATGGTATGGCCTTTACGAATCATCAGCTTGACGACTTCACCTGCAACATAGTTCCCCATACCGTCATTGAGACGCCGTCCGGACAAAATGATTTCCGGATGATAACCCAGAGATTCCGCTTTGTGGGTCAGGTAGTAGGGATCAACCCCGATGCAGTGTCCTCCGACCAGCCCCGGCCGGAATGGCAGGAAGTTCCACTTGGTGCCGGCTGCTTCCAGCACCTGTGTGGTGTCGATACCGATAAGTTTGAATATCTTGGACAGTTCGTTGACAAATGCAATATTAATATCCCGCTGCGAATTCTCGATTACTTTGGCGGCTTCCGCTACTTTAATGCTGGCGGCTTTGTGCGTGCCTGCTTTGATAATGCTGGAGTAAAGAGCGTTTACTGCATCCGCCGCTTCAGGTGTTGAACCGCTGGTGATTTTGAGGATTTTAGTCAGCGTGTGCTCTTTATCGCCGGGGTTGATGCGTTCCGGACTGTAGCCGCAGAAGAAATCAGTGTTGAATTTCAGTCCGCTGAATTTCTCCAGTACCGGTACGCACTCTTCCTCTGTGCAGCCGGGGTAAACAGTACTTTCGTAAACAATGATACAGCCGGGGGCCATGATTTTGCCGACTGTTTCGCTGGCTTTATACAACGGGGTCAGGTCGGGCTGGTTGTACTTGTCAACCGGCGTCGGCACTGTTATGATGTATATGTCGCGTCCGCGTAATTTTCCCGGGTCGGTGGAATAAGTCAGTTTCTTTGACGCCGCCAATTCTTCCGCGGTGGTTTCAAGAGTGCTGTCGTGTCCGGCCATCAATGCCTTGATTCTGCGCTCATTTATGTCAAACCCGATAGTGTCATAATATTTCCCATATTCGACAGCCAGCGGTAATCCGACATAACCCAGGCCGATAATTGCCAGTTTCAGTTCTCCTGATGATATTTTGCCGCAGACATCATTCATTTTGCTACCACTTTTTATTTATAGATGAAATGATTAATCACTGATTAACTTGAAAATTTTGCCAGTACCATTCAGCGGCTTCAGCAAGACCTGCATGAATATTGAATTCCGGCTTGTAACCCAAAAGAGTTTGCGCTTTGTTTGTATTCGCCAGCGAATGAGGGACATCCCCAACCCGCTCTGCTCCGTAAACCGGCTCTATTTTTGAAATTTCTTCATCGTGACTGGACAGGTTGTCCCTTATCGCATGGAACAATTCATTCAAGGTTGTTTTAGCCCCGTAGGCAATATTATAGACGGTGTTTACCGCCTCCGGAGTATCTGCCAGTGCGGCCAGTTGATTGGCTTGTACAACATCAGCCACATAAGTGAAATCGCGGGAATAAGAACCGTCGCCGTTTATCATCGGTCTTTCGTGTTCTATCAGCGAAATGAAAAACTTCGGGATTACAGCGGCGTATGCGCCAAGCGGGTCCTGCCGCCTGCCATATACATTGAAATAACGCAACCCGATAGTTTCAATCCCGTATATCTTTGAAAAATTTTCCGCGAACAGTTCATTGACATACTTGGTTATTGCGTATGGCGAAAGCGGTTTGCCGATCACATTTTCGACTTTTGGCAGCGATTTGCTGTCCCCGTAAGTCGAGCTGCTTGCCGCATAAACAAAACGTTTAACCTTTGCATCGCGCGCCGCTGTCAGCATATTTAAAGATCCCATAATATTAACTTCAGCGCTGGTAATCGGGTCTTTGATGGAACGCGGAACTGAACCGAGTGCCGCCTGGTGTAAAACGTAATCGACCCCGTCGCAGGCCTGTCTGCAAATATCAAGGCGACGGATATCTCCTTCAATCAGCTTGAAATGTCTGTTACTGGTAAAGTTAGTAATATTCTCCATTTTGCCGGTTGCAAAATTATCGAGACAAATTACTTCATTATTCCGGGCTAAAAGATCTTCAATGAGATTGGAGCCGATGAATCCGGCTCCGCCGGTTACGAGAACTCTGATGTTTTGTAATTTGTTCTTCATGTTTTCCGACATTTGATAGCTTAATTTAAGTTCATATTCATGGAAATTACTTAAAGCGTTGCCCCGTCACTTGCATTTCGCAAGTAACACCCCCCGGATTTCTGATTTAGGATATTTATGCAATTGTAATTCTATAGTGAAACAACTTATCACAAGTTGTTGGAGATTTCAATTTCTCCAGCAAATTTAAAGCACAATTCCAACATTGATGATTTTAACATTATGGCAGAATATCAAAGCGGTAACTGAAGCTATTTTGCATAGCGGATAAGTTCTTCTTTGAAGCGGTCGAATCCCGCCGTTTCGGAAAACGTGCCGATGATTTTACCGTGCTTGAACAGAACTATTTGTTTTTTCCCGCCGGCAATTCCCAGATCGGCATCTTTGGCTTCTCCGGGGCCGTTGACCACACAGCCCATAACGGCAATCTTTCTCAGTTTAATCTTCTTCCCTGAATTTTTAATCGTGGAAATCAAATTCTCGACTTTCTCCGCCAGTTCGATCAGATCAATTTCGGTTCTGCCGCAAGTCGGGCAGGAGACAATGTCAGGTTCCGCCGTCCGCAGTCCGCAGCTTTCCAGAATCCTGACGGCGGTTATGATTTCCTCCACCGGGTCGGCGGTAAGGCTGACCCGGAGCGTATCCCCGATACCTTCCAGCAGCAGCGTACCGATGCCGACTGAAGATTTGACGATTCCACGCCCGGGAGTTCCCGCCTCGGTGACTCCGATATGCAGGGGATAATCTGAAATTGCCGAAAAATGACGGTATGCCGCGACTGTGACCGGGACATCGGATGCTTTGAGTGAAACTTTGATTTGACGGAAACCATATTTTTCCAATATCGCACACTGCTCAAGAGCGCTGTCCACCAGCGCTTCGCATAAAGCTTCTTCCCGCGATAATCCCTTGCGTAATTTTTCTTCCATGAAATCCGCTTTGATGCTGCCTGAATTGGCGCCTGTCCGGATTGGAATTCCTGCTTCTCCAGCTTTTTCGGCAACCAGCCGGACTTTGCTCTCGTCGCCGATATTGCCGGGATTGAGCCGTATGCCGTGAATGCCGGCATTGATTGCGCCGAGCGCCAGACGGTAGTCGAAATGAATGTCGCCGATGACGGGAATCGGGCTGCCGGCGATAATATCGGGCAGGGCGTCAACGGCTCGACGATTGGGAACGGCCACGCGGATAATCTCACAACCGGCCGCCGCAAGATGCTTTATTTGGCTGAGAGTGGCGGCCGCATCTCCAGTATCGGTGTTGGTCATGGACTGTATCGAGACCGGAGTTCCGCCGCCAATCGTGATTTTATTTAGCTTTATCTGCCTTGTTATCCGTCTTGCCGGCATCTTTTGTCCCTTCTTTTTGGACAATTGCTGGAGAATTGCTTTTCGGTGTTTTTGAAACATCCTTTTCCGCCGCGATTACAGCTTGAGGAGTTCCCTGCGTTCCGTTGTTCTCTTTTTCCGGAACAAAACGCATTACATCGTAGAAAGTTACATATACCATCAACATGATGAGCAGCGAAACAAATAAAAAGGTCAGGGTCTTTACAATTATCTCCGGCACCGGCCGGCGAATAGTCATCTCAATTCCGGCCAGGAGCATATGTCCGCCGTCAAGCACCGGCAGCGGCATCAGGTTGAAAATTGCCAGAGCAAAAGAGATGATAACCACAAAATATATTCCAAGTAGAAACGACCCGTAATATACGGAAATGAAGATCGTGCGTCCCAGCCCGATCGGTCCGCTGAGGTTGCTGAACTTCAGCGTGCTGCCTTCCTGAGTGAGGCCGGCTTTCTGGGATACCCCGTAAATTATCCCGCGCAATGATTTATAGCTCAGGTCAATTACTCTGACGAACTGTTCGACGGGAGATGGATAATCAATTACGGTCATTCGCACGCCAATAGTGAAATGCTGAATGTGTTTTGACTGGATTGTCACGTCATAAGTCTTGTCGCTGCGCTTGAGTGTAAGCGTAAATGGCTTTTCTTCCTGTGCCGCCACCAGCTTTCTGAAATCATCTATATTGACAACCGGAGTTCCGTTCAGCTTCTGGACTACGTCGCCTGGAAGGATTCCTGCTTTTTCCGCCGGGAAGTTTTTTACTACATTAATTATTTCAAGCGGGGGATTTACTTTGTAAGTGATCCCGATCAGATAGACTTTTTTCTGATCTTCCGGAACGTCTTTATTCAATATGGGCTTGATGTTTTTGATTTCGACAGTGTTTTCGCCGCGTTTCAATTTCAAGTTTACAGAATGTTCTTCCAGTAAATCAATAATATATTGAAACTCTTCGAAGCTTGATACTTTTGCTCCATTTATTTCCAGCAGAATGTCTCCATCCTGGACTCCCGCTTTTTCTGACGGGGAGTCTTTCTCCGGAAACAGCGTTATCGGAATTCGCGGCGAGAAGAAAGGCCAGGCAATATTTTCTTTCTTCAAACTGCCGGGGCTGTTGGGATTTTCTTTAGGCACATAGGTCACAGTCTGTTTTGCGCTGCCGCGTTCAACTTCCAAATCCACTTTGCCGACGGCAAAGAGAATCTTCTGAACAAAATCATTCCAGGTGCAGTAAAACTTTTTGCCGTTGATTTTTACGATGGCGTCGTTCTCTCTGAGGCCGGCTGCGTATTCCGGGCTGGTCGTATCAATGGAGTCAACTACAATCGCGCGCATCTTCGGAGAATCCTGCGGAATTCCCCATATCCATACCACACATCCAAGAATCAGGCCGAAGAGAATATTAAAAAAAGGTCCGGAAAAAGCGGTAACCATTCTGTCAAACGGTTTCGCCGGAGGCAATTCCTCGCCGGTTTCTGTTTTGGCGATGGAAGTCGTGTCGATTTGCGGCAGATCAACATAACCGCCGAACGGCAGCCAGCCGAGACGGTATTCGACCCCGCCGATTTTTCTGCTCCATATTTTCCTGAATCCAAGGGAAAAAGCTACAACATGCAGGCCTCGCCACTTGGCTGCCAGAAAATGGCCGAGTTCATGGATGAAGATGCAAAAGCCTAAAAAGAAACCCATGAACAATAATGCTCCGATAACGCGCAGTATATTCTCTATATCCATAATTCTCCGTCGAGGTTAATATTCTTCAGATTTATATTATATTGTCAGTGCCGTTTCCCTGGCCCATTTGTCAACTGATAGAATAGCATCAAGTGCAGGTTGTTCAAGCACTTTATGCTTGGACATTACCTTTTCTATTATGTTCCAAATGCCGGTAAATCCGATCTCGGATCTCCTGAATCTTTCCACTGCCACTTCATTGGCCGCGTTCATTACTGCCGGCATGGTGCCTCCGGCATGCAGGGCGCTGTAGGCAAAATCCAGCGAGGGAAAAAGTTTGCGGTCGGGCATCTGAAAGTTCAACTGCGAGAACTTCGAAAAGTCCAGCGGTTTCATGCTGCCGGAATACTTTTCAGGATAGGTTATTGCATATTGAATCGGGAAACGCATATCCGGAGTCGACATCTGCGCCAGAATTGTGCCGTCAATGAATTCCACCATTGAGTGAATCACTGATTGGGGATGGATTACCACGTCAATCCTGTTGCCTGGCATGCCGAAAAGGAAGCCGGCCTCAATTATTTCCAGCGCTTTATTCATCAGGCTGGCCGAGTCGATGGTTACTTTCGGCCCCATATTCCATGTCGGGTGGGCCAGCGCTTCCGCATAGGTCGCATTCCTGATCTCTTCGCTGGAGGCGTTGAGCAGAGGGCCGCCGCTGCAAGTCAGGATCAGACGCGAAACGTCCTGTCTGCGTTTGCCGTCAAGGCACTGGAATATTGCGCTGTGTTCGCTGTCAACCGGTACGATTCTTACGCCGTATCTGGCTGCCTCTTTCATTACCAGATCGCCCGCCATGACCAGCACTTCCTTGCTGGCCAGCGCTATTTCCTTGCCGGCGCGGATAGCTTCCAGCACCGGCAGCAGTCCGCCGGTGCCGACAATCGCGCACAGCACCAGATCAACTTCCGGGCGGGTGACCATTTCCAGAATGTATTCTTCGCCGGCCTTGCCTTCGCAGCCTGGAGGCAGCATCCTTAAAAGGTCGCTTTCTCTTGACGCATCGGAAGTTACGGCATACGGACAATTTAGTTCCGCGGCCTGTTCCGCCAGTCTTTTCAGATTATTTCTCGCAGCCAGTCCGCAGACTTCAATGCGGGCGGAAAGATTTTTAGCTACTCTTACGGCATTTTCGCCAATTGACCCGGTGGACCCCAGAATTACAATTTTTTTCTTTTTTACCGCAGTCATTATATAATCATGCCTTTCGTGATTCGATCATCAGCGTCACCGGACCGCAATTTTTAATATCAACAAGCATATCCGCGCCGAACCGGCCGCTGGCAGTTCTGATCCCGGCGGCCTGCACCGCGGAAATAAATTTTTCATACAACGGAACAGCATGGACGGGCAGGGCGGCGTCAACAAAGCTGGGCCGCCTGCCCTTCCTCGCATCGCCGTAAAGCGTAAACTGGGATACAATCAGCGCTTCACCTTTTATATCCAGCAGGGAATGGTTCATTTTGTCTTCCGCATCGCGGAATATGCGCAGATTTACACATTTGTCTGCCAGAAATTCCACATCCCGCTCGTCATCATCATGAGTCACGCCCAGCAGAATTACCAGACCGGAACCGATGCTGCCGACTATTTCATGCTCAATCGTTACGGACGCTGATGATACTCGCTGGACAAGCGCGCGCATTATTGACCCTACTTGATTAGTTTTAAAAATTCATTGCGGGTGGCTGATTCACTGCGGAAACTGCCGAGCATGGAAGAGGTGGTCATGACTGAATTCTGCTTTTCCACTCCGCGCATGAGCATGCAGAGATGCTGGGCTTCCATCACAACTCCCACGCCCTGTGCGTTGATTGTGTCTTTAATGGTCTGCGCAATCTGCTGGGTAAGCCGCTCCTGGAGCTGCAGACGCCGCGAAAACATATCCACGATCCGTGCCAGCTTGCTCACGCCGAACACCTTGCCGTTCGGGATGTAGCCGATATGGCATTTACCGAAAAACGGCAGTAAATGATGTTCGCACAGACTGTAAAACTCAATATCCCGCACTATGACCATGTCGTCGGATTCGACATCAAAAAAAGCATTATTGACTACTTCGTCCAGATTCTGGCGGTAGCCGCGCGTAAGAAACAGAAAACTTTCCGCAGTCCGTTTCGGGGTGTCTTTCAAGCCGTCCCTGTCGGGATCTTCGCCCATCTGGATCAATATATTTCTTATAGAGTCTTTCATTAACTGAATCTTTCCGTCAATATTTTATAAATCATCCTGAAAATATATCAAAAATATTCCCTTATTCAACAAATCATTACAAAATTAAGCTTAAATTACAATATTCACCCAGTTTTTAATTTTAATATTTAAATATTAATTTCCTGTGTTATGTTACATCTTTGAAAAACAGTCATTTCATTACATAATTATGTAAAGGGCCTGAAAAATGTTAAATAAAACAATGTCAAAAAATTGTTCTGACTTCATAAATGACGCTAAAATAACTTCAATTATTGAAAATACGCGGGAAGATGCCGGACGCGTCCGGGCGATCATTGCCAAAAGCATGGAGAAGAAACCGCTGGAGGTGGAGGAAACCGCCGCATTGATCGCTGCTGAATCGCCGGATCTGGTGGAAGAGATTTTCAATGCCGCCAGGCAATTGAAAAAGGATGTTTACGGCAATCGCATTGTACTTTTCGCCCCGCTGTATATCGGCAATTTCTGTGTCAATGACTGTAAATACTGCGCGTTTCGCCGCAGTTTGCGTTCCACAGTGCGGAAGACCCTCAGTGCGGAAGAGACTGTTCAGCAGGTGGAGGCGCTTGAGGATGTTGGTCACAAACGACTGATTCTGGTATTTGGCGAACATCCGGATTATACCCCGGAATTCATGGCTGACACCGTCCGCACGGTTTATTCGGTAAAGAAAGGCAAAGGCGAAATCCGCCGGGTCAATATCAATGCCGCGCCGCTTGATCATGCCGGCTTCAGGACGATGAAAGACTCCGGCATCGGCACTTATCAGATTTTTCAGGAAACCTATAACCATGCCATGTATCAGGAATGTCATCCGTCGCACACACATAAAGGCGACTACCTGTGGCGGCTGGACGGCCTTTCCCGTGCGTTTGAATCCGGTTGCGACGATATGGGCATCGGTGCGCTTTTCGGCCTGTACGACTGGCGTTTCGAAGTGCTCGGACTGATAACGCATTCTCTGCATCTGCAGAATATTTACAACGTCGGACCCCATACCATCAGCTTTCCGCGCCTGCGTCCGGCTCACGGGATAACGTTTGACCAGAAATATTTCGTCAGTGATCATGATTTTAAGCGGCTGGTGGCGATCCTGCGCCTTTCCGTGCCTTATACCGGACTGATCTGCACTGCGCGCGAGACTGCCGAAATCCGCCGCGAGGTCATGCAGTTCGGCGTGTCCCAGATTGACGCCGGAACCCGCCTTGAACTAGGCGGTTACAGCGAAAAAGACCGCAACAAGGTACAGGAGCTCAAAAGAGAGCAGTTCCAGATTGGTGATATCCGTTCGCTTGATGACGTGATGGGGGAATTGATTCGTGAAGGCTATATTCCAAGTTTCTGCACCTCCTGCTATCGCCTGGGCCGCACCGGAGAACATTTCATGGAATATGCAATCCCCGGGTTTATTCAGCGTTTCTGCACGCCTAATGCAATGACAACGCTCTGCGAATATCTTGAAGACTATGCGTCAGACGAAGTCAGAAAGTCCGGGTTCGAACTTATTGCCAAAGAGCTGGAGAAAATGACTGATGAAAAGCAGAAAAGGATGATCACGGAACGCATTGCGGAAATCCGGATCTCCGGTAAACGGGATCTTTATTTCTAAGGATCTGTAAATAAATAAACTTGTAAAGGTTATTTTTGTACGGCTCCTAAGTCACTTCCCGTCTGGCTTTAGCTGTGCTTCCCCGCTTAAATTATTATCTTGAAAAAAGCGGATTTGCTTTTTTTAAATAATTAGTGTATAATAGTTTATACATAAAGAGTGGGGGGATGATTTATGAACGGCAGCGACATTCCTGTTATTACGCTTGTGATTGTGAGTTTTCTCACATGGCTGGTTTTTGTAATCACCGCCTGCAAATTTTATAAATTCTTCAATGTTTTCGAAAACTACAAATCCAAAAACGATGTTGAGCTTAACAGCTTAGTCTGGCATGCCAAAAAACTGGATGGAACCCTGGCGGAAATAACTGCCGAACTGCGTCGCGCAAATAAACTGCTTTATGAAATAGACATTGGCAAGAGCAGTCAGCCCGATCCGGAACACGAGCAGGAGTTTAACTCCGAAGACATTCTGCGGCATAAAAAAATGGATTTGAATAAAACGCCATCTCCGATGGACCATTCTTATACTGGCACTGACAATATTGCTTTGCCGCATAGCGCTGAACACAAATCTGCCACCCATGCAACTGAAACCAAACTTGAAAATTTAAACGCAGGCCATGTTTCACACCCGCCGGAACACAGGAAGACTCCGGATGTCGCCAGTTTGCAGCATTGTCTGGACGAACTGGCGAAATCTGCAAATCAAGGCGGAACTGCGGCTCCGGTTCAAGGCGCGCGCAGCACACAGCCTGTTCCGGAGCATATTCTTAATACACATTTTGAACAGCCGGCGCATCATGACCATCACCCCGACCATCACCCCGACCATCACCCCGACC